>JAUNSC010000068.1 GCA_030539395.1 Eubacteriales bacterium
CCTTTTTATTTTAGGGATAATTCCTATTTCTGCCAATGATAATTATACACTAACATTTATAATTGCGATAATGTAGCATGTATGAGGAATTGAACTATAAAATTTTATGCAAAGGGTGAATTTTTTATGGAAAAGCCAATAAAAGTGATTGTAGTGGGCATGGGGGCAAGGGCAATGATTTACGCAAAAGAATCTTTGAAGCATCCTGAATGGTTCCGTGTGGTTGGAGTTGTAGATGTAAATATGGATAGAATCCATGATGCACAGGAGTTATTTCATATCCCTGACTATCATTGTTTTCACTCTGTTGAAGAGCTGGTTTCTGTTCCCAAATATGCAGATGCGGTGATAAATGGTACTATGGATTCTTTGCATGTGGAAACAACAGTACCTCTGCTTGAGCAGGGCTATGATGTGTTATTGGAAAAACCTTTTGCTGTTAACCAGAGCGAAGCAGACAGGCTGCTTCAGTGCGCGAATGAAACCGGGCGAATTGTCATGGTCTGTCATGTACTCCGCTATGCCCCTTTTTATAGAGAAATACAAAAAGTGCTTAGAAGCGGAGCGATCGGTAAAGTCATAAATATCCAAATGAATGAACAGGTTAGTTATTTCCATGAGTCTGTATCATATGTGCGTGGAAAGTATGCTTCTCCTGCAATCTGCGGTTCGGGTATGCTTTTGTCAAAATGCAGTCATGACCTTGATATCATGGCCTGGCTAATGAATGGTAATTTACCGGATACTGTTTCAAGCGTGGGTTCTGTTATTCAGTTTCATCCTGGGATGGCACCGGAAAAGGCAGGTACACACTGTATGATTAACTGTCCGGTTGAGCATGAATGCATATATTCTGCGAAACGACTGTATATAGAGAATCCGCAGCGATGGGCAAATAATATCTGGCATGACAGCGGGATAGAGAATCCTGCAGATGAAGAAAAAGAAAAACTGCTCAGCGATGTGAGCAATCCATTTAGCCGTTGTGTTTATCGCTGTAATCTGAAAATCGTTGATCATCAATCGGTTTTAATTCAGTTTGCAGATGGAGCAACAGGTACATTTTCTATGAATGGAGGCGCATCTGCTTCAGGAAGAAATATTCATATTACTGGAACAAAAGGTGAAATTATCGGGACTTTTGAGGAAGAATGTTTCACAGTGCATACGATTGCTCCGGAGAAACCGGGTGGACGAATAAGCCGCATAGTTGATGTCTCTGAAGCACAGCAGGGAAATGCCCATGGGAATGGAGATCAGGCTATTATAAGGGACTTCATTGCTGTGCTGCGTGGTAAACGTCCATCTACTTGCTGCACCACATTAAGAGATTCTATGGTTGGACATAAAATAGTTTTTCTTGCAGAGGCTTCAAGGAAAAGCGGAGGACAATTACTAAAATATGAAACTTACCAGGAAAAATAGAATTTATGGGGGATGTTGCTATGAACAAGAGGGCAATAAAAAATTTCATAGAAATCCCAATCTAAGGGAACATTGAGACTGTGGCGCTTCTTGTCAAGAAACGTTAATTTTCCGAGATTTTGGAAAAACGGACGTGTGTTTTTATGGATAATTAGATGTGAATTGAAAATTTTACTCCAGGTGGGGTAAACAGAAAACAGGGTTTTATTCCGTGGTGATTGGAAAAGTGGATATCACGGGACGAAACCCTGTACTCTTTAGTAAAAGTTCCTGTACTTTCCAGCCGTTGACAACACTTGTTACAGTTTTCTTCGCTGTCCGGATTCACCGACAGTTGAAAGAGGCACAAGTACAAAATATGTAGACAAGAGGATTTATATTTTATCTTTAATCACATAATAATTACTTGACAGAATGTTCGTCAAGAGTCCGGCTAATTGTTCTGGTGGAATTGGCTGAGGGTCTTTAAACCAGTATATGACTGTGTGGGCAATCGCACCAGTGAGAAAGGCTGTTCCATATTTATAGGCGCCACCGCTGATCTCGGGATTTACTTGTTCTGCAAAAATCTGAATGACTGAGGCAAGCTCGAACTCAAGAAGGTATTCCAGATTTTGCGATATCATTAAATGGATCATATTCTGATTCTTGTGGAATGTTTTTACTAATTCTTCCGTGATATCAGAAAGTGAAAGCGGTGATTTTACTTTCAGTTCATCCATCATCTCCAGATAGCATTTCTTTATACAAAAAAGAATGATATCATCTTTCGTTTCAAAGAAATTGTAAAATGTCTGACGTGATAAATCAGCTTTCTGGCAGATATCTTTTACGGTAATCTTTGAATAGGGTTTTGTTTTCATAAGAGTAAGGAGTGCATTGATCAGCCATTCTCTGGAATTTAAGGCTGTAGGGTTATTTCCTTCATACATTGACATAATCTCCATTTTGTACAAGTTCATTTCAAAGCATTGACATTGATGAAATCTGTTCGTATTATATAGCAAACATTGACAAGTGTCAAAGAAAAGGAGATGTAAATAATGGAGATGTTTTTAACTTTGTTAAGCGGTATTTGCTGGTGTATTGTCTATGAAGAGTGTATCAGGCTTGCTTTGAAAGACAAAACATATGCGATGCCATTCTGGGCGCTGGCCTTAAATATTACCTGGGAGGGAATTTATACATACTATGACCTGCGGGCAGGAGGCGGTGTTCAGGGAATTGTAAATGTTTTATGGTTTTGCCTGGATGTGGTAATTCTTGCACTGTATTTTAAATATGGCAGGAAACATCATGAGGCCGACAGTGACGCGTTGTTTTACCTGTGGACCATCCTTGGGATAGCGGCAATGTTCTTTGTACAATTCGCTTATGTGAAAGAATTCGGACTGGAGGGGCGTCTGTCCGCACAGTATTCTGCGTTTGCGCAGAATCTGATTATGTCTATTGCTTTCATCCATATGCTTGTAAAGCGAGGGAGTACAAAAGGACAGAGTATGCTGCTGGCAATTGCCAAATGGATCGGAACTCTGGCTCCCACGATTACAATGGGTATCATGTCTACGAATTATATAGTGCTGGCATGTGGTTTGTTGTGTACCGTATATGATCTCATTTATATTGCACTTCTGTATAGAGCCAAAAAGAGCGAAAAGCTGGAGGAAATGCAATGAAAGCTGCGGTATCAAAGCTGGTCTGGAAGCTTCTTGGAAGGAAAGAACTGACAATCAATGAAGAAAAATGCATGAGATGTTATCACTGTAAGGAGAATTGTCCGAAACAGGCAATCGAATGAATAAAAGGCTCCCAGCCAGACTGCTTTGGCAGTCCCGGCTGGGAGCCTTTTATTCATTTTTACGATTGGCTTATCTCATTAGCTGTATCGGCTGCTTTCTTCAACAGTTTGAGAAAATTTCGTTTTTAAGATCGGTAAGCTTACTCGTGATGTCGTCTATCCAGTTTTTGTGAATTTCCCTTGCCTGCGGAACCAGAGCAATGGCTATATCTGTCAAAGTTACATGAAAAGAGCGGACATCATCCGGATTCACAGATTTTGTGACAAAATTATCTTTTTCAAGTCGTGACAACATGCAGACAGATAGGAGGAAGGGTATCTATGACAATGAATCAAAGATATGCATGGAAATAATTGAAGCAGTTTCTGAAAATCCGGGGCAAGACCAGCATCATTGTGAGGCATCGCTTTTACTATCTTTATGACCCGCTGCACTTTTTCTTGAGCAGCGACACTTGACAAATCTCAGAAAAAGATGTAAGTTAATTACGTTAGCTAACCAAATTAACAACCTGTGTGAGGAAGGAGTGGTGGAGATGCCGCGTGACAAGACTGCCAGCCATGAGAAGATTGTTGAAGCGGCCATGCGTGAGTTCCAGGAGAAGGGCTTTGAGCAGGCATCCGTGAAGGCGGTAGCTGACGCAGTTGGAATGACCTCGGCGGCACTGTACCGCCATTTTGCCAGTAAGAAGGATATGTTCGTGGCACTGGTACAGCCGGCTGTGGACGTGCTGGATGCCTGGAAGGAAAAGCACATCGCTTCCAGCTACAATATGCTGGAGCAGGACGATTCTGAGATTATGTGGGATTTTGAAGCAGACTGCAATGATGCCCGCATGGTACTGGACGTCATGTACCGGCAACCAAAGGCCTTTCGTCTGTTGCTTTGCTGCTCGGAAGGCACTCCTTATGAGAACTTTGCACATGACATGGTGGAACAGGCCACTGACAGAATGATGTGTTTTTTACAGGACTGCAAGGCGCGGGGATGCTCTGTGCGGGAGGTACAGCGGGACGAGATGCACATGCTGGTCAGTGCTTATTGCGCCGCGTTGATTCAGCCCATCGAGCACGGATATGACAGAGCAGATGCAGAACGCTATCTGAAGACCATCGTGGATTTTTTTA
>JAUNSC010000040.1 GCA_030539395.1 Eubacteriales bacterium
AGCGGAGAGCAAGGGATTCGAACCCTCGGTGGGTATTAGCCACACGGCTTTTCGAGAGCCGCACCTTAAACCACTCGGACAACTCTCCACAAATCAAACAGTATTTCCGGCTGACTGCCAGTTACGATTTGCAGTATATCAAATTTCAAGTCCCATGTCAAAGAAATCTGCAAAATTTATTGAGATAAAATTAAAAATGTAGTATAGTAAAAGTAATATTGGCTATAGTGCAAAAGCCATATGACAAATTACAGGGAAAGAAGGTATTGAAGATGTTAAGAGTTGGTTTGCTTACAAGTGGTGGGGATTGTCAGGCTCTGAATGCAACAATGCGCGGTATTGTAAAGGGTCTGTCTGCAAATGTGAAAGATTTGGAAGTATACGGTTTCATGAATGGATATAAGGGTCTGATTTACGGAGATTACCGATTGCTTACTGGCAAAGACTTCTCCGGAATCCTGACACGCGGAGGCACAATTATCGGTTCCTCCAGACAGCCGTTTAAGATGATGCGCGTTCCGGATGAAAACGGTCTTGATAAAGTAGAGGCAATGAAGCAGAATTATTATAAACTGCGTCTGGACTGCCTGGTGATTCTGGGCGGTAATGGTACACAGAAAACGGCAAACCTGCTTCGCGAGGAAGGGCTGAATATTATTCATATGCCGAAGACGATCGATAATGATATCTACGGAACAGATATGACATTTGGTTTCTACAGCGCAGTAAATATTGCAACGGATGCAATTGACTGTATCCATACAACAGCATCTTCTCATAACCGTGTATTTATTGTTGAAATTATGGGCCACAAAGTTGGACAGCTTTGTCTGTATGCTGGTATCGCAGGCGGTGCGGATATCATTCTGATTCCGGAAATTCCGTATGATATCGACAAAGTTATCGAAGCGATTGATAAGAGAACAAAAGCCGGCAAAGGATTTACAGTAATTGCAGTTGCTGAAGGCGCAATCTCTAAAGAGAAAGCGGCTATGAGCAAAAAAGAACTTAAAAAGTGGAATGAAGAAAATCAGTATCCTGCAGTTTCTTATGAAATTGCCGCTGCAATTCAGGAACGCTCCGGTACAGAAGTGCGTGTGACTGTTCCGGGCCATACACAGCGAGGCGGAAGCCCCTGCCCGTATGACCGTGTTCTTTCGACAAGATTGGGCGCAGCAGGGGCAAAAGCAATTCTTAACGGCGATTTTGGATACATGATCGGTATCGTAAATGGAAAGACTAAGAAAGTGCCTCTGGGCGATGTTGCCGGAAAACTGAAAACAGTATCACCGGATGACCAGATTGTAAAAGAGGCAAAACTGATTGGAATAAGTTTCGGAGATTAATATGTCATATACTGCTTTATACCGCAAATTCCGTCCTGACACCTTCACAGATGTGAAGGGTCAGGACGCAGTTGTGCAGACACTGAAAAATCAAATAAAGTCAGACCGTATCGGACATGCATATCTGTTTTGCGGTACAAGGGGTACCGGTAAGACAACGATAGCCAAGATTATGGCGAAGGCGGTGAACTGCGAGCATCCTGTGGATGGGAGTCCATGCAATGAATGTGCCACCTGCAAGGCGATTTCGGCGGGCAGTTCCATGAATGTGATTGAGATTGATGCAGCCTCCAATAACGGTGTGGATAATATCCGTGAAATCCGTGAGGAGGTTTCTTATTCTCCTACAGAAGGACGCTACAAGGTCTATATTATTGATGAAGTTCATATGCTGTCCATAGGAGCTTTCAATGCACTTTTGAAAACATTGGAAGAACCGCCTTCTTATGTTATTTTTATTCTGGCAACTACGGAGGCACATAAACTTCCCGTGACAATTCTGTCAAGATGCCAGAGATACGATTTTAAGAGGATTCCAATTGCTACAATAGAAGAACGTCTGAATGAACTGCTGGAAGCAGAACATGTGGAAGCGGAGGAAAAAGCAGTCCGTTATATTGCAAGAAAAGCGGATGGAGCGCTGCGGGATGCCTTAAGCCTGCTGGATCAGTGTATTGCATTCTATCCCGGACAGAAACTCATGTATGAACAGGTTCTCGATGTGCTGGGAGCGGTGGATACGGAGGTGTTCAGCAAATTGCTGCGCCGCATTCTCAAAAGAGATATCCGGGGCCTTATGGATTCTCTGGAAGAGCTTGTGATGCAGGGCAGGGAACTTGGACAATTTGTGACAGATTTTACATGGTATTTGCGAAATCTTTTGTTATTGAAAACATCCGATGATATTGAAGATGTGCTGGATATGTCTGCGGATAATTTAAAGCTTTTGCGCGAAGAGGCGGGAATGGTCCGCGAAGAAGCACTGATGCGGTATATCCGTATTTTCTCGGAATTGTCAAATCGTATGAAGTATGAGACGCAGAAAAGGCTGGCGCTTGAGGTGGCGCTTATCAAGCTGTGCCGCCCTGAGATGGAAGCAGATACAACGTCTCTTCTGGAACGCATCCGCAAGCTGGAAAAACAGGTGGCAGAAGGCGTAGTGATACGGCAGGGAATGCAGGTGCCTTCGGGTCGGACTGCGGGAGAAAATTTTATGGAGGAACAGGCAGGCAGCCCTCCAGGACAGCCGGCAAAAGCGGCATCTGAGGATCTGCAGCGTGCAGTTGCTCAGTGGAAGAGCATTATCAGTCAGACAGACGGGCGGTTTCACACGGTATTGTCACGGGCAAAGGTTCAGTATAATCCCGCAGATGAAAAAAATCTTCTGTATGTGGTTTTTCAGGATTTTTTGGGAGAAACGTATCTGCGTGACATGGAAAAGAAACAATTGCTGGAAAGTCTGATTGAACAGAAAATAGGAAAACAGGTGGAGATAAAAATGATGCTGGAGGATGATATTAAAGTCTCCGACCTTCGCCTGCAGGAAGTGTCTGTGGAGGATAAAATCCGACAGACATTTCATGGAATAGAATTGGAAGTAGACGATACGCCGACAGATATTTTTTAAGCGTATTGTATGTAATATGATAAACGGGTGACAGGAGGAAAGGACAAATGGCAAAACGAGGAGGATTTCCGGGAGGGATGCCGGGAAACATGAATAACCTGATGAAACAGGCTCAGAAAATGCAGAAGCAGATGGAAGAAAACCAGCGTGCGCTGGAGGAAAAGGAATTTACGGCAACTGCCGGCGGCGGAGTAGTGGAAGTGACTATTTCCGGAAAAAGAGAAGTGAAAAAAGTGACATTGAAGGAAGAGGTAGTAGACCCGGATGATATCGAGATGCTGGAAGATCTGATCGTAGCGGCTGCAAATGAAGCACTGCGCATGGTAGAAGAAGAATCTGGTGCTGCTATGGCAAAACTGACAGGAGGACTTGGGGGTCTGGGCGGAGGTTTTCCGTTCTAATGGAATATTACAGCAAACAGATCAGCCGGTTGATTGAAGAATTTTCAAAGCTGCCCGGCGTGGGGGCGAAGTCGGCCCAAAGGCTGGCGTTTCACATTATCAACCGTCCTATAGAGGAAGTTCGCGGTCTTTCGGAAGCGATTCTTGAAGCAAGACAGAATGTAAGGTACTGCAGGCAATGCTGTACGCTGACTGACAGCGAACTCTGCCCTATCTGCAGCAATCCGAAAAGGGACGCAAAGACGATCATGGTAGTGGAAAATACCAGAGATCTGGCAGCTTATGAAAAGACGGGAAAATATGAAGGCGTTTATCATGTGCTTCACGGAGCTATTTCGCCTATGATGGGAATCGGCCCCGACGATATTCGGCTGAAAGAATTGATGCAGCGTCTTCAGGGAGATGTGGATGAAGTGATTATTGCCACCAACTCCAGCCTTGAAGGGGAGACTACGGCTATGTATATCAGCAAGCTGATAAAACCGACAGGCATTAAAGTCAGCAGAATCGCCAGCGGCGTTCCGGTTGGCGGAGATCTGGAATATATTGATCAGGTAACGCTTCTTCGTGCTTTGGAAGGCCGCACGGAATTGTAAGAAAATAAAAAAGAAAACTAAAAAAATTCATAAAAAAGTACAATTTGGCGGTGCGGAATTTGTATACATTTCGCGCCGTTTGTGTTATACTGAACCCATAAGTACGAGCGCGGCGAACATCGAGAAAACGAAGTTTTTGAGAGGGCGATCGTAGAAAATCATATATCAGGAGGGCGACATGAATAAGTTAGAGTTACAAAAAACTGCTAACGAAATCCGTAAGGGAATTGTTACGGCAGTTCACAGCGCTAAGGCAGGTCATCCGGGTGGGTCCCTGTCAGCAACAGAAGTTTTTACATATCTCTATTTTGAAGAGATGAACATTGATCCGAAAGATCCAAAAAAGGCAGACAGAGACCGTTTTGTATTGTCCAAAGGACATACAGCTCCGGGACTTTATTCTACTCTTGCCAACAGAGGATATTTTCCGGTGGAGGATCTGACAACACTGCGTAAGATGGGCTCCTACCTTCAGGGACATCCAAGTATGCAGTATATTCCGGGCGTGGACATGTCCAGCGGCTCTCTTGGACAGGGTATTTCTGCAGCAGCAGGTATGGCTCTGGCCGGAAAGATGGATGATGCTTCTTATCGTGTATATACTCTTCTGGGCGACGGTGAAATTCAGGAAGGCCAGGTTTGGGAAGCTGCCATGTTTGCAGGCGCAAGAAAACTGGATAATCTGGTAGTTATCGTTGATAATAACGGACTTCAGATCGACGGTAAAGTTGAGGATGTCTGCAACCCGTATCCGATCGATAAAAAATTTGAGGCATTTAATTTCCATGTAATCAACGTGGCAGACGGAAATGACTTTGACCAGCTGAAGGCCGCTTTTGATGAAGCGAAGGAAACAAAAGGCATGCCGACAGCTATCGTTATGAAGACTCTGAAAGGCAAAGGCGTTTCTTATATGGAAGGACAGGCCGGCTGGCATGGAAAAGCTCCGAATGATGAAGAATATGCAGTTGCTATGGCAGACTTGGAAAGGATTGGTGAAGCATTATGTCAGAAGTAAAGAAAATCGCAACCAGAGACAGTTATGGAAACGCTCTTGTTGAAGTTGGAAAAGATTATCCGAATCTGGTAGTGCTTGATGCTGACCTTGCAGCAGCTACTAAGACCGGTGTATTTAAAAAAGTGTTCCCGGAACGCCATATTGACTGCGGTATTGCAGAATGTAACATGACGGGTGTTGCAGCAGGTCTTGCAACCTGCGGAAAAATCCCGTTCATCAGCTCCTTTGCAATGTTTGCAGCAGGACGTAACTTTGAACAGGTTCGTAATTCTATCGGATATCCGCACCTGAATGTAAAAATCGGTGCAACACATGCAGGCATTTCTGTAGGTGAAGATGGTGCCAGCCATCAGTGCAATGAAGATATCGCCCTGATGAGAACAATTCCGGGTATGGTAGTTATCTGTCCGTCAGATGATGTGGAAGCAAAAGCGGCTGTCCGCGCAGCGGTAGAGCATGAAGGACCGGTATTCCTTCGTTTTGGACGTCTGGCTGTTCCGGTAATCAATGATAAGCCGGACTACAAATTTGAAATCGGAAAAGGTGTTGTTCTTCGCGAAGGTAAGGATCTTACCATTGTGGCAACAGGCCTTCCGGTAGCAGAATGTCTGGAAGCGGCAGAAATGCTGGCAAAAGACGGAATCGATGCAGAAGTTATCAATATCCATACAATTAAACCGCTGGATGAGGACTTGATCGTTGCATCTGCGCAAAAGACGGGAAAAGTCGTTACAGTAGAAGAACATTCTGTGATCGGCGGTCTGGGAAGTGCAGTTTGCGATTGCCTGAGTGCAAAAGCACCGACTAAAGTTATGAAGATCGGTATGTACGATAAATTCGGCGAGTCGGGAGCAGCAAAAGATCTGCTTCATAAATATGGACTGGATGCAGAGGGAATCTACAATCAGATCAGGACATTCGAATAGAAGAGAAACAAAATGGGGTTGCAGAAATGCAGCCCCATTTTTATCGTACTGTGGTGGAGCGGAAGATGGCAGCTATTCTGCTGCGCCACAGGTGAAGAATCTCGCCTGCGAGATTCTTTTTTAGATTGCAGAATGAAAAAATATGAAATAAATTGAAAAAAAGATAACTCGAAAATATCAAAATTATTCAGAAATGTCGTGTTGTAAATAGGTTAAAATTACCAATAATCTGTTTGAAAAAATGTAAACAAAGGATGTTTTGACGAAAAAACAGAAAAAATATGGAAAAAAATTTCAAAAAATGTTGAAAAAAGTTGACAAATTTAGAAAAAAGATATATGATATTTTCATCAAGTTGAAGTTCATTAAAACACTAAAGGAGGAAAAGGGATGAAGAAAAAAGTATTGGGTATGGTTTTAGCGGCTGCATTGGCAGCAACAAGTTTTGGCTCGGTTCCGGTAATGGCCGAGGATGTGACAGATTTAGAATTCTATTTTGCGATTGTTGCAGGCGGAGCTCTCCAACAGACAATGGATGCATTTGTTTCAGAATTTAATGAAGCAAATCCTCAGTACCATGTAGAAATGATCTATACCGGTACGAATGATGATAACATTATCAAGCTTCAGGCTGCAGCGCAGGCGGGGACATTACCTCAGTTTTATGTAGCTCCGTACAATTATAAGTATATGCTTGATTCTCTGGGCATCATTTCTCCGCTGGATGATCTGGTAGCGGCAGACGAGGATGGAGAAGCTTATATTGACGGATTCCTTGACAGCTTTATTCGTGATAGTTATCTGGATGACCAGCTGATCAGTATTCCTTTTGCCAGAAGCTCATGCATTTTCTATTATAATAAGGATGCTTTTGAAGAAGTCGGACTCGATCCGGAAGCACCGCCGACATCATGGGAAGAACTGGTGGAAGACGCAAAGCTGTTAACGAAAACAGATGATTCAGGAAAAGTAGAGCGCTATGGATTTGGACTTTGTGAAAATCAGGGACACAGCCAGTGGCCATATACGATTCTTACTGCACAGAACGGCGGACAGATCAATTCTGATGACGGAACACAGACCTTCTTCGATTCGCCGGAAAGTATTGACGCAGTCCAGTGGTGGGTAGATCTTCATAATGTACATAAATGTGTTCCGGATTATCTTCTCGCTTTTGAAGATATGCCGAACATGTTTATTGAGGGACAGCTTGCAATGATGCAGCATACATCCGGCAATCTGACCAATATTTACGGTAATTCAGATTTTGAAGTAGGCGTTGCATTAATGCCGTACTCTGAGATTCAGACAAGTTCCACGGGCGGGCAGAACTTCTTTATGTCACCGGACTGCTCGGAAGAAGAAAGAAAAGGTGCATGGGAGTTTATCCGTTACTGTACAGAGCCGGAACAGCAGGCGCGCTGGTGTGCTGCATGCGGATACCTTGCAGCGGTTGATGCGGCTTATGAAACAGAAACTCTGAAAAAATATATGGAAGAAGTACCGGGATTGCAGGGAGCGTTCGATCAGCTGAATGCCGGAGCGGTTACAGAGATCGCAACTTATGAATGCCAGCAGATCTGGACTTTGGTAAATGATTATCTTCAGGCGGCCATCACAGGCGAGATGACTGTTGAGGATGCAATGGGGGAACTGCAAATGAAAGCGGATTCTATTTTGGAGGACTATAGAGAATAACAGAAATTTAATGAAAAAGGAGCCAGCTTTCGGTAACCTGGCTCCTTTTTCAGTGAATCGCAATAAATAAAAGAACGGAGTGATAACTTGACTGGAAAAAGGCTATCGGACAAAGCGAAAACAACTATATCTTCATGGCTGTTGTTAGCGCCGGCGGTCATATTAATGTGTATGTTTACGGTTTATCCTATCTGCAAAAATATATATCTTAGCTTCTGTAAATCCGGGTTCCGGTATAAAGTACCTGCATGGGTGGGGCTTGAGAATTTTAAAGATTTGTTTGCGGATCCGGTGTTTTGGAAGGTACTTGTTAATACCATTGTGTTTTTGGTCATAACAGTAATCCCGAGTATGGTGATTGGCTTTATACTTGCGATTGTTCTGAACAGCAAATTTAAAGGGCTGCGTTTTCTGCGGTCAGCATTTTTCTATCCGGTTGTCATGCCGATGATAGCAGTGGCATGTATCTGGAGATATCTGTATATGCCTGAAAACGGAATGTTTGCCACGCTGATAGAGGCGCTTTTTCATATAAAGATAGGAGACGTACTGTCGCAGCCTCAGACGGTGCTTCCGTGCCTGGCTATTATGTATGTGTGGAAAGAATCGGGTTATCTGATGATTTTCTTCCTGTCGGGTCTGCAGAATATGTCGGAGGATTATTTTGAGGCGGCAAAGATTGATGGCGGAAATTTTTGGACGATTCTTACCAGAATTACAGTTCCGCTCATGGCGCCGACAACACTGTTCGTTACAATGATTGAATTGACAAATGCTATTAAACTTGTGGATCATATTGTAATTCTTACACAGGGCAAACCGAATAATGGAAGTAATCTCCTGATGCATTATATTTATCAATTGGGATATCAGTTCTTTGATCAGGGAAAGGCATCGGCTGTAACTACAATTTTGCTTATTCTTTTAATGGTAATTTCCCTGCCGAGGTTCTTTAATTCGGATAAAAAGGTTCATTATAATTGATATTATTAAGAATGCGGAGGATGTATTGATATGAGGATAAAAAATAAAGTGGCTATTTTCTTCGCTTTTGTGGTTGGGGCTATCTGGTTTATTCCTTTTTTGTGGATGACCGGTACGGCATTTACGGAACCTTCATTTGTGATGAGCATTATTCCAAATACACCGTTTACACTGGATAATTTTAAAGAGGTCTTTGAAATGATTCCTCTGGCAAGATATTATCTGAACACGATTATTCTTGTTGTAGTTACATTTGGAATACAGTTTGTAATTATCACACTGGGCGGATATGCACTGGCACGGGGCAATTTTTACGGAGAAAAAATTGTTATGGCAATTGTCTTTATGCAGCTCATTATCCCAAATGATGTTTTGATCATTCCGAACTATCTGACAATGGTTGATATGAAACTGGTTGATACGAAAGCTGCAATTATGCTTCCGTTCCTTGGAAGTGCGATGGGATTATTTTTGCTTCGCCAGCAGTTTAAGACGCTGCCGGCAGCTTTGACGGATGCTGCTAAAATTGACGGAGCATCAACAATGCGTATTATCTGGCAGATTTATGTGCCAAATGCAAAAACAGCATATCTGGCATTTGCCATGATATCTGTAAGTTATCACTGGAATAACTTTTTGTGGCCGCTGATAGTTACAAATTCTGTTGAGAACCGGCCGCTTACAGTGGGACTGGCGGTATTTGCAAAATCTACAGAGACGGGGCTCCTATGGGGAGATATCTGTGCCTGTGCATTTGCAATTTGTATTCCTTTGCTGGCTGCATTCTTTATATTTCAAAAGCAATTTATTAATAGCTTTGCAAGTGCCGGAATTAAATAGTACAATATAAGAAAAACCATGCAAGGAGAAAATCTATATGTTAGCTCAATTCAGACAGGAAAAAATACTTGAGGCGCTTCAGACAAAAGAGGTTGTTTATTTAAAAGATCTGGCTTCGGAAATAGGAACTTCAGAATCTACGATACGAAGAGACATTATGAAACTGGAACAGGATAAAACCATTGAGTCTCTGCGCGGCGGGGCGGTCCGTCTGAGAAACAGGCGAATAGATCCGCCTACTCTGGAAAATCAAAAACTGCGTATGGATGTGAAACACATTATTGCACGCAAGGCTGCGGCGCTGGTGGAAGACGGAGATATTATTTATATAGATGCAGGAACTACAACAAGTGCGATGACGCGGTATCTGGAAAACAAGAAAATAACGGTGGTTACGCCGAGCCTTGAGGTCTTGCAGCAGCTTCCGGTCAAGGGCGTGTCTTTTGTAGCGGTCGGAGGGGAAGTGAACTATGAATTGGCGAGCTTTTGCGGACCTATTGCAGAAAAAGTTCTTTCTCAAATGTACTTTGATAAGGCGTTTTTAAGTATTTCTGCTTACTCGGATCATGGCGTGTTTGCCAATGATATCCGGGAGGGAAGGAAAAAAGAGATTGTAAAAGAACATTCTTCGGAGACATATGTTCTTGCAGACCGCACGAAACAGCAGCAGTGGGGATTTATGCAGGTTATGGATTGCAGCGAATGTACAATTATTACAGAAACAGATGGTGATGTTTTGGAGATAAAAAAGGAAACCAAAACAGAGGATACGAATAAAATCTGATTGGGGATGATAGAGAATGTTAGGATTTGCAGGCTGTGGTGCTGCTTTATATCCTGAATTATATAACAGTAACGGATATTTTGTTCTGGATGGAGATCTTTTTTTGATCGACTGTGGAGAAACCACATTCAGGCAGCATTATATGGCGGGGAATTTTGACCATGTGAAGAGCATAACGGTATTTATTACCCATATGCATACAGATCATATCGGGAGTCTTGGTACACTGATTGTGTATTGTTACCTGAAACTTGGAATACGGACAAGAGTCATTTATCCGGAACCGGAAAAGCTGGAAACAGTGTTCCGCCTGACCGGGGTGGAACCGGAGCATTATGAATTGTATGATGATTATGCTGTATGCAAAGACCGGCGTGTGGGCGCAGTGCCGATTCAGGTAAAGCACCATGATGTTATGGTAAATTCTTTTGGATATATTTTTTCGGTGGAAAAGAAAGTGTTTTATTACAGCGGAGATGCGGCAGAACTTCCGGAGAACGTTAAAGAAAAATTTTTCCGGGGAGAGATAGATGAGCTGTATCAGGATACGTCTGTAGAAGATCATGGGGGCGCTCATTTTACGCTTCAGAAACTTGAGGAAGCAATTCCGCTTCGCTATCGTTCCAGGGTTTACTGCATGCATTATGATGGTGAGTTTTTTGAAATCATTCGCAGTAAAGGATTTCAGACAATAGAAGACAGGGTTGTAAAGACCAGGGAATGATGTTACATAAGGGAGTGGACAGGTATGTATAATGATTTACTGAAAAAAGTAATGGAAGTTGCCAGGGAGGTGGCTGGGATTGCCCAAAATGACGGGCACCTCTCTGTGAAAAAGAAGGGAGCGAAAGACTTTGTAACAGAGGTGGATATGAAGATCAGTGATATCCTCTGTAACAGACTTCCGGATTTGCTGGAGGGCTCGATTGTAATTTCGGAAGAGGGATATAAAGGGAAACCGGATCAGAAATACTGCTGGGTGGTTGATCCTATTGATGGAACCAGCAATTTTATTTACAGTCATCCGGATTATGCGATCTCTATTGGACTTCTGGAAGATGCAGAGCCGGTTCTTGGGGTGGTTTACAGCCCGCAGAGCCAGGAAATGTTTTATGCTGCAAAAGGTGAAGGGGCCTATTGCAATGGAAATAAGATTTCTGTCTGCCGGGATGCCACGGTAAGTCAGACCCTGGTTCTGGCGGAAACAAATCCGTATAGTGACCGGGTATCAAATAAATTTCCAAAAGTGTTCAGCAATATTTACAGGGATTGTATTGATTACCGTATTACCGGATCTGCAGCATTGGACTGCTGCTACATCGCCTGCGGAAGGGGCGGGGCATTTATAGCAGAAAATCTGAAGCCCTGGGATTATGCGGCAGGAGAAATTATTGTTAAGGAAGCGGGCGGAAGCTTTACCCAGTGGGATGGCAGGAGGCTTACTTATTTTGGAAATACGACAGCATTGGCTACCAATGGCTATATGCACAAGGAACTTTTGGAACGGTTGAAAGAATATGTTTAAAGAAAGATGGGCATGAATGGCAGCAGGAGGGAACTGCTAAAGAAGTAAGGAGGTTGATGGAGTATGGATCTGTCAGTACAGTTACCCTATTTTGCCCGCATTGGGATGGCAGGAATATGTGGTATCCTGATTGGAATGGAAAGGCAGCACAGGACAAAGTCTGCAGGAGTAAGAACACATTTTATGGTTTCCATTGCCACAGCGCTCATGATGATAATTTCAAAATATGGTTTTGTGGATATTGCAGGAATAAACGGCTTAAGCTGTGATGTGTCAAGGGTTGCAGCCGGGATCATAAGCGGTGTGGGAATCTTGAGCGGCGGTTTGATCCTGATTGGAAAACAGGGATATGTGAGCGGCATTACAACTGCTTCCGGTGTGTGGGTCACAATTGCTATCGGTATGGCTCTTGGGGCCGGAATGTATATTCTCGGTATTGGAACGACAGGAATCGTGCTTGTTGCGCAGGTGGTATTTCACAGCAGGTTGAGTATCTGCCGGGAACAGACCAGAGCGATGATTGTGTTTAAAACAGATCAGAGCGAATATGAAAAAATGCTTTCCAAACTGGAAGGGTATGGGGCAAAAGTGAACTCTGTAAAGTGGGATTACAAAAACGGAAATTGCTGTCAGATGAAATGCCAGGCATATTTTCCGGATACATATTCCAAAAAACAGGTGATGGATTTTGTGTTTGGCTGTGAGGATATTGACAGCTTTGAATTGATTGGGTGAGGATGCATATAAATGGGGGTTAATTGTATTTGTATGCAAGAAACCTGAAAAACCGTAGAAAATAAAGGAAAAAGTGTAAAAAACAGGCAAAAAGAAATTTCTTTTTGCCTGTTTTTTAATTTTAGTAAATATTTTATATTTTTAATGGAAAGAAATGGATTTATTTGTTATATCTTGGATACAAGATTTTCCGGGCGTATTTACTATATTGCATAAGACGGAAAATAGGGGGGAAAACATTTGAAAATCGTGATAATACACAAAAATATGGGCGAATAAATGTGGATTTTAACGATTTTCACAATTGATAGTAAAAATAAATTGACTATGGTTTTTTGGCGTGCTATATTGAATATACAAATACAACAGTATGCATTTGAACGCGATGATGCATACAAGAAGGAGGAAAATAAATGAAAAGAAGGAAAATTGTAACAACTCTACTATCAATTGCCGTATTCATCATGATGCTTGCCTTGACGGTCTGTGCAAGTGACGGAGATGAGATAAGAAAGCTGGATTTAAATCCTGGCGATATTATTGGCGTCTCTTTGACAAGCCGCAGTTCTGAACGCTGGGTACGTGATGCAGAAACTCTGGAAGCGGCAATCAAGGACGCCGGATATGAACCGCTCATCCAGTACAACGAAAACAATACCAGCACACAGGTTTCCCAGATTCAGAATATGGTACTGGCCGGTGCAAAAGTAATTATTGTATGCCCATATGATAACGGTTCTCTTTCTGCAGTTCTGAAAGAAGCAAGGGATGCGGGCGTTGTGATTATCAACTATGATCTGGCTGTTGTAGGAACCGGCGATGCAGATTATTTTGTTGGATTTAACAACCGTGAGGTTGGAGTTATGCAGGCAAATGCAATTATTGAAGGACTTGGCCTGGACGAAGGCGCAGAAGGTCCGTTCTACATTGAAATGTTTGCAGGTTCCCTGAATGAAGCAAACTGCTATTATTACTTTGATTATGCAATGGAAGTTCTTCAGCCATACTTTGAATCCGGACAGCTTATCTGCAAATCAGGCGAGACTACCATTGAAAAGTGTTCCATTATTGACTGGGATCTTGCGAAACTGACAGCAAAAGTGGATGCACGTATGACAGCTTATTATTCTGACGGTACACATCTGGATGCGGTACTGGTCCCGTCTGACTATTTCTCAGGTCCGGTTGCTATTTTGCTTCAGGGATACGGATACGGTACAGAGGAATGCCCGATGCCGGTTATTACCGGTAATGACTGCTATGAATCTGTCTGCAAATTGATAGCAAATGATCTGGTTTATATGACCGTGCTGAAAGACAGCACATTATTGTCAGATGCCTGCATGTATATTATTGACTGCCTGGCTAACGGTAAAGAGGTGGAGGGTCTTCAGGACTACCAGCCTACGGAAGATTATGATTTCACATTGGATGCATACTTCGTTGATATGTTCTCTGTAACAAAAGCAAATATGGAGGAATTGGTTATTGACAGTGGATTCTACTCTGCTGATCAGATTTACGGCGAGTTGACACAGGAAGACTTTGGTCTGAACTAATTGGTTATATTTTGTAAATAGTTAAACCATAAAATGGCTGTCACTTACCCTGGTAGGTGGCAGCCAAATTTGAGAGGGACGGCTTATGACAGAT
Source organism: Eubacteriales bacterium (assembly GCA_030539395.1). Lineage (GTDB taxonomy): Bacteria > Bacillota > Clostridia > Lachnospirales > Lachnospiraceae > Marvinbryantia. Next base: position 14,134 of record JAUNSC010000040.1, read on the forward strand.
ACTATTATTGAGATGAGGAATATTACCAAAGAGTTTTTCGGTGTCAAAGCGCTGGATAATGTTAATCTGACGATTAAACGGGGAGAAATCCATGCGATCTGCGGTGAAAATGGTGCCGGGAAATCTACACTGATGAATGTTCTGAGCGGTATTTACCCATATGGGACTTATTCGGGAGAAATTATTTATAATGGTGAGGAATGCCGGTTTAATGATCTGAAGGACAGCGAGGACAAAGGGATTGTTATCATTCATCAGGAATTGGCATTGATACCGAATGTTTCTGTTGCGGAAAATCTGTTTTTGGGAAATGAGCGGGCAAATCATGGCATTATTTCCTGGAATAAAACAAATTATGAGGCAAAAAAATATCTCGATCGAGTGGGATTTAAATATCAGCCGGAGATTTTTGTTAAGGATATAGGAATTGGTGCGCAGCAGCTGCTGGAGATTGCAAAGGCAATTGCAAAAAATGTAAGTCTTCTGATATTAGATGAGCCGACGGCATCCCTGCCGGAGAAGGATGCGACACATCTGCTGAATCTGCTGAAGGAATTTCAGAAAGAGGGAATCACCTGTGTGATCATTTCCCACAAATTAAATGAAATTTGTTACATAGCGGACCGCATCACCATTATCCGTGACGGCAGGACAGTAGCTCTGCTGGGAGAGGACAAAAAACCTTTTGACGAGTCAGAAATCGTCAAACATATGGTGGGACGTGATATGAGTGATCGTTTTCCAAAGCGTACAAAGGAGTCTATTTGTGAGGAAATCGGCTTTGAGGTTAAAAACTGGACGACTTACCATCCGACTTATTATGAGCAGAAAGTAGTAGATAATGTAAGTCTCAAAGTACATAAGGGGGAAATTGTAGGTCTGTATGGCCTGATGGGAGCAGGACGAACGGAAATGGCAATGAGTATTTTCGGTCATCAGTATGGGCAGGGAACAAGCGGAACTGTATTAAAGGATGGAAAGGAATTGAAAATTACAGATCCCAAATCGGCGATTGATCAGGGACTTGCCTATTTAAGTGAAGACCGGAAAGGGCTTGGACTTATTATAAATGAATCCATTGAATTGAATACTACATTGGCAAATCTGGATAAGGTGACGAAAAATCTGATTATTAACCGATATCAGGAGGCAAAAGCAGCAAAAGACTATATTGCCCTGATGCATACAAAGTGTAATTCTATTGCACAGCCTGTAAGAGGGCTTTCCGGTGGAAATCAGCAGAAAGTGGCAATTGCCAAATGGCTGTTTACAGATCCGGACGTTTTAATTATTGATGAACCTACACGAGGTATCGACGTAGGGGCAAAGTATGAAATCTATTGTCTGATGGATGAACTTGCAAAGCAGGGAAAGTGCATCTTGTTCATCTCTTCTGACCTGGTTGAGATCCTCGGTATGTCGGACCGTATATACCTCATGAACGAGGGCGTGATTTGTGGCGAGATCAACGGTGAAGATGCAACACAGGAAAGTATTATGAAAATGATTGTCAGTCATACACGGGAGGATGAAAAATGAGCAACGTCGTTAAAATGTTTAAAGAAAATATGAGCAGATACACGATTGCGATCATTACAGTCGGAATTGTGATAGCTTTTCAGATTCTCACCAATGGAATGATTTTAAGGCCAATGAATATTACCAATCTGATCATACAGAATGCTTATGTCATTGTCCTTGGTGTTGGACAGATGCTGCTGGTTAAAGCCGGCGGGCTCTGTGATATGTCGGTCGGTTCTGTCTGTGCCCTGTCGGGCGGTCTTTGCGGTCTTTGGATTATTAAAGGCGGCATGAATGTATACCTTGCGCTGGTGCTGGTATTTCTTGTTTCTGTTGTAGTTGGTCTCTGGAATGCGATTTTGGTCGCAAAGATTAAAATCAGTGCATACATTGCAACACTGGCATCCCAGCTCATTGTCAGAGGGCTTACCTTCTTTATTTTGCAGGGGAAATCCTATACACTTTTTCCGGAGAAATTTACAGCATGGTGTACCGGATATATTCCCGACTTTTTCGGAGGAGAAGGGCTGCACATTACAACAATAGTTATCGGTATCATACTGAGTATTATTGTAGTTATTCTTCAGATCCGCACAAGAAATGAAAAGAAAAAATATGATGTGGAGGTTATTTCACTGAAGATGTTCGTGCTGCTCCAGCTCCTGATTGTGGGATTCATTATGGTTATGTCATATGCGCTGGCGGTATATTATGGTGCACCGAAGGTGCTTGTAATCGTGGGAGTTATTGTAGTTGTGTACAGCTTCATTGTCAGCAAGACTGTTATTGGGCGCCATATCATAGCTGTAGGCGGAAACCGGATGGCGGCAGTACTTTCCGGGGTAAAGGATGATCGTGTAATTTTCGGTATTTATATGAACAGTGCGGTGATCGCAGCGTTTGCCGGTGTAATCTATGCGGCTCGTATGAACGCCTGCTCCTGTAATGTAGGTACCGGATTTGAGGCTGATGCGATTGCAGCCTGCTACATAGGGGGCGGTATTTCCAGCGGTTCTATTATTGGCGCCATGCTGGGAGCTTTAATCATTGGCCTGCTGAATAACGGTATGTCCATTCTTGGTATGGCTTCTGATGTTCAGATGTGTGTAAAAGGTTTTGTTTTGGTCGCTGCAGTGACACTTGATATTATGCAGTCTAAGAAGAGACGATAAAACAATTAATCTGGAATTATTAATTAAGAAAAGAGGATAATTTGTGAATCGTGCAATTTTAATTAGTGATGTAAGAAAAGTAGAGATTATTGAGCAGGAAATGCCGAAAAGAAAAAAGGGGGAAGCCCTGTTAAAGATTCTTTATGGCGGAATCTGCGGTTCTGACCTTGGAAGCTACAGGGGAAGTTTTGCTTATTTTTCTTATCCGAGGGTTCCGGGGCATGAGTTTTCGGCGGAAATCGTGGAAATTGATGAAAATGATGAAGGGTTAGAGCCGGGAATGATTGTGACCTGCAATCCCTATTTTAACTGTGGAAAATGCCATGCATGTACCCATGGGTTTGTGAATTGCTGTGAAGACAATCAGACCATGGGGGTGCAGCGGGAAGGGGCATTTGCCAATTATATTACGATGCCCATTGAACGTATTTATAACGGAAGAGGACTTCCGGCCAAAACTCTGCCTCTGGTAGAACCATTTTGTATCGGCCTTCACGGTATTAAACGTGCGGCTATTAAACCGGGGGAAAAGGTTTTGATCATTGGCGCCGGGACGATTGGAATTCTGGCTGCAAAAGCCGCAAAAATGTATGGCGCAGAGGTTACTGTCTGTGATGTGGCTCCAAATAAGCTTGCTATTGCAAAAAGATTGGGATTTTCATCCGTAATTTTAAATGCCGGGCCGGAAAGCTTTGAAAATGAAATAGAAAGGATTACCCGGGGACAGGGGTTTGACGTTACGATCGAGGCTGTAGGACAACCCTCTACATTTCAAAATGCTCTGGACGCGGTCTGCTCTCATGGACGTGTGATCGTGATTGGCGTCGCAAAGCAGAATATTGATCTGTTTTTTACAATTATTCAAAAGAAAGAACTTAGTATTTATGGTTCGCGCAATGCCCTGAAGGAGGATTTCCTTTATACGATCGAACAGATTAAAAACGGTTCGCTGCATCTGGATGATATTGTAACGGATATTTATCCGTTTGAAGATGCTGCCAGAGCGTTTGCGGAGTTTGATCACAATCAGGGGGATAAATTAAAGGTACTGTTTTCATTTTAAAAGGCGTTCTTAAGGCGCGGCAGTGCCTTGAGAACGAAAGGTGGTAAATAGTAAATGACAAAGAGAAAACAAGCGTCAGGTTTTGCGGCAGTAATTTTGGCATCACTTTTATTTGGATGCGGATATTCCATTGGCAGCATTGTTGAAGAATCAGGTATGTCAAAAACCTGTAACAGTCTATGGGTTTTTCTTATAGCTGTTTTGCTGAATCTGATAATTACGGCAGCCAGGGGGAAAAATCCCTTTCATCGTATTACAAAAAAACAGTTATTTTTATGTATTATCTGCGGTGCAATGGCAAACTGGCTGTCGAATGTTTTGTTTTTGGTTGCCTATCAATTCCTTTCCGTGTCGGAGACGACAATGCTGCATTTTCTTCATCCGACACTTATAGCAATTTTTATGTCCGTGGTATATAAAGAACGCTTTTCCGCTGCAAAACTTGGAGCAATTATCTGCTCTGTTGCAAGTATGATACTGATTACCGGTGAAATGTCGGGAGGCTCCTTGACAGGAATTGCGGCAGCGGTTCTGACCGGTGTATGCTATGCTTTTTATCCGGTGATGTTGGAGGTCAGTTCTTTAAAGGATGTGGAAAGCAGTACGGTAGTATTATATATGAATATTTCCTGCGTTGTTTGTGCCGGAGTGGTTTCTGTCTGTACAGGGACATTTTCTTTACCGATCAGTACAGAAGTCTGGGTTTGCGATGTGCTTTCGGCAGTTACAAATTTTGGAGGATATATTTTGAGTGCATATTCTGTACATGTAATGGGAGCGACAAATACTTCGTTTGGCGCTATGTTTGAGCCAATCGCCAGCTGTGTTATTGCAACGGTTTTCCTTAATCAGCCGATGCAGAACAATGTATTTTTGGCAGGCTGTCTTGTTCTTTTATCGGTATTTTTCTGTTCGATGAATAATCGGCCCGTGAAAAAAAGGAAGCACAGATTATTTATTTCGAAAGAAAAGGCGGCGGAATAAGGCGGCGGCTTAAAAAATAAATTCAGGGATGATCATGATACACAGGTGATAACAAGAAAAAATAAATTATGAAAGAGGTGTTAAAGAAGGGCCTGGCCGGCCGTATCATAATCTGCCTGATAAAAAACTAAATTATGTTAAGACTGGAAAAAATAACAAGAGAATCAAAAGACACACGGAAAATTGAGAGATTATATCTTTCAGCTTTTCCCCAAAATGAGCGGACTTCCCTGGAGCAGTTTTGGAAAGAGAAACCGGGAAAAGAAGTTTATGGAATCTACAGAGAAGACTGCTTCTGTGGATTTGTGCAGATGCTGTCGTACGGAGATATTACACATATCCTGTATTTTGCAGTGGAAGAAGAACAACGTGAAAATGGAAGCGGAAGCGAGACGCTGATGTTGATCGGCAGGTTAAAACCGGGACGGCGTATTATTGCAGATATTGAAGCGCCGGGGAAGACGGCGCGAAATTACCGGCAGCGCTGCCGGCGAAAAAATTTTTATCTGCGGAACGGTTATAAACAGACGCCGGTAAAGTATAGCTGGCAGGGGGAATATTATGAAATCCTTTCCTGGGGCGGCTGGGTTAATGAAAAGGAATTCAAAGAATTTCAGGAATACTGTCATACATTAGAGGAGGGATAAAATGGGATATCTTGATAAAGCCAAATCGGCGGGGATTGATACAGTCATTGAAAATTACAGGGCGCAAATGCTGGAAAAACTTGCGGAGCTTGTAGCAATTCCGAGCCTTCCGACTTATACGACGCAGGAAGGATTGCCGCTTGGACCGGAAATTATCCGTGCGTTGCATTATGCACTGGAACTGTCTGAGAAACTTGGCTTTAAAACACATAATGAAAATGATAAATATGGTTGGGCTGAGGTTGGAGAGGAAGGACCGCTGGTCTGCATATTTGTGCATCTGGACATTGTTCCGGTGGGAGATGGATGGACGAGAGATCCTTTTACCGTATCGGAAAAGGATGGCTGGCTTTATGGAAGAGGAATACTTGATAATAAGGGTCCGGCAATTGCCTGCCTGTATGCATTGAAGGCATGCTGTGATATGGGAACAGAGTGGCCCTGTCGGGTAAGAATCTGGTTTGGAACAAATGAGGAAACGGGAATGAATGATATACAAATGTATATTCATGATTACGGTGCACCGGATATTTCTTTTGTACCAGACTCTCAGTTCCCGCTGTCTTACAGTGAGCTTGGGACAACTAATTTTCTGATCCGCAAAAATTACAGACCGGATAAGATATCAGAAAACTCTCCGCTGCGCCTGGTTCGCTTTGAAACTAAAAAACACGCAAACGGTATTACGCCGTTGGCGCATGTAGTATTGAAAGCCGGGACAGAATCTTTTGCGGAGGAAGTCTGCAGGAAAGTGGAAAGTTTTGCTCAGGAGAGAAAATTTGAGATGTCCGCGGTGCGCAGCGGATGTGATATTACGGTTGAATCCAGAGGAAAGGTTGCAGCTCACTGGAACGAGCCGTGGACGGCAATAAATGCCCTGGCTCAGATTGTTTTGTTCCTGGATACTGTTTCTGTTGGCGAAGAACCGGATTCCCTGATACATTTTGTAGCAACAAGGATAGGAAATGAAACAGACGGAGCTTCTCTGGGCATTAAGGCAGTTACAGAAACAGCGGAACTTTCCGTTGCGATAGAAGAAGTGTATCTGGATGAATGCGGACTTGCTTTTCATTTCTTTATGATTTCACCGGCAGAGCTTCGCGTTGAAATTCTGCTTGATACGATTTTGCGCCAGCTCCGTACGGAGAATATGGAACTTATTGTTAAGTCTTTTGGTCCGGCCATGCTGCTTGATAAAGATATGCCCCTGATTAAAGTGTTGTATGACAGTTACTCGGAAGTAACAGGCAACACCGATCCGATTAAAGTTTGCGGAGGAACATACTCAAAATTCATACCAAATGCCGTACCCTTTGGTGCAATTTTTTCTGCTGAGAAAGATATATGTCATGTACCGGATGAAAAGATTGAGATCAGCGATCTGATAAATTGGACAAAGATTTATTCAAATGCCCTGCTTCGGATAGCTGATAATCTTGAAATTTTAAAATGATAATTGAGAGATTTAATATTAATATGCAGAATTATTTTCCGGGAAAATTAACCTTGACATAATTTGACTGTTTACTATAAGATGATTGTGTATCTTAATGTATCGTTCATTTTGAATATGTTGAAATAGCAGTGTAAGAGGGTTGGGTTATGGATAAAGCGCAAAAAATGGCAGCAAATGATCGAGCATATAACATTATCAAATCGCGTATTCTTTCAGGGGAATATGAACCGAATTGCAAGTTAAATGAGATTGCGCTCAGCAATGAATTGGGTGTGAGCAGAACGCCTGTCCGTGAAGCACTCAGCAGACTGGAATATGAGATGCTTGTCACCATCTATCCTAAATACGGGACCATGGTAAGCTCTATTAATCTGGAAGTAATAGATGACGTGTTTCAGCTCAGAAAACTTCTGGAACCATTTATTATTCTTAATTATGGTGGAATGATCGATAGAGACAGGGTGATTATGGCTTTAAAATCTCAGCTGGCGATCAAGAATGAACAGTCTGCCGAGAATTTTCATTATAAGGCAGACGAAGATCTGCATCAGATTATTCTGGATGCAAATCAGAATAAATACATCACAGAGATGTTGATGCGGGTTTATGATCAGAATCAGAGAATTCGTGTGCTGACCGGAGCCAAAAACAGAGAGAGGCTTTTGGACAGCTGTGAAGAACATCTTGCAATTCTTAACTATCTGCTCTGCCGGGATTATCTGGAAGCCGCGAAAAAAATGGAGGAGCATCTGGCTGCTTCGTGGCGGGCAACTATTAAATTGGTTGCTTCCAAACAAATATAGTAGTCTGGTGGGCTGATAAAGTGCGGTCAGGAGAATTTTGCCGGTTTTTCGGAATATAAAAATGCAGCAAGCAGAATCCCTTCTGCAATATGCTCAGCCAGATTTATGACAGTAGAAAGGCGTGTGGACTGCAGTGCCAGCTGGGCGAGTTCGCCGGAGGTGTTGATGATGCCTGTGATGGCGATGTCGCCAACGGCTCCCAGATCTTTATTTACACCGGCACCGGGGAAGAGACTTCCGGATGACACTGTAATATAATTAAGATGGCGCCTGGAACCCAGGGAAGCATCAATGGCAATAACAGGGCTTCCGGGATGGATTTCTTTGATGGCCCGCATGGCATCATTCAGATTCAGTGCATGGATAGGAAAGTTGAGAGTCCCATATACTGGAAGAAAAAAGTCTTTTTTTCGGGACAGGCGCGTCCCTACCAGCGGGCCCAGGCTGTCTCCCGGGACACGATTGCTGCCGATGCAGACAATGACCGGTTTCGTATCCGGTGAAAATGAGGTTGAAATTAACTGCTCCAGAAGCTTTGCAAGAAGCTGAGGAGCAGTTTTTGATTTTCCGTTAATATAGTGAGTTTTGGGCAAAAATACAGTTGACATGAGCTGTTTTCCTTTTCTTTCTCTTAAATACTTATTGCTGATCAAACCAATACATTCCATATTTTATCCACAAATATGAAAGTTATTCCGGAAGAGGGGCAGGCAATGCAAAGGCGGAATTTGTCGACCGATTGGCATGTCTATGTGCAGTGTTTTGCTAAATTTTGCAAAAAAAGTATGTTACGCTGAATCCAAAAAAGGAGTGGGTATAGATATGTCAGAAAGAAAAGGGGAATGGAAGCTGCCCAAAAATGTCAGACAGATAGGAGAAATTGGCGGCGGTAAAATCATATACGTGGAAGACTATGTGATCACCTTTTTAGAGGGGATAGCGCTGAAAGAACAGAAGAAAAAGGCAATTTTGCTGGGATCGGTAAGATATGATGAAGAAAAATGCTACATATTTGTTGATGGAGCATTGGAGACAGATGGGTTTGATCTAAACGATCAGGAAAAAGAAGATCTGCTGGAGAAAATGGAAAAGTACTTTAAAGAAAAAAGCGTGGTTGGGTGGTTCCTGTCATCAGAGGAGTCGCCTTTTGTTATGAAAAGGGAGATCGCAGATATCTTTCAAAGAGAATTTCCGGGAAAAGAGCAGGTTCTGATCGTTCGTGATGCTCAGGAGGAAGAAACGGCTGTATTTCTAATGGAAGAAGAATATCCTGCACAACAGCCGGGCTATTATATCTATTATGAAAAGAATGTTCCCATGCAGGAGTATATGATTGTTCGAAGCGGCGGAAAATCGGTGGAAGAAGAGCAGCCGGTAAAGGATGATGCCATAAAACGTTTTCGAAAAATCATAAAGAAAAAGAATGAAAAAAAGGAAGAACAGGAGAAGAAGAAATGGAAAATTCCGTCTGTGGGACGCCTTTCTTATCTGGTGGGTGGTGGTTTGACAGTGACCATATTAGCGCTGGGAGTTACGATGATCTACAACTATGACAGGATGGAAGCGGTAGAAAGAAACCTGGCTATGCTTACAAATAATATTGACAGCCAGGAACAATATCTCGGTGAAAACGGCACAGCCCAGGTTATGCTTCATCTGGAACAGGAGATAAATGACAATATGACGGAGACAGAAGAAGAAACACAGCAGACGGAAGAGCCTGTTATGCAGCAGGGCGAAGGCCTGCTGAATCTGGAAACTGAGCTGCTTCACTCTCAGGAACAGAAGGAGGAAGCCGCGGAAACATTACAGGGGAAAAATACATCTGAATCCGAAAAAACAGAGACAACAGAGAGCGCGGAAACAGAATCTGTGCAGGAGACAGCAGTCGTACCAACAACAGCAGGCAGAGCATCGTACACTGTAAAAGCAGGCGATACTCTGGCAGGGATCAGCGAGATGTACTATGGGAATATGGAGAAGGTAGAAGAAATCTGTATGCTGAATGGAATAGATGATGAGAATACGATTTTGCCGGGGCAGAAAATTTTGCTTCCATAAAACGGCGAATCGTGTTAACATAAGAAGGTCTACGATGCGGAGGAAAATATGAAAAACAACAAATTTTCATTTGTTCAGAAATGGAAAGCTAAAATAAAAGAAAAAATAAGTGCAATGCGGAAAAAATCTGTTGAAAAAATGCAGAGCGATGAAATGCTGAGTTTGTCTGAAAAACTGAAATTGCATAAAAGTAAAATCCATATGAGGACAGCGCTGATGTGTGTGTTTGTTGTGCTCGTGTGTGCGGGGGTTATCACGTATTACCAGACGAGAGTACTGCGGCATTACACTGTGCTGTCCAGCGTAGAACGGTCGGATGATTCGGCTACCAGATATGTGCGCCTGAAAGGCAGGACATTAAAATGCAACCCAAATGGTGTGACGTGTGTCAACGATTCGAATGAAGTACAATGGAATGTCACATTTACTATGCAGAGTCCGATTACGGATGTGTGCGGTTCCACGGCGGTAGTAGGAGACTGCCGTGGAAAAGATGTCTATGTATTTGACAGAGATGGACAAGTTGGGCATTTTGAAGTGGAATCAACTCTGCTGAAGGTTAGAGTTGCATCACAGGGAGTTGTGGCTGCGGTGCTGGAAGACGGGGAAATTACATGGACGAATGTGTATGATGCCCAGGGAACAGTGATCGTAAAGAATAAGACATCCATGAATGAGTCCGGATATCCTGTCGATATGGATATTTCGTCTGATGGACAGAAAATGGCGGTTTCTTATCTGGGAATGGACAATAATAATATAAAAACCAAAATAGCATTTTACAATTTCTCCTCAGCAGGAAAAAGTAAGACGGATTATCTGGTCAGCAGCGAGGAGTATGCCGGAGTGGTTGCACCCAGGGTGATGTTTTTAGATAATAATTATGCGGCTGTTTTCCGGGATAATGGAATTACATTTTTTGGAGGCAGGCAGGTTCCTGAGAAAAAATCAGAGATTTCTGTGGAAACTGAGATAATCAGTGCGTTTTATAATGATAAATACATTGGGATCATTACGGCAAGCGATGAAGAAGAACAGACCCATAAATATAAAATGCAGATATATCGTTCTAATGGAAGCAGGAGCGGTAAATGCTATTTTGATTTTGATTATACGAATGTAACTCTGTATGATGACGAGATTGTGATGCATAATAGTAATGGTATGGTCATTTATGGGACTTCCGGGAAGAAAATTGCCAGTGTGGAGTATGAAAAACAGGTGATAGACGTGATAAAAACGGGAAATTTGAATAAATACGAGGTTATAACACTGGACAGTACTGATTGGATAAAGCTGAATTAGGAGCAGAGCATGAATCTTTTTACCATAATTATTTTGATTATTTTTGCCCTTTTTATTCTAAAGGGATACCGCAGAGGTTTTATCAGAAGCCTGGCGTCTGCGTTTTCTCTTGTAATTTCCATTGTTATAGTAAACATGGCGACACCGTATGTAACGGAATTTTTAGAGACGCAGACTCCGGTTTATGATTATATTCTGAAAAGATGTGAAGATGTTTTTTCGGTGGAGGATATGCAGCTGACAGCTGTTCAGGAAGAACAGCAAAATGAGGTGATTGATAACCTGGCGTTGCCGAAGGTGCTTCGAAACTTTTTGAAAGAGAATAATACACCTGAGTATTATGGAAAGATGGCAGTTAAAAGTTTTTCGGAATATATTCAGAAGTATATGGCTTCACTGATTTTAAATATTTGTTCTTTTGTTGTGACGTTGATTCTTGTGATGAGTTTTGTCAGCCTTATCGTGATGACGCTGGATCTGGTAGCCAGGCTTCCAATCATCAAAGGCGTCAATCAGATACTTGGATTGGGTCTTGGCTTTTTTCAGGGACTCATTATCGTGTGGATTATCTTTCTTATAATCACAATATTTAGTCAATCTTATATAGGAAGAGAACTAATGCAGATGATCGTGGACAGCCCGATTTTAAGCAGGATTTATGATACGAATGTCCTGCTGAACTTCCTGCAAAATACGATTTCAAAAATAATTTAAATTTTTTCAAAAAAAGTTGTTGACAAATGTCTCGACAGATGATATTATACAGAAGCTGTCGCAA
>JAUNSC010000069.1 GCA_030539395.1 Eubacteriales bacterium
TTATTACGAAGATTTCTATAAACAGATTTTGGATATTTTGACCGTTTTGGGAAAGGAAGATATAGTATGTGAAAAGGTACCAGCAAGTGTTTTGGAAGAAAAATTTCATGTGACAGTCAGAACGATTCAGCGTGATATGGTGTGCATAACAGAAGAGGGCATTCCGGTTTATTCAAACCATGGAAAAAACGGGGGCTATTCAATCCTTCCGTCTTATAAGATGAAAAATTGTGATATCCGCAGGGATGAACAGCAAATGATCCGGCAGGCCTTGGAAATCAGGTTAAGGTGATTTCTCCGGAGATGTATCGTAATGAGCTGATCAAAACAGCTCAAAATTTTTTGTCCAATTATGACATATAGCTGTCGCATACATGTGATAAGATGCTAAGAAAAAAAGAGAGGATAAAATGGATGAGTGAATTTGTAAAAGCATTATTGGAATGCCGGGAAGATTCCAAAATTCCGGAGCAATATGACTGGTTTGCGCCTTTGCTGGGGGACTGGGAGTTTGATTACTATGATGTTAAGAATGGAAAAAGAGAACGTCATGTGAAGGGGGAATGTAAGGTCAACTCGAGTCAGATCATTTTTGTTCCGAGTAAAATAGCGTTGTGTCGAAATGCGATGGAGATAGTCTGGTGGGGTAAATCAAAAAGTTTTGCCATGTAGTATCAAATTTCTGTTGCACCGCATGTGGAGACTGTCTGTTTGATGTCAATGAAACGGTCCTGATAAGAATCCCATTGGTCATCACATCCTTTCAAAATGGGCATAAGAAAAGCACCCCCGAAGAGATGCTTGTCGTTAACGATAGAGTATTTATTCTGAAATCAACCAGTCAATTAAATTGATAGATTTTATACCATCATAGGAAGAGTCCATTCCGGGATTCATGGAAAGAACGACCTTCTCATAGTTGTCATTGATTTTTTGAAGTGGAGTCAGTTCTCGTTTACGAACATCCTCACTTGTCATTGATTCAGTGACCTGAACATAGATTTTGTCGTCTGCCTTTGTTGCAATAAAATCCACCTCGGAATTATCAACCTTACCGATAGCGACATCGTAGCCTCGGCGAAGCAACTCAAAATAAACAACATTTTCTATTGCATGGCCGCTATCACGGTCTCTGAAGCCAAGCAGGTAGTTCCTAAGTCCAATATCTACAATGTAGTATTTTCCCAGAGTTCGTAAGAATTCTTTTCCCTTGATATCAAATCTTTTGATGTCATAGAAGAAATATGCTTCCAGCAGTGCATTCACATAGGCCTGAACTGTATGAGCACTAGGCGTTCCTTTTCGCGTGCCATCTTCGAGCAGACCTTCGTTCACCAGAGTGTTTCCAATAGAGGAGACAGATATACTGCTTCCGATGTTATCTGCAAGAAATATGACAATCTTTTTTAAGAGAACAGGGTCTGTGATTCTTTTTTGCCCTCTGCGATTTTCCCGTTCAAGAATATCTCTCATAATTACGGTAGAGTAGATTCCCTCAAGTAACACCAATGCTTTTTCCTGGTCTAATCCGACATCGGCAATGCCTGGCATTCCTCCAAATCGCATGTATGCATCGAAAATTTCACGAAGCTCATAGTGTTCCCCAGCTTTGTCAAAGACCTGTTTGCGGGTGCCACCTAACGCACTTTTTATTTCCCTGATTTCAAAATCATGAAAAGTAAGAAATTCAGAGAAAGACAGCGGTAGCATTTTTATCTCTACACATCTGCCGGATAAGTAAGTGGCATATTCGGAGGAGAGCATATAGGCATTCGAACCAGTGACATAAATGTCGCAGTTAAAATCGACACGGAAAGAATTGATAGCATCTTCCCAGTTAGGCACACGCTGAACCTCATCGAAGAAAAGGTACATTCTTTTATTTGGCGTGATATGCTGTTTGACGTATTCGTAGAAAGAGTCGCTATTCATTTTTTTGAAGGCGTAGGATTCGAAATTCATTTCAAGAATCTGGTCATCGGCAATGCCATTTTCCTTCAGGTGGAGGATCATTAGTTTAAGCAGACTGGATTTGCCACATCTACGGATTCCGGTAACGATCTTTACAGGCTCAGTATCCTGAAATGCTATAATCTTATTCAAGTACAAATCTCTTTTTTTGAGTTCATGAGTATCAATCATCTGATATTCCTCCTTGTGATAAGAGCATAGCATAAACTTCTGTAAAAATCAAGTTTGTGCACCGAAATGCAAAAACTATTAAAATTCGACTGTTTTTGCACCTTGCAAGAAGAGAATGCCTCTGTTATCGTAGACAGATGCACCGGTATCATTTCCACAGCGAATTGCATGATCAAGACCCATAATTGTTGCGATGGCACCATCAATCTTATCTGTGGATTTTTCTTTATCTGCTTTAATGTTTCCAGCAGGGTCAGTACGGATATAAATGTTATCCATCATCCAGCGAAGTACAGGGTGGCTGCATGGGGCTTGTGGATATGCATTATATGAGTTGAATGCAAAATATATACTGCATGAAAACTCGACGATTTTATATACTGTCAGACTAATTATATATTGGTTCGACAGTATTTTTTGTTGCCAGAGAATCTGGTGGAAACGACAGAACTATTTGACGAAAAGAAAAATACAGAGGGGGAAAAGATAGTTTTCGCACACTTCCCATATGTTGCCGCTACCGCAAGCAGGGAATACAATTCTTTCCACTTCTTCCGGCGAAAGCATTTTAGCCTTTGTTCCAAACTGTGCTTTATACTTGGAATTGTCAATCCCAATAGCCATGTTAGTCCTTCTTATATCTGCTCCCAAAGCAGTATATTATGTTCAAATTTTGATTGCAGCCTGCCCATATCCTTCAACCATGCCAGATAGGAACGGACGGTACTGCCAACCAAAACATACTGCTCGAAATTCATTGTCAGCCCATAGTCTGTAAATAGTTTTTGCAGGATTGCCTCAAAGCAAAGCGGTTCCTGACAGATATCGGTGATCTTGTCCGCAATCTCCAACACTTTGTTGATATTATACTGAGCGAGATCAGCTATATCTTCGGAGACCGCAGCATGAGCCGGGATAAACATTTTAGCCCGTAGAGTTTTAACCATTTCCAGTGTTTTCAGATAAGCGGCAACATCATAGATAAAGCCGACCTGATACTTGTCCAGTGTTTCCCTGCTTGATAGACAATCCGCCAGATAGACCACATCATCAGGCGTCCGAAAGCCTACCATATCAAAGAAATGCCCTGGCAAGGGGATGATTTCAAAACCTTCCGGCAGAGATCCCTGGGTCAGCTCATGTGCATCGCTCTCCTGGGCCATGAGAAATTTGTGCCGCAGCTCCTTACATGGATAGCCGCCGTACAAAAAGGATGGTTCCAAAATGGGATGGCGAGTGAAAGCGCAGTCAATTCCTGGCGCATAAATTTTGCACCCGGTCTGTCCCTGCAAATACTTGTTGCCACCGATATGGTCAGCATTGGAATGGGTGTTGTAGATGGCAGTGAGCCGCCATCCGTTGGTATCAAGAAGCTGCCTGACTTTGCGCCCTGCGTCTTTATCATTGCCGCTGTCAATCAGGCAAACATCTTTATTATTCAGCTTCACAAGTCCTATCTTTGCTGGACTTTGAATGTAATAAGTGCAGTTGGAAACCTGTATTAGTTCATACATGATATTACCTCCATCAGTGCTGCGGATAAAAAATAATATTATATATCATTGCATCCCACTCCCCAATTTTATTAGGTATTCCCGGGGCGGATATCATATTCTGCCGGGTGATGCATGAACAGAATAGAAACAAAAGTGATACCGGAGGAAAAGATTACAGCATTCCACCGGTGTCATTTTTATATAGGTTTACATAGTTGGGACAAAAACAGATTTCGCTCCTATCTGACCAGTATCTCAGGGGCAGGAAGAGGAGAGAGATGCCCTCAGTCCTGTAAAAATTAAATCCGGTTCCTCATTCCCCATTCACACATCCCGTCTAAAATAGGAATCAGTGATTTTCCACGTTCTGTGAGGCTGTATTCTACTTTCGGAGGAATCTGCGGATACTCTTCCCGGTGCACAAGCTGGTCGGATTCCAGTTCTTTTAAAGTAGAACTCAGTGTTTTGTAAGAAATGTTACCAATATACTTTTTCATCTCATTAAAACGGACAACCTCAAATTCCATTAAAGTATAAAGAATTGTCATTTTATATTTCCCATTGATCAGGGATAAGGTATAGCTGAACCCGGTATCGTTCAGGCATTCACTGGAAATACAGCGTTCTCCCATTTT
>JAUNSC010000041.1 GCA_030539395.1 Eubacteriales bacterium
CAATGGCAAGAGTTGCTCACAGAGAAGGTTATCCGGAAATCGGCCTGTACTGGGAAAAAGCTGCATATGAAGAAGCAGAACATGCTGCAAAATTCGCTGAACTTCTTGGCGAAGTTGTAACAGACAGCACAAAGAAAAACCTTGAAATGCGTGTAGAAGCAGAAAACGGCGCAACAGCTGGTAAATTTGATCTGGCTAAACGTGCAAAAGCTGCTAACCTTGACGCTATCCATGACACAGTTCATGAAATGGCAAGAGACGAGGCTCGTCACGGAAAAGCATTTGCAGGTCTGTTAAAGAGATACTTTGGCTAAGCTGCAAGCCATACAAAATTGATAAATAACGCCCGGCTAATTTCCGGGCGTTTATTTTTTGACAATTTTGTACGGTAACAGCCGTCCATCAAGATGAGCATGGCATTTATTCAGACTTATTTTCCAAAACTTCCTGCAAAGTCGGTATAGATGATTGCGCCCCTTCTCTGGTAACTACAATCGCTGATACCCGGTTTGCAAATTCCGCAGCTTCATACAGTGTTTTACCCTCTAATAACATGGCTGCCAGCGCTGCGGTAAAGGAATCTCCTGCTGCAGTCGTGTCTACCGCCGTTACTTTCCGTGCAGGAATGTGACAGGCTTCTTTCCCTTCTGCATCCAGATACACGCCCTTTTCTCCCAGTGTCACCAGCACATTCTTTACACCGGGATTCTTTAATATCTGCACGGCTTCCGAAAGATGATCCTGTGCATTTACAATTCCGGTCAGCTTGGACAATTCCGTCTCATTTGGCTTGATAATGTCCACATACTGATACAACTCCTCCGGAAAATACTCCGGAACCGGAGCAGGATCCAGCAATACAGTCTTTCCCAGTGATTTCGCCAATTTTGCCGCATAGCATACTGTATCCAAAGGGATCTCCAGCTGTAAAATCAAAATTTCGCAGGCTTCAATCAGATTTCGGTTTTTCTCTATATCATCCGGTGTAAAGGCTGAATTTGCTCCCGGGACCACTACAATACTGTTATTTCCCCGTCTGTTCACTGTAATAAATGCCGTTCCGGTGTTCACACCATCTTTTCTCAGGATACCAGACGTATCCACTCCTGCCGCAGCGAGGCTATTCATCTGTATATCGGCATAGCTGTCTCTCCCGACCGCTCCAAACATGGTCACATCTACGCCAAGCTTTCCTGCTGCACAAGCCTGATTTGCACCTTTTCCGCCCGGAACCAGTTTCATCTCATCACAGAGAATGGTTTCGCCTTCAGCCGGCATATGATCAACCTGCATCACCATATCCATATTAAGGCTCCCGATTACCAATATCTTCCCCATCATATTCACCCTCCACAAAAGCGCCTGATTACCTTTAATTTTAGCAAAATTGCTGGTTACAGACAACCACTATTTATTTGTCAGCCATGCCATCAGGTTATTCCATAGTGTCTGATATCCTTCCCAGGTACAGAATTCTACCGGAGACCAATGAGGGGCACAGTCTGTTGCATATGCACATGTACGTCCTTTTCCATACGTGCCGAGAACAATCAGTGGATTTCCTTCTACCGAAACCACCGTCTCGGCATTCTCTTTTGCAGTCAGATAATTATACCCATAGATACATGGCCAGTTTTCCTTTGGAACCCCATTTAAGATCGTGTGCTCGGGAAGCTCTACCCTGGGATATACTCCCTGGCAGCGTTCCATTCTGTCATCGCCGCTTAATAATGTAACAGGAAGTGTTTCTTCAATATATGTATTTTTATATGCTCCCTTTGCCTCAATTCCCTGGAATGTGAGGTATCCGCCGATCATAACCAGCGCTCCGCCATCATTCACATATTCCTGGATCATCTTCAGTTTATTCGGATTTTGCTGAAGCCGAATAAATGTACTCATTGGCAGATTAAAGGTATTTGCGCCGCAATCACTGATCATCACCACATCATATTCAGCCAGTTCTTCTTTTGTCTCAGGAAAATCACTTTCCACCAGATGACTTGGAATATGTCTGAATGTATGACCCGTTCCATCTGTCAGCGCCTTTTCAATATACTCTACTGCAGTCTCATAATAATCATAGGTAAATACATCATATCCCTTTGTTTCCTGAACATGCACCATCCAGGATTCTCCGATAAATAAAATTTTGCTCATTTTTCCCTCCTGCTATTTTGTCCAATCTATAATAATTTCTGCAAAGCTTTCAATTGCTTTTAAATATTCCTCTTTATCCAGATACTCATTCACCACATGGGCATTATGACATGTTCCCGGCCCAAATACCACAGTAGGAACTCCGGCAATATTCGTCAGATGCCTTGCATCACAGCCACAGGACAGTCCTGCTATCTCACTTTTTCCATCTGTCACCTTATCAGCCGCATTCATAACTGTCTGTACAATATCTTCCTTCACGTCTGTCTCATATGGCGGGCAATCCTGATACCAGGTAAATTTCAGAGGATGATCTTTCAGCCATTCATCTCCGGAAGCCATCAGATTCAGGTAGTCCTCTACTTCTCTGACAATGTCATCCTTATCAATCTTTATTCTCTCACCGGTCTTTGTAACTTCAGACGGGTAATATTCTACATCAAACTTCAGCGTACATTTTTCCGGAACCGTAGAGGCTGCCACACCTCCTTCAATACAGCCGATATTGATCGTTGCCGGTCCAAGCAGAGGATGCCGTCTGGTTGTTGCCCACTTTGTTTCCAGCTCATGAAGCGCCTGGATTACTTTAACCGCCTTATCAATTGCATTTTCCCCAAATCCTCTAAGGGATGCATGAATCGGCTTTCCCTCCACTTCAACCTGTACAAGCCAGGCTCCGCGGTTCACCGTACAGCAGTTTAACATGGTTCCTTCTGCAATGATGGCTGCATCTGCTTTATATCCTGCCGCTGCCGCTGCAAGTGAACCATTTCCGCCCCCTTCTTCATCTACAACAGACTCTATAATAATATCTCCTCCGGGTTTGAATCCTGTAGATAATGCGAGCTCCAGCCCTAATATTTCCGCAGACAGTCCGCCCTTCATATCATCGGTTCCCAGACCATACATTTTACCGTCCTTAATCTCCATTTTCCACGGATCTGTATGCCACTTATTTAAGTCTCCGCCGGGCATTGTATCCATATGTCCATTTAAAATCAGCGATCTTCCGCCGCCGGTTCCTTTATAAACAGCCACCAGCACAGGTCTTCCTTTGTAATTATGCCCTTCATTGTAGCTGGGATAATTCTTCATTACCTCATTATCCGGTTCAAATAATTCGACTGTACATCCCATATTTTTGAGATATTCAGCAAGATATCTCTGCGCTTTCTCTTCCTGCCCATCCTCTCCATGCCGGATAACAGAGGTATCAAAATGAATCAGGTTCGCAAGAAAATCAATATAATGATTTTCATTTTTTTCAATCAGTTCTCTAAAATCGGTCATAATTCCCTCCTTTACAGTATTGCCTGTCTCATTTTCAGCCGCTAATCTCTCCTTTTAATCTGATCAAGCCCTACCGCTACAATAATAATTGCACCTTTTACGATATACTGCCAGTTTGTTGAAATACCAAGCAATGTCATGCCGTTATCTACGATTCCCATAATCAACGCACCAATCAATGTTCCCCAGATCCGACCTCTGCCGCCTGTTGTTGATGTTCCGCCGATTACGCAGGAAGCGATGGCGTCCATTGTAAATGTAGATCCGGAAGACGGCTGACCGGAAAACAGTCTTGATGCAAGAATAACTCCTGATATTGCGGCAGTCAGACCGCTCAATGTAAAGATTGCAACCTTACATTTTTCAACCGCAATACCGGACAATTTAGCCGCTTCTTTATTCCCGCCGATGGCAAACATATTTCGGCCGAATTTGAAGTATTTCAGACAAATGATTCCAAGGACATAACAGACTGCCATAATGATTACCGGCACCGGAATAAAACCAAGATATCCGCGGCCAATTATTTTAAATCCTTCCGGCAGGCCTGTGATCGGATATGCATTCGTAATAACCAGCACAATACCATACGCCACGTTGTCCATACCCATCGTTACAATAAAGGAAGGAATTTTTAAATACGTATTAATGAATCCGTTGGCACATCCGATTACACAGCCAACCAGAATCGCGAGTATGATAGAAATTCCCATATTCATGCCGCTTTTCAGACACATAGAAACAATAATGCCTGCAAGACAGGCGATGTGCCCAACGGAAAGGTCAATTTCGCCGATAATAAGCACAAATGTCATTCCGATTCCAATGATTGCAACCATTGAAATCTGTCTTGCAATATTAATCAGGTTACCGGATGAAAGGAATACCGGTTTTACTATCGCCATTCCCACAATCATAAGAAGTAATACCAATATGATCGCATAATCACTTACATTAATTCTACTTTCCCTTTTCATTTTTCTACCTTCCTCCTGCTGCATAATACATGATTTTTTCCTGAGTCAGTTCATCCTGCTGGAGCATACCGGTGATCTCACCTTCATACATAACATACACCCGATTGCACAAGCCGATAATCTCCGGCAATTCCGAACTGATCAATACCACAGATTTACCAGCTTCCACAAGATCTACGATCATCTGATATATTTCCCGCTTTGCATTAACATCAATTCCCCGTGTCGGCTCATCCAGAATAAGAATATCCGAATCACAATTAAGCCATTTTGACAACACCACTTTCTGCTGGTTTCCACCGCTTAAAAGTCTTGCTTTTTTCTTTTGAGAAGGTGTCTTAATATAAAGAGAATCAATATAGTATTTACAGATTTCACCGGCTTTTTTTGCATTGTAAAGACCATGAGTCATTGCTTTTTCCATTTTAGCCATGATTGTATTATCAACGACCGGCAATTCCGTTACCAGTCCTTCGTTTCTTCTGTCCTCAGGGACATATCCGATTCCATATTTAATCGCATCTTTCGGTGAACGGATCGTGACTTCTTTTCCATTTACATATACAGAACCTTTTTTATCCTTATCATAACCAAACAGCGCCTTAAACGTTTCTGTCCGCCCTGCTCCAACCAGTCCCGAGAACCCGAGTATCTCACCTTTCCTTAATTCGAAAGAAACATCTTTTACCTCTTTTCCGTTGGAGATATGCTCGCCTTTCAGGATAACATCCCCCACGCAAAATTCATGCTTCGGAAAAACCTGGCTCATCTCACGCCCTACCATATGCCTGATCATGGTATCCATATCCGTGTCTTTTGTTGCACCGCTGATAATGAAGGTTCCATCCCGCATGATGGTATAGGAATCACAGATTTCAAAAATTTCTTCCATTCGATGAGATATATAGATAATGGTGATACCCTGTTTTTTCAAATCGGCAATCACCTCAAATAATTTTCGTGTTTCACCGTCTGTCAATGAGGATGTCGGTTCATCCATAATTAACAGTCTCAAATCCTTTGTCAGAGATTTTGCAATCTCTACCATCTGCTGCTGTGCAACGCTTAATCGCTTTATGCTCTGCCTCGGATCACAATTCAATCCCACTTTCTCAAGAACTTTTACAGCATCCTGATACATCTTATTCCAATCAATAAATCTCCCCTTCATCGGCTGTCTGTGCAGATAAATATTTTCTGCAATACTCATTTCCGGGATCAGATTCAACTCCTGATAAATAATAGAAATACCTTTTTCTTCAGAATCATTTGTCTCTTTAAAATTACAGACTTCTCCCCCAAAGATTACTTCCCCGCTGTCCTTCGTATACGCTCCCGAAAGAATCTTCATTAATGTGGACTTTCCCGCACCATTTTCCCCCAGCAGCGCATGAACCTCTCCTTTGTTCACAGAAAAACTCACGTCTTTTAGTGCCTGCACACCCGAAAAAGATTTATTGATATTTTTAAACTCCAGTATTTTACTCTCACTCATAAACGTAACCTTTCTGATAATAGCTCTTATGCTGAAATTGCACTGTTTTTTTCGTCAAAAATGGCACTGGCATGTTCTTCCAGTGCCATTTTCTCTTAAATCACTCTGTTTTCTATCGGATTACTCTTCCAAATCTGCAGCATATACAATTTCATCGGCTGTATACACACCAACTTCTACACCTATTTCTGTTTCCAGTGTTTCACCGTTTAATGTTTTTTCAACAGCCTCTACGCAGGTTTCACCAAGTTTATCCGGGAACTGCATAATAGATGCTTTATAACAGCCGCCATCCTTGATTGCCGTCTGTTCTTCATCTGAAGCATCAAATCCAACCACGCTTACCTGATCCTCTTTACCGGCACCTTCGATGGCATCGTATGCGCCAAGACCGCCTGATGCAGAATAGGAGAATATCATGTCGAGATCCGGATTGGCGGTCAGAATATTTTCTACCGTTGTCATAAATTCCTCTCTTGTTGCACCAGTTTCCTCTGCAACGATTTCAGCCCCCGGAACCGCCTCAGCAATTGCATCCTTAAATCCCTGAAGTCTCAATGTTGCTGCTGAAGAACTGGAATTTGTCAGCAGCGCAATCTTCGGCGCATCTTTATCTGTCAGGATATTTTTTGCGGACCATTTTGCTGCCAGTTCACCGCCAAGGTAGTTATCGGATCCAATATAAGTTACATAGGTGCCTGATGAAGGCTTCATATCGACAGTAATAACAGGAATGCCCGCTTCCTCCGCTGTATCCAATGCAGTCACAATTCCATCCGCATCAATAGCATTCAAAATAATTGCATCTACTCCGCTTGCACAGAAATTCTCTACCTGTGTTATCTGCGTATTCAGGTCATTATTCGGATCAGCAAAGTCAATGGAATATCCTTCCGGAAGGCTGTTTTCAATTCCTGCTTTCAGATCCTGGAAAAATTCATATTGAAGATTCATCAAAGATACTCCGATGACTTTCTCATCTGAAGCGTTTGCTGTCATCGCCATTCCCATTGTTCCCATTAACAGACATACCATCATTGTTCTCTTTTTCATTTTTTACACTCCTTTTCTATTTTTCTATTATTTTCAACTGTTCCAGCAGGTCCAGTGAAATTCGAACCATTACTTCCATGTTCTCAATCAAGCTTTCCCTGAAAGTATCCTTTGGGGAATGCAGGATTCCCTGATCATTAAAAGTCAGCATACACACCGGAATTCCGGCGGCAAAGTATGGAGCATGATCACTTCCAGGCGGCGGCGGGCATTTGTATATAGATCCAAACTTTTCCCCGCTCTGATTCAGAATTTTTCGTATTTTTCGTTCCGTGCTCTCCGGGCCGCTCCATACCTCAAGAATTTTATCTCTTCCCACCCCGTCGACATTTAAAACAAACCTGATGTCTTCCTCTTTTGTCTTTTCGCATCGTTTTCTCGATCCAACCAGGTCAAATTCTTCTCCGTCTGTAATCAGTAATTCGATTTCATAATTCAATCGGTATTTTCTTAAACGCCTTCCCAGTTCCAGCACCACCGCAGCCCCTGCGGAATTATCATAAGCCCCCTGGGTAGAATACACGGTATCATAATGACCGCAAATAACTACTTTGGGTTTATCATTCGGCAGAATCCCCACCACATTTCGGCATGCAGTACCTTTTTTGATAAACGTATTTGCATATCCACCGATAAGCGTATGTTCTTTTTCTGCCTGCTCAAAAAATGCTCTCTCAGATTCCCCTACAAGAAAATGCGGCACATCGCTTCTTCCCTGGAACAGCATCTGCGGAATAGCCTCATCATTTGTTCTGATCGTCACATATGCAGCAATCTCACCCTGATCATTCACGATCATATAACGGTCCCATACATACATGTCCCACACTCTGTTGTGCCCTGCATACTTTACAGTTCCCCGAAATCCTTCAGAAGAACCGCTGTTCAAAAATACATAAGCCTCTATCTCACGATTCCCGTCTTCCCGTATCTCTTCCAGTTTAAATCCATCCACATCCCAGGCATCATAAGGATATTCATCCTTTGATGCATACGGCGTAATCTCTTTCATCACCCCCAACACATAATCACTGCATTTCTCCAAATTTTCTGAACCGATGGGCCTTGGACCATAATCAATTATTTTTTTCCAGTTATCCACCATCTGGCTGTATTCGCCATACATATTTCTGCTTTTTCCTCCTTATGTAGTCTTTCTGATAATCAATTCGGGCGTCAACACAATTGACTGCGGCTCTTTGGGAATATCCGCCGAAAGTTTTATTCTCTTCAGCAGCATTCTCGTTCCTTTCTTTGCCAGTTCCCAAACCGGCTGATGCACCGTTGTCAGCTCCGGCCGGAGCATTGCTGCCATATCGATATCATCATATCCGGCAACTGCTATATCTTCAGGGATTCGATAATTATGCTCAATCAGATATCTGACCGCCCCAAATGCCATCAAATCGTTGGAACAAAATACTGCATCCGGCGGAATCTTAAGTCCACATAACTGTTTCATAGCTTCATATGCCTGATTCATATTGTAATTACCTGAAACAATATATTCCGGTCTCACCGTGCGTCCACATTCTTCAATAGTCTTGAAAAACAATTCTTTTCTTTCTTTGGAGACGACCGACTCCTTTGCTCCTTCAATATGTGCAATCCGTTTATAGCCCTTTTGAATAAGGTGTCTGACTACCATCTCCACCCCCTTTTCATTATCAATCTTAATGCTGTCATACATAGATTTACCGGCATCCCGCTCGAACAAAACAATGGGCACATGAATTCCCAGCTTTGTCACATGTTCTACCGGCATATTGAGGCCGATTACGATAATTCCATCCATCATTTTCTGATCCAGCATCTTCAGTAATTCAATTTCTCTGTCCACACTCATTGCCGAATTACATACCATCATGTTATAGCCGGCTGCACATAATTCCGATTCAATTCCTTCTATCATCTGCAGAAAAAAGGAATTTGTAAGGTCATTAGTGATGACACCGATGACATTCGTCTGTTTTTTCTTCAATCCTCTGGCAAGATCATTCGGTCGGTAATTCAATTCATCAATTGCCTCTTTTATTCTCTGCTGTGTCTCCTGAGAAATATGTCCTTTTGCCTCACCGTTTAAATATCTTGATATAGTCGTTTTTGATACTCCCGCGTATTTTGCTAATTCTACGATTGTAGTCATCTTTTCATCCTCCCTCTTTATCTGATGAATCTAGTGAAAAAATCATAGCATATTCTAGTAATATTTGCCATATAGCAAAACATTTTATATGATAATTGTAAGCAATAACACGGGGAACGATTTCCTAATTTGTTAATAATAAAATGACTTTAAATCCTAAAGTCATCTCTGACATTCCATTCTTTATCCGTGCGGGGAACGTTCCCCTTCATGCTTAAAAAAAATATCTCTACTTTCTTTTTTCTTCACTCACTCTAATTAATTTTCCGCAACCTGTTTTGTACCCTTATCCTAATCCCTTAAATCTCGTTTGTCAATACGGGGAAATAATCCCGGCATTTTCTATAATTTTCTCCATTTTTCCTGTAAAAATCCTGGTTTGAATAACGGGGAATTTTATTTCACTTTTCCCCGTTATTATTTATAGACGCTTTCTCTGTTTCATGCTGTTTTTACATGATGTTGGAGTCAAAAGACGCCTGACGGATTGTTTCGGTCTTCGCATTCCCTGACATCATTACATTATTCAACAGCCAAAACAATAGATGTATCTGCCATATACGGAAAACATACTCCTGGAAGATCCGACAATGGCAGCACCTCATCCGGAAGTTTTATATTCAGGACATTCTTCATAAACTCTCTCCTTGCCATAAATCTCTCATATGCTGTTGGTGAAAGTGATTTTATCTCCTTTTGCAGTGCCGCATCTGCAATGACATATCCATCATCTATATGCGCAGACATAAACGGATCTGCAAAACCAACAGCAAAGTCACACTGTAATGCCTGACCGGACCCCAGCTTAATATCACTGTCATCGGCAAATGGTGAATTCGTCCATTCATCTGTATGAGTAAAATGCCCCGGAACCAGGCCGATTCCGAATTCCCTGATTCCCAGCATGTCATCTACCATCCGGTATAATTCACCACAGGTTACCCCGATTCGTGACATTTGATACCACTGTACTATTGCCGCAAAATACGGTTTCAGAAACTTATCCAGATATCCCTGCTCATTATCTGACAAATCATCCATATTCCTTATGTACATTCCTGCCTTATGAATCAAACTCCCGCGAAGTCCATATCCAATTCCTACAGGCATTCCGTATTCTAATTTCTGCCCATATGCAGCACTGCCAATTCCCGCCGCAACATGTCTTTGCCCAAAGTTTACTGTCGGATGAAGATTTTGTGGTTCACCGTCGATATTCAAAAATGCAGCAGCCTCAATCTCCCGCATTCCGGGCTTTGCATGTTTGATACAGTTATATACACCCCTTGAAGTCTTTGTTCCTGATAATTCAAAATGGATGATTTCCTTTGCCGTTACAGTATGTTTCAGGCCATATCTGCAATCACTCAACAGACCGGTTGCGTTGCTGATGTGATCTATTCCCGTTATCTCTGCTACTGCTGCAACAATATAATACGGGACATCTGTCAAAAGCTGATGTGGACTGAACAGTTCTTTTAGATATTCCTTCCAGCCAATCAGTCCGATTCTGGAACCACATTTCATCCCACATCCCAGCAAAATGTCTTTTAATTTCTTACTGCGTTCATCATTAGGTGTTCCCATTAAACTAAACGTCTGATACATTTCGATATTCAGGTCAATTAACGTCTCATTTACATATCCTCTTCCTTCGTTTCCCACCAGAATCGTTGGAATACGGTCTCTCTGCAAAATCAATAATGTTTCTTCCCATCTGACATCATATCCGGTAAAATAATCCACATTCGCAAAATGTTCCCTGTCCCCATAGATAACAATATAATCATAATTCTGTGCCTGCGGCAATTTCCACAGGCGCTCGATTCTGTCCAGATAGTCCTGTTTTGTATATTCCGGGAAATCATCATACCGGATTGGAAGCGGGTTTTCACAAAGAGTTACTTTCGTCTGTTTTTCTACAATCTTCATATGGTTCCTCCAAATAATTAATTTTAAAACAACCAGGCTGCTCTCTGAAATCTGTTTCACAATAAATATTTTTTATGGGATAAGAATTTCCCATTCCATAAAAAAACTCCAATCTGCATTTTAACAGATTGGAGTTTCCTGACAGCGAAACAGCTTCCTGTTATTAAAACAGAAGATGATTCCGCCTTTATGATTTCGTTTAATTAGAGCATTGAGTGCATTTATGCTAGCAGAAATTGAAATCAAAGTCAATCCGGCAATTTAACCAAATATTTTTCCATACTTTACAAACTTAAACGTGCTTCAAACCATTTCTTTCGTTTCCTGCCAGAGCAGATTCTACCGAATACACACAAACTTCCAGTATATTCTCCACAAAAAATCTCCTTTATTTTATGTAAGTCCCGTCATGAGAACCGTATCAAAAAATCAGTTTCTTCAGTTCTCCTATCAGCTGTTCCTGTGAAACAACCTGTATCGCATCCATCCCTGCATTCTTTGCTCCATCCACATTTTCCATTCTGTCATCAAAAAACAGGCACTCCTGCGCATTCAGACCATATTTCTGACACAGGGCATCGTAGATCGCCCGATCAGGCTTTGCCTGGTTTATCATGTAAGAAACCATAAGTCCATCGATATCATTCATAAAATCAGCATACTGTGTATGTTTTTTAAACAATGTCTCCGGATAGTTAGATAACAGATAAACATTATATCCGTGCTCCTTCAGTTCATGTACCAGCTTCCATACCTTTGGTCTTGCAACATGCATATATTCTCCATGACGGATAAACCATGTAACTGCCTCTGAATCCGCAGGGTACTTTTTACAGTACAGGTCTATCATTTCTTCTTCCGTTGCTCCCATATCAAAAGCTCTCCACGAATTATCCGGGTCTTTAAAGACCTGTGCTCCTACTCTGAATGCCTCATCTTCCGAAAGGCCATAATCCATCAGCATCTCTTTCCATCGATATTCAAGGAGCACATCTCCAACATCAAAAATAATATTTTTAAATCTTTTCACGTTTTCTCCTCCTGTGTCTTTCATATTTGCATTATATCACTTGTTTTATTATAAGAAAAATGGTATTTTCAAATAGAAAACACATAAAAACCTGCCACCACTATCAGAGGTATTATTATGACGATACGACATCTGCGAATTTTTATTGAAGTAGCGGAAACCGGCAAAATGTCTGCTGCCGCAAAAAATTGCTTTATTACACAGCCTACTGTCAGCCAGGCTATCCGTGAACTGGAAGAACATTATCAGACAAAACTTTTCGAACGTCTTTCAAAACGGCTTTATATTACAGAATCCGGAAAGCAGCTTCTCATCTATGCCAAAAGAGTCCTCAGCCAGTTCGATGTTATGGAAACGAATATGGAAAGTTTTCACCAGTCCGAACATCTGCGTATCGGCGCAACCATCACCGTGGGCGCCTGCCCTCTCTCTTCGGTCCTTAACGATATTCAGGCATTATATCCATATATCAGGACTTATGCCTGTGTGGCAAACACAAGCCTGATCGAACGTAAGCTTTTGAATTCCGAATTAGATGTGGCTCTTGTGGAAGGTATCATTTCCAGCCCTGACTTAATTTCCATTCCGGTAGTGGATGACTTTCTTGTACTGGCCATGTCGACCGACCACCCACTGGCCAGGAAAGAAAAAATCCATGTTCAGGAACTCTCTCAGCACGATTTTATTATGCGTGAAAAAGGAAGCGGAACCCGCAAACTTTTTGAAAATTATCTGGAAAAACACAATGTGGCCTGCCACATTGCGTGGGAAGCCACATGCCTGGATGCATTTAAAAATGCCATTCGTTTTAATAATTGTATTTCTGCAATCTCCGTGCGTCTCGTAGAGCAGGAGGTAAAAGAAGGTATCATTCACGTTGTGCGAAATACTGAAAATGACTGGAACCGTTCCTTCTTCCTTGTATATCACAAAGATAAATTCTACTCTGAACCTATGCGGTCCCTGGAAACAATCATGCACCGCTTCAAGAGACCGGAGTTCCTTGACCATATGGAGACCGGATATCTATATAGTAATAATGCCCCGGGCAAAAGGTCTGAAACCACGCCATGCCTGCACGGGGTGGTTGAATGACCCTAGCATCATGGTAATTGATTTTAAAAATTCTTTACTTCCACCAGTAACCCGGCTTTTGCCAGCGCCGGACGCAGCGCATTATAAATAACCGCTACAAGGATCGTAGATACCACAGCATTTACAAATGTTGTCATCGTACTCCATTTTGCCAGCACGGAAGCCATTTCCTGCGGCTGTCCCAGAATATACTGCTTATAGAAGAATCCTACCAGGGGATCAAAAATTACATTAAAGCCAAGACCGCACACAGATGCAATAACACTCCATTTGAAAATGTACTTCTTATCATTGCTCTGACCAATCTTTGCAATCTTGTGTGCCACCAGACCGGTAATCAGGCCAATACAGAATTTCAGCACAAATGTTTTTGGAGCCACTAAGATATAGACAGGGTCTATCACGTCCGCAATCGTCATTCCCACAGCTCCTGCCAGACCACCGTATCCGCCGCCAAGAAGCAGCGCTGCAAGAACGCAGAACGCATTCCCGATGTGCAAAGATGTCGCATCTCCTCCCGGCATGGGTATCTTAATCTGCAAAAATGTAAATGTTACAAAGCAAAGAGCTGCAAGAAGAGCAGTCTGTGCCCACTTTAAAACTGTCGTATTTCTGTTATCCATAATACTTACTCCTCATCATCAAATTTTCTCACATGTGATCATGAGAGTATCTTATCACTCATCTGGATTTGTGAAAACATCCAGTTTTGAACTTTTTGACCATACCAGTTATATTGGATTTACATGAACCATACAATGTTTCACCATTGGAAATTCTTTTTCTATGGAGTCATGCACCTGCTCCGCAATCGTATGCGTCTCATACAATGTTTTATTCCCATCCGCAGCAATCTCTATATCTACATATATTTTGGCTCCAAACAGCCTCGTCTGCAAGGAATCCAAACGTGCCACCCCTTCCTGGCTCATCACACACTTCTCCATAGCTTTTTCCGTTTCCTCATCGCAGGACTTATCCACAAGCTTATCAACGGCATCTTTAAAAATATCATATGCTGCCTTTCCAATAAACAGACAGATCACCACACTGGCTATCGGATCAAGAATGGGAAATCCAAGCCTTGCGCCCAAAATTCCGACAAAAGCGCCTATAGATGAAAGAGAATCTGAACGATGATGCCATGCATCCGCTAAAAGAGCACCTGAATTTATTTTTTCTGCAGCTGCTTTCGTATACCAAAACATCCACTCTTTAATTACAATCGAAAGGATAGCGGCGACTAACGCCAGGATGCCGGGAATCTGAAGCTCCTCATAATTTCCCGCAAGAATTTTTTCAAGACCACTGATACCGATTCCAATTCCGGTCAGTAATAAAATGATTGATAAAATAATTGCTGCTATACATTCCAGCCTTTCATGGCCGTACTCATGATCTTCATCTGATTTTTTATTAGAAATTTTAACACCAATGATCACAACAAAAGTGCTGAAAACATCCGATGCGGAATGTACCGCATCGGATATCATAGCGCCGGAAGCAGCAAGCAGACCTGCCAGCAGCTTGAACACTGACAGAGTTAAGTTTACGAAAATGCTTACAGCAGAAACCCTGTAGGCCACTGCCTCTTCATTGCTTCCCGCCTTTTTATTCAATTTTGAAAACATAAACATACTATTTGCGAATCTCAAGCAGTTTCTGCTTCAATTCTCCCTCCATTTTTACCATTTCTTCCTCAGCAGCCTGACGTTTCTGACGGCCCTCTGACTGAATCTGCAAAACTTCGTCCAGAGTCTGAACCAGCTGCTCATTTGTCTGTTTCAGCGTTTCAATATCGACAATACCGCGCTCGGATTCCCTGGCTGTATTCACTGTCGCAGTATGAAGCGCTTCCGCATTCTTCTTTAAAAGCTCATTTGTCATCTCTGAAACTGCATTCTGCGCCCTTGCAGCCTCAGATGCATGCGCCAGTCCAAGTGCGATCACCATCTGATTCTTCCAAAGCGGGATCGTATTCACCAATGTAGACTGAATTTTTTCTACCATTAAAGTATTATTGTTCTGAATAAGGCGCAGCTGGGGTGCTGTCTGAAGAGATACCATACGGCTCAGTTCCAGATCATGCAGCTTCTTTTCAAAACGGTCACAGTAGTCGCTTAAATCCTTAGCCGCCTGTGCATCTTCAGGAAGATTGCTTGTTTTTGCTTTTTCTGTAAGTTCTGCAAGCTCTGTACTGCGAACCTTTTCCAGCTTTCTCCTGCCTGCCGCAATATACATGGACAATTCTTTAAAATAACCGGTATTGAGTTTATACATTTCTTCCAGAACCGCAGTATCTTTTAAAAGACGTACCTGATGTTCTTCCAGTGCGTCGCAGATTTTATCTACATTTGCTTCTGTTTTATCATATTTTGCTTTCAGAGTCTCAATTTTCTGCTCATGCTTTTTGAAAAATCCAAAGATCCCCTTCTTATCTTCCTCCGCATCAAAATCTTTCAGCTGTGTAACCACACCTGCCAGCATGTCCCCGACTTCTCCTAAATCCTGCGTCCTTACATTATCCAGAGCCTTCTGTGAAAAGTCTGCCAGTTTCTGCTGAGCTGCTGCGCCATACTGCAGGATCACATTGCTGTCCTGAACATTGATTTTTTCAGCAAATTCCTCAATCTGTTTTTTTTCTTCTTCTGTAAACACGCTGTCATCAACCACATCCGGCTTCGTCTCTGTCTGCAAATTTTCAGCAGCGCCTGACGGCATCTGTGCCATTCCTGCTTCTATCTGTGTCTCCGCTGTCTTCTTTTCTTCCGCAAATGGTTCCAGTGTCAGAGTCGGAACCTCTCCTGCCGTCTTTGTAAATTCGTCACTCATCGTGCTCTCCTTTCTTTTGTCCCCCGGAACTGTTCCTTTTCTCTCTACATTTTGTTCCCGGTCAGTCCTTCCTGGGCAAGCATTGTATTTAAAACAGAGATATCTGAATTAATATCCATAGATGTATCCTGATACAGATTATCAAACAGCCTCGCAAATGCCTGATTCAGAGTATCCAGTGTATTTTCAATCTGTTTTCTGGAATTGCTGATATTTTCTCCCTGTATTGGATGATCATCCAGCTGCTGATATGAATCCAGAAGTTTTATTGTTGTAGGAAGATAATACTTCATCAGCTTCTTCGTCTCCGACGCGCTCTGTGGATGTGCTTCCACATATTCAAATATATTTGCAACTGTGGCTTCCAGCGCATCCAGTTTTCTGCTGACTTCCGCATCCTGTATTACTTTATTGGCCGCATGAATCTTGTCAATATATCCCTGGCCTTCCGCAATTGTCTTCTTTACCTCATCTGAAAGTGTGTCCTTCATCCGATAATCTGCCTTTTCTCCTGCTCTGGTCTCCTCTGCTGCCCTCTGGGCCTCTGCCTTTTTCTTATCATCAATATAAGCCTCATAACTCTGATTTGTTACAAAAAGGCTTTTTTCTTTTTCATCCAGCCGGCCCTGACGGAACATTCCGCGATTC
Source organism: Eubacteriales bacterium (assembly GCA_030539395.1). Classification (GTDB taxonomy): domain Bacteria; phylum Bacillota; class Clostridia; order Lachnospirales; family Lachnospiraceae; genus Marvinbryantia. The sequence continues at coordinate 16,659 of JAUNSC010000041.1, forward strand.
AGCATATCACGCACATCTTTCAAAACAAAGGCTTCCCCTTTGCCTGTTCCGGATGCAAGTTCTTTTAATGTAATGCATGTCCTGTTTCCAAGCACACGCACGTAATTTCTGAAACGGCTGATTCTCCCAAGAGATGCCCTTCCTCTGATAAGCATAAACACGCTTACAATCAGCGGAGCAAACAGAATTGTCATCGGTATTTGCAGGTTTGCCCCTGTGGATAAGGCAACCGTTCCCAGAATAAGTTCTGCCATGCCCAGTCCAAAGGTCCCTGCACCGCCTGCAATTGTAAGAAGATATCCTCCAAATGTACTGCCGCCTCCCACGGAATACAAAGATGTACCCGGAACGTCTTTGTGCATTACATATCTTTCTGTTTTATGCTCGGATTTATCATTTCCCTTCCATGGATTCTGTGCTTTCGGAATAAAGCCCTGACGTTTTGTCATAGATTCCACCATGCTGACTGTATCCTGAATTGCATCACTCAGCTTACTGAAATCCTGAGCGTCAATAGCCTCCTGAACCATATTGCTGATACTGTTTCCCACATCTGACCACTTCTGATCTGCCATATGTGACCGCCTCCGATTTTGCCTGTAATTAATAACAGTATACATCAAAACATTTTTTCTGTATAGCAAAAAAACTTTTGTTTTTTTACAAATCCCCTTGTTTTTTATAATACCATGTGATATATTCTAGATATTACAGTACATAGTTTTAAAAACTACATGTTGAAATATTCTAATCAAAACTGCATATAATATCAGAAGAAAGGAGCCTTTCGCATATTATGCGGAGGTAAAGGAATATTATTATGAAAACTCTCCAAAGGCAAACTCACTCTATTAAAGATCCCGGCAGTGCTATTACACATTTTATCGGTATGATGATGGCAATATTCTCTGCAACACCTCTGATGATACGCGCATACAGTCATCATGAACCTGTATACGTGATCTCTATGGCTGTTTTTATCATAAGTATGATCTTGCTCTATGCAGCCAGCACAATTTATCATACCTTTGATATTTCCGAACGGACCAACCGTATTCTCCGCAAAATTGACCATATGATGATTTTTGTTCTGATAGCCGGAAGTTATACTCCCGTTTGCCTGCTGGTTCTGAAAGGCAAAACAGGAATGCTGCTCTGCGCTATTGTATGGACATTCGCCATCGCAGGAATTATTGTTAAAGCATGCTGGATCACCTGTCCGAAATGGTTTTCTTCTCTTCTTTATATCGGTATGGGATGGCTTTGTGTGCTTGCGTTTACCCAACTGATAAATTCCCTTTCACCGGCAGCCTTTGGCTGGCTTCTGGCCGGAGGGATTATCTATACCATCGGCGGGATCATCTATGCTTTAAAAGTTCCGATTTTTGATTCAAAGCACAAAAATTTCGGTTCTCATGAAATTTTTCATCTATTTGTAATGGGCGGAAGTGCATGCCATTTTATTCTTATGTATCATTTTCTGGCAATCTAAACTTCACAACAAAGCCGTTTTTGCGTATAATATAAAAGAAATCACGCAATCGACTTCCTATACTATCTGCAGCACGGAGAAATCCCCTGATGAGGTACCGCTTTATCGGTTGCTGAAAGGGCGGAGCGTTTGCTCTGCCCATATATACAAAAGGAGTATTGTCCGGTTCTATGCCGCCGGGCTGCATAATTTCATGAACTATACATATATCTTAAAGTGCAGTGACGGCACTTACTATACCGGCTGGACAAATAATCTCGAAAAACGTCTCGATGCACATAACAGAGGCAAGGGCGCCAAATACACGAAACCCCGTATTCCGGTCGTCCTTGCCTATTATGAGTCTTTTGAAACGAAAGAAGAAGCCATGCGCCGGGAATATCAGATCAAGCAGTTGTCCCGTGCAGAAAAAGAAGCACTGATGAAATGTACCTCTTTGCCATAGGATTGTGGGAGCGCATTGCGCAAAGCAATCCGTAAGCCAGTTTTGATACCTGAATCATATTATTCTATATATTACAGAAACTTCTCGAACCTCTCATCAACGGCATTTTCAAACACGATTCCAAGAATTCCCGGACCCGTGTGCGCTCCGATGGCACATCCAACCTGAGTCTTCAAAATACCCTTTACATGTAATTCATTCTGCAAAGTTTCGATAACAGGTTCACAGATAGAATCATCTGCTCCGTAACAGACACCCACGGTCTGGCACTGTGGCTGTGCGCATTTCTCTTTTACCAGTTCAAGGCATCTCTTTACCGCTTTTTTCGTACCCCGGACTTTTTCTGATGAAACAAGTTCCCCTTTATCATTTACAATAATAATCGGCTTGATATCCAGAACAGTCCCCACCGCCGCAGAAGAACGGCTCAAGCGTCCGCCCCTGGCCAGATATTCCAATGTATTGACCGTTACAACATGCTCCATATGGCTGCAGAAAAATTCCGCAGCTTCAATAATCAGCTCTTTCGGCGCTCCGTTTTTCTGCATATTCAGCAGCTTATATACGACCAGGCCGAATCCGATAGAAGCACACTTCGAATCTATTATGGTAAGTTTAAAATCGGGAAATTCGTCCAAAATCTCCTGCTTTGCAAGATTCGCTGCCTGAAATGTTCCCGCAATTCCGGTTGAAAAGCATATGTAAAGCACCTCATCTCCTCTTTGGGCAAAGGGGCGGAAATGCTCCTGAAACATATACTGGCTGATATGATATGTTTTTATTTCTGATTTATTTTCTTTCTGAATTCTGTAAAAATCATCGGGAAAAATCGTTTCTCCGTCAAAGTAATCTTTTTCATCAATCGTTACCGGGGTCGGTATCACATGTAAACCATATTCTTTTATGACAGACTGCGGAATATCCGAAGCCGAGTCCGTTATAATACAAAATGCCATAGCCGTCTCTCCCTTTCTGTCTTTATGATTTTCCGGCAAATCCTGCCACATCTCCCCGGGCGGTCACTATCTGATAACCTGCTGTCCTTACGCGGTTTTCAAGACAGCTTCTGCACTCTGCTGCTTCCTCCCCGGTACAAATCTTATTATCATACAACTCGTAAAGCTTTCTCACATTTTCCGGTGATAAATTCGGCATCACTACATTTGCCCCTGCCTTCAGTCCCAACTCTCTTCCCTGCGGGTGAATGGTCCCAAGGGCAGTCGTTGCAGGAATCAGCGCACAGGGAAACATCAGCCGTAAAATAGCCACCATGCGAAGTGTCAGTTCCAGCGTTCCTCCCGTTTCTTTTCTGAACGGGGTATCTTTGTGCGGAATGAAAGGGCCTATACCGATCATGGCCGGCCTGAGTTCCTGCAAAAACCGAAGGTCCTCTATCAGATTCTCTGTTGTCTGACCAGGAGAGCCCACCATAAATCCTGCTCCCACCTGATAACCGATTTCTTTTAGATTCCACAGGCACCGTTTTCGTTCAATCAAGCTCATACTTTCCGGATGAAGTCTGCGATAATGCTCTTCATCTGCCGTCTCATGACGAAGCAGATACCGGTCTGCTCCCGCATCGTACAGTCTCTGATAGCTTTCCCGGCTTCTCTCCCCAAGTGAAAGGGTAATGGCGCAATCGGGATATCGGCAGCGGATTTCTGACACAATATCACACATCCTCTCGTCTGTATAATAACCGTCCTCACCGCCCTGCAGCACAAACGTCCGGAATCCCAGTCTATACCCCTGCTCACAGCAGGACAGGATCTGCTCTTTTGTGAGACGGTAGCGGTCAGCCTGCCTGTTGCTCCTGCGTATACCGCAGTAATAGCAATCATTTTTGCAGTAATTTGTCAGTTCGATCAAACCTCTGATATAGACATCCGTACCATAATTCCTTCTTCGCACCTCATCTGCCCGGCAAAAAAGCTCCTGATCCAGCTCTGCTGTTTTTATCAGACGTTTTAATTCTTCATCACCCAGATCAGCCTCTTTGAAAAGCTTATCTACCATCTATTCTTTCACCAGTACCTTCAAAACTTCGGCAATGTACATTGTGTGATAGTCTTTCTGCGGATACCACTTTGCATCAACTGTATCATCTAAAAAATTCTCAGGTTCTATTTTACCCGCATACATTTTTCTGCAGACCATAATCATTTCAGCCTCTTCAAAAGCTGCTGTTCCATCCACATAATACGGTGTCAGACCCGCTTCTTTTATTTTATCCCTGTCTCTTCCGGACACAGTGCCGCAAAGGTTTAATGCCTTGCGGTATTCTTCCCCATAAAAGGAAATAGTGAATGTCTCTTCTCTGTCCACGAATTCCTTTGTATATCGCTGCGGACGAATATATGCCGTCACGGCATTCTTTCCCCACATTACACCAGCGCTTCCCCAGCTGGCTGTCATCGTATTACATTTTTTTTCATTTCCAGCTGTAATCAACATCCACTGTTTTCCGATTTTAGTAAATGGATTCATCTGAAGCTCTTCTATTTTAATCTCACGAAATGACATTTTTATCCTCCTTTATTACGCTTATTCCCATCATAACACTTTTTATCATTCTTGACAAACTACTATTTTTCCCACCTGAAACCACTGTGCCAGTCAACTTCCTGTTCCCCAAACAGTTTATCTACTGCCTCCAGATATGCCGGCATTTTCTGGGCCTTTCTTATTTTCTTTGCATATTTCTGATGATTGTCAAAAATATATATCATATAACACCACAGCTCTTTCATCTTAAAAAGAACATTTTTGTCTCCGCTAAACGTCCTCTGATACTCCTCAAGCAACGCATCATGATACTTGCGAAGAAACGCCTTATCCGGTAATTCTTCTCCCCGCAGTTCTCTGATAAGCGCCGGATTTGCAAGAATTCCTCTTCCGATCATTATTTTGTCTATACCTGGAAAGCTCTCAGTAAACCTCATGTAATCTTCTGCCGTGAAGATATCACCGTTATAGCAGACACTATGGCGGCTGACAGCAAGTGCTTCTGAAAATTTCTCCCAGTCCGGTGTATTATTGTAATAATCTTTCTGAATCCTTGGATGAATGATCAGTTCGTGAACAGGATATCTGTTAAAAATCTCCATCAGGTGCGCCAGTTCTTCTTTGCTGTCCATTCCGATTCGTGTTTTAACGGAAATCTTCAAATTTGTCCTGTTAAAAATAACCTCAAGAAACCGGTCCAGTTCATCCGGATGGGCAAGAAATCCTGCCCCTTTTCCTTTTGAAACAACCGTCCTGGAAGGACACCCCAGATTCAGATTAATTTCTTCATACCCGTAGCCTTCCAACACATCCGCAGTCGCAAGAAATGCTGATGAATGATTCGTGAGTATCTGAGGTATCAATGGTTTCGCACAGTTATTTTCGGGCAGAACATCCCTGATTTCTCTTTTGTGGTAATGCACTTCTGGTCCCGCGGCAATAAACGGTGCAAAATATTTATCTATTCCTCCGAACTGTCCGGCATATACATTTCGAAAAATGTGACCTCCGATCCCTTCCAGAGGCGCAAAGTAAAACTGCATATCTTCTCACCTGTCTGTAAAATATAAAACTACTACTATTATATAACCAAATACAGACTTTACAATATTTTCTTTTCTGGAAATGCCGTCTTTCCTTTGGATATCTTTTGGGTTTTGGGTTGACTTTATGAAAAAGGGGCACTATGATATGCTGGTACTACCAGTAAGGAGGATAAGAAAAAATGAAAATTTTGCGGCAATTTAGCGTTATTCTATTTATCTCATTTCTGGGTGAGGGATTGCGGATGATAATCCCCCTGCCTGTTCCTGCAAGTGTCTATGGTCTGATCCTTATGCTTTTTTCCCTGTGTACAGGAATCCTGAAATTGGAGCAGGTAAAAGACGCTGCAGATTTTCTGATTGAAATCATGCCCGTCATGTTTATTCCGGCCGCAGCAGGGCTTTTAGATTCCTGGCCTGCTCTTCAGCCGATATGGGGTCCCGTGTTATTGATCACTGTTTTGACCACCATTATTGTAATGGCAGTAACGGGCTTAGTAACACAACACATTATTCGAAAGGAGCAGACAAAAAATGAAAGAATTTCTGATTAGCTCATCATTCTTTGGAGCTTTTGTCAGCCTTGCCGCATACGAAGCCGGATTGCTGCTTAAGAGGAGATTCAAACTGGCCATACTAAATCCGCTTCTAACCGCATCTATTATTGTAATAGTGATCCTTGTACTTTTGAAAATAGATTATAAACACTATAATGAAGGCGCAAAATATATCAGTTATCTTCTGACTCCCGCCACAGTCTGTCTGGCTGTACCCCTCTACCGCCAATTGGCGTTACTGAAAAAGAATCTGAAAGCTGTGGCAGCAGGAATCATTTCAGGAGTACTCACAAGTCTTGTTAGTGTTCTTCTCCTGGCAAGGCTCTTTAGCCTGAATCACGAGCAGTATGTGACGCTGCTTCCAAAATCTATTACTACCGCAATCGGAATGGGAATTTCCCAGGAACTGGGCGGGATTGAAACTATAACAGTTGCGGTCATTATTATCACCGGTATACTGGGAAATGTTATAGCAGAGTTTGTATATAAAATCTTTCGAATTCAGGAACCGGTCGCAAAGGGTCTGGCCCTTGGGACTGCTTCTCATGCGATAGGCACGGCAAAGGCTATGGAAATCGGGGAGATCGAAGGTGCTATGAGCAGTCTTGCCATCGCTGTAGCAGGTCTTTTGACCGTTCTGGGAGCTTCTGTATTTGCAGGACTGGCATAAAAAAAGAAAAGGGGCTCTATGATACGAGCCCACATTCTGCCAGATACTCCTCCGCATAGCAGACGGCCACAGCACCGTCTGCCACTGCCGTTACTATCTGGCGCAAAGCCTTCACCCGAACATCTCCCACTGCATATACACCCGGAATATTCGTACAGGTGGATTCATCGGCAATCACATATCCATTCTTATCCAGCTTCAGCTGGCCCTGCACAAGTTCAGTTGCCGGCTTCCTTCCAATACTGATAAACACCCCGTCGCATTCAATCTTATGTTCTTCACCGGTACTTACATCTTTTAATTTCACACCGGTGAGCTTGTTCTCATGAAATAACTCTGTCACAATAGAATTCCAGAAAAATTCCACATTCTCAGCCTGCATAAGCGGTGCATGATAAATATGGGCAGCCCGAAGGGTATCCCTTCGATGAACAATGATCACCTTTTTTGCAATACGGCTGAGAATCAGCACATCTGCCGCTGCCGTATTTCCGCCGCCCACTACAACAACGGTTTTCCCTTTATAAAACATACCGTCGCAGGCTGCGCAGTAGCTTACTCCCCGTCCTGTCAATTCTTTTTCCATGGAAATTCCCAGTTCTCTGGGATTGGCACCAGTGGAAAAAACAACTGTTTTTCCGTAAAAAGCTCCTTCACTGGTTTCAATGACCCGGGGAGTTTCATTAAGACTCACGGACAGAACCTCTGCCAATTCTGTTTTAGCACCAAAACGCTCCGCTTCCAGACGCATTTTCTCTGCCAGAGTAAAACCGTCTATTCCATTTTCAAACCCTGGATAATTGTCAATTTGATCCGCCAGGGCCATCTGTCCGCCGGCAGAAAGTTTTTCCAAAAGTACCGTTTCAAGACCCGCACGGGCTGCGTACAAAGCCGCTGTATAACCCCCTGGCCCGCCGCCAATGATGACCATATCATAAACGTGTCTGTTATTCATCGAATCCTCCTGATTTTTCCACGGATTTCTGAATAAATAAATCAATCGCGGCTTTAGATTCGGGAGCAGTAATGGATCCGATGGCTTTTCCATCTTTATATAATACCAGCACAGGAATCACTTCTATCCTCTCTGTTTCTGCCAGATGCGCTTCTTCATCGATATTAATTTTAGCAACAGTCAGTAAATCAGCGTATTGCTCTGCAATCTTATCATACGCAGGGCTGATTCGGCGGCAATAACTGCACCAGGGCGCCCAAAAATCTATCAACAGAGGCTTACTGTCCTTCAGCAATTCCTGAAATTGTTCTTTGTCAATATTCTTGGCAGTCATTATTTTGTTTCCTCCTTCGTTGAGTTTTCTATAGTATACCCATTTTCGAAGGATTTTTACGTCATGTAATATTTCAGTGCTCAGTCAGGACTTTTTCACAGGCCTGATTTTTCAAATCTATGCAACACAAAATGCAACACATCACAAAAAAAGTAGCGTAAAAACGCTACTTTTGAGAGGCGCAGACCGGATTTGAACCGGTGGATACTGGTGTTGCAGACCATTGCCTTACCACTTGGCTACTGCGCCGTACTTTTTTATTATACCAAAACAATATCACTTTGTCAATTGTTTTGTAGTGACTCCAAGGGGATTTGAACCCCTGTTACCGCCGTGAAAGGGCGGTGTCTTAACCGCTTGACCATGGAGCCTTCTCTCTTTTAAAAAAACACCCGACAGCTGGCTTATCGGCTTTGTCCGGTGTTATTAACTCCCCGAGTTGGGCTCGAACCAACAACCCTTCGGTTAACAGCCGAATGCTCTACCATTGAGCTATCGAGGATCACTTCTCAGGTACTTCTTCATGTACCTTCAAAACCGCACAGGAATCATCTTTACATCCGTCTTACCCGGACCTTCTAAAGGAAGTTCTGCTCTCTCCGTTCACAGAACGACCTTCACACTAAACTCTGCCTTCGACTTCCGTCTCGGCAATCCTTAAGTGTTCTGGTCAAGCTCTCGACCTATTAGTGACAGTCAGCTCCATACATTACTGCACTTCCACCTCTGCCCTATCTACCTCGTCGTCTTCAAGGGGTCTTACTGCTTTCGCAGGGGATATCTCATCTTGAGGGGGGCTTCACGCTTAGATGCCTTCAGCGTTTATCCC
>JAUNSC010000070.1 GCA_030539395.1 Eubacteriales bacterium
AATCGGAGCCATGACTGTTTCCTGTGCAATTTCAATGTCTGATTTGAATCCCATAATAAATTTTTCCTCCTTAATTTGTAGCTTTTTTAACCATGCACCTTAATTTTGGGCAAAAAAATGCTGCGCAAAGCAACCAGCTCCGACCGGCCTGTCAGAACCTTATGTTTTTACGCAGTAGCGGAAGCGATCTTACAGCGCGGACACTGCCCTTCGTTCACCAAAAGTCTTCCCATCCGGTGACACTTTACGTGTAACATCTACTCTACTATGATATTCCAGCGGTTTATCCCGCTCTTCGTTAAAATTATAACCACTTTTTTATTCCTTGTCAAGAAAAAGAAGACAATACCCTGTAATACATCGGATATTGTCTTCTTTTATACGGGCAACAGGACTTGAACCTGCACGGTCTCCCACCAGAACCTAAATCTGGCGCGTCTGCCAATTCCGCCATGCCCGCCAACAAAACATTTTGATTCTAACACATTTTATCACCAAAAGCAAGTATCTGTCATCATTCCTTTTCCGTGAGAAAGCGATATACTTTCAGACCATTGATCTGATTGACTTCTTCTGCCTTTGCATCTTCATCATAATACTCCTGGATATATTTTTCAATTAACACAGCATCATTGCCTATAAGATAAACACGATCATTATCTACTATATCACGGAAGGGGTTTCTAACTCCATAATTTTCCATCCTTCTGTTGATAGAAACCATATTTGTCTCCCAACCGCCAAGCCATGCCACATTTTCCTCAAATCCTTTTTCGACAACATCATATGGCGAAAAACATATATTACTCAATGGTCCTACCATTGCCAGATAAAGATGTTCTTTATCCTCTGAGATGGTTTTAAAGACTTCCTGTCCCTGACGGTTTTTCTCCAGCTTTTCACTTACATTCATACGCCAGCTCTCGCTCCACGTTCTCTGATTTATAATGAAAATTCCAAGCAGCAAAACCATCCCCGCCCGCTCGGACAATTTCATTTCCTTCTGACTTAGCAGCCAGATAAATACCAGACAAAAAGCCATCCATAACCCGGTATCCACACGATTCATCAAATATCTTCCATTATAAAAAAGGAAAAAATACCCCAACATGAAAATCAGGATCTCGTAAAGTGCAGTAAGTACCGTTCTGTGGTCATGTTTTCCCCAAAACAGCCACAACACCAAAAATAATAATGCCGCATAGAATATGGCCAGATCAAAAAAAGCCGCCGGAAATTTCTTCAGATAATTTTTTGCAGCCGTAAACAACGACGGTTTTTCTGATTGAAGCGCAATGATCCCTCTCCATGTATCTGATGTCATCTTTTCCGTATCATTAAAATTCCAGCACATGTACAATTCATATGCATTTTCGCTGATTCCCAATTTCTGAAATGCTTCTTTATTCTTCTCATAATCCGGAATCTCATAGTCCATAACAGCCGAACGCTGATTGTTATAATCCCAATAATACGCCCATTCGGGATCACTTTTATACATATATAAATCTACCGCAAACAATCCGGCGCCCGTAAGAGCCATCAATCCATATACTCCCAGCCCGGTCAGAACCCTTTTCAGCCGCTCATTCTTCGGAAATGCTTTTAGATCCAGCAGCAAAAACAGCCCGATACCTGTCATCAGCGCCAAAACAATAGCAAATTCATTATTGCGGTACATATACCCTACCGCTCCCAAAAGCCATGCCCCGACCAGCCCCTTATAACTGATTTTATCTTTCGTAGCCGAATAAAACAAAAGAAAAGCTGCCGCTGCCGTTGCCATCCCGGATGTTTTTGTGTATTGCATCGTCACATAACATCCATATCCAAAATATACCCAGATCAGACCGATTATCCACAGTGCTGTCTTCGTTTTAAATTTATTCAAAATAATATATGTAATTATAGTAAAAGATACAAGAAGCACTATGTGCTGCAGCAGCGCATACCATGATATACCATTTCCAAACACTCCGTACAGGAAATTGTGGAATACGCCAAGAAAATAGTGCTGACACATGGTTCTTGCTTCCAGACTTCCCATCGCTCCGCTTACGAGCATTTTAATAAAGCTATCATCATTTGTCTCAAATTCAGGATGCATAAGAGCCATCATCAGCAACAGCACCACCAAATTCATCAGAAAAGAAAACCAGATTTTCCCCTTTTTCTTTTCAATCTGCATTACTACGCTTTTCATAAAATCTTTTCCCCTCTTCAAGCACTAATTTATCTGATAGATCTTAACCTCGCCTATTTGTTTGACCACTGCTGCTTTAGCATCTTTATCATAATATGCATGAATATATTCCAGTGTCTGTTCAATATTGTCGTCTACCAGATATATCAAAGGGTTCCCGACTATATCACGAAGCGGATTGTTCACCCCAAACTTCTCCATAATTTCCACACACGCCGGCGATGCCGCTATCCAGCTGTCCAATGGACAATTATTGCCCATTATCTCTGTGGGTACACTGTCAAAAACCTTGAAGATCTTTTCATACTTTATTGCCCCCGGCATAGCCAGATACAAATGTTCCCTGTCTGCTGCGATCGTTCCCAGCGTCTGCTGCCAAAATACTCTTGTGGCGGTATCTTCATTGGAATCTGTACGCCAGTTTTCCTTCCATGAATACTGGCCTGTAACCAAAACGCCTGCCAGCAATGCTGCACATATCTGCCTGTCGATCACAATACTGTTTTCAAACATTGCCATTAAATAAGCAATTATTCCTATCATACGCAACAGTTCCTGTGTTTCCGATCCGGCTCCCTTCCCAAATGCCAAAAGAGAAAACACAAGCCAGAGTATCAGCTCTGCAATCCCGACCGCCCGGCAAAACAGCTTTTTCTTTTTAGAAATAATCCATAAAAGTACTGCAAAAATAAATACACAAAAAGTCATGGAATGAACAGAGTCTGTCACAAATCTCCGTAATGATCCCGTCGCTGCTTCCTTTGACCCATCTGCTTTCGACTGTTCCAAAAGCCTTTTTAAGGTATCCGTACTCAGCTTTTCAGGATCATAGAGAGCACCTTTTTGATACAACCGATATGTCTTCTTATCTATTCCGAGTTCCTCATACAGTTCTTTGTTCTTTTGATATTCCGGAAATCCCCGGGCGATCAGCTCATCCCGCACTTCATTATATTCTGCAAACTTCTGCCAGCTTTCATTCTTCTGGTACACCATCCTGTCTGCGAAAAGCGCGCCGCACGATACCAGCATAAGTACTATAAGCGCCGTCAAAACACAGCACGCACTATGTCTTTTCTTTCTTTGTTCCGGATTATCATGATTCAAAAACACCATAATGCATACTGGCAATATCAATAAAGCACCGCACATGAACATCTTAAAATCGTATAAAGAGCCTGCAAAAGACAGAAGTATCCCCATCCCGGTAATAATGCGGGCATATTTTATCCTGGAAGCGCCATAAACGATCAGCAGTATTCCTGCTGCCGCAGCCACTCCTGCCGTCTTGATATAACTCATTTTTATATAGCATTCATATCCGCAAACCGCCAGAAGTATCAGTGAAATCCAAACTCCCTCATCGCTCTTCCATTTTTGGATCATAATATATGTAAGCGCCGTAAAAGCTGCAAACAAAAGAGCGCACTGAAACATGTCATACCAGCAGAACCGTGCCCCGAATATTCCATAAAGTATACTGTAAATCTTTCCCAAAATACAATTTCCAAAAATAATATGCGGATCATTTTTGCCCAAAGCCCCGTTAACAAGAGCCAGCATATACGCTTCCTTATCCGTATCATACACCGGGCCCATCAATAAAAACAATACGCCCAGAGCCAAAACATTCAAACCGGCAGAAAACCACAATTTGTCCCTATATCTTTCCACTGCAACAAATCCTTCTCTCTAACATTCTTTTACACCACAAATATTTTATTATACCCTTCTGTCCCTTGTCAAGCAGCCCGGACATTAACAGTTGTTTTGATCCGTTCTGTATCACAACAAAAAAACACCGGCTCCCTTGAGTCAGTGTTTTACGTGAAGCATCGGGGATTCGAACCCCGGACAACTTGATTAAAAGTCAAGTGCTCTAC
>JAUNSC010000042.1 GCA_030539395.1 Eubacteriales bacterium
GAAGACGTTTGATACACTCTTCCAGAACGTCAAAACGCAGTGGCGGCGGAACAAGAACGCCGTCTTCATTGCGTGTACACTGAGAAGCTTTGAATTTGTATGCGCCATGGCTTGTACCAATAGCAATTGCCAGAGAGTCACAGCCTGTTCTGGAAACGAACTCTTCTACTTCTTCCGGACGTGTATAACTTTCTTTTCCGGCTTCAACGACTACTTCGTCTTCAACACCGGCCAGAGTTCCCAGCTCAGCCTCAACTACTACGCCGTGATCATGTGCATACTCAACAACCTGTTTTGTAAGTGCGATATTGTCTTCAAAAGATTTAGAAGAAGCATCAATCATAACAGATGTGAATCCACCGTCGATACAGCTCTTGCAAAGTTCAAAAGTATCGCCGTGATCCAGATGAAGTGCGATCGGGATCTGCGGATTTTCAGCAACTGCTGCTTCTACTAATTTAACCAGATAAGTATGGTTTGCGTAAGCACGAGCTCCCTTTGATACCTGAAGAATAACCGGGCTGTTAAGTTCACCTGCTGCTTCTGTGATACCCTGAACGATCTCCATGTTGTTTACGTTGAAAGCACCGATTGCATATCCACCATTATATGCTTTCTTAAACATTTCGGTAGTTGTTACTAATGGCATATTTTCCATCTCCTTTTTTTATATTTGCCTTTCGGCCCAGAATCATTATATTGATCCTCACATAAGTGTCTATTATTATATCACACATTTTCAGAAAGTGCAATTGCAATCATTCGCAATCGAAACTGCATTTTCTTTTCTTACTCTGCCCCTTCCCCGTTAAATGCCGGGATAAAGCTCTCCTCTGCAGTCTCCCCTTCCTGGAAAAAACCATTTTCCACGCCAAGGGAAATCGCATAATCCAACAGAGCCTCATATTCCTTTTTCCGGACTTTCCGGCCCAGATGTGGATGTTCTTTCACCGCCGGCACAGGTGTGTACTGATTCATCATGCTGATGTATATATGATCACCATGTGTTTCATATAAATACCGAACCACCTTTTTGGAATCCGGCAAATGCCCTGGGAGCATCAGGTGACGCACAATAATGCCCTTTTTCATGATACCCCGCCGGTCAAATTCCGCCCCGGGAATCTGGCGCACCATTTCTGAAAGCGCTTCTTTGGCACACTCCGGATAATCCGGCGCTCCGGAGTATTCTTCCGCGAGTTTCCTGCTCATGTATTTGAAATCCGGAAGATAAATATCCACCAGTCCTTCCAGCATTTTCAAACTTTCCGCTTTTTCATAACCGCTGCTGTTATAGACCACAGGAACAATAAGCCCGTTTTCTTTTGCAATGCGTATTGCTGCCGCAGTCTGAGGAATATAATGTGCGGCTGTCACCAGATTGATATTATTCGCTCCCTGACCCTGCAATTTCAAAAAAATATCCGAAAGCTTTTCAATACTGACTTCTCTTCCCGCCGGCTCAGTTCCTGAAATCTCGTGATTCTGACAGAAGATACACCCCAGAGAACATCCCGAAAAAAACACCGCACCGGAGCCTTCTTCTCCCGAAATGCAAGGCTCCTCCCACATATGGAGTGCAGCCCTTGCCACATAAATACGGCCGTCCGCATGGCATCTGCCCCTTCTGCCCGATGCACGGTCCGCGCCGCAGCAGCGGGGACACAGCATACAATGTTTCATGAGCTCTTCCGGAGCCGGTGTTACAGCGGAAATGTGATCTTCTCGTCCCCGTCCAGATCTTTCCACACAAAGCCCTCCTCCGTCAGCATCATATAACCATGCCAGCTGTCTTCTTTTGGTATGGAGACAGATCCTGGATTCAGATAGAAATTGCTCTCACCAAATTTTTCGCAGGCCGGTACGTGGGTATGTCCATGAAGCAGGATATCTCCCGGCTGCAGCGGCGGAAGATTCTTTACATTAAAGGTATGTCCATGAGTGGCATAAACAAGTGTTTCACCACAAAAAAGGACACAATAATCTGCCATGATGGGAAAATTTAATACCATCTGGTCTACTTCCGTATCACAGTTTCCCCTCACACACATAATTTTATCCCGCCTTAAATTCAGCATATCAATCACTTCTTTTGGGGCATAATCTTTTGGGAGATCATTTCGCGGACCGTGATACAGCACATCCCCTAAAAGCAGGAGACGATCCGCCTGTTCCCGTTCAAAAGACTCCAGCATACGGCGGCAGTAAAATGCCGAGCCATGTATATCGGATGCAATCATAATCTTCATAGTCTGTTTTCGCATAATGTGCTCCCGCCCATCATGCATCTCCTTTTCTTTTTAACTGTCAGCCCCGTTCTTTTATCCACAGGGCTGACCGGATTTCACCCAAGACTATAACACACCCCAAAAAACACGTCAACCATTGCTGTCTGCGGCTCTATTCATCGTCTTCCAGTCTGTCAATAATACTTCTTAACATATCCAGCGTTTCTTCAGATATTTGTTCTGTCGGCTCCTTAAAAGGATCATCATAGCCATACAGCAGTCTCAGAATAAATAATTCTGCCATACCGATTACGATAAACACTCCTGCAGCATACAGACAGATCATCCATTGGCCTTTGGATATTACCCAGATCGCTCCCAGAAGAATTGCCACCAGATATGCCATACATGCCGTTTTCCAAATAAAATCTTTTTTGCTTTTCTTAAATAATTCTATCATACACACTTTTTATATTTCCAGATACAAACTGTAGTTACTCTTCTATTATACAATTTAAACTTGTGTTTTTCAACTATTTTACAATTTTTTTATAAACAAAATTCGACAAAATCCGACACCCTTTTTGCTGCAGGCCGCCGGGCTTTTACATCAACGGCCTGACTGCCTTATATACTTTCTCATAACGCTCAAATATCTTCATATATTTTTCGTGCATCTCACGGTTTGGATAAAACGTTTCTGTTTTTTCCACCATATAGCCGGCCGCATCTTCCAAGTCCTTAAATACGCCGATGGCTATGCCTGTCAGCATCGCGCTTCCTACCGTACCGGCATCCACTGTTTTCAGCGCTGTCATCGGCATATTCAGCACATCCGCTTTCATCTGCATCCACTCTCTTGAATGGGCTCCGCCGCCTGTGGCATGCAGCCTTTCGAAATGGCTGCCCGAACCATCCAGTGCTTTTGCATTCAGATACATTTCGTATACTACCCCTTCCATGCAGGCCCGGTATATATCTGCCGCTGTCGTCTCCACTGTCATACCAAGCACAGCCCCTTTGGAGCCGGAATCCATGTAAGGCGTAGCCGCACCTGCAAAATGCGGGAGCACAAGCAGGCCCGTCGGACTTTCTGAACGCTTTTCCAGATAGGAATTTACCGAAATCCCCATTTGCCCGGCCATATCCTTTTCTTTTTTGGCCAGAGTATCCACACACCACTGTATCAGCGCACCTCCGGTAAAAGAATAGGCATAGGACATATATTTCCCCGGTATGGCATAAGGTACTATAGCATAATTTCCCTCATACATCACTTCTGCATTCGGAAAACTGTCGAAAACCGGTCCCAGGCATTGAGACGTACCGGCGCCATCCAGAGCAATGTTTCCGTTAAAAATCCCCGCTCCCACCGCAGCCGCCACCTGATCATGACTGATGGACACAATATGCGTTTCTTTTGAAAGTCCTGTCTTTTCTGCCGCTGCTTCCCGGATCACACCTGCATCAGTGCCTGTGGGAACAGGTTCAGACATCCAGGCAACCGGAATACCTGCCGTCTCAAAAATTTTCTCGCTCCAGCACATCTTCCGAATATCAAAAGCCATTGTACGGGAAGCCAGCGAATAATCAATCTGGCGTTTTCCCGTCAGATGGAACACCACATAGTCTTCCATCAAAAAAGCATATTTTGCAGCATCCACCACCTCCGGATGATGTTTTTTCAGCCACATCATCTTGGGCAAACTGTAGGTTTCGTGGGGACGAAGTCCGGTGATATCCGCTATCGTTTTTGCCCCCAGCAATTCTTCCAGTTCGCCGCACTCTGCACTTCCCTTGGAATCCGTATAGAGTATCGCCGGATACAGAGGCATTCCCTGCTCATCCGTCATCACAAAAGTCTCACCGAAACTGGTGACACCTATTCCCGCAATATCAGGATAAGCACGGGCCATTTCCGCCAGCACACAATATACTCCGTCCATAATTGCAGATGCATCTGCTTCATGACTGCCCATCCGGCGCTTCACCGGATAATCCCTGTACGCTCTGCCCAGGTATTTTCCCTGTTCATCAAACACCGTACATTTGCAGCCGGTAGTTCCTATATCAAGTCCGGCTATTTTCACAGTCCGCCCCCTCCTGTCTGTCAATATCTGCCCCGCCATAGTGCAGATATATGGTAAATGCTTCTTTCCCCATAAGAAAATCCCCTAATCCATAATCGCAAATGTCTTCATTGCTTCTTTTACATTTTCTTTCATAGCCTCTCTCGCTGCTGCCAGCACAGAAGAAAAGAATATGGGTTCTCCGTCCTTCAGGCTGCTGATATATTCAGCCGCAGCGGTTCCGCCGGACTTGTCCATATATGTAAAATAATTAATCTTTCGCACACCTGCCCGGATGGATGCATGAAAATCTTCTTTGCTCACACCGGAGCCGCCATGCATAACTACCGGAATATTTCCGGCCTGCTCCCGCACATTTTTCACCACATCAAAATCCAGTTTCGGCTTTTTCAGATAGATACCATGCGTCGTTCCAAAAGAGCATGCCAGCGCATCGATGCCTGTCGCTTCCACAAATGCTTTTGCCTGAAGCGGATCCGTATAAATCTTTGTCTCATCTTCATCGCCGCTTCCGTCTCCGGCACCAGACTCTCTTCTGCCCATGCTGCCCAGTTCCGCTTCCACACCGGCACCGTATTTCTTCGCCATAGCTACGGCTTTCTTTGTATTTTCCAGGTTCTCTTCATAAGGCAAAACAGAACCGTCATACATAATGCCTGTAAATCCCAGCTTCAGCGCCTCTTCCAGATACTCCAGAGTTTCACCGTGATCCAGATGCACGCAAACCGGCACAGTTGCTTTTTTCGCAAAATCCATCATCACAGGTCCGATCACCTTTAATGGAATCCATGATTCATGACACTGTGCAAACTGAATGATCACCGGCAGATTTAATTCTTCCGCCGCCTGGATATTTGCCTGAAGACTTTCCAGATTAGCCGCATTAAATGCGCCTGCTGCAATCTGCTTCTCCTCCGCAATTTTTAAAATTTCACTTAAAGTAACTAACATGGCTCATCCTCCTGTTCAATCGTTTTATTATAACCAGTATATACCTTTTTTGATTTCCCGTCCATCTGTATCAGTCCGGAAATATGATTTTGCAATTCTTAAAAAAGTGTGATATAGTAAAAAAGTATTAGGCAAAGCCTCGATCCACGTCTGTCAGGGAAAACTCCCCGGCAGGCGTGTTTTTTATTTCACAGAAAAGTACATCCTGTGAAATAAAGCCCTGCGGGCAAACGATGCGCAGCTGCGCGCGGAACAAAAGCTGCGCTGCCGGGATTTTGGAGCGTGAGAGTGTGCGAAGCGCACTTTTGTTCCAGATGCGGTTTTGAAAAAATCAAATTCGGAGGACTCTATATGTTACGCAAAGCAGAGAAAAAAATTATTACACTTTTAATGGTAATTTTCGGGAACCTTCTTTACGCATTGACGGTCAGATTATTTTTACTGCCCGCCGGACTGGCAACAGGCGGTTCCACCGGTATAGCGCTGGCAGTACATCATTTCACAGGCTTTTCTGTATCCGGAATTGTCCTGATATTCAATGTCGGTATGCTGTTATTGGGGCTTCTGGTATTGGGCAGACAATTCGCCATGACTACCGTGATCAGTACTTTTGTATATCCAGTCGCATTAAATTTATTTGACCGTATCCTGGGCGGCGTTGTAATCTCCGGCGATATCTGGTTATGTACCATTTTTTCAGGCCTGGGAATCGGAGCTTCGCTTGGAATCGTTATTCGTGCAGGTGCTTCCACCGGAGGCATGGATATTCCTCCTTTGGTGCTGAATCATTATTTCCGGATACCTGTGTCGGTAAGTATGTATGTGTTTGATGTTATTATTTTACTTTTCCAATTGCTGTCGAACCCGCCGGAAAAACTGCTGTACAGCATTGTGCTGATTTTAGTTTATACGATGGTATTAGATAAACTGATGCTGATGGGGACCACAAGAACAGAAGTCCGTGTGGTCAGTACACGTTATGATGAAATCAGGGAAAAAATCATTCATGGTCTGGACCGCGGCGTAACGATGATGAGTGCAGAAACCGGTTATATGGGAGAAAAGACACAGATGATCTTCAGTGTGATATCCAACCGGGAACTTCCAAAGCTGGAAAAGGTAATCCGTGAAATCGATCCCCATAGTTTTATGGTAGTGAACCGTGTAAGTGAAGTCAGCGGACGCGGTTTTACAGATAAAAAAGAATATCGGAAGCGCGAAGAAGATCTAAATTCCATCAGCTGAAAACAACAGATCATCCGATAAAGAGGCTGCCGGAAAATTGCCGGCAGCCTCTTAAACGCTCTTACTGAACTGTTGTTTCTATCATATCCTGCACTGCATCTGCCTCTCTGTCTGATGTTCCAAGCCCTGTTACATTGATGTTGCGGTTTACCCTGGCATCGTAGGTATCTGCCTTGATGATCTCTCCCAGGTCAATGCCTGTGGTTTCTTTCATGGCCTCAAACATCTTTGCCATGACAGCCGGAACATTTCCGGCCACATTGTCGACACCGCTTCCATCTCCGCCAATAATGGTAATCTTATCGATCTGCTGAAGAGGTTCTGCAATCTTTCCGGCTATTTCCGGCAAAACTTTAATCAGCATCTCTGCCATAGCCGCATTATTGTATTTCTGGTAAGCTTCGGCCTTCTTCTCCATACCTTCCGCCTCTGCGATGGCTTTTGCCTGGATAGCTGCAGCCTCTGCTTCACCTTTTGCACGGATACCTTCTGCCTGTTTCTGCATGGCTACCAGTTCTGCTTCTGCCTGCGCTTTCCTGGCCTGGGCATCGCGCTCGATCTCAAACTGTTTTGCTTCTGCATCCTTCTGACGGCGGTAAAGATCTGCATCTGCTTTCTTTTCTGCCGCATATTTTTCCGCTTCCGCTTTCTTTTTGATCTCGGCTTCCAGCGTACGCTCAGTCACTTCAACCTGACGGGCCTTCAGTTCAACCTCACGTTCCTGACGGGCAATGTCCGCATTCACGGTCGCCGTTTCAACAGAACGTCTCTGTTCCTGCTCCTGAATACTGTAGGCTGCATCCGCTTCTGCTTTCTTCGTATCAGAAACACGTTTCAGCTCTGACTGCTTAATGGACAATTCGTTGTTCTTTTCAGCAATCACTGCCTGAGCCTTTACTCTGGCATCATTTGCCTCTTTGTCTGCTTCTGCCTGTGCGATGGCGATATCCCGGTCTGCTTCTGCTTTAGCGATCGCAGCTTCCTTTTTTATCTTGGAGGTATTGTCCATACCCATATCCTCAATCAGCCCGTTGCGGTCTGTTACATTCTGAATGTTGCAGGAAATAATCTCCACACCAAGCTTTTTCATATCCACCTGAGCCTTTGTCTGCACTTCGTTACCGAAAGCGTCACGGTTATTGTTGATATCCTTCAAAGACATGGCTCCAATGATCTCCTTCATGTTACCTTGCAGAGAATCCTGAAGATCCTTTACAATATCTGCCTCCTTTTTATTCAGGAAGTTTCTCATAGCCAGCCTGATCATGTCAGGTTCTGTTCCTACTCTTACTTTTACTACTGCATCAACCTTAATGTTGATAAAGTCCAGCGTCGGAATATAGTCATCCGTTTTCACATCAATGGTAACCTGTTTCAAAAGCAGCTTATCCAGTCTCTCCAGAAATGGGATTTTAATTCCGGCACGTCCGATCAAAATCTTCGGTTCCTTTTTGAAACCGGAAATTACGTATGCGGTATCCGGCGGAGCTTTTACATAGCCGGTTGCCAGTATTCCAAGTAAGATAATAACTGCCAAAACGATAAGTATAGTCGGTAATGAAATGATATCAAATAACATATGAATTCCCCTTTCCTTTTTCGCATCGTCCCTGACGAATGTCTGTATTTTGCATTTTCTTCATAAATTGTATTTCTTTCTGCCGCTTTGCATTACACCAACTGTGTGCACCTCCCTTCCCGGCATCAGATAAAAGGTAATAAAAAAGACTTTTACCACAGCATTTTATGCTGTAATAAAAGTCTCGCACATTTCATTCGATACGGATTCTTCATCGTACTGACGATTTCGAATACAACCTTTTCGGGCTTGTGGGCTACTCCCTTTTATTTGTTGAGAATACTATATCACCACCCGGATTCCCTGTCAAGCATTTTTTGTTAAATTTTTAACACTATCTGTTTTTCCAAAATTCCTCTATCTCTGCCCGTCCGGTATTAACACTTCCCTGGACGAAAAAAGGTTTGCCGCCTCCTCTGCCGCTGCAGACAGTATTAAACTCTTTTACCGTCTCGCGAAGATCACCGTCTTTTTCCCCGATGGCATATTTATATCCTGCCTCATCTGTCCCCGAGCAGACCACGCATCTGCCCCCGCAGGTCTCCATTACTGCCGCCGCCAGCCTGCGCACACTGTCTGCCGACAGATTTTCTTCAAAAAGAAGTACATCTCCCTTTCCTGTAAGGCAGGCCGCTTTTTCCTCAAATAATTTCTCTTCCAATCCGGCCAGCCGGTAAGCCGTATCTGCAGCTGCCGTTTTCAAACGCTCCACCGCCGCCGCTGTCTCCATTGGTTTTGCGGACAGGGCCACTGAAATCTGCTGGTTCTGACTGCAAATATGCTCTACATAAAGATAAGCTTTTCTGCCGCAGAGCATTTCCATGCGCATGCCGCCTTTAAATTTCTGGAGAGAAATCAGTTTTATCAAACCAATCTCACCTGTATTTTTCACATGAGTCCCACAGCAGGCACACACATCTGCCCCCGGAAAGGTCACAATCCTGATACTTCCGTGCAGCTCCTTCTTGCTGCGGTATTCTACGGTCTTCACTTCCTCTTCAGTATAATTACAGATTTGTACCGGCACATTTTCCCAGACGACCTGATTTGCCCTCCGTTCAATTTCCCGCATATCTTCCGCTGTAAATTCACCGTTTAAATCGATAGTGATCATATCTTTTCCCATATGAAATCCAACGTTCTCGTAGCCGAACTTCTCATGTATCAGCCCGCTGACGATATGCTCTCCGGAATGGTTCTGCATCAGATCCATGCGGTGCTGCCAGTCAATCTTTCCCCGGACTTTTACTCCTGCCTCCAGAGGCCGGTCAGTGTAGTGCACCACTTCTCCGTTCTTTTCGTGGGTATCTAAAACTTTTACCGTCTCTCCTTCACCACAAACATGCAAATACCCTGTGTCTCCAGGCTGACCGCCGCCTTCCGGATAAAATGCCGTGCGGTCCAGCACTACTCCAAATCGGCTTTTCCCCTCTTCGCAGGCCGTCACCAGCGCCTCAAACTCCCGGCAATACGTATCCTGATAATATAACTTTTCCGTCATTATAATTCCCCTTCTGCTTTTCCATTGCGCAATTTCAGCAGCCGCTGATTTCTGCTGCCTCTGAACGCCAGTGTAAGATCCTTTTCAGCCTGGATAAAACGTCCGTCTACAAGGACATCGATACAGGACAGCATCTCGTCTGTCACCTCTGTATGTTTGCTTCCTCCGGTCATGAGATCTTTTTCCAGAGTATAACCCGTATAACACCAGATATTTTTCTTCGGATATTTTTCGCGGATCTTCTTTAAAAGCCCCGCCACCTCCGGCTGATTTTCTTCCTCAAATGGTTCTCCGCCGAGAACTGTAAATCCGTTAATATATTCCGGAGAAAGGGCATCAAGAATTTCCTTTTCCGTTTCCTCCGTGTAGGGCTTTCCATATGCAAAATCCCAGGTATCCCGATTAAAACATCCCGGGCAATGATTGCGGCATCCAGATACAAAGAGAGTGACGCGCACTCCCGGTCCGTTGGCAGAATCCACTTTTTTTAATTCCCCATAATTCATAATCATACCTCACGTATACTTTATCTTTATTACACAAATCGGGCTGCCGCTATCTGCGACAGCCCGGTTATCTCACAAACACGATTCTTTTTATAAATGCAGTACCCTGTCTTTGATTTCCTGTGTACGTCCCTGATTCCAGAACTGTGTGCCGATATATCCGCATGTTCTGCGGGCTACAAACAATTTATCCTCATCCCTGTTTCCGCAGTTGGGGCATTCCCATACAAGCTTGCCGGAATCTTCCGTGATAATGGACATCTCTCCGTCAAATCCACAGCATTCACAGTAGTCACTCTTAGTGTTCAGTTCAGCATACATAATGTTGTCATAAATGAACTTCATCACAGAGATCACTGCCGGAATATTATTCTGCAGATTCGGCACTTCCACGTAACTGATTGCTCCGCCCGGAGACAGTTTCTGGAATTCCGATTCAAATTTCAGTTTGCTGAATGCATCAATCTGCTCTGTCACATGTACATGATAACTGTTGGTAATATAATTCTTATCCGTAACTCCCGGAATAATACCGAAACGTTTCTGAAGGCATTTGGCAAATTTATATGTTGTGGATTCCATCGGCGTACCATAAACAGAATAACTGATATTTTCCGCCGTTCTCCACTCTTTACATTTATCATTCAACCGCTGCATTACTTTGAGCGAAAATTCCTTTCCCTCTTCTGAAGTATGGCTCTTACCGACCATACGTACACACATTTCATACAGTCCTGCATAGCCAAGAGAGATCGTAGAATAACCGTTAAACAACAGTTTGTCAATCGTCTCGCCTTTTTTCAGCCTTGCCAGCGCTCCATGCTGCCACAAAATCGGGGCCACATCGGAAACTGTACCCAGGAGGCGTTCATGACGGCATCTCAGTGCCCGGTGGCAAAGTTCCAGGCGTTCATCCAGAATCTTCCAGAACTTATCCATATCTCCCTGGGATGAACATGCCACATCCACCAGATTAATGGTAACAACGCCCTGATTAAAACGTCCGTAAAATTTATGGCTTCCATCCGGATTTCTCTGGGAATCCTCCACCGTCAGGAAGGATCTGCATCCCATACAGGTATATACATTGCCCTGCTTCAGCTCACGCATTACTTTTGCAGAAATATAATCCGGAACCATTCTCTTCGCAGTACATTTTGCTGCCAGCTCTGTCAGATACCAGTATTTGGAATCCGCTGTCACATTATCCTCATCCAGCACGTAGATCAGTTTCGGGAACGCCGGTGTGATCCAGACACCCTTCTCGTTCTTAACGCCCTGCATTCTCTGCAGAAGCACTTCCTCAATGATCATAGCCAGGTCATCTCTCGTTCGTCCCTCCGGAACTTCATCCAGATACATAAACACCGTAACAAACGGAGCCTGACCATTACAGGTCATCAATGTAATCAGCTGATACTGGATCGTCTGGATACCGCTCTTTACTTCATCGCGAAGGCGCTTCTCCGTAATTTTATCGATGATCGTCTCATCCATGGACTCCTGGCATTCTTTACGTTCCTCGATCACTGCATTGCGCAGCTTTGTACGGCTGATGTCCACAAAGGGAGCAAGATGAGACAGAGAAAATGACTGTCCGCCATACTGATTGCTGGCTACCTGCGCCACAATCTGTGTTGTAACGTTGCAGGCCGTGAAAAAGCTGTGGGGCTTTTCAATCATTGTCTCACTGATCACAGTTCCGTTCTGGAGCATATCTTCCAGATTGATCAGATCACAGTTATGCTCCTTCTGAGCAAAATAATCTGAATCGTGAAAATGAATAATACCTGCTTCATGGGCCTGCACAATTTCTTCCGGAAGCAGCATACGTCTGGTCAGATCCTTGCTGACTTCTCCGGCCATATAATCTCTCTGCGTGGAATTGATGACAGGATTCTTATTGGAGTTTTCCTGCTTTACTTCTTCGTTGATATGTTCGATAAGAGAAAGGATGCCGTTATCCGTAGTGTTGGACTTGCGGGCAAGTTCTCTCTTGTAGCGGTAACGCACATATTTCTGTGCGACCTCATAACCTCGCATCTCCATGATACCGGTCTCTACCATATCCTGGATATCTTCCACATTCACTGCATGGGTCATGGTGCAGATCTGCTGTGCGATCGTATCTGCAATTGCCTGTATCTGATATTCATTCATCTGATGCACGCGTTCCACGCCTTTATTTGCAGCCTTAATGGCATTGATAATCTTTGTCAGATCAAAAGTAACTTCTTCACCGTTTCTCTTGATCACGTTTGTCCTGACATCTAAGCTCATTTCATTTCCCCCTTTGAATCAATAAAAAAACGCAAAATCTTGTAACACATTTTTCAGCAAACTACAATATGTAGTGCCGACATCTATAATAACCTATATTTAGCAAATTGAAAAGGGGGTAAATGAAAAAACTTTCTTAAGTTTTTCCATGAACATTCAGTTAAAATAGACAAGATCCTCAGCAGGGGGCTTTGCTTCCTCATAACTGATACCGTAAAGCACGGGGCCTTCTTCCTGATATTCCCTGCGGTATTCGTATTGTATCTCAGCCGTAAGATAAATCCACTGCCGTGATTTCAGCTCTGACGCAAACTCTCCTTTACACAGATAACCGATAAAGCGGATATCATCTTCACAACAGGTCATGACATTTCGCCCCGGAATAAAAGTCCCTTCCTGAAACTGTCTGGACTTCATCACTTTTGCAAGAAAACGAACCTTCTTTCCGGCATAGCGCTTTGGATTATCCGCAGCATCCAGAAACCACAGCCCGTAATCCATATCAGATACCTCTATCACATCTGCCGTCAGGTCATAAGGCGGTTCTTCCATTCCCGGGTCAATGGGATTTCCCTGATCATCTTCAAAATAGATCATTGCGCCCGCGTTCAGGCCCCGCACTGTCCTCCGGTAAGAATGCAGGTCCATATCCTCCGTACACCGGTTAAAAATAACCATCTCCGTGTACTGAAACAGATTACTGAGTATGCTTCTCATATTATTTAAATAGACCGGAAATGTACTTCCATCTACAATGGTAATCGCCTGCACCAGCTCCAGCCTGCCCGGAAGTCCGTTTTCAAACATCCATTTGCTGTCCCACATGCCGTTCATCTCAATAAATATCTTTTTCGGGCGGTATTTCTGTACACATTCCTTCAAAAATGCTGTCGTGAAGTCTTCCTCATCCTCCACGGCAATCATTGTCACATTCTTTTCTTTCAGCGCCTTTTCATCATACTCCTCTTCTCCGTCCTCGCAGCGGATCAGAAGAGAGGCCTGGCCGTCTGCAAAATCGCCGTCAAACAGCACATCCTCCAGAAATGATGTCTTACCGCTCTCCAGAAAACCTGTAATTAAATAAACCGGTATTTCCAGCATAATTGTTCCCTCACTATCTCTATTTCAGAAAGAAAAGTTCTTCCAGTCCGTCTTCTTTCATCTGAGCTCCGATAACACAAATTCTTCCTGTATAATCAGCAGCTCCGCTCCGGATATCATATTCTCCCGGAACAAAATCAAAATGCATCCAGGTTCCATCTGTACAAGGTACCATTCCCTTTGCGCGCAGAATCATTCCATATGCTTCAGATTCGCTTAAATTCTTTAAAATACGTTCCAGCTCCTCTCTGGAATACTTTCTCGGTGTTTCTCTTCCCCAGGAAGTAAACACCTCATCTGCATGATGGTGATGATGGTCATGGTGATGTCCGCAGCTGCACTCACCTTCATGATCGTGATGATGGTCATGTTCGTGCTCGTGATCATGATGGTGTCCGCAGCCGCATTCGCCTTCATGATCGTGATGATGGTCATGTTCGTGCTCGTGGTCATGATGGTGTCCGCAGCCGCATTCGCTTTCATGGTCGTGATCATGATGGTGATGTTCGTGCTCGTGCTCCTCCATCAACTGTTTCGCAAGAGAGTCTGTTCCTTCTACCGCTTTTAAAATCTGCTCACCTGTCAGCTCATCCCAGGGCGTGGTGATCACTACCGCAGCCGGATTCTTCTCCCGGATCATCTGCGCTGCCTGAAGCTGTTTTTCTTCTGACAGTTTCTGCGTTCTGCTTAAAATAACTGCTCCTGCATGTTCAATCTGGTTGTTATAAAACTCACCGAAATTTTTCATGTACATTTTTATTTTGGATGCATCTGCCACAGTTACCAGCGCATTCACTTCCAGGCCGGCTTCTTCAGAAGCATCTTCAACAGCTTTTCTGACATCGGAGAGTTTACCCACTCCGGATGGTTCAATAATAATACGTTCCGGATGAAAACGTTCTGTCACTTCCTTCAGGGCTTTTCCAAAATCACCTACAAGAGAACAGCAGATACAACCGGAATTCATCTCTGTAATATTGATACCGGCATCCTTGAGAAATCCGCCATCAATACCAATCTCACCAAATTCATTTTCAATAAGAACAATTTTCTGTCCTGAAAAAACATCCTGAATCAGTTTTTTGATCAGAGTCGTCTTTCCAGCACCGAGAAATCCTGAAATAATGTCTACTTTTGTCATTGTTTATTCCTTCTTTCTTTAAAATTTAAAGAGTCTCTGTCCAAAATAGCCCGACCCTTTTAATATAACTCACATCGAATTTATTTACAAGCCCGTTGATAAAACAAGAACTGCCAGTTGATAAAATAAGAACTGCCAGAATAAAATCAGAAGTTTTTGCGTACCAAATTCGACAATATTTCCCATAACACAAAATGAGACAGCCTGTACAGCATATTTCAGCCTTACAAACCACCCCATTTTATAAACATCAGCCGCCGTTCCACTCATTTACTTATTGCCGCAGTTCCTTTTTACCGCTGCCGCAACGATGAATCCTGCCGCAGCCAGTCCCAGCAGTATCACCCAGAGCATCAGCGAAGTATCATCACCTGTTCCGGGACTTTGGGCCACTTTCGTTCCCGGTCCGCCGGAAGCAGGTTTATTATCCTCCGGCTTCACTGTGTCAGTTTCCGATGTCTCACTTTCTGTTTCAGTCTCAGTTTCAGTTTCCGGTGGCTCCGGCGCCTCCGCTTTTGGAGAAGCCTCCATCTGATAAAGCAGTTCCCCGGTACTTACTTCCACATAAGGCAGCACTGCAAGGAACGGCTGTATTACACCATATTCCGTTTCACCTGAAGTCTGTCTTACCAGATAAATTCCCGGGTCAAGACCTGTAAAAACAGCGCTTCCTGCAGCATCTGTATTTACAGTCCTTCCACTGATACCACGGCTCTCAACAGAATTTGACAACTCTATGGCTGTCTTTCGGGCAAAATCTGCACGGTTCAAATTGTCTGCCGTCAATGCGGCGCTCATGTCTTCCAGTCCTGTTACGGGAAGAAATATCTGGAGGTTATCCTGACTTTTCAATTTTCCCACCTGATACACGGTGACTCCCACGCCACCGGAAACCGTTTCAAGATCTGCCAGGCGCACCGTAAGGGAGCACTGCTGATCAGCCGCAGATATCTTTCCGGCACCGGTAAACATCAACACAGCTGCGAACATCAATGCCGCCAGGCGCATATATAATTTTTTCATAGTTCTCCCTTCCCTCTGCTCTATACTTTCCTGTTTCTGTTTTTCCATATCAGCACCGCTGTCAACAACAGGACGACGAGTACCACTGCACTGTATTCCAGCAGTTCCTTTAATTCCCGGTTTATTCTGGACATAACTGCTGTTTCATCATCTGCTGTGCCCTCCTCAGGCTCCGGCTGATTCTCTGTCCGGCTACCGCGGATCAAAAGCCTGTGGCTATTGATGCCATAAGGTGTGCACGTAACCAGTGTCACATAATCCCTGCCCTGTACAATGCCGAGTTCTTCCGTATCTTCAGGCAAAACGGTCTTAATCTGGTCAACCCGGTACGTAAGCTCCCTGCCCAGAGTATTAATGACGAAGTAATCGCCTGTCTCCACCTCATCCAGACGGGTAAATAAATCTGCTGAAGGAAGTCCTCTGTGCCCGGACAGAACTGCATGTGTACTTTCACCGCCTACCGGCAGGGAAGTCCCTTCATAATGGCCGACTCCCCGGGCCAGATCTTTTTCCTCAGTTCCATGATAGACGGGAAGCTCCACATCAATTTTGGGTATGCAGATGCTGCCCATGACACCGTTTATCCCCGTATCGAGAAGCACATTATATTCATCAGAATAATGCCCTCTCGCAGCTGCCACAGCATGGTCAAAATCCATTTCATCCGCCAGTTTCCGGTTATACGCCTGCGCTCTTGCCAGTTCCTTCTCATATATTTCATCCGTAATGGAAGAACCGGCCTCGTGATATGCCTCAATGACCCTGGCCTGCCGGATATGTTCCACATAGCCGGAGACTCTGGGATACAAGAAAATTCCTGCACCGACAATCAGCAAAAGTGCGAAGAAGCCTTTCGTGACTTTATGATTCATTTCTTTTCTCCCTTCCTTTGCTGTCACGTCCTGATTTGAAGAACAGGAAATAGAAAAAAATCAAAGTTACCAGTATGACAGCTCCAAAAAAAAGGAGTTTCCTGCTGCCGGATTGCTTCATACTTTCTGCCTGCCAGACCAGCTCCTCCTCTGCCTCAGAAGTGAAAGGCGCACGCTTTCCGCGCACAAGCAGTCTGTGAGTATTTACCGCATATGGAGTACAGGTGACCAGTGTAACATAATCCTCGCCTTCCACAGGCTGCAGTGCCTCCGTCTGATGCGGCTCTACCACTTTAATCTGATCCACCTTGTATGCCAGCGTCTGATTCAATACCTTAATGTAGAACTTATCTCCAATCTCCATCTCGTCCAGGTCCGAAAACAGTTTTGCCTCCGGAAGCCCGCGGTGCCCGCTCAGCACTGCATGAGTGCCCTCCCCGCCCACAGGAAGAGACGTATTCTGAAGATGTCCCACACCCTTTTGCAGCACCTCCGGACCGGTTCCGTGATAGATGGGAAGCTCCACATTGATTTCAGGGATACTGATAACGCCCATCTGTCCGTTTACATTCAAAATACTTGCATAATCGGCAGACAACTCTTCATTCATGGACTCCGTAAAAGGATCGATCACTATTGTCTTTGCAAGATTATCATTGTAGTCTCTGGCTCTCTGAATCTCCTGTTCCAGCTTTGCCAGCTCCATCCGTGTGACTTCATCACTGTAGTTTTCCACTACCTCCGCCTGTGACAGGCTGTTTACATAATCACTCACCGTGGGATAGAGCAGGATAAATACTCCCAGCAGAAACAGTATGCCAGTCAAAATCTTCGTTTTCATCCTTTACAAAACTGTTATACCTTATTCTTTTTGTTTGCTCTGATCAGCATAAATGCTGCGCCAAGCATGATTACGATACCAGCAATGGTGAAGATTGCCGTACCCATGCCGCCTGTTGTGGGAAGCGTAAAGCCTTTGGTATTTACGATTGTAATATCAACGCCATCTGCTGTAGTATCCGCACTGACGGTAACTTTAACACGGGATTTCAACAGGTTATAGCCGCTGGGAGCTTTTGTCTCTTCCAACCAATAGTCACCGGCTGCAAGGCCATAGAAGCTTGCCTTCCCGGTAGTTTCTGCTGTAGTAACTTCAGTAACCGGTTCTCCTTCCACCTGGTTTGTTACAGTATCAATTGCTGTGTAGAAGGGAACCGTATCTTTTCCATCTGCTGTAGTATACAGCTTAAAGGTTGCCCCTGCAAGCGCTGCACCATTTTCATTATTCTTCTGAAGTGTGAAGCCATATGTGTATACAACAACCGGAGTAATATCCTGTGCTGTAGCATTATTATTACCATATACTAATTTAGCATTATTTTCGTTGCCATTTCCGCCAACTACCGCATGTTCATTAATTTTAGCCTTATAAGATACTCTGATATCTGTATATGTACCTTTGATATTATCATCCGGATTTTCAAAGGTAATTGTTAATGCTGTTGTACCATCTGTATTCTGAACAGCAGTACAGGATACATTGTTGGTGATTTCGGTGTATTTTGTAGCATTCTTTGCAAGTCCCTCTACTTTAAATACTCCAGTGGAAACATTGTCTAAGTTTTCAATTGCATCTCCGTTCAGATCTACCAAAGTAAGTCCCTTACTCATGGTATCGGTGAAGCTTAATTCTGCCAGCGTACCAAAGTTATCAATGATATTTGTGTGCAGAGTGTAGGTAAGAACATCTCCTATAGAAGCGGTATCTCTGCTCATGTCATCATTTATCTTCTCAGTTTCAGTTCCCGTTACCGTCTTATCTGGTGATGGCGTTACATCGCTTGTATCATTCTTCGGACTCGCTAATACATCATATTTCCATGACTGGGTTCCATTTTCAGCTGTTTCCAGAATCGGAATAGATACGACAAATGGATCAGCAGCCGTAACAACCTCTGCCGGAGCATCTGTTTCCACTACCAGGTAAAGACCAAGATCCAAATTTCCATCTTTATTGCTAAGCCCAGTATTACCAGTTTTAAGTGTCTTTCCATTTTCCGCCAGGCCTTCAATGGCCGCTCTCTGATCCACCAATGCAGCTTTTAAAGCCTCCTGAATCTTATTACCATCGTATACATTTCCGCCTGTTTCAATAGGAGTAAGAGTTGCCAATAAATCTTTCAGATTCTCATCAAGTGTAAAGCCATTCACTTTTTTATTATCAGCATCGCCTGTTAATGCAAAATCACCTACTTTAACGTACTTGAATTCAACGCCTTCAATACCCTCTGCAGGATTCTGCCCCTCAGCTGGTCTTGCATATTTCTGGATCTGAAGAGAACCCTTTTTGGTCTCATCAATTGTTGCCGCATCAGCTACGCTCACCACGCCTAATGCCATTGCCGCACTCATTGCCAGTGCTGCAATGCGTTTTAATAAGCCTCTTTTTTTCATCTGCAATTCCTCTCTTTCTTTTGTCATCAAAACGTTTACCGCCTGATACCTTTTCTTTCTCTTTTTAGATGCAATCTATACATAAGCAGTGCCAGTGCAAGAAGCGTCAAACCTGCCAATGTAAACATTATAGTTCCGGCCGCACCGGAGGTCGGAAGTGTGATGGCTGACTGATTAGTGATCTCCAGAGTCATATACGCTTTACCGTCTTCTTTAAGCTTGTCTAAGGCTTCCTGCGTAATTTTGAAATCATATGGCTGTTTCAGAAGAATATATCCTTCAGGAGCTTTAATCTCTGTCACTCTGTAGTATCCATATGGCAGATAGCCGAAATCAATTTTTCCGTCTTTATCTGTTGTAAGCTGAACAGAACTATAGTTCAAATCCACCATCCACGCTGCATCATTATACCCTGAAACCTCAAAGTTAACTTCGTTCTCTTCCTTCCCCTCTCTGGGCTTCAGGCGCTCTAACTCAAAAGTGGCTCCCTGTAATAAGCTTTGATCTGAACGATCTTTTTTGAGAAGAACTACCTGACCGGTTCCTTTAGAGTTTGTTACAGTAAGAACCGTATTATCCGCATTACTGCTGTACTGCACCTGATAACCGTTAGTATCTCCTTCGGGCTTCATCTCTATTTCTCTGTCGATTTTGCCTTCTGTCTGGGGAGTTGCGTAAATCAAATGAGTCTCAACCGCGCGATAGATATATTTTTCTCCGTCAGCATTTACACGTTCCACCGCCTCGAAAACATGTGCCCAGCGCGGATTTCCGTTTGTACTCAAATCTACTGTATAGTTCTCTCCCATATCCGCATATTCTGTATCCGCCTGACTCTCCAGCTTACGCTGCAGCTTCACTCTGACGGCAATGGGACGGGAAGCGTCATTTCCATCCTCCCAGACCTTTCGTACCTCCACAGCATTTGGTGTATTGGTAACTATATATACACCTGTAACAGGATCACCCTGAACATACTCTGCAACATAATTATCCAGACTCCAGCCTTCAGCCCCTTCAACCTCTACCTCTTCGATTTTGTAGGTATAGACCTTTCCATTCGGACTGATTACATCCAATGAAGGTGTCGTTGTTCTCCAAATATTCGGATTACCGTTCACTTCATTGTCTGCATTCAGAGTAATATATGCATTATCGCCTTCCCCAATTGCTGTATTAAAGAAAGTTTTTGTTACATTCTCCCACGTTGTACTGGTACCTTCTCTTCTGAGAATACGAATACCGACTGCACTCGGACGCTTATCAACAATATTTTCATCCTCCCAGCGTTTTTCCACTGTCATCACGAATGGTTCTACTGCGTTAGTAAATGTAAATACCTGATCAGAGGCATAAGCCGTTCCTTCTGCATATGCCGGTCCATCTTCACTTCCCTCATGAACTATTACATCCTTATGACTTACACTTGTTCCTGCTTCCACTGTCTTTAATAAAAGTCCACTCTGCTTCCGTTCATGAATTTCGTATTCTGTTCCTGCCGGAATACCGCTGAAGGTTGCACTGCCGGTCTTTCCATCTGGTCCAATCTCAACTTCCACTGTCGTTGTAATCGGTGCATCTGCAAGACCCATACCCGCAATATTGGTAAAGGCAACATCAAACTGATATACTGCTCCCTCTGCCGACTTTCCGTCCTCCAGGGACACTTCTTTATTAATTGTGATGGAGCCTACCTTAAGTACATTCCTAAAAGCTGCTGTAAGGTTAATGGGGTTCATCTCATCATCATCTGGATTTTCATAACTGCGATATACGAAAGCCCCTCCTTCCGGTGCCCCCGTTCCGACAGCAATTCGCCCGTCACCTGGTGTTGTCCCGGAAATATTCTCCAAAGAAGAATAGGTACCGGTATTCTGAACTTTCTGTATATCTGTTCTGGACGCCAGAAGATAATTTTCTGCAATTGACTCCTGATTCTCTCCCTCACGAATGCTCCATGAGGTATCAAACACTCTGGAGTCAATATACTCCTGCGTAATCTGCAGATAAGAACCTGCACGGAATTTGTCAAGGAACTCCGCCCTCTCACCGTCACCAATAGAAAAGAATCCATTTTCCACCATTCGGTAGAAACCGCGTGCCAACCCATTTTGATAATAGCCATACCATGCACCGTTAGCATCCGAAAGTCCCTTCTTCGCAATAGACCCATAATCAGAAATATTCTTTTGTTCTACAGAAAAACCGTGACTCGGCAGCTGTGTCACTGACTGATAAAACGCTAAATTTCGAACCGAAACAGGTGTTGTATAACGTGCAGCAAATCCAATTTTCGTAACATTAGAACGGTCAAAGGACGTTGCTCCGTTCATATACTGCAGCTTATTAATATCCACACGAACCAGGGACCATTCTTTGTTTCCCAGTGCATTACTGCTTCCGCCATATGCCAGCCGGCTGGCCCATCCGCCGATTGTATTTCCGGTTTCATCCTGAAATGCGACAAAAATACTTTCACCGGCATTATCCGCCACATCTGTGTTATTATAAGCTTCAAATCTCAGATATGCCTGACCGCTTACGTCTACATTATTATCCACCCATTTAATCTGATCTATAATCTCCTGATCTGTGTTACCAGTATTCAGATCAACATCCTGTTTGATATCCAATGATCCTGCAAAGTAAACACTGGGATTTCCAAGCCCCACATAACCTGCTGAATCCTCAACAGAAAGTGGCTCACCGCTTGTTGCCAGATTTTTAATCTTATAAGCAAAACTTCCAATATTTGCCAGAGCGCTGCTGAAAATGGGATTTGCAGCCGAGGTATCAATCTCGTTGGTTACATTCAGGGTGTTCTGCTTCGGGAAATTAAAGGTTACCTTAAGGTTGGAAGAACCTTTTCCTCGTTCCATATAGAACATCGTTAACGTATGCGTTGTAATTGTAGTATCAAGAGTGAAGTTCTTTGTCAGGCTCTGTCCATTTTTATCACCGCCCGCAAGCACTGTTGCTGTTCCGGTTTTAAAGTTAATGGTTCCTTTTATAGCATTATGAATACCGCCAATGTCCATAACCAGCTTTCCATCTACAAAAACCCATGCGTCATCATCTCCTGCAAACGTAAAGATGACAGGCTCTGCCGAAGCTCCTTCCTGCATTACAACTTCATTTCCCTCCGGAAGAGTAAACGGAATCTCCAGGCAAGTGCCAAAGAGATAATTCAGGTAGTTATTGTTCTTCTCTTTCTGGTCTTCCTGGCCATTAAAGGGGAAAAAGCTGTTCTCAGCTGGTTGTTTGACATTGTACACAGTGAACTGATCACGTGTACGATCAAGAAAATATCCGTGGTTCACATCATAATTCAATCGAAGTGTCTGATCAGTATTTGCACTGTCAAACTCCCAATATCCCGCCTCGTTTTTCACAAACGGGAAATATACATTATCATAAACCCGACCCAGGTTTGCACCTAATGAATTATTCCCTCGCAAAAATGATTCATTGAAAAGAGGACACTCTGATCCATTAGTCATCAGCAATGTGTTGGAAGATGACAAGTCCGCCTTAACTGCTCCTGAGACAACATTGTTTCCGTTGCCATCCCAGTCATTTATCTTCTCATTATAACTATAATAATTTTTATTAGCCACACTTGCTGCATTGAGATATATGGTATCGCTAACATTTTTCTCCTGGTAATAACTGCTGAGGGCGGTATTTATCCTGCCGGTTACCATTGACCCATAAGCAATAGCAGACAATTTTATGCCGTTTAGTTCAGGGTCTGTATAGTAATCATAGAAAGTCGATGTACCATAATATGCATCCTGCTCTTTTCTAAAGTTATCAGTGGGAATTTCATAGCTGTTGTCTCCCAAATCTCTGATATCCAGAGCTGACATCCACACACCGTTAATTGTGGTAATATTGACATCCGCAGCCCCGGTATCATCTGTTTTTATTCCATAGAAACAAGGATAACTAAAGCTTTCGGATGGGATTCTCGCAAGCGTATCTGCGCTTGAAGTATCTATTGTACTATGCCACAGGTAGTCATTCTCTCCCGGAGTGGTCTGAGTCGATTTCGTTCCTCTAAACTGTACATATTTATATTCGCTGGTTATCTCAGCGCCCCACAAATTTTCTACCAGCGCAGCATTCGGTTTATCCTTCCAGGCATCCGGGGCAGTTTTTTTAAGGTCATTCCAAACTGTCCAATCTCCATCCTCTTTTTTAACCCGGTACTGAACCTTAGTAAAGCCTGTCGTGGAATTATCGTAAAGGACATACTGATCTGTATCTGAAAGAACAAATTCCTCAAACAACGTCGCAAATTCCCGCAGATTATCCGCAACGATCATCTTCTTATTGGAATTATACGGATAACAGAAGCGGAAGGTTATCTCATCGTATGTTTTTTCCCCGGCATAAGTATCCGCATATCCCAGCCTGCCTTTCAAAGTAAGAATGGTGTGTTCCCTTGCACTGCAGTCTATCGGAAACTGGAAATAATAAATATTAGGATCACGTGTATACTGCGTAATCTGTACAGGGCCATCTCCATAATCAATCGTAAGGGTGGTCGGATCTATAAAGATACCATTTTCATTTCTGTCTGTAGTATCCACATAGAAATACTGTCCGCCAATGCCCCTGTTGGTAACTGACGGATGCGGTCCCCAGTAGCAGTCTGCTATTTCATCATAACCAACGTTCTCATGCACATTGTTGAAGAAAAAGGCATCCATTACTCCTGCTTCATAGACAAAGCTCTCAGCTGCATTTGTACTGTTTTCAGTGTAAATATTGAAACGGCGAACAATCTGATAGGATGTCCCATCATCAAATTCCATGTGGAAGGTAACCTCTTCACGGCCGCCCTCTGGAATCGGTGCGGAAAAAATTCCCTCTCTCCCTTCGTACATGACAGTCTCAATCTTATCAGCCGCATCATTTGCATCAAAAAACTGCATGGTGACTCTCTTTACATGCACTTTGTCATCCGGCGAAAGATCTGCAAAGTATAAGATATTTCCCGCCTGATCTGCGGCGCCTTCGGGCAGTGCAAACATCATTACTGCGCCAACAGGGCCTTCATACAAAGCATCCGCACTCCAGTAGGAACGCCCCGGTCTCTCTGCATCATAATAGAAGGTATCTCCTGCTTCCGGTACATAAAATACCGGAACACACCCTTCTGCTGCAGATTCTTCTCCGTAATACTGGAATGGCGTACCATAAATCTCATATAAATTTTTCGCCGTGTTTTCTGATGCATCCTCTTCCGTTTCATCTGATCCTTTTTCAGGACAACGGCAGAAAGATACACGTGAGTAATCACCCTCCGGAATAGTAACAGAATATTTACCACGGCCACCCCGGCTCATAAGAATTTCCCGATCTTCTTCTGTACCGCCCTGGAATACCGCGTAAATATTTCCCAGATTCACATCCTCCCAGAACAGGTTAACAAAGTGCATGACCTCACCGCCCCACTCCCCTGTAGACGGTTCAATGAAACGGACTTCTTCTTCCTCTTCAAGAAGAATATCCCAATAAGATTCTGTTCCTTCCACATAATAATTTTCTGTCTCAGTATCCCATTGACGTTCAGGTTCCATCATGTAACAGTATACATATTTTTTATCCGGCTCCAGCTTGACAACTTCGGTATTCTTCAGCGCTGTCTCTCCGCCGTAGTAATGCCAGGATGGACGAATCGTAATTTTCTCTCCGTCAGGACTCTCATACCGGAAGGTCATTCTGGAGTAATCGCCTTCCGGAACCTTACCGGTAAAATATCCTTCTTCATTTAGCAGGAACTCAACTTCCCTGGCCTCCTCCTCACCGCCGTCGAACTTTACATACAGAATTGAGACAGCTTCTGTCATATCTTTAAAATATACGTCACTTCCTGTAAGACTTCCGTCAGATGGTTCTGTTGTCTCAGATTCAGTCTCAGTTTCAGTTTCCGTCTCAGTCT
>JAUNSC010000009.1 GCA_030539395.1 Eubacteriales bacterium
TAGTCAAACATCAAAAGAAAAAAGAAAAGTGCCAACGATTACTTGACACAAACTGATAATTTCCTAAATTTTCCAGTTTCACAAATGCATTGTATAATATCTTTAACATCTGGTAGTATATTTGAACACCTCATGAGATCAAATCATACTGCTAGAATCGTTGTTTTCCCACATCCATTTTTCCCCTTTATAATATTGATTTTATCCTTAGAAAACTCTATCTTTACTTTTTGAAAAATGCCCAATCCTCTTTCTATAAAATTTTCAATAAACATTATTTCTCCGTTTACCTCTTGTTTATTTTATAATCAATTTATTACCCTGCATCTTTTTCTATCATTTTTTTAACTGCTCTATCAAAATCGGATTCAAGCGGTTGAGTTCTATTAAAAATATCATACTCGCCATAAGCCTTTTCAAGTGCTTGCTTATGTGATATTTTCCCATTGTCTCTGAGAAGCTTGTATTGTCTGAATTCCAGAAATGCATTAACGCTTTTCTCAAATTCATCCATAGTAAAAACATTCTCTCGCTCAATCAAATCTTCAATATAATCAAAGTATCCTGTAACAGCACGCTCTAACTGACGAATCTGTTTTTCGCTAAGATAATTCTTTGCAATCGCAACATCTGACTTTAATACTCTACCATCCGGAGCATTCTTCCATGTTGTCAACCCCATATGTTCTTTCTTATGGTCAGCAGATTCATACACAATTTCTGCTGCGGTATGATTTGTAATCGCGTAATGAAATTTGTTCTGAATTGTGGCATAAAAATGATAAGCTGTCTCTGAATCTTTCACATAATCAATACTACATTCCGCAAATATATCTGTTATTTGCTGCCAGAATCTTCGCTCACTCGCTCGGATGGAACGAACCCTTTCCAGAAGCTCTCTAAAGTAATCTTTTCCAAAAGCAGTCTGTCCCTGTTTCAATCGCTCATCATCCAGAACAAAACCTTTTTGCATATATTCTTTCAGAATTTTTGTCGCCCATATTCTGAATTGAGTGGCCTTTTTGGAATTTACCCTATATCCGACAGATATAATTACATCAAGGTTATAATAATTAGTCTCTGAAGTCTGTGTTTTACCTTTGATTGCACCATGCTGAGTGGTTGTTGCAATTTTTGCAACAACCACTTTCTCGTCCAATTCACCGGTACTAAAAATATTTTTCAAATGTCTGCTAATTCCGGACTTATCTACACCAAAAAGCTCAGACATTGCTTTTTGAGTAACCCACAAGCTTTCATCCTTAATATATGCATTTACTGATACATCTCCCTCTTCTGAGTTGTACAATACCATTTCCATTTGCTTTGAAAAATCATTCAATTTTCACATCTCCTTCTGCATCCTTGATTCTGTAATAGTCTTCCATATCCAAGCTCAATTTCACATAAGAATCCGGTTTGCATTTTCGGTTGCTCTTCTGTAATAACGTCACACATTCCACATGTTGTGTGAAACAGAACATGTCCACCGGCTGCATCTTTTTCACCTGATATCCGTGTCCGGTAAGATATTTCAAGTCCCTTGCCAGAGTTTCCGGATTGCAGGAAACGTAGACGACTTTTTCCGGTGCCAGTTTTACTACAGAAGACAGAAATGCCTCGTCGCTGCCCGCTCTGGGCGGGTCCATAAATACCACGTCCGCCGATACTCCCTGCCGGGCCAGGGATACCATAAATTCTCCGGCATCTGCCTGATAAAACTGTACGTTAGTGATATTATTTTGTTTTGCATTGATTTTTGCATCCCGGATAGCATTCGGATTTAATTCCACTCCGATTACCTCTTTTGCTTTCTTTGAAGCAATCAGACCAATGGTTCCGATTCCGCAATAGGCATCTATCACTTTCTCTTTTCCTGAAAGCTCTGCATACTCAATTGCTTTGCCATACAATACTTCGGTCTGCACCGGATTCACCTGGTAAAAAGAGCGCGGTGAGATACGAAACGTGCATCCGCAGAGTGTGTCTTCGATATAGCCTTTGCCGTACAGCACAATATCCCGGTCTCCCAGGATCATGTTTGTTTTCTTATCATTGACATTCAGCACGACAGTCGTTATCTCAGGATGGACTTTTCGAAGTGCCTTCACAAAATTATTTTTAGACGGAAGGATTGGGCAGGACAGTACCAGCACCACCATGATCTGTCCGCTAACAAAGCCTCTGCGTACCAGAACATGACGCAGAAGCCCGTAGCGGGTATCTTCATCATAAGTTTTTATCTTAAAAGATTTCAGTAAATCTCTGATCGTGCGTATGATCTCTCCCGATTTTTGATCTTCGATCAGACAGTTATCTATGTTTACGATCTTATGGGTATTGGCCTGGTATGTGCCGGAAATAATCTTTCCGTTACGTTCTCTGCCAAATACAGCATGTACTTTATTCCGATAATAATATGGATTTTCCATACCGGCCACAGGCTCCACTTTACCGAAGCCTTTCAAAAGTTTTTCCACATTCTTTTGTTTCGTTTTTAACTGTTCCTGATAAGGAGTGCCCTGGTACTGGCATCCTCCGCACTTTTTAGACACATCGCATGTCAATATCTTTTCATTTTTCATAGATGACCACCATATGATTTTCCATCTTTTCAATTCTAAGATGCGGTATACTTCCGATGAAATTTTTCATCTGGGAATATCCATAATCCTGCACACGGAAATCTTTAAATTTCGTATGAATTCTCTGGCCGACCATTCCCAGATCCGCTCCATGACTGCCGGCGCTTTTTACCACATCCAAAATATATTTTTCCAGATTGTCCCTGCGCCCCGGATCTTCATACATGCTGACTGTAAGCCGGGTTCCCTGACGGTTCACTTTCAGTTTTGAAAAAGCCTCCAGAAATTTGTACAGCATGCTGTACCCGTAACGGCGCACATCAAAATCCGGATATATCTTCAGAAGGCGGCTGCCAACCTCACCAAGTTCTGTCTCTTTTCCGTTATTTTCATTTTCCGTAATGATCTTGATCACAGCTTCTTCAATCTGCTCTTTACTGATCTTCTCTGCCTTAGCTTTTTTGCCGGAAAGCGAAACTGTGTCTCTTAATTTTTCATCTTCCTTTTCTTCCATATCCTCATCTTCACCGCTCTCTTCAAGAAGCAGCTCCAGTGTGGTAAAAATATTACAGGCCTGACGAAACGCTGTCGGAGTCTTCTCCTCGCCCATACCGATTACATTCTGCCCGCTTTCCCTCAGGCGGCTGGCCAGTCTGGTGAAATCACTGTCACTGGATACCAGACAGAATCCGTCTACCTTGCCTGTATAGAGAATATCCATGGCATCGATAATCATGGCAGAGTCCGTGGCGTTTTTTCCATAAGTATAGCTATACTGCTGTATAGGACTGATAGAATTTTCCAAAAGTACTTCCTTCCAGCCGGACTGACGGGTACTTGTCCAGTCACCGTAAATTCTTTTATATGTCACATTCCCATACTTTGAAAGTTCATCCAGTATGGGTTTAATATATTTTGCAGACACATTGTCTGCATCAATCAGCAGTGCATATCTGCTCTCATTTTCTCTCATTTTACAATATTCCTTCTTAAATTATCTTTTTGCAGATGTCCTGCAGACAGCAGCGGTCACAGTATGGCTTCGTCCGCGCTGTACAGACATCCCTTCCATGCATTACAAGGCGATGGCAAAAATCACTGCCCTCCTCAGGAGGAATGATCTTCCAAAGGGCCATCTCTACTTTTTTCGGTTCCTTAATTCCGTCGACAAGTCCCATACGATTTACCAGACGGATACAATGTGTGTCAGTTACAATCGCCGGTTTTCCAAATACATCCCCCATGATCAGATTGGCGCTCTTTCTTCCAACTCCCGGCAACTCCAAAAGAGCATCAAAATTATCCGGTACTTTGTCCTCATATTTTTCATGAAGCATTTTCATGCATGCGCTGATGTCACGGGCCTTACTGTGACCAAGTCCGCACGGTTTTACGATCCGCTCTATATCCTCCACATCGGCCTCTGCGAGTGCCTTCACACTCGGATATTTTTCAAACAGTCCCTCAACGACCACATTCACTCTTGCATCCGTACACTGAGCCGCAAGGCGTACACTCACCAGCAGTTTCCATGCCTGATCATAGTCAAGGGTACATGCTGCCTCCGGATATTCTTTTTTCAGGCGCTCAATTATCTCCAGCGCACGCTGTTTTTTCGTCATACTCTTATCCTCACCTTTTTCTTTAAGTATCCTGATACCATCTTATCATTAATCACACCTGCCGGCAAAATTCTTTTTTCATCAGCCAACGGTTCAGTACAAGCGCCAGTGCAAAAGATAACGCATCCGCTGCCGGCTGGGCAAGCTGAATTCCGGTAATCCCCATCAACAGCGGCAAAATCAAAACTGCCGGTAAAAAGAAGATTCCCTGACGGGCTGCTGCAAGTACACTGGCCGGCACCGTCCTTCCGATTGTCTGAAACAACATATTATTTAAAATAATCCATCCTGTTAACGGAAGTGTTACGCACTGCATCCTCAGAGCAAGGGTACCTGTTCGAATTACTTCAATATCATCCTTTCGAAAAACAGCCACAAGCTGCGGTGACAAAATAAAGCCTGCAACTGCAAGAACTGTCAGCACGACCGCCGCTGTTTTTACGCAAAACCAGAAGGCTTCCATCACACGCTTTTTGTTCCCTGCACCATAATTAAAACCGCATACAGGCTGGAATCCCTGTCCAAATCCGATGACTGTGGCTCCTGCAAAGAAAGAAATGCGCATTACAATGGACAT
The DNA here is from genome assembly GCA_030539395.1 of Eubacteriales bacterium. Taxonomy (GTDB): domain Bacteria; phylum Bacillota; class Clostridia; order Lachnospirales; family Lachnospiraceae; genus Marvinbryantia. The sequence continues at coordinate 4,785 of JAUNSC010000009.1, forward strand.
AGCTGCGATAGCCGCGTCACCGTAGGACCGGGCTGCCAGATTAAGCGCCACAGTAGCAAGGCTGGCCAGCCCCTGTCTGCACAGGGATGGAAGACCGCCGCCAAAAATAGCTCTGATAGTCTCGGGCAGGTATTTCATATTTCGAAGTTTTACCGGAATGCATCCCGCTTTTTTCATTCCAATCCACAAAAGAATAAAAGATATAAGCTGGCTCAAAATAGTTGCCCATGCCGCACCTGCAATTCCAAGTCCCAGGCCAAAAATAAAGATTGGATCCAGAACAATATTTAAAATTGCACCGGATGTAATTCCTATCATGGCATAAAATGCACTTCCCTGAAAACGCAGAAGATTATTTAGTACCATAGCTGCCGTCATATAAGGCGCCCCTATCAAAACAATGCGCAGATACTGTTCTGTATAAGGCAGAATCGTCTCCGTGGAGCCAAGCGCACGGGCAAGGGGATTTAAAAAGAAAATTCCAAAAATCAAAATCAGGCCGCCGCAGGCAAGGGCTGAATAAAAGCCACAGGAAGCCAGTTTTTCTGCATCTTCTCCCTTTCCGGCCCCCAGTTTTCTTGAAACAGAATTTCCCGAGCCATGGCCAAAGAAAAACCCCAGCGCCTGAATAACAGACATAAGAGGAAATACCACACCTACCGCAGCCGTGGCGCTGGTTCCGATTTTCCCTACAAAATACGTATCCGCCATATTATAAAATGATGTGATAAGCATACTGATTATCGTCGGCACCGCCAGCCTTGCAATCAGCCCCGGAATCGGTGCCTCTGCCAGCATTTTCTGTTTTTCTGTCTGTTTCATAACAGCCTCCGTTTCATGTATTCTCTCTTATAAAAATAGAACCTCGATTATGAGATTCTCTGCCTGTATCCGACCTCCGGCACTTATTTTACCGCAAAACGGTTTTCCAGCAAAATCCAATTAGCCCTGAAAAACTGCATAATATTCCAGTATCCGGCTCCCTGTAATCCAAATTCCTCTATTAGTCCAAATTTTCTGCTCAGACTCCGCACATCCTCATACCAGACTACATGTGAAACACCCTTGTCGGTGTAATAAAAATACGGAGACTGGGATATCTCATCATAAAAAATTTCTGCGCCATAGGCAGCGGCAATTCTGACAGCCTCCACATTTCCGATAATATCAGCCGCTGTAGTCCCCTGCTCAAAAGGCAGCGGCCAATCATAACCATAATTCGGTATCCCCAAATTTATCTTCTGTGGGGGAATCTCTGTCACTGCATATTGTACCACTTCCCGGACTTTCTGCAAAGGGGCAACTGCCATTGGCGGCCCATACATATAGCCCCATTCATACGTCATCAAAAGAACGCTGTCCGCTTCTTCTCCAAGAGCACGGTAATCCTTTCCCGCATAAAGAAGCCCCGGCTGATCTGCTGAAGTTTTAGGTGCAAGCGCCACTGACAGGCGGTACCCCGCCTCGTGCATCCGGTCAGCACATATCCGGACAAACTCTGTAAATGCATCTCTGTCTTCTGCCAGTATATATTCGAAATCAATGTCAAGTCCGCCATAACCTTTTTGACTCATTACCATAAGAAGATTTTCAATCAGGCGGCTGCGTGCTTCCCGGTTTCTCACAACAGCACTGATCAGCACGTTGCTGAAGCGGCCATCCGGCCCAAGTGGAGTGAGTGTAAGCACCGGCAGGGTTCCTGCCCTCCGTGCTCTTACAATCATCCATTCATCGTCTGCTATGGGCGCAATAAGCTCCCCCTGCGGTGTAAAGCCATAAGAAAAAACCGACAACTCTGTCAGATAAGGCAGCGTCTGTTCCAGCACCCATGTACTGATAAACGGGTAGGCGTATCCGTTCGTTCTGACCGGTATATTCTGCATATTTCCAAAAGCACTGTCATTGATCAGCAGAGCCTGCCCCACTGCAAGGTCATAAGGATATACAAGCTGATTATCATAGATAATAATGCCTGCATCCACGCCAAAACGAGCAGCTATACTATAGGCCGTGTCTCCTTGTTTCACAACATAGATCTCCATATCGTTACCCGCATAATATTCTTTTATTTATTCTATGCGGCATATCGCCATACGGGTCAAAACAGTGCTTCCTGTGCTGCAAAATTTTTTATTCCTTATATCCATTTAATACTTCTTCTGCATATCTGCAAAATTCTTCTCTTACCCAATCCGGTCCTGCTATCTGTACACTGCTTCCCAGACCAAATACCCAGCCAAAAAACTGCGGACTCACATTTACCCGCACAGAAACCGTAAAATGATTCTCGCTTTCCTGGCGCATCATTACGTCTTTCCCAAATCTGTCAATGACTACACCTGCCATAGAATTGACACAGGACAATTTTACCATATCCTCTTTTCCGCCAAACATGCCGAAGGTCTTTCTGGCGAATACAGCCGTGTCAAAATTTCCGAACTGTTCTTTTCCTTCTCTTACAGTACTTTCCATCACGGTAAGCCTGAGCATTTTATCCACACGGTAATGCTTTATAATACCGGCTTCACTGTCATAGCCTATCATATAATAATTTTCATCGTCCCAGGTGAGTCCCCAGGGACTGATTTCATAAAATTCACCGTCCCTGCGCAGTTTTATTTCTTTTGTCACCGTCCATTCAAAATACTGAAAACGTATTTTTGCATTTGCCGATATGGCCGTATGTATCGCATCCACACTGTAATAAATGCTTTCATTCATTGTCTTAATGCGATTGGTGACAAACACATCTCTCTGAAGCTGCTGAGCCTCATATTTGCTGGTGAGGTTCTCCAGTTTTTTGATCAGCTCCATAGACTTTCTTCTGGTAATAAATTTGGCCGACTGCACCGAATCCACCAGAAGTTTCAATTCTGCCAGTTCAAAGTCCCTGCCCGCCAGATAGTATCCAGCCGGTTTTTCTCTCCGGTTCTCTATATCATAACCAGCCAGGCGCAAGGCTTCAATATCATCATAAATACTTTTGCGCTCTGCCTTTATGCCATTTGAATTCAGCATTTCCACAAGCTGTGCTACAGTAACGGTATGATTATTGTCCGTCTTTTCCTGAAGTTCTTTCAGAATATACATAAGTTTTAATTTCTGATTAAACGATTTCGGCATTCTCTCGTTCCTTCTCATCCAAATGCAAGGATTACACTAAACATTATCATAAAAAAAGTAAAACCCGTTGCCATATAATTACATAATCTGATTTCTCTGTTTGTCATCTTCTTTCCCTCCCGCTGGACATCCTGATTCAGAACAGACCATTTTTCCGCCGTTCTTCCTGTAGTCTAAGCCATTAATTGTCCAATAAAGAGGGACGAACTCAAAATCATTACATTAATTTATCCATTTTTCATGCCAACCGGTGAATACCTGTACTAACGGTCCCAGGCAAAAAACAGTAATCACTGTGCCGACACCCAGATGACTCATATCCCATCCAATAAATTTTACAAAAACCGCCGTCAAAATCACAATGACACACACACCATCTGTGATTATTCGATTTGCAAAATATTGTGTCGGCATATGATCCGTCATGCCAAGAGCCAGGTAATCATAAGGTGAAACCCCCATATCAGCCACCTGATACATGGCAAGTCCAAAAGACAATATTACCAGAGCCACCGCCATAATGATCAGCTGCTGCCAAAGTGCATATGACTGCCCATTTCCGGCAATCAGCTCAATCCCTTTTCCCACATATTCCACAATATAGCCCAACAGGAATACATTTACAATCGTCCCCAAACCAATATATTTTCTCCCGCAGATCAGCTGTACAATAAATAATATCAGGCTCACTGCCATCTGAAATACGCCAAGCCCGATACCGCTTCCATCGCTCAATGCCATATTTGCAGCACAGAACGGATCATTTCCCATCTGTGAAAATCTCAAAAGTGCAACACCGATTCCAAGAATAGAATTTCCAAGTATTACTGCCGTAATTTTTTTGCCCGTTATGTTTTTCATATTCTTTTTACTCCTTTTTTGTATTGGTTATAATATACAACATTATGTGCCATGGTGCAATAAACGGCAGAATGAAAAAATTCTGGCAGAGCTTATCCGGCTCCGCCCTTTACAAGTATATATTTTTTCATTATAATACATTTACGTTTATTTAGTGGAGGTTAAGTTATGAAAAGAGAATCTTTTGGCTCCCGTCTCGGTTTTATTCTTGTATCAGCAGGATGCGCCATCGGTCTTGGAAATGTATGGAAGTTTCCATATATCTGCGGAGCATACGGCGGAGCTGCATTTATCCTGATCTATCTTTTGTTTTTAGTAATCCTCGGCATACCGGTCATGGTCTGTGAATTTGCCATTGGCCGTGGAAGCCGTCAGAGTGTGGCAAAAAGTTTTGACATTCTGGCTCCCAAAGGGACATCCTGGCATCACCTGAAATATATCGGAATCATCGGATGCTATATGCTTATGATGTTTTATACCATGGTAGGCGGCTGGATGCTGAATTACTGTTTTAAGAGTCTCTCCGGAGAATTTGCGGGAGCCACACCGGAAGCTGTTTCCGGCGCCTTTAGCAATATGCTCGGAAATGTACCTGAAATGATTTTCTGGACAGTTCTGATCTGCATCATTGGTTTTGTAGTATGTCTTTTTGGTCTGAAAAACGGTATTGAACGTATTACCACTGTTATGATGAGCGCACTGCTGGTCATCATGCTTGTGCTTGCTGTCCGCTCCATCACCATGAAAGGTGCTGTAGAAGGTGTTCGTTTCTATCTCATTCCCAACTTCGGGAAAATGGTAGACAGCGGCATAGGAAACGTTATTTTTGCTGCATTGAGCCAGGCATTTTTTACACTTTCCATTGGTATAGGCGCCATGATGATCTTCGGCAGCTATCTGGACAACGCACGCAGCCTGACAGGTGAAGCTGTCAGCATCACTGCACTGGATACTTTTGTGGCTCTGACTGCCGGTTTTATCGTTATTCCGGCATGCTTCGCCTACGGTATTGAACCGGGTGCAGGCCCAAGCCTTGTATTTATTACTCTGCCTAATATTTTCGCGCAGATGACCGGCGGAAAAATCTGGAGTTTCCTGTTTTTCCTGTTTCTGACCTTTGCAGCACTTTCCACGATTATTGCCGTATTTGAGAATCTGATCGCCTTTAATATCGACTTATTTGGATGGAGCCGTAAAAAAAGCGTGCTTTTCTGTGCTGCAGCTATTATTTTACTGAGCATGCCATGCGTACTTGGCTTTAACGTGCTTTCCGGTTTTGAGCCGCTCGGCGAAGGAAGCAACATCATGGATCTGGAAGATTTCATTGTCTCCAACAATCTTCTTCCTCTGGGCAGTCTGAGCTACGTACTTTTCTGTTCAAGAAAAAACAGCTGGGGATGGGATGCCTTTCTGGCCGAGGCAAATGCCGGAAGCGGTCTTAAACTGCCCGCCTTCCTGAAGCCTTATGTGTCTTACGGCATACCGTTCATCATCATTATCATTTATCTTAAGGGGTACTATGATAAATTTATTTCCTGCAGCCAGCCTGTATTTATTTCCTGGATGATTATTGGTATAGCATTTCTGGCTTTCGTGCTTTACTGCTCACTGGCATCAAAAAAGAAACACTGATTATTGATTCACAATTTTTATGAAAGGATTTACATATGCAGACCGCAACAAATAAACTGCGCCTGCGGGACCGTTTTATCGGTGATAAAAATTTCTACAAAATGGTCCTGGCAATCGCAGTTCCCATTATGATCCAAAACGGTATTACCAACTTTGTAAGCCTCCTGGACAATATCATGATCGGACGCATCGGCACGGAACAGATGTCCGGTGCGTCCATCGTAAATCAGTTGATTTTCGTATACAATCTTGCTATTTTCGGCGGCGTATCCGGCGCAGGAATTTTTACTGCCCAGTATTTCGGCCAGGATGATACAGAGGGTGTTCGAAATACATTCCGTTTCAAACTCTGGATGGCAGTGTTTCTTACTGCTCTCACTATCCTGTTATTTATTACCGCCGGTACGCCGCTTATTAAAATGTATCTAAAAGGTGAAGGCAATGCCGGTGATGCTGCCTCTATTCTGATGTACGGAAAACAGTATCTGACCATCATGCTGCTGGGACTTCCCGCATTTATGATCAGTCAGACCTATTCAAGTACCCTCCGTGAATGCGGAGAAACTGTTCCGCCTATGGTGGCCGGTATCGTCTCCGTCATAGTCAATCTTGTGTTTAACTACATTTTAATATACGGAAAATTTGGTTTCCCGGTATTGGGTGTCCGCGGAGCGGCTATTGCCACAGTCCTCTCCCGCTATGTGGAAGTAATAATCATAATCATCTGGACCCACACTCATACTGCTGTAAACAAATTCGCCAGTGGCCTTTACCGCACTCTTGCTGTTCCGGCTTCCCTTACCAAAAGTATTCTTATCAAGGGAACACCGCTTTTATTAAACGAAACTCTCTGGGCTTCCGGAATGGCCATGCTGGCACAGTGTTATTCCATGCGCGGTTTGCATGTGGTCGCCGGCTTGAATATTTCAAACACGATTAACAACGTGTTCAATATCGTATTTATCGCACTGGGTGATTCTGTTGCCATTGTGGTTGGCCATCTTCTTGGAGCCAACAAAATGAAGGAAGCCCGGGATACCGATAACAAGATGATCGCATTTTCCGTGGCATGCTGCACTGCAGTTGCTCTTGTTATGCTTCTGGCAGCTCCCTTGTTCCCGCGGCTCTATAATACGGAACCGGAAGTACGTAATCTGGCAAAACAGTTCATTATTATAAATGCCATTTTCATGCCTCAGAACGCTTTTTTACATGCCTGTTATTTCACTCTGCGTTCGGGCGGAAAAACGATCATTACCTTCTTGTTTGACAGTGTGTTTATCTGGTGTGTCAGCGTCACCATCGCATTTTGTCTCAGTCGCTTTACTGGTCTTCCGGTCATTGCAATTTATATACTGGTGCAGATTGGAGATATGCTGAAATGCATTGTCGGATTTATTCTGGTAAAAAAAGGCATCTGGCTGCAAAACATTGTTGCATAGCCAGATGCCTTTGGCATTTCTAAATTTCAAATGCTTTTTTTATACTGTCATAATGCAGGAAAATTCCTTCATCGGCAAACGCTTTAATCTCATCCGGAGATGCCAGCATATGTCCCGCTGTTTCTTCTTCCTGCAGATGCATATCCCCCTCTTCAAAATCTCCCACAAAACGGTAAACATCCACAAAGTAATTGTCACCTTCTCCCGGATTTTCCCTGTGATACGTGAAAAGGTAACCTCCGTCCCAACCGGATACATCAAGTCCTGTCTCTTCTCTTACTTCACGCAGAACCGCATCCCTGGAGTCCTCACCTGCCATTGCCGCTCCGCCTGACACTTCCCACCAGCCGGGGGCCCATGCCTTTGTCATAACACGCTTCGTAATAAGAAATTTTCCATCTCTTCGCATTACCACCCCCAGGACCGTCAAGTGATATTCATCATCTTTCAGGCACCAGTCATTGCGCTTCATGGTGCGTCCTGTTCTCTGTTTGTCTTTATCATAAATATCCCAAAGTTCCATTTTAATCCTCCTCCGGCAAAAATCTTCCATATCCAGTTTCTCGCCAAAATATTCTAATCTTCCGGCCAAAATATACCGTATTTTTTATTATAGTTCCATTTACCCTTTTTCAGCAATATTATTTTGCAAAGTTTTCTATTATAGGCTATAATGAGAGTTGTTATTTAAAAAAGGAGATTTGCAGATATGATCTACAATAATATTCTTGATGCAATGGGAAATACCCCAATGATCCAATTAAACCATATAGTTCCGGAAGGCTGTGCCCGAATCCTGGTTAAATTTGAAGGACTAAATGTGGGCGGTTCCATCAAAACCCGAACAGCCTATAATATGATCTGTGATGCAGAGGAAAAGGGACTTATCACAAAAGATACCATTATTGTCGAGCCCACCAGCGGTAATCAGGGTATCGGCCTTGCTCTTGTGGGCGCCGTAAAGGGATACAAGGTAAGAATCATCATGCCGGATTCTGTCAGTGAAGAACGGCGCAAACTGATTCATCAGTACGGCGCTGAACTCGTCCTGATCCATGATGACAATAACATCGGAGAGTGTATTGAAGAATGTCTGCAGACAGCTCTTCGCATGGCAAAAGAAGATCCCAATGTTTTTGTTCCGCAGCAGTTTGAAAATCCGGCCAATCCCCAGGTGCACCGCGACCACACCGGTCTTGAAATCCTGGAACAGACAGATGGCCCCATACACGGATTCTGCTCCGGCATTGGCACCGGCGGCACCATCACGGGCATCGGAGAAACACTCAAAAAAGCTAATCCAGATATGGAAATCTGGGCAGTGGAACCTGAAAATGCCGCCATTTTATCAGGCGGTTCCATCGGTACACACCTTCAAATGGGAATCGGAGACGGGGTTATCCCGGGTATTCTGAATTTGAACATCTATCAGGATATCTGCATCGTAAAAGATGAAGAAGCCCTGCAGACAGCCAGAGATCTGGCTTCTAAGGAAGGTATCATGTGCGGCATTTCCAGCGGAACCAATGTATCCGCGGCTCTGAAGCTTGCCAGAAAACTCGGTCCCGGAAAAACCGTAGTCACAGTCCTTCCTGATACCGCAGAACGATATTTTTCCACCCCGCTGTTTAACGGGTAAACGATTGCGGGGAGATTCTTCTCCCCGCATCAGCAAAGCTCATCAATTACTTTTCCTGAACAGATATGGATTTCATCCTTTTCCATATGGCAGCCCAGGGAAAGTATTTTTATTCCCTTTTTATGAGCACGCCGCAGCGCTTCTCCGAAAGCCGGATGGGTTTCATCATTGGGACGGATATCAAGAATTTCCGGCATCTGGATAACAAAAGCAAGAAAGCATTCATATCCTTCTTCCAGTGCGCCCTCCAGCTCCCGTATATGTTTGATGCCCCGCTCTGTAGGTGCATCCGGAAAACAGGCAATCCCTTCTTTTTCAAGAGTGACCCCTTTTACCTCCATAAGACACTTCTTAATATTGCCCTGTTGATCTTCACACTCAAAATAAAAATCTATCCTTGATTTTCCAAAGGTATACTCAGGTTTTACCATAGTCACATTTTCAGGAAGACAATATCCCTTTTCTATCCGGACATGGGGTTTTTGTTTTCCTTCCATCCATTCCCGCACCACTTTGTTTGGCGCCTGACTATCCATATTAATAAGCCCCAGTCCTTCTTTGTAAACCGCAAATAAATCATATGATGTTTTACGGTCAGGATTATCTGAATGCTCCAGCCATATCTCTGCTCCGGGTATAAGAAGTTCTCTGCACCGCCCGGTATTCTTTACATGAACCGTCTCCTCTTTTCCATCTATTTCCACTTTTGCGATAAAACGGTTCGGACGGGAAAGAAATTTCCCGCCCACCACATTGTTATATTTCATTTAAGCCACCTTGATCTCTGCTTTTATCATTTACGGTTATTTTCTTTCTCCACTTCATTTGTCTTCCGGCACATCCATATCAATTCCAATTTCTTTTGGCAGGAAACGCGGACATACATTCTCTGATGACACAATAACAGATGACGCCAGATGGGTTCCGATATCTACCGCTTCCTTCAGTGTCTTTCCGTATGTAAGCCCGATCACTACACCTGAACTAAAAGCATCCCCTGCTCCCGTAGTATCTTTCACCTGTACATTTCTCGGCGGGCAGATTCCTTTGTCTCCTGATACATCTGCGTAAACAGCTCCTTCGCCTCCCATAGTGACCACCATAGAAGGAATATTGGCATTAAGCACACATTCAGAAAGAATATCGCACATTTCCTCAGGCATCTTATCCCTGTAATCATCTGCAAATACAATTCCTGCTTCAAGCTGGTTGCAGATAAAACAATCAAATTTCTGAAGGAAATCTCTTCTCTCTGCAGCAATACTCATATTTGCTACTACAGCATATGTTTTCTTTTCATATTTTTTTGCAAGAGCAAATATCTTTTTAATGATCTCTTTGTCCAGATCTCCCACTTCCACCACAATAGAATCTGCCTGTGCAAAAATTTCGTCACCCTTTTGCTCCAGCACGGAGAGAAGCGGCATCAGATTCGGTCTCTGGGAAATAGACCCGGCCAGATCTCCGTTATTGTCAAACACTGCAAGCCATGTTCCCATCCCATTAGGAATGGTCAGCATATAATCTGTATTTACTTTATGGTTATTCAGCTTGCGGATTACGTCTTCCCCCATGGCTGACTTATCTACAATACTCAGATAAGTCGGCCGCAGCTCAATATTTGCAATGTTCTCTGCCACATTCCTGCTCACTCCGCCATGCACATATTCAATCTTTCCGGCATTTTTTCCGTCCGGAATATAATTATTTTCAGGAAATCCTTTAATATCAACAAAAACTGCTCCAATCACAACTATTCCCATACTCGCATCCGCCTTTCCTTTACCTTTATCTGCACCGCATTTTTAAATTTAGTTTATCAGATAAATCTCACTTTGGAAATATCTCAATTTCAAATAGATCATCCAACGGTATTTTCGTATTCACAATCTTGATATACCGGCTGTCCACATCCAGTTTTGCCACCATCCCCGTAACTTTCAGATATTCTCCTTTGCAAAAATAAACTGCTGTTACAATATCTTTTTCCCGTATCTCCCGAAATTTGCGGTCCAGTTCTTCCGCATGATCCTCTGTTAACTCCATCCTGGGAACTATTATCTTTTCCCTTTTCCTCAATTCCTCAGGGTACCCCTTCAGCGCCGCAAACGGCATAAACTGTTTTGCCCTCTCCTCCCTGCTCATTTTACTCCTGACCGTCATATACTTTCCTCCTGCCCGGATGCTCATTCACCGCTTTTGTGTCCTCCGATCTGCCGGTTTCTTTCTATGGTCGTCGCGCCTTTTTCCAGATTCATTCCCTTGAGAATCGCATTTTTTCCATACCTGTCCTTAATATCCAGCATGACTTTCTGAAGCTTATTTTCCTTTTCAAGTTCCGCCGGATCCGAAAACAGATCATACTGGCGGAATACCTCGTCCACCACATTATTGTATGTCAGCGTTACCCGGTGAATAGAGGTATGTTTGTCTGTAATCTGTTCATATAGCTTCTCTGTATAAGAAATAATCCGGCGTGCAGAATTTGTAGTTACTGTCATGCGGATCGTCCCGTGGGCGGGCTTTCTGCCATAACGATTATTATAACCGATATGCAGCGTCACAGAATCTGTTACAAGCCCTTTATCCACCAGTTCCAGACATAAAAGGTCCGCCATCTCTTTTACGATCAGCCGCCCGCCTTCATAATCCACATCACATCCCAGCACCTGTCCGCTGCCGACAGAATTACTCTTCGGCCTGTAGTTCTTTATATCCGCCATGGTCGCAGTTTCCCTGCCCCAGGCATGGTCGATCATCAGTTCTGCATCAACACCAAATGTCCGATATAATACGTCTTCATCGGCATGTGCCAGTTCTTCCATAGTATGAATTCCCATACGCTGCAGATTCCGGCTGATCCCTGTACCAATGCGCCAGAAATCTGTAAGGGGAGTATGATTCCAGAGGGTTCTGCAAAAGCTCTCCTCATCCAGTTCCCCAATGTGATCTTCTGAATGCTTTGCGGTAATATCCAGCGCCACCTTGGCAAGGTACAGATTTGTGCCAATCCCGCAGGAAGCTGTTATTCCAGTGTTTTTATAAATATCCTGCATAATTATCATGCCCAGTTCCCTTGCCGTCATCCGGTACATTCCCAGATAGTCTGTCACATCAAGAAATACTTCATCAATACTGTACACATGAATGTCTTCTTTCGCAATATATTTCAGATAGATGGCATAAATGTCTGCCGAACGTTCGATATACAAACGCATCCTTGGGGGAGCCATAATATATTCGATCGCTTTGGGGATTTCAAATACGCGGCAGCGTCCGGGTACTCCAAGTGCTTTCATAGCAGGAGACACTGCCAGGCAAATTGTCTTTTCCGTACGCTCCGGGTCCGCCACAACAAGATTCGTTGTCATAGGGTCCAGTCCACGCTCCATACATTCTACTGATGCGTAAAAGGACTTCAAATCTATACATACATAAATCCTGTCTGCCATGGATAATACCTCCCTTCCGGACTTTAATTCAATATTATAATTATAACTCACAAAAATATTTATTACTACTTCCTTCTCTAACAAAAAATATTTCTTCCCTTTTTAAACTTACCGTGCTATGATGTACATGCATAACAAACTGTTCTCACAAACGAAACAGTAGTATGACATGATAGAGGCGCGGAATTCATTAGTACGAAAAAGCAAAGGCAAAGCCGCCGTTTTCTCAGAAAGGGGAGACCGCCGAAGGGTATCCTGCAGGGCTTTTATGCAGATACTCTGGGACGCCGCAGAATATGCGGCGTACTGTCACGCAAGTGGAGCGCTATCTGGCTGTCACAGGAATATATTTCTGATTCTGGCACCGCAAGCGGCACTTTTCATGTCGTTTGTGGTGATTTTTTGTTTATGGGAAAACCTGCATCTGCAGGCACAAAAGAAAGGAAGGGAAAAATTATGAACCAAAGAAAAAAACATCTGATTCTTCCTCTTGCAATGCTGTTTGCAGCAGCTATGCCTATGCTGGCTCTCGCAGCTGAGGAAGCAGAGTACACTCCGGCTGTACACGCTACATTCTGGGCTCTGGTTCCGCCTATCGTAGCAATTGCACTTGCCCTGATCACCAAGGAAGTTTACAGCTCTCTGTTTCTGGGAATTCTTGTGGGCTCCGTACTTTACTCGGGACTTAACTTTGAACTTGCCATCACCCATATGTTCCAGGAGGGATTTATCGGCGTCCTGTCTGACAGTTACAACGTGGGTATCCTCATCTTCCTTGTCATCCTGGGCGTAATTGTCTGTCTGATGAACAAGGCCGGCGGTTCTGCAGCTTTCGGACGTTTTGCTGCCGAAAGGATACACAGTCGTGTAGGCGCACAGCTTGCAACTATTTTACTTGGTATCCTGATCTTCATTGATGACTATTTTAACTGTCTGACAGTAGGAAGCGTTATGCGTCCTGTTACTGACAAATTTAACGTATCCCGTGCAAAACTGGCATATCTGATTGATGCCACCGCTGCACCGGTCTGCATTATTGCACCGATTTCTTCCTGGGCTGCAGCCGTTACCGGATTCGTACCGGGGGAAAACGGTTTTTCCGTTTTTATCCGTGCTATTCCGTATAACTTCTATGCACTTTTAACCATTGTCATGATGGTTGGTCTTACTGTGATGAAAGCTGATTTCGGCTCCATGAAAAAACACGAAGACAACGCAGTAAAGGGTGATCTGTTCACTACTCCGGGCCGTCCTTACGGTGAAGCAACAGAAGAGACAACGGAGACAAAAGGTACTGTTGCAGATCTTCTGGTACCGATTCTCTCTCTGATCGTATGCTGTGTTATCGGTATGATCTACACCGGCGGTTTCTTCTCCGGTACAGATTTTGTAACATCATTCTCAAACAGTGACGCATCCCTGGGCCTGACTCTTGGAAGCTTCTTCGGACTTGTCATTACTGTTATTTTCTATCAGATCCGCCATGTCATGAATTTCTCTGACTGTATGGCATGTATCCCGGAAGGCTTTAAAGCCATGGTTCCGGCAATCCTGATCCTTACATTTGCATGGACACTGAAGGCAATGACAGACAGCCTTGGCGCTGCCGTATATGTGGCAGACGTGGTTAACGGCAGTGCTGAAAGCCTTGTAAAACTTCTGCCGGCTATCATTTTCCTGGTCGGATGTTTTCTGGCATTTGCAACCGGTACATCCTGGGGAACCTTCGGTATCCTGATTCCGATCGTGGTAAATGTATTTGCTGAATCAAACCCGCAGCTTATGATCATCTCCATTTCTGCATGTATGGCAGGCGCAGTTTGCGGTGACCACTGTTCTCCGATTTCAGATACTACCATCATGGCATCTGCCGGCGCCCAGTGCGAACATGTTAACCATGTTTCCACCCAGCTTCCCTATGCGGTTGTAGTTGCGGCAGTTTCCTTTGTTACTTATATTATTGCCGGTTTCTCACAGAGCGCATGGGTTTCTCTGCCGATTGGTATTGCCCTGATGCTGCTGGTATTGTTCTTTATCAAGACTCTGTCTAATCAGGAACAGTAATCAATAAAATCCGGGATTCTCCTTGTTGGAATCCCGGATTTTAATTTAATCTGTTTTCACTGTATTTTCTTTTTCTTCCTCTTTGATTTCCCAGTGTATCAGGAATGTAAGCGCCGCCCGAAGTGCAATAATTCCTGCAACAATGGCAATCTCACTCCATTCACGCACTACAACGGTACGAAGAATTTCACTTCCAAGCTTAAATTCCAGACCCATCGCCAGCCCTTTTGCAAGATAAATTCTGGTATCCGGTTTTCGCATCACATATTTATATAAGCTTACCAGACTGGTACAGATAATAATTCCTACACCGATATATTCAAAAATCAAGATCCCGCATTCTACCACATATTCCAACAGTGTTTTTAAAAGGTCCAACATTCGCTGTTTCCATCCTTATGGTTCGTAATATTCTTATATTAATACTATACAGACACCCCTGCATCATTGTCAATGCCATTTTTCTGTTCCGGCGTAATGACATTCCTCCCTTCAGGTGTATTTAAATGTGAAAGCATTTCTGCAAATCTCTGAACCTTCCAAGCACCATGATGGTCTCTCCTTCTGCCATCACCGTATCCGGCGTAATTGCCAGATCCAGCTTTCCGTTTTTCTTTACCCCCATAATATTTATATTATATTTTTTTCGGATATCAATCTTACCTATTGTCCGGCCGATCCACTCCCGGGGAATCTGCACTTCAAATATGGCATGATCACCGTCCAATTCCATATAATCGAGGATATGATCTGCGCTGTAACGAATAGCAGTCCATTTTGCAAGCTGTCTTTCCGGGTAAACCACCTCATCCGCACCATTTCGCAGTAAAAACTTTGCCTGGACATCCCGCGATGCTCTGGATACAACCAGTTTTGCTCCCAGTTCCTTGAGAAGTGATGTTGTCTCCAGTGAACTCTGGAAATCATTCCCGATAGCGACAATACAGACATCAAAATTTCTGGTTCCCAATGACTCCAGAAAATCTGCATTTGTACTGTCACCAATCTGTGCATTCGTCACGAAAGGCAGCACTGCGTTTACCCGGTCCTCCACTTTATCAATGGCCATGACCTGATGTCCTAACTGGCTTAAATCCATGGCAATATGTTTCCCAAATCTCCCAAGTCCTATCAAAAGTATTGATTTCATACAGTTTCCCCTTTAACCCGTTGTTATTTTTTCCTGCGGCAGCATCGCTGTACTTCTCCGTGTTCCCGATAATGCGGCAAAGATCAATGTCAACCCGCCCACTCTTCCAAAGAACATCAGCACAATCAAAATCACCTGCGATAATATCCCAAGTCCCGGCGTGATCCCCAGCGTCAATCCCACTGTGCCAATTGCAGATGCCGTTTCAAACAGGCATGTAAGCATGGGCAGTCCTTCATAAATACTGATGATCACTCCACCTATACAGAACAGCGTAATATACATAAGAAAAATAGTCGCCGCATTTTTGACAACCTCATCACCAATCCTTCGTCCGAAAAAATGTGCATGATCCTTTCTTTGAAAGGTAGCAATTGCCGTACCGGACAATACAGCAATCGTTGTTATTTTCATACCTCCGGCGGTAGACCCCGGAGATCCGCCAATCAGCATTAATATAATGGTAATAAATTTCCCCGGTTCACTTAAACGGCTTAAATCTTCTGTATTAAAACCGGCTGTTCTCGGTGTAACCGCCTGAAATGCAGAGCTGATAAATCTTTCAAAACCCGGCAATGACGAAAACTCAAAAAAGAAAAAATAGACTGCCGGAATCAAAAGAAGAATTGCTGTTGTGCAGAGAATAACTTTACTCTGCATCCGGTATCGGCGCAGGTGGTGACGGTTTGCACGTATATCATCCCACGTCAGAAAACCGATACCTCCAATTATAATCAAGAGCATAATCGTAATATTTATAACCGGATTATCTGCATAAAAAGTGAGAGAGGAAAACGTTTCTTTCTCACCCATCAGGTCAAATCCTGCATTGCAGAAAGCTGATACCGAATGAAAAACCGCCATCCAAAGTCCGCGAATACCAAAGTCCCGGCAGAACACCGGCGCCATTACCACAGCCCCCGCCAGTTCCAGTACCAGTGTAATCTTTATAATAAATACAGTCAGCCTTACGATTCCTCCCATTCTGGGAGCTGCGATCGCTTCCTGCATCGTACTTCGCTGCACCAGTGAAATCTTTCTTCCGGCAAGCATCGCAAAGGATGCTGCAACTGTAATCACACCCATGCCGCCAATCTGGATCAAAAGCATAATGACGATCTGACCAAAAGGTGACCACCAGGTGGCCGTGTCATGAAGTACAAGCCCGGTAACACAAACCGCTGAAACAGCTGTAAACAGGCTGTCAAGGAACGGCACAGCGTGTCCTTCCCGGCTGGAAATCGGAAGCATCAAAACAAAAGCTCCAAATAATATCACACATAAAAAACCGAAAATAATGATCTGAAAAGAGCTCATTTTTCTGATTCGCCCAATCACTTTATTCATTTTGGCAATGCCTCCTCTACATCTCTTTATTTTATCTTAATAATATAACAAAATACATAAAAAATGTAAAAGAGTATTTCAATCAATATTAAATCCGCTTAAAGAACCCTTTTCTACAACACGGAATCAACCAAAACCTTTGTATAATCCGTTTTCGGATAGTTAATAATCTCATCCGGTGTACCCATCTCTACTACTTTTCCGTGGTATAAAACAAGTACATGTTCGCAAAATGCCTGTACCAATGCCAGATCATGGCATATCAACAGGAAAGACAATTTTCGTTTTTTCTTTAAATCAATCAAAAGTTCTAATATCTGTTTCTGGACCGTTACATCCAGTGCACTGGTAGCCTCATCACAGATCAGCAGCGCCGGATCCACTGCCAATGCCCTTGCGATGGCCGCTCTCTGACATTGACCACCGCTGACCTGATGGGGATACCGGTCGGCATACTCTGCCGGAAGGCCGCAAAGTGCAAGCAGTTCTTCTACTTTTTTGCGTGTCTCTGTCCTGCTGATTCCCTGGTTTCTCAGGCTCTCTCCGATTCCATCTCCCAAAGTACGCCGCGGGTCAAAGGATTCCATGGGCATCTGAAATACCATCTGTATTTCTTTATATGTGTCCCGAAGTTCTTTTCCCTTTACATGGGTGATATCTTTTCCCAACAGAGTAATCTTTCCTTCTGTTACATCTAAAAGATGAGTAATCATCTTAGCAATAGTGCTTTTGCCGGAACCGGATTCTCCCACAATTCCAAGGCATTCTCCTCTTTCCAATTTAAAACTCACGTCATCCACTGCCGTAAAAGATTTTTTATTCGCCGTAAACACCTTCTTCAAATGTTCCACTTCTAATATTGTGTCTGCCATCTGCAATCCTCCAAATATCTTTTAAGCCGTGTGCCGTTTCAAGTGAAGAACGGAATTCATAAGTACCCGGGTATATTCGTTCCCGGAATTCTTCAGAACATGTTCTGTTTCCCCGTAATCCATCATTTCACCATCTTTCAAAACCAGAACTTTATCCGCCATTACACTAACTACACCAATGTTGTGAGTCACCAGGATCATCGCTGTATTATATTCATCCCGCATCAGTTTCATTTCTTTTACCACCTGAGCCTGGACAGTCACATCCAGGGCACTTGTCGGCTCATCTGCCAGTAAGAGAGCCGGTTTCATCATCATAGCCGCACAGATTCCCACACGCTGATTCATCCCTCCGGATAATTCAAAAGGATAACTGTCCAGCACACGCTGATAGTCTGTCAATCCGATTTTCATCATCAATTCACCGACACGTTGATAAGCTTCACTCTTTGAAATACGCTCATGCTCTGAAATACTTTCATAAATCTGGGCACCCACCGTACGGATAGGACACAGTGAAGCTTTGCAGTCCTGAAATACCATACCGATTTCCGGACCAGGAAGTTTTCTCTGTTCCCGCTCCGGCATGTCCACCACATTTTTGCCTTTATAATAAATATCACCTCTTGTCACCATACCGCCCGGGCCAAGAAGGCCAATTACTGCCTTAATGATGGTACTCTTTCCGCTGCCGGATTCTCCTACAATACCCAGGATTTCTCCCTGATCCAGTGTGAAACAGACATCCCTGACAACGTCCTTCCCGTTATAGCTGATAGTGACATGTTCTGCCCGCAACAATGGTTCCATAGTAAAACTCCTTACTGCACATCCAGATCAGCTGTGATTTCATAGTAATCACACGGATGAGCCGCCATACCTGTCACATTTGCCTTTGTAACAATGCCCATATTCAGATGAGATACGAAAAATATTGCACTTTCATCCAGCATTGCCTGCTGCATCTGAACAGCAATCTCACCCCTCCTGGTCTTGTCAAATTCCTGATGAAGTTTCTCATACAGTTCTTCTACTGCATCAATCTTATGATTAGAACGGTTCTTTGCAGAATTCTCCAGAGCGCAGGTAGTAAAGAAATACTCTGGATCACCTGTAGGTGCTGTTGTGAGAGAGCTTACATAAATATCATATGCACCCGATTCTGCAATGCTCAAATGATCCTCTGTATTATTAACATCCACTTCTATACCGATATCTTTCAGAGTTGCCTGGGCATATTCTGCAAGCTTCGGCTGTTCCAGGCGCCCCGGATAGGTAAGCCAGCGAACTGCCAGTTTCTGTCCGTCTTTCTCTCTGTATCCGTCGCCATCCGTATCGATCCAGCCTGCTTCTTCCAGAATAGCCTTTGCCCCTTCCGGATCATAATCCGGAGCTGTTACTGCCTCATTACCATAGCTGAAACTGCTGGGAAACGCTGCCTTTGCCGGGATACCGCGTCCTTCCATCAACACCGTACAGAATCCTTCTCTGTCGATGCCCATTGTAATTGCTTTACGCACTGCTTCATCCTGCACGATTTCAGAATCATAATTGAACTGACCAAAGAAGCAGCGGCTGGTGGCACAGGAATTGATCGTGTACTCCGGATTGCCGTCAAACAATGCATAGCTGTCATACGACAAGCCATATGTTCCCTGAATATATCCGGTCTGCAGGGATGCCGCCAGAGAACTTGCATCGCTGAATGTCTTTACAATTACATTGTCTACTTTTACATCGCCGCCCCAGTAATTTTCATTCTTTATCAGATCAATCTGCGTCTCTGTCACATTCGTTGCAATGTACGGACCTGTTCCCGCAACATTTGCAGTTCCTGCGGAATCGCCTTCTACTCCGTCCGTACCGTACTGCATATCAATGATGGCTCCATAAGGATCACCAAGATAATTAATGATAGCCGGACACGGCTCTGTTGTATGAATCGTGATAGACATTTCATCGGCTTCAATGCTCTCAATCTTCATATCACCGGGAGCACGGTCGTGAACTGCCAAAAGATGATCCAGACACTCTTTCACCGCCTCTCCATCCATTGCCCGTCCGCTGGAAAAAGTCACACCCTCACGAAGATTAATTTTTACAGTAGTATCATCCACAAATTCATAATCCGCAGCAAGCCACGGTTCTAACTCCATATTGTCATTGTACTTAAACAATGTCTCACCCACACCATAACGAAGCGCACTCCACCCGGAATAATTATTGTGAGGATTCAGTCCCTCATCCCCCATCTGCACACCATAGCCTGTAGTGCCATAAACAAATGTTTTTCCTTCCGCCAATACCGCCGCGCTCATAATTCCTCCGGCCACGGCACAAAAAAGTAATGCTGTTATCAACTGTTTCTTCATAATTTTCCCACGCCTTTCATCTTTTTCTGAAGTCTTTTATATAATGAGTTGCCGGAAAATGACAATATGCAATTACTGCCAGCCATTATATACTATCTGCCGCTTCTTTCCTTAGGATCCATGTAATCCCGGACAGTATCACCCAGCAGGTTAAAAATCATAACCGTTACAAAAATCGCTCCGCCCGGAGCCAGAACCATCCATGGAGCCGTCTGAAGCATGACCCGGCCATCACTGATCATACTTCCCCATTCGGCCATTGGCGGTTTTACACCCAGTCCAAGGAAAGAGAGGCCTGCCAGCTCCATCATCATAGTTCCGATATCCAAAACTGCTGTAACGAGTATCGGACCTGCAATATTCGGCAAAATATGTTTTACCAAAAGCCTGGGTGTGCTGCTTCCCGATAATCTTGCAGCCATTAAATACGGTGAATCTTTTTGTGCCAGGGTAAGTCCTCTGGCAAGTCTTGCAAACTTTGGCCACCCGATAGCTGCCAGAGCAATAATGGCATTTTGAACCCCGCCGCCCAGCACTCCGGCAACCGCCAGCGCAAATACAAGACTTGGAAATGCCAAAAATAAATCAGAAATGCGCATCAAAACCGTATCCACTTTTCCGCCGCTCCAGCCGCATATGATACCGATTATTGTACCGGTTACCGTAACCACTGCCACCAGAACAAGTGTTGCAAAAATACTGGTGGTACTTCCCATAATAACTCTGGAAAGCATATCACGCCCGTATCTGTCTGTTCCCAGGATATGCGCCGGCCCCGGAGGTTTCTGCGCCTGCAATAAATCCTGTGCATAGGGATCATATGGGCAGAGATACTTTGCAAATACAGCAACCGCCAGTAAAACCGCAGCCAATACAACCAGAAAAATCAGTTTTGTCTTAATATAATTTTTCCTGATTTTCTGCCGGCGAACCGTTATCCGTTTTATATCGCTCATGCTCCGTCACCTCCCAGTCTGACACGGGGATCCAGGTAATGATAGATAATATCCGTAATCAAATTTACAGCCACATAAATAATTGCCATCCAGGCAACATATGCCTGAATAATCGGATAGTCACGCATGGTAATTGCATCTACAGCGAGTTTTCCGACACCGTCCCACATAAAAATATTTTCAACAATTGCGGTTCCACCCAAAAGACTTCCAATAGAAAGTGCAAGCAGTGTAATAATCGTCAGCATGGAGGATTTCATTACACTTTTCCAGATAATTACGGATCCCCGTACTCCCCGTGCCCTTGCACCTGCCACATAGTCGCTGTTTAATTCCTCCAGAACTGTAGCTCTGATCTGTCTTGTATATTTAGATGCCATGGATATCGTCAGTGTCAGTGCAGGCAGCACCAGGCTGAGTGCCAGATTATCTGTAGTAATAACCGGAAGCAGCCGCATCTTTATAGAAAGAAAATACATTAATACCAATGCCGCAAAAAAGTTTGGCATAGAATTTCCGATAAAACTCATGAATCGTATCAGATAATCTATCCATCTATTCTGCTTTATCGCCGACAAAATCCCCAGCGGAACCGCGATCAGAACCGTTAGAATAATGGAAGATAATGTCAGAAGCAATGTGGAAGGAAGTTTCGATACAAACATTTCAAATACGTCTTTATGAGATACATAACTTTTACCCATATCACCTGTAAGCATCCCACCAAGCCAATTTGCATACTGGACCAGAAACGGTTTATCAAGTCCATACTCCGCTTTCGTTTTATCGATAATTTCCTGCGGAACTGCTGTACCAGCATTTTCATACATATAGGTAACCGCATCACCGCCTGCCAACCGCATCATAGCAAAAGACAAAAACGTAATTCCGATTAAAACAGGAATCATCTGCAGCAGTCTTTTCGCAATGTACTTGCCCATGTCCTTCTCTTCCTTTCCGTCGCGGTTCTTTCGGTCAAACCCGACAGTTATTTCGCATGATATCCCGCATTTTTGATTATATCTTTCCCAAACACTGCTTCCAAGCCTCCCGGGGGGATATTTTTTGATGTTTTTCTATTAATACAAGAAATTTAAAGAATCTCCCATATAATAGAAACAGCACCGAAATGTAACATAAGATCACATTTTCAGCGCCGTTTTATACAATTTAAATATTAAGTTATCAAACTGTCCTATCGAACATAGTAAACATAATCGTCTTTTCTCGGTGCAGGTGCTTTTGCCGGCTCTGACGCATATCCCAGCGCACAGTGGCCGATTCCTTCATAATTTCCTTCGATACCCAATTGCTTTAAAATATCTTTTCCAAAATCAGCTTCAAATTCCTCTTTTGCTCTGTGGATCCATATGCTGGCCACTCCAAGACTCTGAGCTGCATTCATCAAATTTCCCATCACAAGACTTCCATCATATTTGCAGGTTGGGATTTCCTGATTTGCCAGAACAATCAAAATGACCGGTGCACCATAAAAAGGATCAAATCCTTCCTTCCACCCGCCAATCTTTCTGTTTTCTTCAGCGATTTTATCGCGGAGTTCTTTATTTGTAACTGCAATGATAACGGGCGACTGCTTTCCCATTCCGGTAGCAGCATATGTTCCCGCCTTAATGATCGCCTGCAGTTCTTCCTCCCCAATCATATCCGGTTTGAATTTTCTGCAGCTTCTTCGTGATTCCAATGTTTTTAATGTCTCATTCATTATCATTTCCTCCTGCTATTCTGGCATAAATTTCATCAGCTCATTGTTTCACCTACTATCTTAACAGGTTTCATCATTATTATCAATCAATTCCACAAAAACCGGGATTCGAAGTCTCCTCCGAATCCCGGTCAGCCGGCCTGTCGATTATTCTGCCTGTTCCTCAAATGTCACTTCTGTGTGATACAATGCCCTTTCATCAAGAAGCTGTTTAAATGTTTTTGTCTCCTTATCTGTCTCGTATGTATCAGACCAGTAATATACTTTTAATTCATCCAGGTATTCAATATAATCGCAGAGGTAGATATCTACCCTGGAAATATCTCTGTCCTGAATTGCCCAGACATTTATTCTTCCGCCGGAACCATAAGGCATGATTTCACCGTCAGCATCCAGCGCCACCACAAAATATCCTGCTCCGGAAGGTGACTGCGATATATCCGGTTCCTGCGTCTCTACCGTAATCTCAAACGGTGTCTTCGTCACAGAAACTACCCCCAGACCATTTTCATCGATATCATTGATTTCTTTTACAACGCTGTCCTCATGATTCCTCTTTACACTGATCTCAAAATTCCAGGGACCGTCTAACCACCAGTTTTCATATTTGCTGGGATACTGTGCGGCTTCCGGATACATTTCATTATACTTCCGGTGCATCTGTGTAAACAGTTCATGTTCAATCTGTTTTTGCTCATCGGTAAAGTTTTTGTATACATCCATATCATTCACCATATCTCCCAGGCCGTTTTCAACCAGTCCTGCATGATACTCATCAAGCAGTTCCTGCGGCATTTCCGGACGTGTCTGCTGGTCTTGAGGCAATGTTCCCACGATCATCGGAATGTCCAGATTTACTGTAAACTCCTCCGGAATACTTATCTCTGTAAGATAATCCATGAAAGACGGGCCACCCACGTCAGAAAGGTTATCATAGAGAACCTCCTGTCCCAGTGCCTCAGCTGCTTTTTCGTATGCCGCATCCGTGTCCTTTTCAACTTCCTCAATGCTCATCCCCAGCAGCTCTGCAACAAATTCTTTTTTCGCATCCTCAAATTTTTCGCGCTCCATTCCGGTGTTCGTCTCCTGCAGGTCAATACGAAGAACAGCTGCATAAGTATGATCATCTACAAATTTTCCATCCAGATAATTTGACAGGTAAATCTTTTCCGAATTATAACTGAACTCACCATATGAATCATATAAATTAAGGCTCTGTTTTCCCATCTGATCTGTGAAAGTCTCCGGAAAGACATCTTCGCTCTCAATTAAAAGGCTCAAATACAGCGCCGCATCATTGCAATATACTTCTGATAACGTCATAGTAACGCCATTCACCGTTTTACTGTAAGCGCTGTCAGAAACAGGAGCCGCTGCATCCCCGTCTGTCTCTGATACTGTCTCACTTTCTGAAACTTCCGAAGCCGCAATCAGGTTTTCTTCTGTCAAAGGCTGCACATACTTACTGTAATTTCCTGAAAATCCCAGGGAACTTCCGATTTCTTCAAAAATATGTCCCACCAGCGGAATATTTGCAGCCAGTGCCGGATTTGATATACATACGACTGAAAATACTGCCGCTGCCGCCGCAAGACCGCCTGCACCTCTGACAAAAGCAGAACGTAACCGCCTTTTGTCTTTTTGTTTCTGTGCAACACCGTTGGCATATTCCTGTTTCATCTGCTTATTTCGTATCTGTGCAAAAGCTGTGTTTTTTGCCGCATCCACGCAGTCCGGAAGCGGAAAGTCTCTCTGCATCGTCTTTTTAATCTGCTCGTCCAGCCGTGCTTCTTTAGCCGAATTGAAATCTATTTGTTTTTTCATCCGAATCCCCTCCCTGTTTCTCCATGTCATCTTCATGATGGGCGTGCGCCATGTTTCCTTTTGATTTCCCTGATGAGTTTGTATCAGTATACGCACTGCGGATCTGTTCCCGCGCCCTGGACAATCTGGTCTTTACCGTATTCTCATTCATATCCAGGAGTTTTGAAATCTCCGGCACCTTAAATCCCTCCACATAATACAGTACCAGAACTATACGGTATTTCTCATCTACCATTTCCAGCATTTCCTTAAATTCAAACTCCGCAAGGGATGAATCATGTCTTCCGAAATCCGGGAATTGTTCCGGCATGTTCAGATTACGGTAATGCTGCAGAATCTGATTGCATTCATTAATCAGAATCCGAATCATCCACGTCTTGAAATACTCAGGTTTCTTCAAAGTGTGCAATTTCTCAAAACATGTCAGGATCGTATCCTGTATGGCATCTGCCACATCTTCATCATTTTTCAGTATTCCCCGGGCTACCTTGTACATGGCTCCTGAACAGCGCTCCATTAATTCTAAAAATGCATCTGTGTCAGATTTCATAGCCCTTTTTACAAGCTGTATCATTTATAGCCCCCCCTTTCCTTAATACTGGCCGAATGGCCATAATGGTATACCTTCAGGTATTTCCTTAATACTGGCCGAATGGCCATTATGGTATACCTTAAAGTATTTCCAAACAGGTTTCCCCGCTTTTTTCATCCGGATGTTTTTTCATTACACCCATTAGATAAAATAAGCGGGGAAAAGGTTTCAAACTTTTTTATTTATTTAAGTGCAGGCTGACTTCAATCGTCTTTCTTACAAAACAATCCGTATACGGGTTCCCAGATGTGTCCGGGAAAGAATTTCAAAATGACCTCTGTGTTTATCCACGATCCACTTTGCTATGGAAAGTCCCAGCCCCGTTCCCTGATAGCTTCTGGCATCATCCGCGCGATAAAAACGTTCAAACATATGTGCAACATCTGCTTCTTCCATGCCTATTCCCATGTCCTGCACCTGGAGATAGGCACTGCCTTTTTCTGTTCTTCCAATACTGAGCACAATCTCATCACCCGTTTTCGTATACTTTGCCGCATTATCCACCAGAATGCGCACCGCCTGCTTCAGCATTGTATTATCGGCAGTTATAACGATTTCCTCCTTTGGCGGGCGGTAACGATAGGGATGTGTTTCATCAATCATAAATGACTCTTCATACACTTCCTGCATCAACGCATTTAGCGACACCCTCTCAAGGTTCAGTTTTGTTTTTCCGCTGTCGCCCCGCGCCAGAAATAAGAGTTGTTCTACCAAATGCTTCATATGCTCAGATTCATGCTGGATAGCTGTAATAGATTCATCAAGGACTTTTTTATCTTCCCGTCCCCATCTGGCCAGCATGTTAACATAACCCTGTATGACAGCAATCGGTGTGCGAAGCTCGTGAGATGCATCGTTGACAAATCTTGCCTGCTGACGATAGGAATCCCTCATTTGGATGAGCAGATTATTCATGGCAGCCTCAATTCCCTGCAGTTCAGAATCTCCAAAAGATAGCAGTTCCGCTTCTTCCGGCTGAAGATTCGAGATAGCATCTTCTATCTGCTGGTACTTATCCTCGGAAAATGTCATTTTACTGAGTTCATCCGCCTTTAATGCGATCTCATTAATTGGCATCAAAATGCGGCGTATTTCCTTTTCTTCACTAAAATACGAAAAGAAAATCGACATAAGCTGAAAACCCGCACATACCAGAATGATAATTCCAAGTATCTGAATCGTCGGATAAACAGGAAGTTTCAGGGCTGTATATCCACTGGTATCCGTCACCAGATATGTCATCTGCTTTAAAGTTTCCGCTGTAACAGAACGCCTGTATTCAAAGTCAAATTTTCCTATCTGCGTAATTTCCTGATCATAAATCCATCCAATAAAAAGCATCGCAAAAAGGAGAAAATCAAAGCCTATATAAAGCCTGATTTTTCTCCCTGCCCATGACCAGTGAAGTTTTCGGACAATTGATGTCATACGCTTTGCTTCTGAATTATTCTTTTTAGGGTTCATGTTTCTATCCTGTTCTATTGCATTTTCAGCAAATTTTTTATCTTTCCATAATCAGGTTCCTGACTTTATCACATATCCCACGCCCCGCACAGTCTGTATCATTTTCACACCAAAAACCTCATCAATTTTTGAACGCAGGAAACGGATATAGACATCCACCACATTTGTCTCACCCACGTAATCAAAACCGCAGACCTTATCCAGCAGCATGTCTCTGGAAAGCACAATATCCTGATTTTTCAGGAGGGTTTCCAACATCTGAAACTCCCTGTTGGTAAGATTAATTTCATGACCATCGTATATAACCTGATGACGTTTTTCCGACAGGGTGAGTTTCCCCCAGCGGTAAACATCTTCTTCCTTCCTCTGCGATGCTGCCGCAGAAGAAATTTTTCCATGAAGTTTCAATGC
Source organism: Eubacteriales bacterium (assembly GCA_030539395.1). Classification (GTDB taxonomy): domain Bacteria; phylum Bacillota; class Clostridia; order Lachnospirales; family Lachnospiraceae; genus Marvinbryantia. The sequence goes on from JAUNSC010000009.1 coordinate 31,709, forward strand.
CACGCGGATGCGCGCCAGCAATTCTTCAATGGCAAACGGCTTGGTAATATAGTCTACAGCCCCCGCATCCAGCCCGGCAACTTTATCCATAACAGCGTCCCGGGCCGTCAGCAGAATAACCGGTGTAGGATTATACTGCTGCAGGCGTCGCAAAACCTCTAATCCATTTAATCCCGGGAGCATGATATCCAGCAGAATCAAATCAAAATGCCCTGCCACCGCCGTATCAAGGGCCTCCCGTCCGTTGGCTGCTTTGCTGACTTCATACCCCTCATGCAGAAGTTCCAATTCCACAAAACGCGCCAGTTTTTCTTCATCTTCAACCACCAGAATATGTGCTCCCATTTCTATCCTCTTTTTCTCTTAAATATTTTGCATTCTTACAGTTTATCGTACTCACTTTTAATTTTGTCAGCCAGCACACTTGCCTTTTCCATAACTGTGTTTGCCTCTTTCAGATCATCTTTCCCGCAGAAAGAATACTGGCATTTCAGGAAAAGTCCGATGACCATGGCCGCAAGTACCAGCCGCCAGGATATCAGTACTGCCAGCACCAGTGCCCATACCGGCACTTTAAGAACCTCTTCTCCTTTTCGCTTCACGCAGAATGAATTATTCACACACTTTTCCCAGAATTTCTTAAAAAGGCGTCCCATTTTATTAAAGAAACTGTCACCTGCATCTTTCTGCTCCTGTACCTTGTCTTTCACAGATACATACTGGCTCTGTTCTTCATAGCTGGTGGAATAGCTTTCCTGTGCGGGGCCTTTCGCTTTTCCGGCCTTTTCCAAATGCACCATGGCATCTAAAAGGTCCCATTCACACGCTTCCAGCGCTTCTTTTGCCTCTTCGTAAGTTACGTTTGCTCTCTCTCTCAATTTCTCAACTTTTTCCAACTGATCCATATTCTTTACCTTATCCCTTCAAATTTTTATTTGAAACTGTGTGTTTCCTTTTGATGAGATAAATTTACCATTTCATTCTTAATCATTCTTTGAAGAAAGATTAAAATCAGATTAAATAATTCCTGCAGCCGGAGTTAATCCCCCTCTGCTGCAGGAATTTTTGTCATTTCCCGTTTATCTCGCCATACGGTAAATCTTTTCCATATCTTCTTCATACAGAACTTTAGCAGAACCTTTTTTTCCGCCGCAGGCAACTGCACATCTGACTGCCATCTCATGAATCTGTTCGTCTGTAGGCTCAATCCCCAGTTCTCTCATATTCACAGGCATTCCAATACTGCGGTAAAATTCTTCCATTGCCTCAATTCCTTTTAAGGCTGTCTCCTCATCATTTCCCGTATGCTCTACTTCCATTACATTCACAGCATACCGCACAAACCTGTGCAGGCAGTCTTTATAAACATATCTTGCCCAACTTCCCCAAATTGCCGCCAGTCCTGCTCCGTGTGTGACATTAAACATACCTCCCATTTCATGCTCCAGCATATGGCTTGAAAAATCCCCGCCGTCATTTCCACAGCCTGTCAGGCCGTTATGTGCCAATGATCCTGCCCACATTACTTCCGCACGTGCTTCATAGTTTTCCGGGTCCTGATGAAGAATGACCGCATTTTTCTTAACTGTCCGAAGCAGCCCTTCCGCAATGCTGTCGGTAATCTCCATATTTCCGCCATTTGTAAAATAGCGTTCCATTGTGTGCATCATCATATCGGTGCATCCGCTCTGAGTCTGATAATCCGGCAGGGTCATAGTAAACTCCGGATTCATAATTGCAAATTTCGGCCTTGCGATATCATCATTGTAAGAACGCTTTTTCCCATTTTCTTCATTCGTAATCACAGAACTGTTACTTGTCTCGCTTCCGGCTGCCGCAATCGTAAGGACAACCCCCACCGGCCTGCAGGCTGCAGCCGTTTTTGTATGTTCGTACAAATCCCAGACATCTCCTTCATTTGCCAGTCCGTAGGCAATCGCTTTGGATGAATCAATGACACTTCCTCCGCCGACCGCCAAAATAAAATCTGCTCCTTCTGCTCTGCAAAGCTCAATTCCTTCATATACTTTAGAAAGGAGGGGATTGGGCACGACTCCTCCGAGTTCAACGTAAGGAATTTCTGCTTTATCAAGTTCTGCTTTCATACAATCAATCAGTCCGGACCTGACTGCGCTCTTTCCGCCATAATGAATCAATACTTTTGTTCCTCCGGCTTCTTTTACAAGTCTGCCAACCTGCTGTTCCGCTCCTTTTCCAAACACAACCTTTGTCGGTGCATAATACTCAAAATTATTTGCCATGATTCTTCTCTCCACTTTCTATTTTCTGTCGACCTGTCAGTATCTTTCATTATCACTATAACAGAAAAAAACAGCCTTATCAATCAAAACAGCTGCTTTGTTTGTGTCAGGTAAAAATCCCCCTTGACATTACACGGGCAAAATGCTACGATTGTTTTCACTAAAACCTGATGTGGATTTTTCTGGAGCAATCTACTTTTCGCCACACAATTATCGGATAGATAATTGTGTGGCTTTTTTATTTCATAAAAAGTCTATTAGATTTCCTATGAAATAGAAAGTTCCGCGGGAACATATACGTGAAGCAATTCTATAAATGTAAAATTTGTTTGCAGGAAAGGAAGAATAAAACATGGAACAAACATTTATGAAAGAACGCCCCATATTCTCTCTGCTGCTGTCAATGTCACTGCCGATGGTTCTTTCCATGATGGTAAACGCACTCTATAATATCATTGACAGCTTTTTTGTAGCAAAGATCAGTGAAAATGCCATGACTGCTCTTTCTCTGGTCTTTCCTGTCCAAAATTTTATCAATGCTGTTGCAATTGGATTTGGCGTCGGTATCAATGCCGTAATCGCATATTACCTCGGTGCAAATGATCAACATACTGCCAATATGGCTGCCACTTTCGGTTTATTGCTGAATGGGCTGCACGGTATTATCATGACAGTCGCCAGTATCGTTGCCATTCCATATTTTCTTCGTATGTTTACCTCTGATCCCGAAGTCATCAGTCTGGGCAAACAGTATGCTTATATTGCATTTAGTTTTTCAACCGTAATTGCAGCCGGACTCTGTTTTGAAAAATTATTTCAGGCAGTTGGTAAAATGACAGTCAGTATGGGAGCTATGATGATCGGATGTGCTGCCAATATTATCTTAGATCCTATACTTATTTTCGGAGCAGGCCCCTTTCCTAAAATGGGAATCCATGGTGCCGCTGCAGCTACGGCAATCGGTCAGGTACTGACTTTGGTCATCTATGTTATCATCTACTTTGCCCGTCCGATCCCGGTAAAAATCAGCTTTAAAAATCTGGAAGCACCAAAAGGTCTCATCCTGAAATTGTACTCCATCGGTATTCCCGCCACACTGAACATGGCTCTGCCATCCCTGCTGGTCTCTTCATTGAACGCAATACTCACATCTTTTTCACAGGAATATGTGGTAGTGCTGGGAGTATATTATAAACTGCAGACGTTTCTTTATCTGCCGGCCAATGGTATTATACAGGGAATGCGTCCTTTGATCGGCTACAATTATGGAGCCAGAGAAACCAAAAGAGTTCATAAGCTCTACTCACTTACCCTTCTTCTGACTGCATCCATTATGGTCCTCGGCACCATCCTCTGCCTGGCAATACCGGAACAATTAATTGGATTGTTCACTTCCAACCAGCAGACAGTTCAGGCCGGAGCCACTGCTCTTCGCATCATAAGTGCAGGGTTTGTCGCATCTTCTGTCTCTGTAACCTCCGCCGGGGCTTTAGAGGGTCTGGGAATGGGGGCTCCGTCTTTGTTGATATCACTCCTCCGGTATGTAATTATTATCATTCCCGGCGCATTTATTTTTAGCAGAATTATGGGCGTAAACGGCGTATGGAACGCATTTTGGATCGCGGAACTTCTCACAGCAGCAATTGCATATTTTATTTATAAACGTTCAAAAGCCATTGGAGCAGACTGTCCTTATCCGAATAATCCATCGTAAACAGCAGTCTTTTATCCGCCTGCTGCGTAAAACAATCCGGTCACAAATTATTATTTCCAGCATAATTTCCTTTTTTAAAATAAAGACGGAATATTCCCTGCTGAAAAGTTACAATTTATTTATTATTTGTGATAGACTATAGATATTAAACAGAAGGAGGGACTTGTTATGGCTTTACATGTTATGGATGAAGCGAATCGCTGTCTGGGCTGTAAAAAACCCCAGTGCCAGAAGGGGTGCCCGATCAATACCCCCATACCAGAAGTGATCAGGCTTTTAAAGGAAAACCATCTGGATGATGCCGGAAAGATGCTTTTTGAAAACAATCCGCTGACAACTGTCTGCAGCCTGGTCTGTAATCATGAAAATCAGTGTGAAGGCCACTGCGTATTAGGGCGGAAGGGCGCTCCGGTTCATTTTTCAACGATCGAAAATTATATTTCCACCACTTATGCAAATAAGATGGTCAAAGGACCTGCAAAGTCTAATGGTATGAAGGTTGCTATCGTCGGTTCCGGTCCTGCCGGGCTGACCATTGCTGTGATTCTTGCAAGATACGGCTATGACGTCACTATTTTTGAAGGAAAAGATAAAATCGGAGGCGTGCTCCGTTACGGCATCCCGGAATTCCGCCTGCCGAAATCTGTCCTGGAGGATTTTAAATACCGGCATCTGGATTTAAAAGGTATTAAATTCCGTCCCAATACACATATCGGGGGAGCTATCGGAATTGATGACCTGTTCCGTGACGGCTACAAATCAATTTTTATCGGTACCGGAGTATGGAAACCGAATGCACTGCATATTAAGGGTGAGACATTCGGACATGTTCATTTCGGGATTAATTATCTGAATAATCCTGACAGCTATAATCTGGGCGAGCGTATTATCGTCATCGGAGCCGGAAATGCTGCAATGGATGTTGCACGTACCGCCATCCGTAAAGGCGTCCGTTATCTGACCTGTTTTTCTCTAAGCAGGAAAGTTGCCGCCAGCCAGCATGAATTCAGCTATGCTCAATTAGAAGGGGTTGAATTTGAATATAATAAAGCGCCTGTTGAAATTACAGATGACGGAGTTATTTTTAAAGATATTATTGAAAATGAAGATCAGACATTTACGGATGTTCCGGGTTCGGAAAAACTCTATAAAGCGGACAGCGTGATCATCTCCATCAGCCAGGGACCGCAAAACCGGATCGTTACAACAACAGAAGGACTGCAGGCAAATCAGCGCGGACTCTTAGTTGCAGATGAAACCGGGCATACCAGCCGTCCGGGAATTTTTGCTTCCGGTGACGTGGTCAACGGTGCACGAACGGTTGTGGAAGCAGTGGCCCACAGTAAAGTTGTGGCAGAATCCATGCACCAGTATATGCAAAGCCTGAAAGAAGAATAAAAGGTCTGTCTATATCATTAAATAGAAAATTATATCAGAAACGGAGAATCCCTGCTATGATTCTCCATTTCTTTTTGATTATATCAAGCCTTCGAATAATTGACCGCAAAAATTCCAATACAAACCAGAAGCAGCGCAATCAGCCCCTGCACTGTAAACGCCTGATTCTTTTCGCCAAGCAGTATGGCAGAAAGAATCACACCGATTATCGGGTTGCTGAATCCGAATATTGCCACTTTTCCAACGGGGTTGTATTTTAGCAAAACACTCCAGAGTGAATAGGCAACAGCCGAAATCAGTCCCATATAAATCAGCAGCAGTGTAGAAGCTCCTGTAAATCCGGTTACTCTTCCGCCGCAGGCCAGTCCGATCAGCGACAGAACAATGCCGCCAAAGACAAACTGGTATCCGCACAAAGTAAAAGTATCCTCATATTTAGAGTACCCTTTTATCATTACAGAAGAAAGTGCTGACGCAAATGCCGACACGAGCATCGCCCCTTCTCCGGTGAAAGACAGATTCATGTTATCCAGCCCTCCGCCGGTTACATTAATAAGAACAACTCCTGCAAACCCAACCAGACATCCCAAAAGTTTCCCGGCAGACAGCTTTTCATGAAATACTGCAGCCGATAAAAAAATAGCAAAAAACACATTAGAAGCTGTAATAATGGAAGACTTCACCCCTGTGGTATGAGCCAGTCCCATGTAAAAGAAAACATACTGAAAGATTGTCTGCACACATCCCAGTTTCATCACCATAAACCATGATGAGTTTTTTGGTCTCAAAAACTTTTTCTTAAAAAAGCTTCCGATAAGAATAACCAGGATTCCCGCCAGCGTAAACCGGTATCCCGCAAAAAGCATCTGGGACATGGTATCTTCTCCCTGAATGGAAAAGAGCCTGTACCCTATCTTGATACTTGGAAACGCACTTCCCCAAAGCGTGCAGCATAAAAGGGCGATGCCGCATACAACGACTGTTTTTGTAAGTATATTCGTATCTTTATTCATATGATAAATCCTTCCCGATAATAACACTGCTGTTCAGGCTACTTTTATATAAATAGTTCGTTACTCTTTCTTTCTGAACATGCTTTTTTGATTGCCAATGCCACAGCTGAAACCATAGCCCCATTCACTTTGCGGGCCGATTTCGGACATTGTTCCACACATCGCATACAGGAAATGCACTTTTCACTGTCTGCGGTTTTTATATTTTCCCTGCTTATCGCCTGTGCCGGACATTTTTCGGCGCAAAGTCCGCAGCCTATACACTTTTTATCTGCTTTTGGAACCAGCACCGCTGCACCGCCTTTTTTATAAGGCCGATTGCCCGGTATTTGAAGTGCGGATACGCAAAAAGCGTCACTGCCATTGATCTTTTCAAAAATTTTTCCTGCAAAGCTATGTAATTCGTTCTCATCCTGCTGATCGGGCCTGCCCGTTGCATACTGATGCATAATAGAATGTTCCGCGATAGCTGAAACAGCTGCAACCACTCTAAAATTACTGTGTTCAGCAATATCCTTCAGTTCAACCAGCGTATCTTCATACGCCCGGTTTCCATATACACACACAATAATACATCTGGCCTGATTACCATGAATCCCGGCAAGTCTTTGAGCCGCAAGTGCCGGGACACGTCCTCCATACGAAGGAACAGCAATCACTGCAACATCATCTTTTTCCAAACCCGGATCATTGTAATCCGTCTTTGCATTGGTTAAGTCAATTTTATTAACAGAATTTCCCCATTCTGCTGTTATAATATCAATAACTCTCTGTGTTCCTCCCGTCGGACTAAAAACAATTTGAACAATATTCATCCTCAATCTCCCTTGTATTTTTTATTCTTTCCAATTACCAGATCATAACTTTCAGCAACCATGCGCCTGATCTCTTCATCCGGTATTGTTCCATCCAATATAATGGAGTTCCAGTGTTCCTTGTTCTGATGATATCCCGGCAATATGGATGCATACGCCTCCGGAAAAGTCAGGCCAGAATCCAGAATTTCTTTCCGTTCTTTAATCAAAACCACCTCCGCTTTAAAATCACCTGCTTCACTTGTTCTATTTTACTATCAATCAGAAGATTTGTTAACCTTCTTTTTCTATATTGTCCTCTGGTTTCTTCTATAAGAAAGAAAACTGAACCAGTCATTCTGACCAGTTCAGTTTTCCATACAAATCATATTCAATAAATTTTTTCCGCATATGAGACTAAATCCGCCCGTTTCCAGCCTGCGTAAGCTGCTGTTTTAATTGCATGTTTTCTTCCTGCAAACGCTTTATTTTCACCTGAAGGCTGTCTATCTGTCTGTTCTGCGCACGTATTACACGGTCCGGCGGCAGCAGTCTTTCATGACATTTCACCACCGCATCCTGGAAATCTCCCAGTGTCCCGGAGGCAAAAGACTCACGCCATCTTGCACCTGCACGCTCAATTCGCTTACTTCCCAGAATTGCCGGATCAAAACCGGCATCCTGAAAAATCTGTTTTGGCTTTTTCCCTTCCAGGTATTCTTTCATAAACCGCCGTTTAAATTCATCGGAATACACCACTCTCTCTTCTGACACATCCACAACATATGGATTTTGGCCCAGTATTCTGATTTCTTCTTTATTCAGCCGTCCTCGTCCCATATTCATTCCTCAAATCTTTTAACTGTGCTTTTTGTTTCTTCTTTTCCTGTAAACCGGAACTGCGCCAACCAGAACAATTACTGCTGCTCCCATGAGGGCTATCCACCATGTCAGATTTGTATTATCGCCAGTTTTTGGGGTATCGTCCTGTTGGCCCTTTTCTTTCTTCGGTGCTTCTGTTCCAGCTTTCGTCTCCATTTCAGATTCTGTTTCAGATTCTGTCTCATATACATTATCTTTGCTGTTGATGACAACAATCTTATTGGCCTCATCACCTGTATCAATAATTGTAAAGATCATAGTCTTACCCTGGGATACATTCTGCAGAGAGGTATCTCCATATAGCGCAGAGACTTCATAACCATCGGCATTTATCTCCGTCAGTGTCAACGTTGTACCAACCGGAACATTCTGTATAGTATACTGTTGACCGTTCCTCAGGGTAAATGTTCTCGTTTCACTGCCATTGCCGTAACTGCAGCTAAAACTAAACTCCTTATTGACATCTCCCAAACTGCCGGTTACCTTTTTTTCAATGATAACATCAGCAATTTGAACATACTTTGCATAAAAGTTGACTGTACCATCGGCTAATTCGTCCTGTGTCGGAGTATATTCCCACACTACTTTATCCTTTTGATCTTCCGGATTCTCCTGGGCTTCCGGATACCAGCCATCAAAACGATAGGTAATACCATCAATTGTCTTTGTCTGTTTAACTTCTGTATATTCCTTAACAGGCTGTGCATTACCATCTACAATTTTGCAGGTCAGGTTATATACATTCGTATATTCATCATTATTCGGCTCCAGCACCCAGAACTTTGCAATATAAGCTTTGCTGCACTTTACACTTACTGTACAGTCAATGTGCTTATCCGGAGTATCGTGATTATTTTTGGAAATTTTATAAGGTATCAGAGTAATCTCTTCAATATCTTCCAATTTCAAATCGCCGACCCCAATCTCCCTCTCGAGTTCCACTTTATACTGATCATAAATTGCTTCATATACGTCGCTATATGCCCCTTTAGCTAACGTCCAGGTACTGTCCTTTGATCCATCCGGCCAGGAAACAATATATTTCGGAACATTGGTAAGGACATTTCTATCATTATCCCATGTTGCCCCGGTTGTATTCACAGTGGCATGATTACCGCCAGAAGTCACAGGGCCGCCCCAATTCGCTATCTGATTACTACCTGGAATACTGGTAGGTGATTTAAGATAATAAACCATTGCAAACTCATTGCTGCCTTTAGGATCAACAACTGTGACATCATCTGTTATTCCTAACGTCACATACAGCATCGGTGAAAAACTATCCGATGTAAACCCCACCGTCCCGGAAGGAGTGCTTACTTCTGTAAGTGTGTTGGTGATATTTCCATATTCATCCGTATGGTAAACCTGAGCTGCCTCAGCCTCTTCTACAATCTCCATACCTGAAAATTGGATGCTGACCTTGCCATCCAGGTTATGCATCTCATTTCCGTCATCATCGAAAAAGCTAATATCAAAACCGATGATCTGTACTACTTCTCTTTCTTCCAGTGTGTCATTGATCGTTCTGACCGCCGTATCAATAACATCCTCTGCAAGAGGTTCCACCGTAACAGTTGTTCCCTCCGGCAAAATGCCTTCTGGCGCATGAATATTTACATTGACACCGTTTACGGTTGTATTATATGTAAATTCTGGTTTTGCTTTTTCTTCCGTCTCCTGATCTTCTGTAGATTCTTCTGTCTCACTTTCTTCCTCAGCTGTATCCGCTTCGGTCTCGGTTTCAGTTCCTGTCTCTGTTTCTAGTTTGGTTTCGTTTTCTGTTTCTCCGCTATTCTCGCTGCCGGTCTCGCTCACTGCTTCTGTCTGTTCACTTTCTTCTGTCACAGTTTCTGTGGAAACAGTTTCCTCTGTCTCTTCCCAGGACGTTTCTGGAACGCTTATATCCGTTTCCGGTATGCTAACGTCACTTTCCTCATACTGTGGAAGCAGTTCTTCCCCCTGTTCTTCGCTCTGGTACAATTCCAAGTCGCTTTCAGCGAATGTCTCTGCCAATGCTTCTCCCGTTTCCGCACTCTCTGAACCGGAAGTATCCGTTGCTTCTGCCATCACAGAGAACCCGCTTCCACAGATCAAAGACATTACCATAACCAGCGCCATCAGAAATGTCAACGATTGCTTCACTTTTCTTTGCATTTCACATTCTCCATTCTTATTTTTTTCAGACGCATCACCGAACAACAACCCTGACCTACTACATAATGTTTGTTATGTGGTATATTTTCCCGGATACAGTTATTAAAATATGTGATAAAGGGGATTTTCCGGAATAGAAACATGACAGATACAGCATTTTAGAGGCAAACTTATTATGGCCGAAGAAATTTTTCTTCCTCGGTCTTGTTTTTTTGAAATTTAGTATTGAATTTACAGAACCCTTTTGATATAATAAAAAACGTTAAAGATTAGATACATATGTAATAACTTCTCTTTTACCGCATAACAAACATTATGTGGTATTTTTATGTCTTTATTTTCTGATAAAGCTTTTTATATCCCTCCCCCCTCTCTATCGCATTGTCTTCAGACCACAAGACCAAGAACTTCAATCTGTTTTTCCTGTTCCTCACTGCTGACCAGCGTATATATCCTTGTCGTATTCACATTAGAATGTCCAAGCAAATCTGCCAGATGAGACAGATCTTTTTTCGCCTTATAATAAGTCAGCGCAAAAAGATGACGGAGATTATGCGGAAATACCTTTCCCCGACAGATTCCTGTCTCTGTACATAGATTTTTCATGGCATGACAAATATTGCTCCGGTCCACCGGCTTTCCGCTTCTGGTTACAAAAACACTTCCTCTTTTAATTTGCTGTTCCCTTACATATTTACGCAATTTTCTGCAGAGAATCGATGGCAGCAAAACCATTCTTTGTTTTCCCTTTGAATTTACTCTGGCGCATCCTGTACTCAATGATTCAACAGTGATATATTTCAATTCACTGACTCTTATTCCGGTAGCGCACAATGCCTGCATAATCCAATAAAGCCGGGTATCATTCTTTTTCTGTGCTGCATTCAAAAGGCAATAATATTCATCTTTTGTCAAATCCTTTTCCCGCGCCCGAAATGCTTCTTTTTGTATTTTCAACGATTTTACTACACAATCATACCAACCCATGTTTTTCAAAAAAACATTCACGGCAGCCAACATTGAATTTACACTGGCTGCCGCATATTTATCTGTCAAAAATTCTTTATATGCAATCATTGAATATTTATTGATCTCTTCCAGCCCTTCTGCATAACGGAAAAACATTTCAACATCATGCAGGTACTTTTCAATCGTTGCTTTTGCTTTTTCTTCTTCCTCCAACCGTTCTCGAAATGTCTGCAGCATTGTTTTCTCTAATAAATGTCCCATACTGTACTCCTTCCTTTGTCCTTTTCTTAAAAGCCGTTTCAGAAATCCCGGCATTATCCCTTAGTATATCCCGGATAAGAACAATCTTGCACATTATTTGAAAAAACTGGCTTCTGAGCAAAAATCAAAGCCCGTCCCGCAGTATTCTTTTGAATACCACAGAACAGGCTCTGCCTGAACAGGTTCTGCTTTTTAGAATTCCAGATAAGCACCCTTCATTGGGCTGGCTGCGTGTTCACTGAATAAACGAAGCACACCTGTCTTATAACGAAGCTCTCCCGGCTTCCAGTTTTTCCTGCGCCCGGCAAGTATTTCATCTATCTCTTCCGGAGTTTTTTTCTCTCCTGCGATACCAATGATATTCAGCTTGCGCTCCATAACATCGATCTCGATCAAATCTCCCTCTTCTACCAGAGCGATAGGGCCTCCGTCTGCTGCCTCCGGACTGCAGTGTCCGATAACCGGACCAGTAGATGCACCTGAAAAACGTCCATCCGTGATCAGGGCAATGCTGCGGCCTAATTCTTTATCACTGCTGATAGCTTCTGATGTATAGAACATCTCCGGCATACCGCTTCCCTTAGGTCCTTCATAACGAATAAATACGGCATCACCTTTTTCTACTTTATGTTTTAAGACTGCATCCAGGCACTCTTCTTCACTGTCAAAGGGTCTTGCGCGAAGTACTGCCTTGAACATTTCCTTCGGGCATGCCGTATGTTTAATAACAGCGCCTTCCGGAGCAAGATTACCGCGCAGAATTGCAATACTTCCATCTGTTCCGATCGCTTTATCAGCCGGTCTGATAATATCCTCTTTCGTTACATTACATCCATAACGCTTATTAAATTCCTGTAACCATTTATCACATCCCTCATAAAATCCATTAGCTTTCAATTCTGCCAGGTTCTCTCCAAGAGTCTTACCTGTCACAGTCATAACATCCAGATGAAGATGATCTTTGATCTCTTCCATGATAGCCGGAACACCTCCGGCATAATAGAAGCATTCTGCCGGCCAGCGGCCTGCCGGGCGCACATCCAGAAGATATTTAGCTCCTCTGTGCAGTCTGTCAAAGGTATCTCCTGTAATCTCAATTCCCAGTTCATGCGCAATAGCAGGGATATGAAGCAGACAGTTAGTACTTCCTGATACAGCAGCATGTACCATAATGGCATTTTCAAAACTTTCCATTGTAACAATATCACCCGGGCGCATATTTTCCATTGTTGCAAGCTTTACAGCCTGTCTTCCGGCTTCTCTTGCAAACGCCAGCAGATCCGGACTGGTTGCAGGCATCAGCGCACTTCCCGGAAGGGCAAGTCCCAGTGCTTCCGCCATGATCTGCATGGTAGAAGCAGTACCGATAAAGGAACATGCACCGCAGCTCGGGCAGGCATTGTTCTTTGCCCAGTTCAGTCTGTTCTCATCGATCTCGCCTCGTTCATACTGTGCGCTGTACATTCCCAGCTGTTCCAGAGTCAGCATTTCAGGGCCTGCATTCATCGTACCGCCCGGAACAACAACTGCAGGTATATTTACTCTTAATAATCCCATCAGATTCGCAGGCATACCTTTATCACAGCTTGCCAGATATACACCGCCGTCGAACGGTGTGGCATTTGCATGAATTTCAATCATATTTGCAATCATTTCGCGGCTTGCCAGACTGAAATTGATTCCATCCGTTCCCTGACTTTCACCGTCACAGATATCTGTACAATAATATCTTGCACCATATCCGCCCGCCTCTGCGATACCTTTGCGGACTTCTTCCACTAAAATATTTAAATGACCGCTTCCCGGATGGCTGTCGCCTGCTGTGCTTTCAATAATAATCTGCGGTTTTGACAAATCTTCCGGCTTCCATCCTGTACCTATACGCAATGGGTCAAGCTCAGGTGCGAGTTTACGCATCTCCTGACTCTTTAAACATCTCATAATAATACCTCCTTTTTAATTTCTCTTTTCAATTCATCAGATATATTTCCCCTGCTGATCTTTCCATTGCTTCATAATTGCCTGCCGGTTATAGGTCAGATGCATCACCATAGCGCAGCGTGCTCCGGTGGAATCATGCTCCGCTATGGCATTTGTAATTGCTCTGTGGGTTGTAATCGTCTCTTCCCGAAGCACTCGCTGCGTGATATTAACAAATGTAATAATTGACGTATGAATGATCGGTACCAGGGTCTCTACGACTCTGTTCTTACTGCAGCTCGCGATACAGGTATGAAAATCAACATCCCTGGTTGCATGGTCCATATTTTGCAGATAAAGCTCCTCTACTTCATCACATAATGCTGTCAGTTGTCTTATGTCTTCTTCTGTGGCATATTCTGCCGCCTTAGCTGCAATCTCCGGTTCCAGCATCAATCTGACATCAAATAATTCCAGCGCCAGCTTATATTTATCATCCAGCTTTGAGATCCCCAACGGATCCTCCTCTGCATAACAGGTACTGCAGACAAATGTTCCGGAGCCTCTCCGCACCTCAAGAATCCCCTTACTCACAAGGCCTTTTACCGCTTCCCGGATCGTGCTTCTGCCCACATTGAACAGCTCTGCCAGTTCAAATTCATTAGGAAGTTTATCTCCGATATCAAATGGCTCAGACTTAATATACTCCATCAGTTTTTCTTCGGTCTGAGAACCCAATAACTTTCTTTCCGCATGTCTCAGTTGATACATGATGTTCACTCCTTTTGGTCAAATCATCAGACAACTTTATTATACAAATTCCATGCGGTTCTGTCAAATTAATGCTGATATATTTTTGCCGTCACCATATCTCCATGCGATCAGAATAAATATCAGTATCCTGTCGGATGCTCTCTTCCGCTTTCTTTTAACCTTGCAATCGCTCTGGCCAGCGCCGCTTTAGACTGATGATACTCCTGTATACTCTGCTTTTGGCGGAGCTGCTCCTCCGCCCGTTCCCGGGCTTCGCTTGCCCGCTTCACATCAATTTCCTCCGGATGTTCCGCAAATTCCGTAAGAATAGTTACCCGGTTATTAATATCCTGCATAATGCCGGTGCCGATCAGCGCTCTCTCCCAGGTATCGTCTTCTTTCTGAATCCGTATTTCGCCCACATCTAATGCAGCCACCAGATCCCCATGGTTCGCCATAATTCCCAGCTGACCGTCCATGGCAGGTACAATGATCATTTTACACTTGCCTTCATAAAACACCCGGTCGCTGGCAAGAATTTTTAAACTGAATAATTTCACGGACATCACTCCTTATGCTCCAGCTTTACCGCTTTTTCCCGTACCTCATCAATAGTTCCCACATTGAAAAAAGCTGTTTCCGGATAATCGTCCATTTCCCCGTCTACAATAGCTTTAAATCCCCGTACTGTTTCTTTCAGCGGCACGTATTTCCCCTGAATTCCGGTGAAATTCTCTGCCACAAAAAATGGCTGGGATAAGAATTTCTGTATTTTTCTGGCACGGTAAACCGTCTTTTTATCTTCTTCTGACAGCTCTTCCATACCGAGGATTGCAATGATATCCTGAAGCTCTTTATATTTCTGCAGCATCTCCTGCACCCTTCTTGCTGTCTCATAATGTTCTTTTCCTACGACATCCTCTTCCAGAATACGGGAATTGGATTCCAGCGGGTCTACCGCCGGATAGATTCCCTGCTCCACAATCTTTCTGGAAAGTACCGTAGTAGCATCCAGATGTGCAAAGGTGGTGGCCGGAGCCGGGTCTGTCAGGTCATCAGCAGGCACATAAACAGCCTGCACAGACGTAACCGATCCGTTCTTTGTAGAAGCGATCCGCTCCTGAAGTTCCCCCATCTCTGTAGCAAGTGTAGGCTGATATCCTACCGCAGAAGGCATTCGTCCCAGAAGCGCCGACACCTCGGAACCCGCCTGTGTAAAACGGAAAATATTGTCGATGAACAGAAGCACATTCTGATGCTCCTCATCCCTGAAATACTCCGCCATGGTAAGTCCTGTCTGAGCCACGCGCATACGTGCTCCGGGCGGCTCATTCATCTGTCCGAATACCAGAGCCGTTTTTTCCAGAACTCCGGACTCTTTCATCTCCGTCCACAAGTCATTTCCTTCTCTGGAGCGCTCTCCCACTCCTGTAAAAATAGAGTTTCCTCCATGTTCTGTGGCAATGTTACGGATCAGTTCCTGAATCAATACCGTTTTTCCAACACCTGCTCCACCGAACAGACCGATTTTTCCTCCTTTTGCATACGGTGCAAGAAGATCAATTACTTTGATTCCTGTCTCCAGGACCTCCACCACCGGGCTTTGCTCTTCAAAAGAAGGCGGCTCCCTGTGTATACTCCAGTGGGGTTCTTCCTTCAGATCTTCTCCTCCATCTATCGTATCACCGAACACATTAAAAAGACGTCCCAGTGTTTTTTCTCCCACAGGCACCTTAATTCCATCCCCTGTAGAAGTCACTTCCATATCCCTGCAAAGGCCCTCGCTGGCTGCGAGCAGAATACACCTGACTGTATTCCCGCCGATATGCCGGGATACTTCCATAACACACCGTTCTCCATGATTATCCACTTCAAGTGCTTCTTTGATCTGCGGAAGGTCTTCATTATTGAATTCCACATCTACCACAGGCCCCTGCACCTGTACAATTTTACCCTGTTTCATGCTAACCTCCTATCCCGTATTTCCCGGGTTCACTTCCCTGTGTCCGGCCTGCCGCCATGCGCCGGTTTTGTTTTTTCTTCTTCTGTGCCCTAGCTCCCGCAATAACCTCTGTGATTTCCTGGGTAATAGCCCCCTGTCTGACACGGTTGAAGGTAATCTTCAGTTCTCTCAGCATCTTCTCAGCATTTTCCGTAGCTGCTTCCATAGCCATCATCCGGGCATTCTGTTCACTGCAGAAGGATTCCACCAATGCTCCGTAGATAAATCCGGTCACATATCCCGGTACCACATTGTTTAGTACATTTTCGGGAGAAGGCACCATTCTGATATCCTCTACATACACATCCACAGGAACAGCCATCTTAAATTTAGCCTTCTGCAGTGGTAAAAGCCTTTGCACCCGGGCTTCCACCTTCATGGAATTCACAGACTGCGTGTAAATTACATACACTTCATCCAAACTGCCCTCTTCATACATACTCAGCACTTTTTCTGAAATATCCCGTGCTCTGGTCAGACCGGGGTCCTGAACCGTATACCGGAAATTGATATCTACCGGAATTTTATGTCTGGTAAAATATTCCCTTCCCAACTCTCCTACCACGAAAAGAAGATTTTTTTCTCCCTTTTTGAGACATTCTTCCGTAAGCTTCACCACATTATGATTGTAAGAGCCTGCCAGACCCTTGTCTGCGGTGATTACAATATATCCTCTTTTTTTGTCCGTTTTTTCTGTCATCTCCTCCGTCTCAAAGAAGCGGTGTTCTATCTCCGGAAGATGCCGGACAATACGTGCGATGGTATTCTGCAGCCCATCAAAATACGGCTCTGTATTTTCCAGATTTTTTCTGGCTTTCTTCAGCTTCGAAGACGAAATCATATACATGGCACTGGTAATCTTCATAGTATCCTGTATGCTTTTTATCCTTGCCTGAATCTCTCTTGCCGCCGCCATCTATTTCCACCTGCTTTTAAATCTTTCCGCCGCCTTTAAAATCTGCTGCTGCAGCTCGTCCGGCAGCTCTCTGGTTTCCTCTATCTCTTTTACAATATCTGCTTCTTCCTCTTCAAAAAATGCCAGAATTGCTTTCTGATATTCCTTTATTCTCTCTTTCTCTACAGTGAGAAATTGTCTCCGGGATGCCAGAAATAATGTCAAAACCTGTTCATGAAGGCTCATAGGCTGACACAAAGGTTGTTTTAACAGCTCCATCAGACCGTTACCGTAAGCCAGCTGTTCCCTGGTAGTCTCATCAAGATCTGACGAAAACTGCGTAAACACTTCCATCTCTCTGAACTGTGCCAGATCAATTCGGATACTTCCAGCCGCTTTCTTCATAGCTTTTGTCTGTGCTGCCCCGCCTACACGGGATACGGAAAGTCCCACATTAACAGCCGGACGCATACCAGAGAAAAACAGATTGCTTTCCAGAAAGATCTGTCCGTCTGTAATGGAAATTACATTGGTCGGTATATAGGCTGATACATCGCCATCCTGAGTTTCAATAACAGGCAGTGCTGTAATAGAACCGCCGCCGCTTTCTTCATTCAGTCGGCTGGAACGCTCCAGCAGTCTGGAATGAAGGTAAAATACATCTCCCGGATAAGCTTCACGTCCCGGTGAACGTTCCAGCAGAAGAGACAGTGCTCTGTATGCCACCGCATGTTTTGACAGATCATCATAGACAATCAGCACATCTTTTCCCTGATACATAAAATATTCCGCCAATGCAGTTCCCGCATATGGTGCGATATACTGCATAGATGCAGGTTCACTGGCCGTGGCAGAAACCACCGTGGTATAATCCATGGCATCATGGGTTTTTAATGTATTTACCAGCTTTGCCACTGTAGATGCTTTCTGCCCGATTGCTACGTAAATACAGATGACATCCTTCCCCTTCTGATTTAATATGGTATCCAAAGCAATGGATGTCTTCCCGGTCTGCCGGTCACCGATAATCAGCTCCCTCTGCCCCCTGCCTATGGGAAACATTGAATCTATAGCCAAAATACCTGTTTCCAACGGTACACTCACTGATTTTCTCTGAACAATTCCCGGAGCCTTTTCTTCCATGGGACGATACTCTTTGGCTTCAATAGTTCCTTTTCCGTCAACAGGCGCTCCCATGGCATTGATGACTCTTCCCAGGAACTGTTCGCCCACCGGAATACCTGCCCGTTTTCCGGTTCTCACCACGCGGGTGCCTTCTGTGATATCTCCTTCCCTCCCAAAAAGGATGCAGCCGATCTCATCCCTGCGGATATCCTGGACCATTCCCCTGGTTCCGTTGTCAAATAACAGGATCTCCCCGTACTGTGCATGATCCACCCCGTCAATGTTGGCAATACCGTCACCCACATAGTTTACAAATCCCACTTCTCTTCCCTGTATTTGTGCATCAAAATCTTCAATCTCTTCTTTCAGAATAGAAATAATTTCTCTGGTGCTTCCTGACTGTTTATCTGCTGCATCTTCAAGACGCATCTTTAACTGTCTTAATTTTTCTTTTGTGGTCCAGTCATATTCATCTGTTCCGGCCTGCAGTTTAAACCCACCGCCAAGGGACAGATCCTGTTTCTGACGGATGTCTACCTCTTTTGCCGCATACTTCTTTTTCAGAAACTCTCGGATTCCCTCCAATTGTTCCGGATCCGGCGGTGTCACATACGTCAGAACTGCCTTCAGATGCTCTGAGATTACAGGACTTTCCCTGCACATGCTCTCCAGGATTTCATCCCAGAGCATTATTTCCTGATTATCACAGAGAAGTTTTAAAATATCGCGGAATTTCTCCGGAAACACCTTTTCGATCACCGTATGTTTCTTATAAAGAGGAACAGACGGGTCCGCCAGGGTTTCTTTTATCTGAGGTACTGCCTGAAAAATATCTGTAACCTGCGCCGCATTTTCCTGGGAAATCTGCATCTCCCGCAGCATCCCTGCATACTTATCTGCTGTCTGTTTCACTCATCTCACCTGCTTTTTTCAAAAATTCGTCATAGGAGACACGATCATTCTGCCCGCTCAAAGAACCTGCTGCAATTTTAGCCGCCGCTTCCACAGCCAGCTTTGTGATCTCCGCTTCTGCCTCTTTCACAGCTTTTGTGCGTTCTGCCGCCCCGGTCTTTCGTGCTTTCTCTACGATCTGTCCTGCCTGACGGTCTGCTTCTGCAACAATCCTGTCATATTCGGCTCTGGCTCTTATTTTTGCCTCTTTTACTGTTCTTTCCTGCTCTTCTTTGGCGCCTGACATGCAGGCTTCATATTGCTCTTTCAATTGTTCTGCTTCTTTTTTTACCGCATCTGCCTCTGCAAACCGGCTGTCAATAAGCTCCTGCCTTTTTGCAATAATGTTTAATACCGGCTTATACAAGAATCTCTTCATTAAAGCCAGAAGAATCAACAGATTCAAAACGGTAAACAGCAGATTTAAAGGACTTACATTCAGCACTTCTTTTTACCTGCCTTTCTTTATTTCCATGATACCTGCGAATCGCTTTACACATCATTTCAGCAAAATGATAATGAGAAGTGCAATAACAAAGCCATAAATAGCAGTTGCCTCTGCCAGCGCACATCCAAGCATCAGTGATTTAATGATCTTACTCTCTGCTTCCGGCTGTCTTGCAATGGCTTCCACTGCCTTTGATGTGGCAATACCGATACCAATACCTGCTCCAATACCTGTTAATACTGCAATACCTGCTCCTACTGCTAATAATGTTGACATACTCTTCATCCTTTCCGCGCTCCCGGCGCTTTCCTGTACCCGACTGCTTCATCGGTTCTGTTATTCTACTGCTTCCTTAATAAACAGGGATGTCAGGAATACAAATACATATGCCTGAATCAATCCGTCAAAAATATCAAAATATAAACTGAATGCTGCCGGAATCACTGCCGGAACCACCTGTTTGATCAGTTCCATAATAACAAAAGCTCCCAGCACATTTCCAAAAAGACGCATACACAGTGACAGTGGTTTAATAACAAGCTCCAGAATATTAAACGGTGTCATAATTGCCACCGGCTCTGCAAAGCTTTTTATCCAGCCCTTTGTACCTCTGGCATGTATTCCGGAGTATTCAATCAGAATAATACTCATAACTGCCAGTGCAATGGTAACTGTCAGGTCCTTTGTAGGCGGTTTGAAGCCAAACAGTCCGATAATGTTGGCCACGCCGATATAAACCAGAACCGTAACCAGATATGGGATATACTGTCTTCCCTTCTCTCCCACCATTTCACCAACCATATCGTGGAGACTGCTTACAGCCATTTCCAGCATCAACTGTCCTTTCCCCGGATTTTCTACTTTCAGATGTCTGGTCAGCAAAACAGAGGCAAGGACCAGAACTGCCATGATAATCCAGGTCACAGCCACGGACTCCGAAATATCAATTCCACCGAACAGTGGAATGGTAAATGCAGTCTCACAATTTAGCTCTTCCATTAAAGCTCCTGTTAATTTCTCCGTAATATCACATCCTTTCTATTGCTTTTTTTAATCTACGATATTATACTTAAGTCCAAAACATTTGTATAATTAATATTTTTTACCTCAGGTATAGATTATTTGAATGGATAAAAATAAAACAGTATAAATTGCAGCGGGAAAGGAAACTAAAATGACTATCAGCTTTGATTCATACCGTGTATTTTATTATGTAGCTCACTATCAAAATATTACTCTGGCGGCCAGGACAATGTTCCTGACACAGCCAACCGTAAGCCACTATATTCTGAATCTGGAAAAAGAATTGAACTGCAAACTGTTTATCCGCTCTAAAAAAGGAATGCAGCTCACCCCGGAAGGTGAGCTGCTTTACCGGCACATTTCAAAAGCATACGCCGAAATTTTTCGCGGAGAAGAAGAATTAAAAGATTATCTGAGCATGGGCGGCGGTCTGATTAAAATAGGTGCCTCTGAAACCACACTCCGTAATTATCTGACGCCCATACTGGGACGTTTCAAAGAAAAATATCCGAATATCCAGCTTCGCATCACTAACACTACTTACCAGCTTGCTGAAACTGCCCTTAAAAGCGGGACCATGGACCTTGCTGTGATGACTACACCATTCCCTGATACCAGTCTGTCTGTTCAGACTCTGGCAGATTTTTCCATGGCAGTTATTGCCGGCCCTTCTTATTCAAAGCTTACAGACCATCCGTTGACATTCAAAGAGGTGGCCCGCCATTCTCTGATCTGTCTGGAACCCGGGACCTCGGGACGTTACTATCTGGATATGCTTTTTGCCTCTAACAGTGTTCATCTTCACCCGGATATTGAACTGTCCTCAGCAGATCTGATCACCCCTATGGCAATACAGAATATGGGCATTGGCTTTGTCCCCCGTATTTTTGCAGAACACGCTCTGCAGGACAAAAAAGTAGTAGAGCTCACTCTTACAGAAGCTCTGCCCACACGTTCCATCTGTGTTCTAAAAGACCCTGATTTTCATCTTTCTCTGGCCTGCCAACGGTTTCTGGAAGAATTAGGATAACGTAAAACCAAGGTCTGCACAATATTGTATCACTGATTCCATCTGCGGAGAAACCCATTTATCACGATGATATAATAGTTGCTTCCACACCTCAACCTCGAAATCTTCTACATCGAGATAAGCCATCCTGCCCGCCTCAACTTCCCGGGCTGTTACATAATCAGGCAAAAAGGAGATACCCGCTCCCTGCTCTATCAATGAGCAAATTTGCCCGGTACTTCCAATTTCCAAAATCGGGTGAATCTCCAATGACATGGAAGCCAGTTTTTCATCCATCAGCCTGCGATAGCTCATCCCTTTTTCGGTTAAAATGAAAGGCTCATCCACAAGCTGACTGACTGAAAATCTCCCCTGCCCGACCAGCGGACATTGTGCTGCCGCCACAAAATGTGTCCTCACCCGCTCTTCTTTGACAATAATATATTCAGCATTATAAATGTGACTGTCCAGTGTTAATATCATATCCGCCTCATTGTGATTGATGAGCCGAAACATTTCTTCTGTCCCTGCTGTAATGACCTTAAGGTCAATTCCCGGATACCGTTTCCTAAACTTTAAAAACTTCTTTCCCAATAACAAATCACACAGAGAATCTGCCGTAGCCAGCCGTATATGGCCTTTGACCACTCTGGCATCCTGCATATTTTCTTCCAGTTCCCGGGTCAATTTGCTGATTCGGTGAGCATATTCCAATACCTCTCTGCCCTTCTCCGTCAATGCTATCGTATGATGGATTCTTTCAAACAGCTGAACGTTCAGTTCTGA
Organism: Eubacteriales bacterium; assembly: GCA_030539395.1. Taxonomy (GTDB): domain Bacteria; phylum Bacillota; class Clostridia; order Lachnospirales; family Lachnospiraceae; genus Marvinbryantia. The sequence goes on from JAUNSC010000009.1 coordinate 54,070, forward strand.
TTCCAACTGCTTAATCTGAAAAGATATTGTTGACTGTGAATAGCCTAATGTCTCTGCCGCTTTTGTAAAGCTATTCAATTCAGCCACATAAATAAATGTAACCAGATTCTTTATATCCACGCTTTATCCCTCCATCTATTGTTTAGATCCTTAGTATTATAATTATCAATTTTACAGATGGTATCTTCTACTATATACTAAATATGGGAAAAATACAAATATTAAAATATACTAAAGAGGTGTCGCCATGATAATATTCAATGCCATTTATCATCTTCTGTGGGGTGATCTTATCACTATCCCATTACCCGGCGGAAGTTCACTTGGACTTTCACTGCTGGTACTGATTCTGATTCCCTCCGGAATCTATTTCACAATCCGGACCAGATTTCTTCCCTTCCGTCTCTTTCCTGAAATGCTTAAAATCACAGTTGAAAAGAAAAATCTTTCCCAGAAAGATTCTATCTCGGGTGTACAGGCGCTTATTATATCAACTGCAACCCGTGTAGGCATGGGCAACCTGGTAGGCGTAGTAGCTGCGATCTCTGCCGGAGGAGCAGGTGCGGTATTCTGGATGTGGGTTACGGCTCTGCTGGGTTCTTCCACCGCATTTGTCGAGGCAACTCTGGCACAATTATATAAAGAAAAAGACCCTCTCTATGGAGGATTCAGAGGCGGTCCTGCCTATTATATACATTCTTTTTTTATCAGGAAAGACAGCAAACGCAGGCGTTCCATCATTGCAGTTTTGTTTGCTGTTTCCGGTTTAATCTGCTGGTGCGGCATCAGCCAGGTAATCGGAAACTCCGTTTCTTCAGCCTTCGAAAATGCATTCCAGACTCCTCCGATCTATACAACGATAATTCTTGTATTGATTGCAGCAGTCATTGTTCTTCGCAAGAATGCAACCGTGAAAGTTCTGGATGTTGTAGTCCCGATTATGGCAAGCTTCTATTTTCTGATTACGCTGTTTATAATTATCAAAAATGCCGGTCAGCTTCCATCTGTATTTCACCGCATATTCACGGAAGCATTCGGTTTACGCCAGGCAGTGGCCGGAGGATTCGGCGCAGTTCTTATGAATGGTGCCAAACGTGGATTATTTTCTAATGAAGCAGGTTCCGGTTCTGCCCCATGTGCAGCCGCTGCAGCCGATATCAGTCATCCTGCAAAAGAAGGTCTCTTGCAGGCATTCGGCGTATTTATCGATACGATCGTGATCTGCAGCTGTTCGGCAATGATCATGCTGCTGACACCTGTCGATCTGACTTCCGGACTTGTTGGCATGGATCTTCTGCAGGAAGCCATGCGCTACCATATGGGAGATTTCGGTGTAATTTTTATTGCTGCCATCCTATGGCTGTTCAGTTTTTCAACTTTCATCGGAATCCTGTTCTATGCCAGACCTAATGTTGCCTACTTATTCGGAGATAACTGGCTGTCGCAAACTTTGTATAAAATTCTTGCTCTGGTGATGCTCTTCACGGGAGGACTGGCAGCCTATACTTTTGTCTGGGATCTGGGAGATGTCGGAATTGGTCTGATGACGATCTTCAATATGATTGCTTTGATTCCGCTGTCACGGCAGGCCATTAGCTCTTTAAAAGAATATGAAAAAAATCGATAAACCTGAAAAGAGTGAGCACAACGCTAAAGTGCTCACTCTAAGGATTTCATACTTTCCATTTTCGGACTTTTTAGCATAAGCGCCTACTGAATCGATCAGTTCCCCTACTCTGATACAGAGCCACAGTAATCCACAGAGAGTAAATTTGCGTATGCCTGACACACTGTTACAGCTATTAAACAAAGTTTAAGCCCGATCGATTCTTTTTCCTCTCGACCGGGCTCTTAATGAATTTCCTGTAATTTCATTGTCTACACCTTCATCTTTCTTAGATTATGAGTAATTACTTAAGTTTTTGTTGGACCGTACCTCCTATGTAAGATTTTTTCTGTCCATTATGACATTTTGATTTTCATTCTTTTGTTTTGATGAACTTATTGTACTACCAAAAATACAATTTGTCAATAGTTTTTTCAGAAATATTTGCATTTCATTTCATTTTTAAGTAATTTATTTTCTATAAACAGCCGAATATTCTGACAACTTTCTTTCTGTTTTAAGACACTATAAAAACCGCCCCTTTGCCAGATTCCAGGATGAATCTGTCTGTAAGCCAGTGCCCGTTTTTTCTGGATAGCCAGCTGAAGAAACCGGTGTCTGAAGCTGTCCTGTGCACTGATTCTGCCTGCGGTAATCCCTGGGAGAAATATGATATTTTGTCTTAAAGGCCCGGTTAAACGTTGTCTGACTGCTGAAGCCCGAATCAATAAAAATATTGGTAACAGATTTGTCGGTAGTACGCAGCAGATGTGAAGCATAATCCAGACGGATCTCATTTAAATATTGGTTGAAATTCGTGTGAAGTATACCGGAAAAAATCCGTGATAATACATAAGGGCTGACACCAAACTTACGAGCCATGCCTGCAAGTGACACATCTTCCTTAAAGTACTGCGAAATATAGGATACCGCCTGCCAGGCGAGATCAGAAAATTCCATCTCTCTTTTTTCAGTCAGTTCACAGACCGGCAATGCTCTCGCCAACAAAATCTGAAGATACGCCTGCCGCAGATCAAAACAATAAGGATCTTCTTCTGAGCCAAGCAGGGCATTCAGCGCATGCGGAATATCCGGATGCACCAGGTTCCTTCGAATAACCGGGGTACGCGGATAATATTTCTGTAAAATCCCCGCAAAAGGACCCGTCAAAGCCGGTGCTTCCAGAATATATATTGCCTGTGACAGCATACTCTCATCCACCCGAAACTCATGAATCATATCCGGGAAAATGATCGCCAGATCATTCGGATTCATTTCAATCCAGTCAGATCCGATTCCCAGCTGTAATTTTCCCTCTGTAATATATATACACTCCAGATACTTATGCAAATGGGGCGGAAGCGCAGTATTCTTTTTCGTGAAAATTTCCAGTTGGCTGTTAATTTCATGGTATAGCGGCCGCATAAATACCTCCTGCAAAATTTGACTGGTTTTTGATTGAATATGGAAAGCATTATACTAATAAGCACACTAAAATGCAACTATAAAAAAGCATACCATGAACAATGAAGAACATATAAAAATAGTATTTAACAAGCTGATCAAATCCCTGGTATAAGAACAGGAGGTGCCGCGTATGGCCTATATTTATATAACAAACCAATATTTTGCCAATTCACAGCAAATTAGTAATAAAGCTTTATTCGGAGCATCTGATTTGGAAATTGAATCATTTACTCTGACAAAAAGGGATACAGAGTCTGTCTTTCGTATCATGAAACGGGTATACAAATTTTTGGATGACTGGAAAGCGTCCCATTCAGCTGCTCCAATTTTACTGTCCGTAGACTCGGAAACTGCTAAAGTCGTAAACTCCTACTTTTATGAAATGAGTGACAGTGAATACGAACATTTTTCCATAAAAGATGGAGAAGTACGGCGGTATTGCTGCTGAATGTTTTCAATACTGCTTTTCCTGTGCTTCTGAAAAGACCAATTGCGTTTTGTACTTTGCCCAGCCGGCTTTGTTATTCCAACTGCGCAATTTCATGGTAAAGATCAGCATAACGCCCGTTCATTTTCAAAAGCTCCTCGTGGGTACCCCGTTCTATGATTCTGCCCTTTTCCAAAACCATAATCGCATTGGATTTCCGAACAGTGGAAAGGCGATGAGCAATCACAAATGTGGTACGGTTTTTCATGATCGCATCCATTCCTTCCTCAATATGACGTTCAGTTCTGGTATCAACAGAACTGGTCGCCTCATCCAGAATCAGGACAGGTGCTTTGGATATAGCCGCTCTTGCAATATTCAAAAGCTGGCGCTGCCCCTGCGAAAGATTTGCTCCATCCTGCTCCAAAACCGTATCATACCCGTTTTCCAGATTTTTGATAAAGAAATGTGCTGATGCAACTTTTGCCGCCTCTTCCACTTCCCTGTCAGTAGCGTCAAGGCGTCCGTAACGGATATTCTCTCTCACAGTACCGGTAAACAAATGGGTGTCCTGCAGTACCATTGCAATATTGCTTCGCAAAAATCCCCTCTTAATCTTTTCAATAGGAACTCCGTCGACAGTAATTGTTCCTGCCTGAATATCGTAAAATCTGGATAATAAACTGGTCACGGTAGTCTTTCCGGCACCCGTAGAGCCGACGAAAGCAATTTTCTGCCCCGGCTTCGCATACAGGGAAATGTCATGCAGCACAGTGACCTCCGGTGTATAACCAAAGTTCACATGATCCAAAACAATATTTCCTTCAATCTTATCTAAAACTACCGTATTCTCAGACTCCTTCTCCGGTTCGAGATCCAACACTTCGAAGACTCTTTCCGCACCGGCAAGTGCAGAAAAAACATTATTCATCTGCATTGATATTTCATTAATCGGTCTGTTAAACTGCCTGGTATAATTGACTGATACAGCAAGACCACCCAGGTCAAATCCCCGTTTTACTACCAGAATTGCTCCCACACACGCAGTCAGCACATATCCGACATTGCAGAGCTGATGAGTCAGAGGCCCCATGCTTCCTGAACGAAACTGTGCTTTAATTTGTGTATGAAGCAATTCCTCATTCAAAAATTCGAATTCGTCAATTGCTGTTTCCTCATGGTTGAATACTTTCACAACCTTCTGGCCTGTAATCATTTCCTGGGCAAATCCATTCAGGATTCCCAGATTCTTCTGCTGGGCCGCATAAGCATCTTTACCGGAATTAATCATTAATTTACTGATCAGGATCAGCACAGGTGTCATCAATATTGTCATCATACCCAGTATCCAATTTGTATATAACATTAAGATAATCGTTCCTGTCACTGTAATACTTCCGGAGATAATCTGGATAAACGTACTATTCAGCATTTCTCCTACCGCATCTACATCATTTGTAAAACGGCTCATAATATCGCCTGTAGTATGATTGTCAAAATAACTGACGGGCAGTGTCTGCAGTTTATCAAACAGCTGTTTTCTCATGCGAAGAAGCGATTTCTGGGAAACATGCAGCATGATCCTTTGCTGCAGCCATTGACTGAAAACCGATACTGCATACACCAGCGCCAGAACTGCCAATGCTCCTGCAAGGTTGCTGACACGCACTGATACTTCCTGATCTGCAGAATCATAGAAAATATAATGGTTTATAATAGGACGCAGCATATAAGCAGCTTCCAGAGAGAAAACCGTATACACAATCATCGTAATCCCGGCAAACAGAATCCATACGTTCTCTTTTCCCAAATACCGCATCAGGCGAAGCATGGTTCCTTTTGTATCCTTCGGTTTTCCCTGTGCCCTTATGCCGTTTCCCCTATTCTGCGGACCTCCCATGGAAAATTCTTTCTTCTGCCCGCTCCCGGAAGTATGGCTGTACTTTTTTTGAATGCGTGACGCACGTTCCTGATCCATATTATGCCTCCTTCTGGGAATAGTAGATTTCCTGATATGTAGTACAACGTCTGATCAATTCGTCATGGGTTCCCACATCTTCAATCCTGCCTTCATCCATCACCACAATCTGATCTGCATCAATTACTGAATTAATGCGCTGCGCAATGATAATTTTTGTCATTCCATGCAGCTCTTCCCTGAATGCCTTTCTGATTCCGGCATCCGTGGCAGTATCCACCGCACTGGTGGAATCATCCAGAATCAATATTTTCGGCCGCTTCAAAAGTGCCCTGGCAATACACAGTCTCTGTCTCTGTCCACCTGATAAATTCGTGCCTCCCTGCTCCAGCTCTGTCTCAAATCCCCTGGGAAAAGAATGAATAAACTCTTCTGCATGTGCCACTTTGCATGCCCAGAGAAGCTCTTCCATACTGGCATTTTCTTTTCCCCACCGCAGGTTTTCAGAAATTGTTCCAGAAAAAAGAGTATTCTTCTGTAATACTACGGCAACACTGTCGCGCAATTTCTTTATAGAAAGTTCCCGTACATCTGTACCATCTATCAAAACACTTCCCGCATCCGCATCATACAGTCTGGGAATCAGCGAAATCAGAGATGTTTTTCCGCTTCCTGTAGATCCTACAATTCCAATAAACTCTCCCGCATTGATCTGCAGGCTGATATGATTCAGAATATTCTCCCGGTTCTTTTTCAGATATCGGAAAGAGACATCCCTGAATTCTATTTCGCCTTTCTCAATATTTATATCTTTCTTCCCGGCTTTATCATCTGTAAGATTCACTTCTGCCGTGAGCACTTCAGAAATTCTCCGATCTGACGCAGCTGCTCTTGTCCCCTGCAAAATAATATTTGCCAGAAAATTTAAGGCTGTCAAAATCTGAGTAAGATAAGTAATAAATGCAGTCAGAGTGCCCACTGCCATATCTCCGATTATAATCTGTTTTCCGGCAATCCAGACCACTGCCAGTGTAGTAATATTAATCGCCAGAGCAGAAATCGGCTGCATGAGAATCATCATTTTTAAAGCGGAAATACTTTTCTTCATCAGCACACTATTTACAGCGGCAAACTTTTCTTTTTCATTTTCTTCCCTCACAAAGGATTTGATCACACGTTCATTGGTAATCGTCTCATTAATCTGATTATTCAGAGAATCCAGAGTTACCTGCATCTGTGTATAACGGGGAGAAGCGCTTCGAATAATCAGCACAATCGCCAATGTTAAAAACGGAATCACAACGCAGATTATTGCCGCCAGTTTGGGATTCAGTGCAAAAGACATACATACAGCTCCAATAAGCATGACCGGACTGCGGAAGCATCCCCTCAGAAGGCTCTGAGCAAAATTCTGGATCTGCGTAATGTCGTTGGTAATGCGGGTAATCAAAGAGCCTGTGGAAAAATCATCAATATTGGCAAAAGAAAATTCCTGAATCTTCCGGAATGTTTTTCCGCGCACATCAGATGCCAGATGAGCAGAACCTTTAATAGCAAAATAAGCTCCCAAGACTCCACCTGCCAACATAACCACTGCTACCAGAACCATATACAATCCATTTTGCAATATATACTCAATATCACCATTCGCAGCTCCGCGGTCAACCACATTAGCATTCAAATAGGGCAGTATAAATTCACCGCAGGCCTCAAGAATCATAAAAACAGGCGCCAATATAAAGCAATATAAATACTTTCCTATTGAATCACGATATTTGCTCATTATCTATAAATTCCTCACTGTAATATTATATTATGAAATCCACGCTATTAAGCCAGCGTTTATAAACGCTGGCTTTTATCACATCTGGATTTCTGTGTTCCATCATCAAACAGAAGCCCTTAAAATCTTCCCGCACTAAGCCATTCATCCAGATAATCGTGCAGGGTTTTCATGGTATCTCCAAATTCACCTTCAAACTTTTCCAAATGCTTTGCAGGTGTAAATTTATGAGTGGCACCTTCTACAAATGCAATCGTCTTATCCTCACTCGCAGCCATATCATAAATTGTTTCAGATGCCAGAAATTCCCATCCGGCTGTCATACCCATGACAAGCATCGGCGCTTTTATATGTGCTACGTTACCAGGAGGACAATTATATGTAGATTCCCATTCCACACCCCATAAGTGGTCTTCATCAAATCCATAATCATCTGACGTACGCACAGCGTAGGAATTCAAATACGTTTTTACAGAAAGAAATCTCGCTCCTTCCCAGAAAGAATCCGTAAGAGAGTGCGGATTCTCCGGACCTCTGAGACTGTGAATGATTTCCACTGTCCTGCTGCCGTCCGGATGAAGCAGCAAATACGGCTTCTGCGTATGAGACATCAGGCGAACATCCTGTGCATACAGTTTATTATTTAAAAACACCTGTGCGCTTCCCGGAATGATCAGTGGCTCATCATCCGTGTAATTGCCCTCTCCTGCCTCAATCTTCATCAGACGACTCAGGGCGTATTCCAAAATATAAATATTTCGTAAGCTCTGTGCTTTCTGAAATGCCTGAATAAACTCATCTGAATATGTAGAACCTTTTTCATCAAATCCATTTACAGTATTAAACAGATTCAAATCTTCATTTATCAGCATGCCGCTATGCTCATCTTCTACCGCCGGGTCAAGGCTGAGAAGCTGCATTACTGCATTTCCCCAGTTAGAGTCCAGCAGCATCACTCCGTCTGCAGGCGGCAGCTCTTCATTACTCGGATATGGGAATATTTTTTCAGGTCCCTGAAATACCTGCGGGCCATTTTCCGCAACAGCCTGGTACGCTGACATCAGGGTTCCGCCACCACTATGTCCCATCAGTATGATTTTTTCAACTTGAGGAAGCGAACGCAAATATTCCACTGCTGCTTTCACGCTCTGCATTTTATCTATCTGGCTGAAGATAATTCCTTCTTTGTTCATAACATTTGCATTAAGAACGGTGTATCCTCTTTTTGCCAGTTCAGGACCGGTCGGCCAAAGCAAATAATCTTCATCTGAATGCATAACCAGTACTGCGATCCTTTGTTTCTCATTTTTCTGCACCGGCTCATATAACACTCCCGGAGAACGTTTTGCCACGTTCACAAACGATGTCTTAATTGCTCCCATATTTGTCTCCTTGTTTTAGTCTTCATCAATTGGCAGCCCGCTGTATGCCTCATACAGATCCGGCAAAACTTCATATAAATGCTGCCTCTCGATTGTGTTGTGCGTCAGAACATTTTTCAGATAAGTATTATCCACCGGAGTATCCTCATCGCGGATAATCTTTCCATCCTTTGCATAAAATCCCATCCATTCACAGTTGATGCTTTCTCTTCCTCCGAGAGGACAAGGACGGCTGAAACGAAGTACCAGATGATGTCCCGGATGCCCTTCAAATTCTTCCCAACATGCATCTGCTCTGCAATCTGCAGCCAGCAATTCCTGATAACGCTCCTCAGAGAGTCCATAATCACGCAAATCAATATTATGTGATATCGCCGGGATTCCTTTACTCGGATCCCCTGTAGCCCCCAGATCCAGAGTTTCCAGCGACCAGACACCATCTTTATCATTTTCTCCGTTTACAAATTTGTGATCCCAATGATCAAGCGGATTCCAGATCTTATAGCGCAGGTTTCCCTGACCTTCTACCATACTCTTAGAATGCTGATTATACCATTTTCCATACCAGCGTCTCCATTTTCCCTGCCAGGTTACAGGAGATACGGAATATTCAATATAAAAGCCATATCCGCCCGGCATCATCGTATATCCATAGCATACTTTCGGGTAACCTTTTACCTGAAGATGATCCAGCCAGTGCTCGATCGGAATAGCATCTTTTACATCCATTGGACCGGCATCCAAAATCTGCTGCTGCAGCGGATTAGGCGGATAAAGTTTATAATCAGTATAAAATCGTGAGGCCGGCATTGCCTTTTCCTCTTTTGTTAACTCAGGCACCTTATAATATGGCATACCATCATTATATATTAAAGCCATTGCTTTTCCCCCTTTTTACATTTAACCTACAATCAGGCCTCCATTAATATCTATCCTTGCGCCATTTACAAAATCCGCTTCTTCACTGGCCAGGAAGCAGAATGCACCCACAACATCCTGAGGAACCATCATACGGCCTACCGGAATCTGAGAAAGCATTTTCGCACGTTCTTCATCGCTCAGCGTAGTCTCCTCCGGAACATCTCCCTCGCAGTGACCAATCAGAATACAGTTGGATGTAATTCCCTTTGGTCCAAGTTCCTTCGCCATCTCGTAGGTCAGCGCTTCAAGTCCCGCACGGGCAGCCGCAAAGGACGGGTCCAGGAAATATCCGCCGTTTCTTGCGTCACAGGTAGTAATGTTGATAATTCGGGGTGCTTTACTCTCAAGCAGATACGGCATTGCATTTTTTACATTCACAAATGCAGATTCCACAACTTCCATGGAATGGCGCCAGATAGTCTTATCCGTATGCTCAAAATCATAGCGGATATGACCGCCCTTTGCGTTCACAACAACATCGACACTGCCAAAACGCTCATATACATATTGTATCATATCCCTCATATGCTCACGGCTCTTGTAAAATTCAGGTGCAGCCGCAAGGTTTTCTTCCCATTTTGCTTTCGGATTCTGTGCAATTCCAATTACATGATCGCGGTACTTCGGATTAATTTTTTCCTCAATCGCTTTTTGTGCCTTGGTATGCAATCCGCTTAACATTGCGACATTCATGCCACGTTCAAGAGCGGCATTTACAATTGCAGACCCATTATTTCCTGCACCGCCGGTAATGATCATCGTTCTTCCTTCTAATGTGAACATATTTTCACTCCCATTCTATAAAATTAATCTGCATCCATTGGCTGATCATGATACTCTGCATACAGTTCCGGAAGGAATGTATACAGGTGCTCCCACTCAATCAATGTATGGATCACAACTTTCTTCAAATAAGCCTCATCACATTTTGTACTGTAATCTCTTACAAGCTTTCCGTTCACAGGTCTCCAGCCGATCCATTCACGGCTTCTGGTCTCAACGCCTCCCTGCGGGCATGGACGGGAATATGCAAGGCAAAGATGTGTGCCCGGCTCGTCAAATGTCTCATAGGAACCTTTCCCTGTCAGCTGGCATCCTGCATCCTTCAGCTCCTGCAGTCTCTCATCTGTCAATCCAAAATCCTTCAGATCAAACTGATGACGGATTGTGTCGTACATGCGGTCACCGGCTCCAAGATCCAGACTTTCTGTGGTATGAATGCCATCAGAACCGTCCTGCCAGTTTACATAATAGTGGTCAAAATGATCCGCATAGTTCCAGATTTTATATCTCAAATTGCCATGGCCTGGAACCATACTCTTAGATTTCAGGTTTCTCCAGTTACGATACCATCTCTCCATTTCAGCCGTAATATGCGGTGGTCTGACACGATAGGTTGCCACATAGCCGGAACCGTCCTCAAACATGCAATAGCCAAGTTCAACCTTGTCATAACCATATGGTTTTAAAAGATCCATAAAGTTTTCCGGCCGGATTGCATCCTCCACTTTCATCGGTTTCTGTATAATCTGCATTTCCAGCGGAGTCGGCATATGCAGCGGATATTTGTAAAAATATTTTGCCAGCGGCATCTTTTCCTCTTCCGGAAATAATTTCTGGCGGACTTTTACAATATTGTCATCATTCGTATCAATGATCTCTTTATCAACTTCAATAAACATGAATGTTCTCCTTTCTATGATACCTGCCTCCTGCAGATTTTGTTCATTAAAATTTATCTTCTGGCTGCTTTTGTTTTTAACTTTCCTGCCTCAGCCAGGCGAATCACTTTCTGGCCATGGAAAAACAGCGGAATAATCACCACTGCACTCAAAAGATCTGCAAGTGCCTGTGTGGCAGCCACACCATTTACTCCCCAGATCATAGGTGCAATCAGAAGAACAGGATAGAAACAATATCCCTGTCTTGCAAAGTTTGCCAGCAGTGCCAGCTTTGCATTTCCGATTCCGGCAAAAAACATATTCACCTGAGAACTGAGTGCATGTAAAACCAGACCGAAACACTGCAGTCTCACACAGAGAAGTCCAAGCTGCATAACCTCTGTATCTGCCTGGCTGTTAAAAATACGGATCAGCGGTGATGCAAAAATGAAAATTATAATTCCCATGATAATGGAACCGCCGACCGCCATAATGCAGCCGTATGTATAACTGTCCTTTACTCGCTTCCACACCTTTGCTCCCCAGTTAAAACCAACAACCGGCTGATATCCCTGCCCAAATCCAAGAATAAATGCAAACGGGAACTCCATAATACGGTTTGCTACAGAAAGCGCTGCCAGTGATGCAGTTGAATAGCTTCCTGCTACACGGTTAATCGTAATGGATGCTGCCACTGTAAGAACCGAGCGGAAAAAGGAACTGGAACCTATCGCAATTACCTCTTTTACATCGCCGATTGCCAATGAAAATTTGCGAATGGAAATTTCAACAATCGAAGTCTTTTTAACATACGGCACGCACAGAATAATAAAACTGATAATTTTCGAAATTGCAGTTGCCATGGAAGCTCCTGCTACTCCCAGATTAAATTTGTAGATAAACAACGGATCCAGGAAGCAGTTCAAAACACCTCCGAAACCAATACCAATCATGGAATATGTAGCGCTTCCCTCGCTTCGCAAACACATGTTCAGGATAAAACTGCCGATCATGAACGGTGCAGCATACAAAACATAGGTACCATACTGCATCGAATAAGTTGCACATTCTTCCGTTGCGCCAAGCCAGTAAACAATATCACCCAGCATCAGCTTACCAAAAATCATAAAGATAATGCCTAATCCAAGACCGGTAAATATGGATGTTGAGAGTACCTTATTTGCATGCTCTTCTTCTTTTGCTCCCAGAAGTCTGGAAATATAACTGCAGGCACCTGCTCCGATCAAAGATCCGATCACAGTGATCATTCGTTCCAGGGAACTGTTTACGCCTACCGCCGCCGTTGCATTTGTACCAAGCGTACTTACAAAATAAGTATCTACCAGATTATAAATCGTTGTGATCAACTGGGCGGTGATTGTCGGCACCGCCATTTTCGGCAGCAGTGTCATGATGTTTTCATTCAACATCATCTGCTTTTTTTCTTCTTTAATATTGTTTCTCATCACATATGCCTCTCTATCTATTTATTTAACTGTTGGAGTATTGCTCCAAAAAGTTTTACAACCGCCTCACATACGAATAAACTTTTTCGAACCGTCATCCCATGCCTTATTTTCCTGCTTTTCATAAGGCAAAGCCCGATAAAAGAATGTAATCAAAAAAGAACCTGCCCCCGAAAGGAAATAAAATAGTGGTACCGTTATCACTCCAATGTGAAATCCATTCCGAATCATTATAAAAGCACATGATATTGCGGCGCAAAGCAGGAGAAGAGCGTTTGCACATGGTACAATCCTGAGAATCATGTTCAATTCATCAAAACTCTGATTTGTGATTTTATCGTTGGAAAAAATGAATTTTATCACACCGAACCACTCGAACAGAAATGCCGCCATCGCTAACCCGGAAAATAATGTCGGGTACGGACTATAATTCAATTCGCATTTCCGCAAAGCTGCCAGCACAAAGAAAACGGTGCTTAATACACACAGTGTGCCAAAAATACGTTTATAACGCTGCTTTTCTTCCCTGTCCAGCTTATACACATACCACGCTCCAATATATTCATATCTGATTCGGAATCCCCGTCTGTTATTGCATGGCTCCTCATATGCCATATAATTTTCTTCAAAAGAATCACGGAATGTCTTCATTCATAACCCCTTCTCTACAACTGATTAATTTCTTTTGCTTTATTACATACCACAAAATGTCCCGGGCGTACTTCGCAGCTTTTTACTCCCTGTTTGCAGCTGTCATCCGCGTATGGACAGCGTGATGCAAAACGGCAGCCAGGACCAGGATTAATCGGAGATTTAATCTCTCCTTTCAGAATGATACGCTCTTTGCGGTTATGGATATCTGTCGTTGGAATCGCGGAAAGTAACGCCTTTGTATATGGATGCAGCGGATATGCAAACAGTTCCTTTCTGTCGCACATTTCTACCATCTGTCCGAGATACATAACGCAGATCTGATTTGAAATATGTTTTACAACAGACATATCGTGTGTAATAAACAGATATGTAAGTCCCAGATCCCTCTGCAGATCCATCAGAAGATTCAGAATCTGTGCCTGAATTGATACATCCAGTGCAGATACCGGTTCATCGCATACAATAAATTTCGGATTCAGAGCCAGTGCTCTTGCTATTCCTACCCTCTGGCGTCTTCCGCCATCCAGCTCATGCGGGTAAGACATCCGAAGACGTTTTTCAATTCCAACAATATCCATCAATTCCCGTGTGCGGTTTTTGATCTCCTCTTTGCTGAAACTTCCATCCAGTTTCAGGGGTTCCATAATTATGTCTGATACTGTCTGACGCGGGTCAAGAGAGGAATACGGATCCTGAAAAATCATCTGAACATCCTTGCGGAACTGTTTTATATCCCTCTTATTCAGATTGGTAACATCTTTCCCCTGGAACAGAATCTTTCCGTCCGTGCTTTCATTTAAATGAATCAGCGTCCTTCCAAGTGTTGATTTTCCACAACCGGATTCTCCTACAAGACCTACGGTTTCTCCCTCTTCGATTTTGAAAGTGATGTCATCAACAGCATGAACCATTCCCGCACCACTCTTAAAATATTTTTTTAAGTTCTGTGTTTCCAATAATGTTGCCACTGATCACACCCCCTCATTTGCTTTCCAACATCTGACCAGATGGTCCGGTGTCATTTCAATCATATGGTTGTTAAATTTCTTACATTTTCCGCAGGCATATGGACATCTCTCGAAGAAATCACAATGCTCACGGACAACAGACGGATCAGGCGGAAGTCCTTCGATGGGAGATAGCCGTTCCACATCCTTTTCCATATCAGGAAGCGCACCGAAAAGTCCGCAGGTATACGGATGCGTCGGGTGATCATAGATGTCTTCCAACGTGCCCTGTTCAATAATTCGGCCCGCATAGATTACTGCCACCTTATCACAGACTTCTGCTACAACGCCCAGGTCATGCGTAATCAGAATCATGGCCGTTCCCAGCTTATTCCGAAGATCCCTGATCAGGTCCAGAACCTGTGCCTGGATTGTTACATCCAGTGCAGTCGTCGGCTCATCCGCCAGCAGCAGCTTCGGAGAACATGCAAGCGCAAGTGCGATTACAACTCTCTGCTTCATACCGCCCGAAAACTGATGCGGATATTCCTCCGCACGGTCGGCACCGATACCAACCATCTCCAGCATCTCTATAGCGCGCTTATTTGCTTCAGCCTTAGAGCAATTATGATGCTGTTTATACCCTTCTGCGATCTGGGATACTACCGTCTTTACCGGGTTGAGCGCTGTCATCGGATCCTGGAAAATCATGGAAATAGACTTCCCCCGCAATGCCTGCAGTTCCTTGTCATTCATATCAAGAATCTGCTTTCCTTCGAACCAGATATCTCCTTCCACACTTTCCACGGAACTTTCCGGAAGAATACGCAGAATAGATTTTGCTATGGTGGTTTTTCCTGCTCCCGTCTCGCCTACCAGACCAAGTGTTTCTCCTTCTTTTAATTCCAGCGAAACATCATTGACTGCATGGATAATAGAATTTCCGGAATGATACTTCACCGTGAGATGACGAATCCCAAAAAAGTTTTCTCTTGTTTTTGCCATTTCTTATCCCTCCATCAGTCTTTAAAGTTCGGATCCAGTGCATCACGGAAAGCATCACCCAGCAGGTTGAAGCTCAATACGGTAAGCACGATAAAAATACCAGGAATGATTACCATATACGGGAAATCACGAATATAGTTACGTGTTGCTGCAAGCATCTGTCCCCATTCCGGCTTCGGTTCCTGTACACCCAGCCCCAGGAAACTGAGGGAAGAGGACGCCAGGCCGTTTCTGCTGACACTCATCGCAATTTCAACAATGATTGGAGAAATTGCATTTGGAACAATATGCTGAGCAATAATTTTCCAGGTCGGACAGTTAATCGTTGTCGCCGCCTCAATGTATTCCATATTTCGAATGCGCAGAATGTTTGCCCTCATCAGGCGGGCAAATCCGGGAATCCCCGTAATACCAAGTGCGAGAATACATTTATCCACACCCGTTCCGAATACTGCGCAAAATGCCATTGCCAGAACCAGTGACGGGAATGCCTGGAACAGATCCAGGAAACGCATTAAGCAGGAATCAATCACACCGCCGAAATATCCGGCAACTGCTCCCATAATAATTCCGAGGATTGCGGAAAGCACGGTAGATAACAGTCCGATAATCAGAGTGTATCTTGCGCCGTACAAAACCCTGGAAAGAATATCACGGCCCAGGTCATCCGTTCCAAACAGATGATCAAATGACGGCCAGGATTTCATCGCCGCAAAATCGGTTGTTGAATAGCTGTATCTGCAGATTAAAGGAGACACTAATGACAGAATAATGATTAAAGCGAGGAATATCATTCCCAATACCGCGCCTCTGTTGTGAGAGATACTCGCCCATACGTATTTCGCCGATCCTGGCTTTATGCTGGCATCAATGCGATGATGCCTTTTTCCCTTTTTACCATGTCCACCATGATGTCCATGTCCATGATGTTTGGAATCTTTGTTCTTTAATTCATCTGCCATTATTTCACCTTCTTTCTATTTGAGGATACATACTGCGCCTTAATACGCGGGTCCGCAAAGGCATACAGCAGGTCAGTAAGTAACATAATTAATGCAAAGGTAAACGCAATAAAGATAATTCCGCCGGTACATGCATTGTAATCACGGTTATTAATGCTGTTTACCAGATACTGCCCAATACCAGGAATAGAGAATACTACCTCAATGATCGTTGCACCGCCGAGCATGGAACCAAATCTCATACCGATTACGGTCAAAATCGGAATCAGCGCATTCGGGAGGGCATGTCCATAAATAACATCTCTTTCCGAAAGTCCTTTCGATCTCGCAGTAGTTACATAGTCCGAACGCACGACCTCAAGCATACTTGCACGTACCTGTCTGGTGAAGCCGGCAAGACCTCCAAGTGAGTTTGCTATCGTCGGCAAAACGAAATATATTAATGATTTCGCGCCGGATGACGGCAGCCACTTCAGCTTCAGAGAAAAAAGCAAAACCAGCATTAATGCTGTCCAGAAACTCGGCATACAGTCAAACAATAACGTAACAAACAGCGAGACTCTGTCGCCAACTGAATTCGCATGTACCGCTGTGTAGATGCCCAGCGGCAGGCCCACCACAATGGTTAATATAATACTGAAAATTGCTATTTTGGCAGTGTGCGGGAAACGCTTCATCAATTCCCATTTAATATCAGTGCCATCGATTAAAGACTTTCCAAAATCAAACTTTGTAAAAATATTTGCTACGTATTCACCCAGCCTGACCACAAACGGTCTGTCAAGTCCAAGTGCTACACGTTTTGCCTCAATCTCCGCCTCCGTATGTACACCCGAACCCAGCGCAAGCTGTGCAGGATCACCCGGAACGAAGTTCATCAATGTAAACATAATGATACCAACAGCAAGCAGCGTCGGAATCATTATCAGCAATCGCTTTACCACATATCGTATCATGAACTCATTTCCTTTCATTTACCAGGATGCAAACAGCACTGCACTATGTGAAACAAACTCAATAATACAGTGCTGCTTTTATCATTCACTTAGTTTTCAGGTTGTAATTTCCGGAACAATTAACCTTCTACAGATGTGTAATCTTCTGTAAATGTCATAGCATTCAATACCGGGTTCAGTTTCTGAAGAGAAATGTCTGTGATACCGGCTGTGCTGACAATAGATCTAACCTCAGTGTAGCATCCAACGATGTAAGCCTGCTCTTTTACATACTCATGGAATGCGGTCAGATTTTCTTCACTTCTGTCTGCGATAGCTGCGGAAAGGAGTTCCTGCAGTTTCTCATCCTGTACGAAGCACTGGTTGTTTTCGCCACCGAACAAATCGTTCCAGAATGTGGTAGTGAAGTCTGCTACAGAGTTGGAGTACTCACACATATCCCATGCGGACGGATCGTTCTGAACAGCCTGTCTTGCTGCGCGGTCCTGGCTGTCGATGATCATGTTCAGTCCTGCTTCTGCGAACATAGCCTGCAGTGCAACGTAAGGCTGCTGCGGAGCCTGTGAGCTGTTCAGGAAGCTGAACTCAAGCGGATTGCTCTCGTCATAGCCTGCTGCTGCCAGATACTCTTTTGCTGCTTCGATATCATAGGTAAAGTATTCTTCCTCTTCCCAGGCATCTACATAGTCCGGTCCAAGGTTCGGAGCTACGTCATGGCTCAGAACAACCTCACCAGCGGAGAGAGACATATTCAGTGCATCAAATGCGCGGGCAACACCCTGACGAGCATTTACATCAGCAAATTTGCTGCCTTCGCTGCAGTTGAAGATCAGATACTGGCTCATACCATTCAGATATTTGGTTACGGTGTAGTCTTCGTTCTCTTCGAAACGTCCTACTTCATCAGAAGAAATCTCAGCCATATCAATCTCGCCATTTTCAAGTGCGATAGATCTGGAGGAAGCCTCTGTGATGCAGCGAAGCTCAATTTCTTTTACATTTTCAAACTCAACATCTGCTTTTCCTTCAGTCTTCCAGTAGTCTTCTTTTGCCTGCAGTGTTACACCGGAGCCGGTAACCATATCCGTTACAATGTAAGCGCCTGTGGTAGCAGGATTGGAGTTAATTTCATCTTCAGTAGCATTTGTATACCATGCTTCACTTGCGATGGAGCAATTGCACAGAACTGCTTCAATGGCACCTTCGCTGGTATCTTTCAGTGTAATTGTCAAAGTATAATCGCCGGTAGCTTCTGCGCTGCCATAATACAGAGAAATTTCAGATACAAATCCCAGCTCTGCCAGTTTATCATAGCTGAACACTACGTCGGATGCCTTGATTGCATTGCCCTGACTGTCAACGATGTTGTCATAAAGTTCTACTTCATAAGTTGCATCATCTACCTTTGTAACAGACTTGGCAGCGTTCATCTGAAGCTCATCGTTTGCAAGCATCGCTCCGATAAACGGACGGTAGCAAAGGTGTGCCCAGATTGTTCCCTCTGTCCAGTCACGTACTGCAGAATCACTTCCCCACGGTCCAATTGTGAAGGAGTCATCATCTACAGCTACCACTACTTTGCCGGCCTGCGTTGCAGCCTCTACAGGAACAGCTGAATCAATCTGAACATCAGATGCGAATGCAGTAGAGCATGCACCGAATGCCATTGATGATGCCATGAGTAACGCAATAATTGTTTTTCTTTTCATCGTTTGTAAACCTCCGTTTTACATTTTATTTGTTTTTTACTTGGTAACACGATTGTACAAAATAACTAATCATCAATCAATTCCGTTTATTTTTTTACAATTTCCAAAATGGAAATTATACAATTTTCATTTCATATTCTGTTGTTTTCCTGTCAATTTTGACAAACCATATATTTTTCCAGTAAAACTTCCAGTTCGTCTATCTGCAAAGGAGTCGGAATTGAATATTCCTTATTTTCTTCTATTCTTCTGGCCAATGCCCGGTATTCGTTCGCCTGAGCACAGGACGGATCATATTCAATCACTGTTTTTCTTTTGCATTCCGCACGCTGCACCATATTATCTCTCGGCAAAAAATACAAAAGCTGCGTATTTAGCCTGGCAGCAAATTCCTCTACTAACTCCCTTTCATTATCCACAAGACGTGAATTGCAGATTAATCCGCCAAGCTTTGTTTTTCCGGAAGCTGCATACCTGTGGATTCCTTTGCAAATATTATTGGCTGCATAAAGGGACATCATTTCTCCCGAGCAGACAATATAGATTTCCTGTGCCTTTCCCTCTCTGATCGGCATTGCAAATCCTCCGCAGACCACATCTCCTAAAACATCATAAAAAACATAGTCCAGATCCTCCTCGTAGGCTCCAAGCGCTTCAAGCATATTTATGGCAGTAACAATTCCTCTTCCGGCACATCCTACACCCGGTTCCGGTCCCCCTGATTCCACGGCTTTAATTCCCTGAAATCCAATGTTTACCAGGTCAGTGATCTCTATATCTTCTTCCTCTTTTACACGCATCGTATCCAGGACGGTCGCTTTTGCCAATTGCCCCAAAATTAATCTTGTGGAGTCTGCCTTTGGATCACATCCAATCAACATCAATTTTTTTCCCTGTTCTGCCAGAGCTGCAGCCAGATTTTGTGTTGTCGTTGATTTACCGATTCCGCCTTTTCCATATATTGCAATCTGTCTCATCTCATTTTCCTCCTGTCATGTCGCTTTATCTTTTTATTGATATCTGTTTTATTCGTCTTACCAGAAATCCCGGTCTAAATCTTCCTTAATTGTATATCCAGCCATTTATTCAGGTTATCGCCCAAAAACAGTGGGAGATGCTGGTGTTCTCCATAGAGCTGAAATGCTTTGTGGGGAAGGTCTATCCACATACTATTCTCCGGGGCAAAACACCGAAGCAGCGGATCTGCTATGATGATGCCAAACCCGCCCTCTCTCAAAAGTTTTTCTGCCTCTTTTTCACTTCGGATTCTCCTGTCGCCTGGCTGAGCCAGATCTTTTTCGAGAGTGTAAAAAGTACATACCCGTACATTCTGCATTTCATAGTCACTAAGCAGAGTTTCCCGGATAGCATTCCCCATCAGCTGTTCACCGATGATCAAAACCTCCGGCCGCTGCTCCTCAGGCTGCAGACTGCTTTCAGGCTGTTTCTTATCCTGAAGGGCAGTGAGCATCCTTTCTGTCCAGGTCTTTCCAAATGGGGCCATGACAATATACGGTGTTCCGTATTCTTTCTTCAGGTACTTAGCTGCCGCAAGGCCAGAAGCCGCAACAACAAGGTTTACTGATGCTTCTGCTGCTTTTGCAATGTTTTCTGCCTTCTCACTTCCGCCCAGATTTGCAATCACACTAAATCCCTTTTCTTCTATCCACTTACAAAGCGAATCAGTATTTTCATCCTGCCAGTCAAGGGTATTAGCGCCCAGAATATTTATGCCGTTCTGTCTGACCTCTGCCGGCCTGGTCAAAAGCCTTACAAGTGCCAGGAGCGTTTCCGAGATTCCCACATCATATGTTTTATGTCCTGACAGCTTTACAGCCGCCGTTTTTATACCACTTTCCTGTTCAATATTTTCTGCAATTTCTCCCAGGTCAGTTCCTATCATTGCAGAGCAGGGACCTGCACTTAACACAATAAATTCAGGATAAAAAACCTTCTGGTATGTCCGAAAAGTGTCCAGTACCTTCTGTCTTGTCCCTGTCACCACATCCTCTGAACTGATTTCTGTATGTACAACACGCATATCCGGCTCACCGTTTTTCCGGCGGCCTCTGCGGCGCTCAGCGCTTGTTCTGTATTCCGAACAGTCGTCAATGATTCCCATTCCGTCTGTTTTATTCATAATCTCAATAAACCCAAAATTATCTGCCATGAGAGGCGGCAGCTTTTTCCATAATTTCACCATTTGGTATCGCTCCTTTCTACTCTGTTGCATCCGGATCATAGCCTGTAAGATGACATCCCTTGTGGAAACGCACCTCAATTCCAAGTTCCTGCGATAAATTCTGTGTAAGTGTTTCATAATCTGTAGACAAAAGCTCAATCTGACATCCGCCAAACAGCACTAAATGCTGCGGATGTATCTCCTCAACAATTTCTCTGGCAGCCTCTTCAATATGGTCCAGATACCCCCCTGTGATCCAGTCAATCTCTTCCAATAACAAAAAGGTAAGTTTACCTTCCCGCTGCAATTCCAATTTTACTGTTCCTTTATGGCGTGTACAGGAACGTGAACCTATGAAAAGCAAATGAGTTCCCGGCTTTTCCACCAACGCTCTGTATCCCTTTCTTTCCGGGCGGCCGCCCCGGTGTTTTCCCTGTCCATCACGCCCTTCATGTCTCCCATGTCCGCTTTGTCCATCACGTCTTCCGTGTTCGCTCCGTCCACCATGTCCTCTGTGTCCATAGTGTTCTTTCCTTTCTCTTGTTTCCAAATCTTTTTCCTCCTCGCATACCATTCTTACTTTTTATTGATAAAGCTTTATAAAAAGAGCTGCCCGCATACTACGCGCAAGGCAGCTCTTCCATAATATTTCTTTCAAAACCCGGTTATTTTGTCTGTGAGAACAGCCATTCTTTTACGCCTGGTAAGTCATATCCCAATCTCCATGTCATTCTATGGCTTCCATTTAACGCATTACCATCAAGGTCCATGCTTCCTGTGCCCGTTGCAATCTTCAGGTAGCAGATATTGGCATCTGAGGAAAGCGCCTCATCAATGACTGCTGCCTGTTCTTCCGGAGAAGCAATGCCTTCAAATGTTGCTCTTGCTACAGTGCCGCCCTCTTCTTCCCACTTGGCAACATTCTTGTCAAGTCTCTGGCATGCCGGATCGTCTTCAGATACAAGAAGCAGCAGATTCTGATCTTTAATATCCTTCACCTGCTCCGGATCCCATTGTCCAGCCATGATGTATGCTGCTGTAAACAGATCCGGATCCTTTTCCATCATAACCATGGAAGCCATACAGCCCATGGACTGGCCGGTCGTATAAACTCTGCCGGTATCTATCGGGTATTTTTCTTCGAGATCACGAATAAGGTTCATAGTTCCGAACATATAATCTTCATAATATTCCCAGTAATCATTGATATACTTATCAGCATAAATCATAGTAACTACGAAACACGGATTTTCTGCCTGCCATTCTTCAGAAGTCCAAACGGTACCGCCATTTCCCTGCTGCAGAATGTATTCCCAGCTGTCTCCAACTGCGCTTGCATCCGGAATAAAGAGAACTAACGGATATTTTTCTCCAGATTCTGCATATCCCTCCGGTTTGAAGAAGTTATAATGCAGAACAGTATGGCTGTCAGGATCATTATAATAATGATTATCATCAAACTTGCTCATATCCGGTGTAATTACTGCATCATTACCCATGATTCCGCCGTCACCGCCTGACGTTGAATGTTCTTCTTCACTTCCTGCAATAACTGCTCCGTCAACAGTTGTGACATCCTGATGCTGAATGATTGTTGCACTGTCAATTACGGTCATGCCCTGAATTCGTCCATCAGTCGCATATTTGTCATCAAGAATCGGGCTCTGGATTTCAAGATCAAGTACAACGTAATTTCCTTCTACATTTTCTTCCGTAACGTCACATTCACTGTTTGTATGAATACCTGTAATCGTTCTGTCCTTTACTTCAAAAGTATCTACAGTAAGGCTTTCTGCTGCAATTGCCGTATTATACTCTACAATGACATTGGATACCTTTTGTCCATCACCATAAATATGGTTTATCGTATAAACTTTTCTGATACCCGGTTCACCGTTTGTATCCTCCACCTGCTCCTCAGCTACAATCACCTGTGCAGCTCTTTCCGGTTCTGTTGCAACGGTTTCCTCCACAACTTCTGTCTCTGCAACAGCTCCCTCTTCCGCAGCTTCTTCTGCAGCCACACCTGCCGCCATAGAAGCAATCATTGCTATTGAGCATAATGCTGCGATCCACTTGTTTCTTGCTTTCATTTGTAATACTCCTTTCTTTGGTTAGCTTTAATTTATATTTACTGCTTTCGCAATAAATTTCTATACTAAAGAGGAAACATGTTGTCATTTTTACGACACCAGGCTTTTTTTCCTCTCTGAATTTGTGCACATTGTATCAGAGAATTTTGCACTGAATCAATTCCGTCGTGTATTATTAGATTTCCATTTTGGAAATACCGCCAAAAAAAAGATGCCCGGGCCTGTGCAATTAAGACCTGTGCATCTTTTATATTAGAAATTATATGGATCGCGGACTGCTTTACTGACTGATCTTCTCAATCATAAAATGAAGAAAATCTGTTGCTGCCGCGCAGGATACCTTCCTTCTGTAAAGAAGATAAATGTAAGAACGTACTGTCGGATAAATGTCAACGACAGCACAATGATTCTGGGCATCCGTTGGAATATGAAGCCTGTTTAAAACTGCTATGCCGCTTCCGCCCAGCACATAACGAACCATAGTAGAAGTAAACTGAGATTCCGCTACAATATTCGGCGTAAATTTCTTGTTCTCACATAATTCCAGAAATTTTTGCGTCTCCTCATGCGGAATACTGGTAACACTTGCATGAAGGATAAATTTTTCATCCGCCAGCTCTTCCAGTGTTACATTTTGCCTTTTTGCATATTTATGATTCAGGGGAAGAACAACTGCCAAATGATCCGTTTTATAAACCATTTTGTTAAAATCATGGTCTACTGCTTCGTTTTCTCCCAAAAAAGCAAAATCGCATTTTTTTGTTTTCAGCAGTGTAAGCGGCTGGTATGTCTCAATGGTACGCATATTCTTCTCAGGATATAATTTTGAAAATTCCGTAATAAGATCAATCAGGCCATACTGCCCCAGAACCGGTGCATACGCAACGGAAAAATAATTTTGTCTGTCATTCGACAATTCCTGCAAAGCAGCGATTGCATCCTGACTTATCTCAATCATATGCTTTGCATATGGATATAATGTTTTGCTGTACTCATTCATCTTGATCATTCTGGCAGAACGGTCAAATAATGAAATTCCAAGCTCAGACTCCAGCTTTTGAATATGTTTTGTCAGCGCTGATTGAGAAATATTCATATTAAACGCAGTTTCCTGAAAACTGCTGGTTTCCACTAAAGAGACAAATTCCTCTAAAATGCTGATATCCATTTACGCCCTCCAATTGAATCAATATTAGCATCTACACCCTGTACTCATCAAGTGTTCATATTATACCATAAAAAATTGTTTTATTAAATATTATTTACTCAACTTTCCAGCACATATTCGTAAGTAAATTTTTACTGTCTTTGGCCTCACGGCACATTCTTCTTTCAAAAGTCCGGTGTCTTTATCAGTTCATCAAAATCTCAATGGTATGATCCCAGTTTCTCCTCATTCCATCCAGGGCAGCCTGTAAATTCTGCTCTTTCAATGCAGTAATGATTGCATGGTGTTCAGACACGGAATAAATCCCTTTTCCTTTTTTATCCGAAAAATACAAATTTTCCGCCCGTTCGATATGAATATTTAAAATATCAGCAAAACTTGTCAGAAAATCATTGTCTGCAATCCTGAAAAAAACGTCATGGAACTGACTGTCAAGCTTCCGGAGCTGTTTCTGATCATTAGCCTTTAAAGCCTGATCCAATTCCTCATTAATGCTTTCCAACTCAGCGATTGTGTCTGCTGTAATTTCCGGATAAGCAAAACTCAGAGCCAATACATGAAGCTCCGAAATCATCCGGTAGATTTGATTTAAATTTTTCCAGTCTACAGGTGCGACGCGGGACTCCTTGCCCGGATAGATACAGACCAGCTTTTGCTCCCCTAAAAGCTGCAGTGCCTCACGGATCGGTGTCCTGCTCACTGAAAAATACCGGGCAATTTCCTGATCGGATATTTTTTCATCGGGTTTGAATGTCCCGTCAATGATCCATTCCTTTAATTGATAATAAACCCGTTCTTTAGCAGTTTTCGGTACTTGATTTACTGGAATACTGGGAATAGGCATAGCTTCCTCCTGCTGTTATTTTGTCTAAAATTCATGCTTTATCTTTATAATCTTTTCAGAATATTTATTAAATACGGATTTTCATATTGTATATTGTAACATACTCTGATATAATACGCAATGTCGATATGCAATATATCGCATATAATATATCATTATAAACATGTAATACATGCGAATGAAGGGGATATACAATGAATGAATCATTAAAATTCGTACAGCTTACAAGGGATAACGATCAGCCTCTTTCTTCTGTTGAAAGATTTGGCCCGGAAGCAGCTGCCAGAGCCAAAGCCTTCCACAGCAGTTTCCCGGAATACCAGGCAACTCCACTGGTAAGTTTAAAGGAACTGGCAAAGTCTCTTGGCGTAGCATCCATCCACGTAAAGGATGAAAGCTACCGGTTTGGCTTAAATGCATTTAAAGTGCTGGGCGGAAGCTATACCATTGGAAATTATATCGCACAAAAACTGGGGATCGATATCAGTGAGCTGCCCTACAGCAGATTAGTCAGTGATGAGATCAAAGAAAAAACCGGAAATCTGACCTTTGTCACAGCCACAGACGGCAACCACGGCAGAGGCGTTGCATGGACAGCCAACCGTTTAGGTCAAAAAAGCGTTGTCTATATGCCGAAAGGAAGTGCTCCGGAGCGATTGGAAAATATTCGAAAGCTGGGAGCTGATGCCAGCATCACAGAGTTTAATTACGATGATGCAGTACGCCTTGCAAAGAAGGGTGCGGATGAAAATGGATGGATCATGGTTCAGGATACTGCATGGGAGGGTTATGAGGAGATTCCGGGCTGGATCATGGAAGGATATACCACCATGGCATTAGAGGCAACTCAGCAGCTTCAGGGTGAAAAACCGACTCACGTTTTCCTCCAGGCTGGTGTGGGATCCATGTCGGGAGCCATTACAGGCTATTTTTCTGCTCTCTATGGAGACAGGGACCGCCCCATTATTACTATCGTAGAACCAAATAAAGCTGACTGTATCTATAAAACAGCTCTTGCCAATGACGGACAGCTCCATTTTGTGACAGATGATATGCAGACTATTATGGCTGGTCTTGCCTGCGGCGAACCCTGCACCATCGGCTGGGATGTACTAAAGGATCATGCAGACAATTTCATCTCCATGCCTGATTATGTAGCAGCAGAAGGAATGCGGATTCTGGGCAATCCCCTCCCCGGTGATTCCCGAATCATTTCCGGCGAGAGCGGTGCCGCAGCGCCGGGTCTTGTGGCTGAGATTCTCCGTAATAACAGCCTGGCGGAAATCAAACAGGCTCTGAAGCTGGATGAACATTCCCGGATCTTGTGCTTCTCAACTGAAGGTGATACAGATAAAGAGAACTATCGAAAAATCGTCTGGGACGGTCTGCACCCCAGCTTTTAAGAATTTGATCCCAGAACATAATATTAAGGAGGAAACGATACTCTGTGGTGAAAATGCCGCTTCCGGCTCGTCCATGCTATATAACCCCTCCCGGTCAAAGGATTGAAAATATGCCAGAAAGCTTTCTCCATGTGACTGTTCATGCAGGGTTTTTCCTTTCTCCCATAAAGTTCCTCTGATTCTCTGCTTATTTTCCATTTTCCCATTTCATTAAACGATATCTATCTGAATCACAAAATCCCAGCGATCTATACAGGTTATAACCATCTTCTGTAGCTTTGAGCTCTACAATATCCAACCCCATTTCAGCAGCATCGGCCAATAACATATTCATCAAATTTCTTGCATATCCTTTATTGCGATAATCCGGACATGTATAAACATTTAATACTGTTCCTGTTTTTCCTGTAGGAAAGGCCGGACTCATTGGTTTTTCTACAACGAGCAAAAATACACACGCAATTATTTCCCTTTCACTTTTTGAAACATATGCAATAACGTCATTATTTAAATGCTGCCTAAAATAATTCGGAAGATTGTTTTTTTTATGCAAACGAACAAATGTAATTTCTCATTTCCTGTGGCTCTATTACTTGTAGAATATAAGAAGTCAGTCAGATTTTTTTCTACAGGTTGGAAACTGCCTGTATAACTTTCAATTTTTTTAATTACTGTAGAAAGAGACAGGCGCTCCTGTCACTGCGGCACAATATCCAGAACGAAATACAGAATTTTCCCGTCATGGAGTTTTGCATATTGTTCCAGCTTTTCCAGAAAAAGGGCTGTGGACAGAATCCCATTCTTTTCCGGCGTCATCTGTTTGATCTTCTTCCACAATCTGCATATCACAGCATCCGCCCTTTTTGTGCTTCTTTTTCGGTTCCCCTTCTTCCTCCAAAGACATCCCACAGCTGCATCCACCGCCGCTAAACAACTTTTCCCAAAAACTTTTTTTCTCAGACATAATAAAATTCTCCTTTCAAATTATAATACAAAGTTAAACACATAGCCCGTAATTGTAGCTACAGTAAAGATACACAGTACAAACGCAATAACCATTTTCTTCTTGAAAATAGAGTTCAGCAGAGACACTTCCGGAATGCTGGCACCTGCACCGCCTAAAATCAGAGCAATCATAACTCCAGGAGCCACACCCCTGGAAATCAGGATACTTGCAATCGGAATCATGGTCTCAGTACGGATATACATGGGAATACCCACGACTGCTGCCAGGGGAACCGCCCACAGGTTATTGGTTCCGGCAAATTTCGCCAATAAATCCGTAGGAATAAACTCATAAATAAATGCACCGATACCAGCGCCCAGCAGCAGGAAAAATACCACGCCCTTGAACAAACCAACAGCATCTCTTAAAGAAAGTTTAATTGCCTGCCACTGCTTCTGCCAGAAAGTTCCCTGCAGGTTCTCCCATGAGATACCATCCTGATGCCCTCCCTTGACCGTAACATTTTTCACTTCCTTTTCAAAACCAGCTTTATCAAGAATAAGCCCCATCACAACCGCAAAGACAAAAGTAAATGCACTATATACGATTGTGGATTTCAGCCCAAAAAATGCAACCAGCAAAGTTAAAATCGCCGGATTTAGAATCGGAGATGTGAGCAGGAACGAGATTGCTCCACAGAATGGAGCCCCACTCTTAAATAATCCTACCAGCACCGGAATCGTGGAACAGGAACAAAACGGAGTCACCGCTCCCAGCGCCGCACCAAGAACGCTGTTCAATCCCTTTTTCGGAGTCGTCAGGATACGTTTAATACGCTCCTGTGAAATATAAATCTGTAATAAAGCAACCACAAAGCTGATTCCGATAAACAGACTGAACAATTCACCAAACAGCATCAGGAACGTTTGTCCTGCATGAATAAGAGTTTCCGTTGTAAACATATAAATTACCTTCTTTCTATTAAAATCTTAATGGATCTACAAACAGAAACACTTCTTTATTCAGAACGGCATTGTAGCCGACGACCACATACACACATACTTACTTCCTCCTCTATACCTCTAACTGGATTTGTAATATCATATTTATACATTCAAAAATATCTATTTATATTTCTAAATGAAAGCCACCTATACAGATGGCCTAATACATTTTCTCATCAATTCTCTCTGCTGCTGCCGGAAAATGTAAGTTGTTGTTCCAGTATCACTTTGGCATGCTCTACACCCGCCGGATCTATAGAATAATAAACCCACTTTCCGTCCTTTCGTCCTTGAACAATCCCGGCATCACATAATATCTTCATGTGATGAGACAGTGTGGGCTGGGTAATTCGCAAATCTTCCAAAAGATTGCAGGCACATTTTTCCCCAGTACGGAGTCGGGCTAATATTGATAAACGGTTTTCATCACAAAAGGCTTTAAATACCCGTATTGTTTCGTTATACTGTGATGCCATTTCTCTCACCTCACATTTATATTTTTGAATGTGTCTATATTATATGGCTCACATTTAAATCTGTCAATATGTTTTTCGAACTTTTTTCATAATTCTATAAATGTTTCCTCCCATTCATCCGGAACACATCATCCCATTTCAGCACAAAAAATCGGCCTTGAAATGTTCATCAGACCACCGATAAGCATAATGATTTTGAAACAGATATGCCAAATTGACTGTCACACAGACGTCTTTTCCGTCTGTGGCAGTTTTAGTCAAAAAAATCAGGCAACATCATTTAATACCTTTCCAATATCATTTTCAATACAAAGTGCGGAATCCCGGATTTCACGGGGAGCATATGCTTCCTGGTAGTTAATACAAACATAACTGGCCTTTGGATTCCCTGCTGTCATTTTCCAAAATGGATATTTGATAATAACCGGGGTGTTGGCTCCAACCCCTAATTCAAGGTAAAGGACCCTCAGTCCTTTATGCCGATGCAGAAAATCTGTATATCTGTCCTGTGCGGCATACCAGCCTTCATCCTGCACAAACGTATTATCACAGCGCAGATTCATGGTCATTGGTTTTCCGCAGACAGAACAATGTGGAACCAGTTCAGACGGAATCCGCATATCGCTTTGTTCTTTCAGCATTTGCAGAACAGTTTCTTTATTGTCGTATGTTTTTTCATGGCATGGATCGGAGCATTGCCACAAGCCATAATCTCCCTGGGTATAAAACAATTTCTCTTTGTCAAATCCTGCTTTCTGAAAGCAGTGATCCACATTCGTTGTGAGTACGAAATAGTCTTTGTCTTTCACTATCTCCAACAATTTCTGATAGGTTGGCTTTGGTATATCTACATAGCGGTTATAATAAATATGGCGGCTCCACCATGCCCAATATTCTTCAAGGGAAGAATACGGGTAAAATCCGCCGGAATACATATCACGAATTCCATACTTTTCTGCAAAATCTCCAAAATATTTTTGAAAACGCTCCCCACTATAAGTAAATCCCGCCGATGCGGAAAGACCGGAACCTGCTCCGATCAGCACTGCGTCCGCCTGCTGAAGCTCTGCCCGTAATTGTTCAATCTGCTGTGAGTAGCTTTCTGTAGATTTCTTTGTCCAAATCTTTGAAAACATTAAATATCACCTCAATTCTGCTGCCGGTCTGTCTCCTGTATTCTTTCACTGTGCGGACTGCAATTTCCGCCGCCTTATCATTGGGAAAATGAAATTCTCCGGTTGAAATACAACAGAAGGCAATGCTTTTTACATGATTTTTTTCTGCAAGCTCCAGACAGGAACGATAGCAGGAAGCCAGCAGCCTTTTGTCATTATCTGTGAGTTTTCCCCTGATGATCGGTCCCACGGTGTGAAGAACATATTTGCAGGGCAAATTAAATGCAGGGGTTATCTTGGCTTCCCCTGTTTTTTCTTCATGACTCTGCTCCTTCATCAGTTCCCCGCATGCCATCCGAAGCTGTATGCCGGAAAAGGTATGGATTGCATTGTCGATACAGCCATGGTTCGGGCAGAAGCAGCCCAGCATCTGACTGTTGGCGGCGTTGACAATGGCATCACACCGCAGAGTGGTAATATCTCCCTGCCATAGATAGATCCCATCCCGAACCGGAACAAGACTGTCTGTTTCTGTGATTCCTTTCCGTCTTATTTCTTCCTGCAGATACTCATCCTGTATTTTTAAAAATTCTTCCCCTGCCAGTCCGGGCATCCGGATATTCATAAGCCCGCGCAAAAGCTGTTTTTGTTTCCCGGACGTTTCAGGAATCTTCATTTCCCTGTATGCCTTATTTTCTTTTAACAGTTCCTGAATTAAATAGATTCTCCGCTCCTGCTGGTTCATCCCTTCTCACCTCTTTTCAATTACCTGTTTCGGACAGATTTCCGCACAACGCCCGCAGTGCAGGCAGTGATTCTGCTCGATCACAACTGGTTTTTGGGAAATATCAATACATTTCTGCGGGCACACAGAGTAACATAGCTTACAGCCAATACATCCTTCACCCACAAAATAGCCTCCCTGTTTTTTCCTGATATTTCCAATCACAAAACTGTCCCGCGCCACATGGGAAGGATCACTGATATCAAAGAACTCCCCTTCCGCTTCATAAACCGCAAAAACCTCCAGCGCACTGCGGGTATCTTCCGGATAGATCTGCTTCATATAAGGATTCTTTTCAAAAATCTCATCCAGTTTTTCACTTCCGATGTTGGTAATCTCTCCCCGCAATGAAACAGAATATTTATCCTTTGTGGCAGACAGGGAAATATAGTTCTGTTTCATCAACTGTTCATAAAATGCCTTTCCTTTTGCTGTCAGGAAGTAGACTCCCCTGTTATCCCACAGCATCATATCGATCACGCGGGTCTGAGGATGTCCGTCAGCACCGATTGTGGCAATCACAGCAGAATGTATCTGCTCCACCAATAATCTCAAATAATCTTTTGTCTGCATTTGAAGCACTCCTTTCAACGGTTCCCCTTCAGCACAGGTGTCAGGCGCTTATAGACCATCATAGTAAACGCTCCGATCACCAGTCCTTTTAACAAGTTAAATGGAAAAGCATTATATAATACCACATCCAGTTTCGTATTGATAAACGGAATAAACATTCCGAAAGATTCAATGAGCTGATCCATTGGCATAAACACTTCAAACATGGGAAGCAGAATAAAATAATTTGTGACTGCTGCTGTAATCCCCATGACTACGCTCCCGGCAATGCAGGAAATCACTGCTGTTTTCTTTGTTTTATGCCATTTATAGATAAGGCCCGCAGTCAGGACATAAGAGGAACCCATCAGAAAATTAGCAAGCTCTCCCACGCCTCCTGTAGAAGTTGATAACAACTGAAGACCGTTTTTTACAAGTTCGATCATCACTCCGATAGATGGGCCAAACGCAAAGGCCCCGATCAGAGCGGGAAAATCAGATAAATCCATTCGTGCGAAAGACGGCGAAAGCGGAACCGGAAATTCCGCAAAAACCATAATATACGATATTGCGGCAAGCATGGCCGTCATAGTGACTTTTCTTACCGCTGGCGTTGTATTCTGTTTTTTTACTGATAATGAAATTGTCTTACTCATAATTCTCCTGTTTGAGATATGATTTGGATTAAGAGAAGAGCCCCGCAGGTTCCTTTTTGTGCGGGGCTTCTCCTGTCATATCTTCTTCCATCCGGACTACCACCGTCGGTAGTGGAATTTCACCACATCAGCCGCTGGTTGGCGGTTCGCAGACTTTACTGCCGGTCAGGGATTACACCTTGCCCCGAAGATTACTTCTCTTTTTTGCTGAATCAATCAGCATTTTCTTAAAATTCATAAGGCGGATTGCCGGAAAAATCTGCGATCACACCATGAGGATTTTCCAGATAAAATACCTCAAAAATCGGGTTATCTGCGGTCTGATACTGTCCCTTGACGATCGGGTTTGCGATGCACATTTCCTTTGCCGCCATGTTGTTTTCAAACACAGCCTTGCCATGCAGACGAATCCACGCATAGGACGGACTGGAAACAGAAATCTCAATTTCAGGATTCTCCAGCATATCCTTGTAAACATCCTTTGTGTTGTTGGTACAGAACCACAGCTTACCGTCCATTTCCCCTGCGAACATGAACGGGCGGCACTTTGCTTTTCCATCACGTCCTACGGTTGCCAGATACTGAACAGGATTCTCACTTAAAAACTCGATCACTTTCTTCATTGTACTTACCTCCAAATTTGTTTTATTTTGTTTGTGGGCTTTCGCCTTTGTTGATCATATTGTAGCAATCCTTCTTTTTTCTGTGAAGTACGCACAATATTGTGGTATAGTTACCAGCAGGAAACCATGCTTTTGCCGGACTGTCTTTTTCTGTTCGGAATTGCTTGCTTTTCCTTCCTGATGATCCTATAATAGAACCGTACAGCCATTTCGTAAAGTAAGCACAATATTGTGCTATAGTTACCTGTAAGATACTATGAAAGCCCTGTCTCTGTGGTCAGGCAGACTGTGTGCTCGCACGCAGGGCTGCATGGACACAAGAGACGCTAATCTGTATGAGCAAGTAGCACGGCAGTGCGGATTGCGAATACAGATAGGATTGCGGGAGTGCACAGCACGGAGCAATCCGTGGGCTTTCATGCATGATGGCGCCTGCGTCAGCAGGCATGAAAGTTTACCATGAAAGGAGTGCATTACATGGAAACCACAAAAGAAATTGCCGGTAAACCAGCAAAGGCATTACCGGATTGTCCGGTAGAGACAACTTTAACCTTGATCAGTGATAAATGGAAAGTGCTGATTCTGCGTGATTTATTACCCGGAACTAAACGCTTCGGAGAATTAAAAAAATCCATCGGACATGTAACACAAAAAGTTCTAACTGCACAACTTCGCCAGATGGAAGAAAGTGGTCTGGTTATCCGTACCGTTTTCCCGGAAGTTCCTCCCCATGTAGAATACACACTGACAGAGCTTGGTTACAGTCTCAAGCCCATTTTGGATGCTATGTGGGATTGGGGCGAAGATTACAAAGCTAAAAACTCACAATAACCAGCATCCGGCTAAAAAAATGACGATAGAGGATACCCTTCTCCTAATCACAATTCTACTTTCGTCCCGTGGTTCTCACTTTTGCCACGGAGTATAGACTTTTGCCAAATCGAGTAGGAGGCGGTAATTAGCCGCCGTCCTCTCACACCACCGTGCGTACCGTTCGGTACACGGCGGTTTCAATAGTTGACGTGCATAGACTGATATGCTGTGGCTAAATCATAGAAGCCCCAGTGTATCAGTCTTTCTTTTGTTAACGCTCTTTGAACCACACCATTTCCTGCCATTCGCCAATAGGCCTTGGGCTGTAGGCTGCTTCGCGGGCTGCCCATTCGGGCAGCCCCAGACCCAGCAGTTTCCGTCTGCGTGTCTTTGGCAATTTCCACTGCTTCCAGATACACATACGAATCCGGCGGTACAGCCATCCATTCAGTGATTCGATGTTGTTCTTCATGTCTGCCATGCTAAAGTAGTTCAGCCATCCCCGCATATATACTTTTATGCGTTCCATGGTTTTCACTATACTTCCACACTTGCTCCGGGAAGTGAGCATCCGAAGTTTATCCTTGGTGTGGAAGGTGTGTAATATTTCTGCAAATGGAAATCGCCTTTATATTTCTCATTGGAAAGCATCCCGCCAATCGTTCCGCTCGCCCACTGGCTGTCCGTCATGGTTTTGACACCGAGATAGTTCAGCAGATCGGAAAGTCTGCTGCATCCGATATTCATCAGATAAAGGTCAAACAATAGCCTGACAATTTCCGCTTCTTTCCGGTTTACTATCAAAGCCCCGTATTCGTTTTTGTCATATCCGCAAAAGCGTGTGGTGTTGATCATCACTTCGCCACGCTCAAATTTCTTCTTTATGGACCATTTATTGTTCTCACTCATGCTCCTGCTTTCTTCCTGCGCAAAAGAAGCGAGGACGGCAAGCATCATCTCGCCGTCCCTCGAAAGAGTGTTTATATTCTGTTCTTCAAAAAAATACCGACACTTGAGTTTTTCAGTTCTCTTGCGAACTTCAGAACGGTGACGGTATTTCTTGCAAACCTCGATATGGATTTTGTAATGATAAGATCAAGTTCGCCCGCCCTTACCCGTTCCAGCATTTTCTGGAACTGCGGACGGTTTTCGCAGTAGCCGGAGATACCCTGATCTGCATATACCCCGGCAAACTCATATTCCGGATTTCCTTTGATCAATCTCTCATAGGTTGCTGTCTGATTTTCCAGCGAATCTTCCTGCCTCCGGCTGTCTGTGGAGACTCTGGTATAGGCACATACCTGCTTTTCCTTACCGCTGATGCCAGAATCTTATTAATATCCTTTTCTCATGTTATTCATTTTCTGCATTTACGATATTTACCACATCCTGTCCGCCATAAAAAATACGAATCACAGTAACAGTGCAGTTGTCATCATTTACTGTGTAGTACACAACAAAATTATCTACCGGGACTTTGTGCATTCCCATGCTTTTCCACGGCTCCCAATCCACAAAGGCATACCGGGATGGCATAAAGTCCAAGGAAGAACTTCTTTCCGTATGCGATTTACCTGTTTTTCGGCAGTCTCCGGAACCATGAGTGTAAAAGCAATGTAAGAATATATTTCTCTTAAGTCATCCACTGCTTCCGGGGAATAGACAACAGAATAGAAATCGCTCATATTCCAAACTCCCGCGCAAGTTCTGCGGAAACAGAAACACACATCCATTTTTGCCCCGAATCGGCGGAAACCTTTGATTTACTGGGCTTTTCTCGTCAGCAGAGCGATACTTTCGACTGTGTTTTCTTTGTGCAACCGAATTGTATCACCCTCAGAACCTTCATAAAACACCGGAAATCCTAAGCTTAGCTGCTTTAAGATGCGTCCGCCTTCCTGTTTTTCAGGATACAATTCTATCTCTTCGATGAAGTTCCTCATGAACTGCTTCTTTTCGAGGTCAGTCATCTTGAAATACATTTTATCAAAATTTAGGAGAATTTTATGTAGCTGATTTGCAGTAATTTTCTCTCCACTCAGCACCAATCGGAAGTTGCAGAAATGCGTTTCGTCAATCTTCTTCCTGTGCAGACACTGGTAATAGAAATCATCCTTGTACTAGCCGGATTTTTTGTTCCTCCGTCTCCGCAGGGTATCGACAAGCCCTATACCGCAGATCGGACACTTGATAAGCCCCGATAAGATATGCTCGTGATCAAGGCTGTGTGTCTTATCCCATTTGATGCCAGTCTCTTTTCGCCTTAATCGAGCGGCTTCCCATGTTTCTTGATCAATGATAGCTTCATGCATCCCATCCACGACCATATAATCATCAGCCCTGACCCGCTTATATTCATCCCTGCTGCCTTTGACCTTTTCCGTCACACTCCTGCCGTATGCGATTTTCCCGACATAGACAGGATTATCAAGGATCTTCATGATAAAACTTCGGGTGAAGTAGTTCAACTCATTCTTTTTGAGCTTCTTCTTGGTATATCCGTGTTGGTTTAGATAATCACAAATGCCCGTCTCATCGTTTCTTTGATTTCCCATTCACTGGAATTCACGAAATCCTTCACCTGAACTTCTTCATAAGAACCGCCCGCCACCTGCAGATGATAAGACAGCGTGACAATCGCATCCTCCAGTGTGTACCGGTCAATGTCAGAAAAAAGCG
>JAUNSC010000071.1 GCA_030539395.1 Eubacteriales bacterium
ATACCACATAACTGTACTTATGTGGTATTTTTATGCGTTTCCGACAGACATTCGATTAATTGCTCTTTGATATGATTTGGCAGAGTTCGCTGCATAGATTCTGGTAATTTCCAGGCTGCTGTGTCCCAGCAGGTCAGCCAATCCCGAAAGATCTCGGGTCATCTTATAATAATTTCTGGCAAAAAGATGCCTGAAATTATGGGGAAATACTTTCTTCTGACTGACATTTGCTTTCTTTCCCAATGCCTTTAGTTCAGACCAGATATTGCTTCTGTCTTTGGGATTTCCATATTTTGTAATAAACACTGGCCCGCTGCTGATTCCATTTTTAGCTGCAAAGGCAAGCAGCTTCATTTTCAAATCACAGGGCATCATTATTCTTCGGTATTTCCCTTTGAGATGAATTTCTATCTGCCCTCGTTTGATTCTCTCCACCGTAAAAAATTTTAATTCTCCGACACGAGCTCCTGTACCCGCCATCGTTTCTATAAGAAGCAACAACTGTACTTTATTCTGACTCTTCGCTTCCTGAACCAATCTGTAATATTCAGCCTGAGTCATTTCTTTCTCCGGCTGTGCAAACATCTGTCTCTGCACCCGGATACGTTTTACTTTCCAGCATCCCATGCCAAGATATTCTAAGAATTGATTTATTGCAGCCAGCATGGAATTAACGCTTGACACAGCATATCTCTGTATCAGCCATTCTTTATACATAAGGAGCTTTTCTTTCGTGACCGTCCTGTCTTCACCCAAAAAATTCAAAAAAGTCTGCACATCAGAACAATATTTTTTGATAGTCAGTTCAGCACACTCCTTTTCATAAAGATAACTGTAAAATTCTTTTTCTGCATTACATTTTATACGACATTCATCTTTTCTTTTCATATTGTCTCCTTTTCTGTGATTTTGTAAATATTTTCGCCCTCTTATTCTCTTTCTTTTTACTATTATTATTCTTAATTGTATAATAAAAAGATCATACAGCTCTGTATGATCTGAGATACCAAATCAGCAGTGCTTTGACAAAAATTTCAAATACAAGGAAACCCGGCATCATGTCCATGCCGAAATTATATGAAATTTCGATGAGTTTCTGGCAAAAAGCATCTCAGCCCCTCCCCCTGATCTTTGGGGAAATTAAAATCTCTTCTCTTTTCTGCTGTCAACAGTATTATTACACAAATATTTCATAAAAACAATAAATCTTTCACTACGACAAGCTCTGTCATATAGTCATTGCAGCATGCAATAATCTCTTCCATCGCCCGCTCTTTCTGTCAGCAACTACTTTGATCATTTCATATTGACAGCTATCCAGTAAACTCTGTCGATCTCATGAAAAAATGAAGATATTTTACAAGCTTTTTGCAATTTGAAATGCTACAAAAAAAAACAGCAAGGAGGGATCACACATGAAAAAAGAAACACGGACGTTAGTTTATGATGATGAACTCCGGATTGAAGCCTACCGTTTTGAAGGAATTGTGCAGCCGTTTCCGAACCACTTCCATGAATACTACGTAATTGGATTTGTTGAAAAAGGAGAACGCTGCCTTTCCTGCAAAAATCAGGAGTATCCCCTGGCAAAGGGTAATATTATTCTATTTAATCCGGGAGATAACCATGCCTGTGTCCAAAGTGATAATGGAACATTGGATTACCGGGGATTTAACATTACCAAAGAAGTGATGCTGGATTTAACAGAAGAAGTTACCGGAAGAAGAGAGCTTCCCGGCTTTTCTAAAAATGTAATTTTGGATGAGGAAGTGACTTGTTATCTGCATCCGCTGCATGAACTGGTTATGAAAGGCTCCAGTGAATTCGATAAAGAGGAATGTTTACTTCTCCTTATGTCGCTGCTGATTCAGCGATATGGACAACCATTTGAAAACTGTATTCCGGAATGCTGCGCGGAAATTGAAAAAGCATGTAATTTTATGGAGCAGAACATTGGGGAGCGTATTTATTTAGATCAAATCTGTCGCTATGCTGGCCTTAGCAAATCCACACTGCTCAGAGCCTTTACCAAATCAAAAGGCGTCACACCATACTGTTATCTGGAAAACGTACGAATTGGCAAAGCAAAAAAATTGCTGGAACAGGGTGTTTCACCAATTGAAGCAGCCATGCAGACAGGATTTTCTGATCAAAGTCACTTTACAAATTATTTTAATCGATTTATAGGACTGTCCCCAGGTCTCTACCGTGACATATTTTTAGAAAAAGAATCCACAAAGGAGAAAGCATCATATGAGTAAAAAAGCAGCCGGGCATCTGGCAGCACTGATAACAATCCTGATATGGGGGACTACCTTCATTTCCACCAAGGTGCTTTTAGTCGATTTTGAACCAATAGAAATCCTGTTTTTCCGATTTGCAATAGGCTTCCTGGCATTGATTGCAGTCTGCCCTCACCGGATGAAAGGAACGACTAAACAACAGGAAATCAGCTTTGCAGCGGCAGGGCTGTGCGGTGTATGCTTATACTATCTGTTGGAAAATATTGCTCTCACTTACACGATGGCCTCTAACGTAGGTGTGATTATCTCCATTGCACCCTTTTTCACAGCAATCCTCACACATCTGTTCATGAAAGGGGAAGAAAAGCTGAGGGCTAATTTCTTCCTGGGATTTGCAACTGCAATGATCGGTATCTGCCTGATCAGCTTTAATGGATCGAAAATGTATCTTAATCCTCTGGGCGACTTGTTAGCAGTTGCCGCTGCAATCGTGTGGGCATGCTACTCTGTACTGGCCCGGAAAATCAGCAGTTTTGGATACCACATCATCCAAACTACACGACGGGTATTCGCTTATGGTATTATATTCATGATGCCAGCATTCTTCTTATTTGACTGCCGACCTGGGATAGAACGGTTCTCCAATCCGATCTATTTGGGAAATATCATCTTCCTGGGATTGGGAGCATCAGCACTTTGCTTTGTCACATGGAACATGGCTGTTAAAATTCTAGGTGTTGTCAAAACAAGTATTTACATTTACTTAGTTCCGGTTATCACTGTGATCACCTCTGCATATATCCTGCATGAAAAAATGACAGCCACGTCTGAATTTGGTACTGTCCTGACGCTGGCTGGACTGTTCCTTTCTGAATACAGAGGAAAACCATCAAAATAATCCGCGAAAAACTTTATCAGCCGGATTTTCAGGATTTAACTGCAGTTGATTTTTCCGATCTTGCCAGGGCTGTAAAATATACGGCAAATTTGTTAAAAAATTGAAAACAATGCCGAAAGTACATTGCAATACTTCGGCATTGTTAAATATGGGTCCAGGAAGAAAGTAATAAACTCACAGGAATTATGTCAAGTTAATTTTATATTTTTTGTATAATTTATTTTATATTTCAAATTTTAATTAACCGTACTGCTTGCAGTCATCGCATTAGTACGATCTCTATGAATTAAAGACAAAGTAATCAGCACCGCTATTACTTTCTCTGCATTTCTCTCATCCAAAATATCAACGGTAAACAAATCCCCAACAGAAAACCATTTTTCCTGGGCTTCAGCAATAAGCTGCTCCGAACTATCTTTAACAGAAAACTCATGTCCCCAAATGTCTCCGTCTACATGCCATCCAAAACCTTCGATAACAAAGTTATCGTGTATCTGCAAATATTTCTTTTCACTGATCTCTGCCTGCTCGCCATTTTTCATCTCCACATAATGCACTGCATGCATGGACATTATCTTGCGACGTATCAGTGCCACCTCTTCATCCTTCATATTATACAAATGTGTCTCATTTGTAATTGAAATTGGCTTCTGTTTAATATAATAGCATTCATTTCCCTGCTCATCATAAATATTATATACTCCATGAAGGCTCAGAACCTTCTCCTTAATATGATATCTCACAGTGAATAACCTCCTCTGTCTTTTTCTATATGATATCATGATTTAAAAAAAATTGAAACATCTCATGCGTATAATACAAAAAAAGCAGCGCTCACACGCTGCC
>JAUNSC010000043.1 GCA_030539395.1 Eubacteriales bacterium
GGAAATGGCTGTGGAAATGGCTCCCTCTTCAGCAACAACGGGAACTGTGCATGCTCCATTATCTGGATCATCCTGTTACTTTCTATCTGCGGCAATAACGGATGCGGATGTGACAACAACTGTGGAAACGGATGCGGAAACAACAGCTGTCTGTGGATCATTCTGCTGCTTCTGTTCTGCGGCGACGGATGTGGCTGTATCTTCTAATTTTTCAAGACCCGGCTTTATGCCGGGTCACTTCCTTTCTTTTCACCTGAATCTTTCTGAGAAATTTCTTCACCTCTTCCGTTCTTTCCCTTTCCTCTCCTTTCCAGTTCGCGCATACAGGCTTCATCTATTTCATAAAAAGCATTTCCATCAATAACGATGCGGTTTTTCATAATATCTCCATACATTCCTTTTTCTTTTACAATATGTTAATAACATTTTTAGGCTACTGGCATACACTGTCATAGACAACAGTTTTCCGGCATATATTTTTTTAAGTCCAGAATCAGAGGATATTGTTATGGAAGAATCTGAAAATATCAAACGAACGGCCATCGACCGGATTGCAGATGGAAACGGACTTCAAATGATGAAAGCAGCTATCCCGTACATGCCTTCCGCAATCCAGAAGTCCTTTTCAATTTATGTAAAAATGCTTGAAATGCAAAATATTCTTTCTTACTATAATCATCCCATACACGCGTGTGCTGTTCCGGAGGAAAATACTTCTCCATCGGAAATGATAAATGATATAAGGACCTTCTGTACCCAATCCCAATGTCAGACATTAGACCAGGCTCTAAATCTGATCAATACACTTAAGCTTTACCAGGAAATCCAGAATATGAAT
Source organism: Eubacteriales bacterium (assembly GCA_030539395.1). Lineage (GTDB taxonomy): Bacteria > Bacillota > Clostridia > Lachnospirales > Lachnospiraceae > Marvinbryantia. The sequence continues at coordinate 839 of JAUNSC010000043.1, forward strand.
TAAATGAGGTGCTTAAAATATGAGCGAAAAAGATTCCAGCTGGGTAAATGACCCGTCCCTGAAGAATATTGATACTTCCAAACTCCAAATGCTTTTATCACTTGCAAATCAGGGTTCAAACAAATCAATTGCAGAAATGCTTCCCTTTCTTGCTTCAGTTTCAAATCAGGCGAAAAGCAGCGGCAAATCCTTTTCGTCGGAAGAAACCAGTCTTATTTTAAATGTTCTCAAACAGGGAAAATCTCCCGAAGAGATTGCAAAAATCGAAAGAATTCTTGATATCTACAAAAAAATGAAAGCCGGTCGCTAACCCGGCTTCCATTTTATTCTTCAACATCATTTAAAATACATTCGCGAAGCATCGTAAGAGCCTTTACAACCGCATTTTCACGTATCTTCGCACGTTCTCCATTCAAATGCAACTCTTTTACTATAATCTTATTATTGTACGAACAGGCCATATACACAAGACCAACCGGTTTGTCTTCCTCCGTTGCCGGACCTGCAATTCCTGTCAGAGAAATACAAACATCAGAGCCAGTCGCAAATGCGCCGTTTTTAGCCATTTCTTTCGCTGTCTTTTCGCTGACCGCGCCATAATCTTTCAGCGTGCTTTTCTTCACATCCAGCAACTTTCGTTTTGCACGATTACAATATGTGACAAATCCCTGTTTAAATACTTCAGATGCCCCCGGCACGTTCGTAAGCCTTGCCGAAAGCATTCCTCCTGTAATTGATTCTGCCGTTGTAAGTGTCAGTTCTTTTTCCTTAAGCATCTCAATAACTGCTTCTTCCAGTGACACTTTTTCATCAATTGTATATATTTTTGTTCCAAAACGGTTTTTCAGTTCCTTCACCACCGGTTTCAGAAGTTTCTTTGCTTCTTTTTCATCAACAGCTTTCGCTGTCACACGCAGATGAACCTCCCCCGTCTTGGCATATGTGGCAATAGTCGGGTTTGACTGACCATTGATCAAATCCTGTATTTCTGTTTCAACAGCGCTTTCTCCCACACCACACATTTTCACCATAACAGATGAAATAGTTTCCGGCTGCAATTTATTCAGATATGGAAAAATATCACGCTCAAACATTGGTCTCAGTTCATTTGGCGGTCCCGGCAGCAGGATTACAGATTTGCCATTCACCTCCATGATAATGCCAGGCGCTGTCCCGTTATGGTTATCCACAACAATGCTTCCTTCCGGTACCATAGCCTGTTTCCAGTTATTATCAGTAATTTTCCGAGCTCCAATGTTCTTAAAATACTCTTCTATCCTGTTCTTTGAATGTTCATCAGGCACGAGTTCTTTGCCGCATACTTTTGCAGCCACTTCTTTTGTCAGATCATCCTGCGTAGGGCCCAATCCCCCGGAAAGTATAATAACATCTGAACGCTCCATGGCCATCTCCAGCGTTTCCGCCAGTCTCTGCTCATTATCTCCCACAACAGACTGATAATACAGAGATAATCCAAGCAGCGCACACTGTTCCGATAAATATGCCGCATTTGTATTTACAATATTTCCAAGTAATATTTCTGTTCCAACTGAAATCAGTTCCACTATCATTTTTTATCTCCTTCAATCACTGTCTTTAGGATTGCATACTCAGGACCTGTTTATTCTTTAAAATATAATCAATCATAGAAATAATTGTCAGAATCAATGCAGCCCAGATAAGAACCTGCTCCACCACACCGAAAACACCGCCAAAATCCGCAATTAAAAACATGATCATAAACATCTGGACAACTGTCTTACATTTGCCCCACCATCCGGCAGCGATGACTATGCCATTGTCTGAAGCAATAAGCCTGAATCCGCTGATCGCAAATTCACGGCTGATGATAATGATAACAACCCATGCCGGCAGTCTGTGAAGTGAGACAAGACATATCATTGCCGCACTGACCAGAAGCTTATCTGCAAGCGGATCCATAAATTTTCCAAAATTGGTCACCAGATTATTTTTTCTGGCCAGATAGCCGTCAAGCATATCTGTCAGACTTGCCACAATAAAAATCGCCAAAGCAGGAAATCGCAGATTTCCTCCTGCACCAGGCAACATACAAATCACAAAAGGAATGATTAAAATCATTCGTGCTACCGTAAGTTTATTTGGAAGGTTCATTTTCTATCTCTCCTATCAAATCATATTCTAGTGCACCGGTCACTTTGACTTTTACAAAATCCCCGCTCATAAGCGTCTCACCTGTTTCCAGAAACAGATATCCGTCTATCGACGGAGCATCTGCGTAAGTCCTGGCCACATAAACATTTTCGTCGCTTAAGTATCCCTCTACCATGGCGAGCATGGTTTTTCCGCACATCATTTCATTCTTTTCAAAAACAATTTCCTGCTGAAGTTCCATGAGTTCTGCACGGCGTTCTTCTTTTACCTCTTCCGGAATCTGATCCGGCATATTTGCAGCCGGTGTCCCCTCTTCCTGAGAATAAGTAAAAACGCCCAGCCGGTCAAACTCCATCTCATCTACGAATTCCATCAGTTCTTCGTGATCTTCCCGGGTCTCGCCGGGAAAACCGGTTATCAGTGTTGTCCGCAATGAAATATCCGGAATTTCTTTTCGAAGCTTGTCCACAATTTCAATAAGCTGCTGCCTGGAAGTTTTTCTTCCCATACGCTTTAAGATCCGGTCGCTGGCATGTTGGATGGGCAGATCCAGATAATGACATATCTTTTTTTCATCCCTCATTGTTTCAATCAACTCATCATATATCTCTTCAGGATAACAATACAATATCCGAATCCATCGTATACCCTGGATCTTGCATAGTTCTTTTAAAAGGATATGAAGACTCTTCTTTCCATACAGATCAATTCCATAGAGGGTAGTTTCCTGGGCAACCAAAATCAGTTCCTTCACTCCCTGCTCAGCAAGATCCCTGGCGTCTTTTAAAAGATTCTCCATCGGAACGCTTCTGAAATTTCCTCGTATTTTCGGAATAATACAATATGTACAATGCTTATCACATCCTTCCGCGATCTTCAGATGTGCATAATGGCCGCCTGTAGTAACAACGCGTTTCACCTCCGGCAGCGGTAATTCATCTAAATCTCCAAATTTGAGATATTTTCTGCCATTTAGTACTTCTTCTACAGCATCAACAATTTCACTGTAAGATGATGTTCCCAATACAGCATCTACTTCTTCTATCTCTGCTGTAATTTCTTCTTTATAACGCTGTGCGAGACATCCGGTCACAATAAGTGCACGGCATTTTCCCGACTTTCGGCACTCTGCCATCTCAAGTATCGTCTGAATGCTCTCTTCCTTTGCATCGTGAATAAAGCAACAGGTATTTACCACAATAATATCTGCCTGCTGCTCATCATCTGTAATCATGTAGCCTTTCTTCTCCAGCAATCCCAGCATTACCTCTGAATCTACCAGATTCTTATCACATCCCAGTGATATAAACAATATCTTCATTCTATATCATCCTCGTCTGAAACTGTTTCATTTCCATTTTCACCAGGTACATTCACACTTGCCGGTGAATGAAAGACCGTTATCTTAGACGAAGCAGCGGGAACTAATTCCTCCTCCGGTTCTTCCGGCTCTTCCACCTCCACAACGTCATAACTCTCTTCTCCTGCAGGAATTCTATTCAGTCTTTTAAATGCGATCGCCACCCAGAAAATGCCCACAAGATTACCGATTCCATCTGAAATAAGAGATATCCCGATAATCCGTTCCACAACGTTTTTCGCTTCGTCAAATGGATTTGCTACAAGAAGCCCTCCAAATACCAGAAGCACAAACGCAAGCAAAAGCATCGCATACCACTTTTCTTCTTTAAGCCGTCTTAGATCAAAGGCATTCTGAACTTTAACTGCCGCGCCCAAAAGCGCAACAATCCCGAGTACAAAAGGTATGATATCCATCACATATTCCATTTTCAAAAGAATATATGCACCGGTAGCAAGCCCTACGATTCCTGCGACCATATCCATCTGGAGAACACTTTCAAACTTATCTCTTGTAAAATACAAAATAATATGTGCTCCGCCAAAAATGATCATTCCCACACCGAACACATAACAAAAAGTTTTTTGAGACAGATCAGGCCAGATCAAAAGCACAAGCCCAAGCACAATATATGCTACAGAAAGCAGGCAAAAACTTTTCTTTACTTCCCTGATTCCGCCAGCATAAACTTCTCCCTGATTTTTTGTATTAAATTTCTTCCGCGGTTTCTTCTTTTCCTTCTTCATTCAATTCTACCTCTTCCGCTATTTCACTGATATCCAGTTCTTCCTGTTCTTCCTCAGCCTGGATTTTGATCAATCCCTTTTTCAATTCATCGACTGCGATACTGAGAGACTTGTCAACAGCCGGCATGGATAAAGGTTTTCTCCCGTCGACCAGTTGTCTTGCTCTTTTTGCTGTGGCGAGAACCACAGAATAGCGGCTGTTTACAACCGGAGTTTCTCCTGTTTCCACATCACTGTTTATTGCCTTGATCAATTCTTCATAAGATGGATGTAACATAATAAATTCCTCCTCAAATAAATCTATTTTTGCTGAAATTTCGCTAAATCTTTCTGAAGTTTTTCCACAAATTCCATATTTCTCATTGTACGATAATGTTCGCTTTGAATAATCGCATGGGCTTCCTCCACACACTCGTCAATCTTATCATTTACGATCACATAATCATACTGTTTTATGAACTCTGCCTCTTCCACTGCTCTGTGCAGTCTTTTGCAGATAATTTCCGGTGTTTCCGTGCCGCGTCCTTTAAGCCGCTGCTCCAGCGTATCGGCATCAGGCGGAACCACAAACAACAACAGTGCATCCGGGAACTGTTCTTTAATTTTCAGCGCCCCCTGCATTTCTATCTCCAAAATGACATCTTTTCCCCGTTCCATCTGACTGCGGACATATTCTTTCGGAGTTCCATAGAAATTTCCCACATATTCCGCATATTCAAACAATTCATCTGCCTCTATCATTTTCAGGAACTCATCCCTCGTCTTAAAAAAGTAATGAATCCCATCAACTTCTCCCTGTCTCGGTTTTCTGGTTGTAGCTGAAACTGAAAGTGCATAATTATCGTATTTCTCAAGCAGCATAGAAACCAGAGTTCCTTTTCCCGTTCCCGCAAATCCCGAGATAACCAGCAATACGCCTTTACGCTTCATCTGTATCCCCTTTCGCTTCTTCCATATTTAAATTGAAACGTTTTACGAGTGTATCCGGCTGGAGAGCCGACAACACAATATAATCATTTTCCGTCACAATAACCGATTTTGTCCGTCTCCCCTGCGTAGCATCTATCACTTTTCCAATCTGGCGCGCATTCTGCACCATCCGCTTAACCGGTGCAGCCTCAGGACTTACCACAGCTATTATCTTTCCTGTATTTACTACATTTCCAAAACCAATATTCATTAATCTTGCCAAATTAAATACCACCTATTCAATGTTTTGAATCTGCTCCCGGACTTTCTCTATCTCCGTTTTCAGATTGATTGCAAGATTGGATGTTTCCAGATCGTTTGCCTTTGAGAGAATAGTATTTGCCTCACGGTTCATCTCCTGAGCAATAAAATCCAGTTTTCTTCCCACGCTGCCGCCTTTCTCAAGTTCGGCGCGCATCCCCTCAATGTGGCTTTTCAGGCGGACAGTCTCCTCATCCGTGCAAATCTTATCTGCATAAAGTATCACTTCCGCGGCAATCCGGCCCTCTTCCATCTGGGTATCTCCCAAAAGTTCACGTACCTTATTCTCAAGTTTTTCCCGATATGCGGCCATAATCTGCGGGAAACGTTCCTCAATAGAAGCCACATCCCTCAGCATTCCATCCAGCTTATCAAAAATATCCTGCTTCAGGGCCTCCCCTTCACGCAGACGGCTCTCATTAAACTGCTGGCTCGCACCTTTTAAAGCCGTTTCCAATACTGCCCAGATTTCTTTTTCATCCACATTCTGTTCTTCCATGGTCAGTACTTCCGGACAGCGTCCAAGAACAGATACCCGAATGTCATCCTCCAGGCCAAACTTGTCTGCCATCTGACGGTAGTATTTTAAATACTCTGCCGCAATGTTTTCATTATATTTTAAAGATACGTTTTCATCAGCAAAATCTTCATATGTAATAAAAACATCCACTTTCCCTCTCTGGATATAATTCTTTAACAATCCACGAATAGAAGATTCAAAAAAACTTAATTTCTTTGGCATTTTGATACTGACATCAAAATACCTGTGATTGACGGCTTTCATCTCAACAGTAAATTTCCTGTCTCCCTGCTGATTCTCACACCGACCGAATCCTGTCATGCTTTTAATCATATTTTTCACTTACCTTATTTTTTAATATGGCTGTCCGTCTTTTTGAATGATATCCTGCATTTTGGCATACACAGCCACTCTAAAACATTATAAGTCAATTTAATTTTTCCGTCAATCGTTTCTCCCAATTCATTTCTAAAACCTTTATGAATTCTTGCCTCTCCTTTTCACTTCTGCTATACTGTATGAGAAAAACACTGGAAGGAGTATTTTTATGGCTTTAGACGGAATTGTTATATCTGCCATGGTCCGTGAACTGCAAAGTACCATTCTTGGCGGAAGAATCAGCAAAATTGCACAGCCGGAGTCTGATGAGCTTCTTTTGACAATAAAAAATGAACGTAAAAATCACCGGCTGCTAATATCTGCCGGTGCAAGTCTTCCCCTCATCTATCTTACAGAAGAAAACAAACCCGGTCCTATGACTGCGCCTAATTTCTGTATGCTGCTCCGCAAACATCTCGGAGGCGGAAAAATACTTGCGATACATCAGCCCGGCCTGGAACGTATTATACACTTTGATATTGAGCATCTGGATGAGATGGGCGACCTGTGCCGCAAAACACTGATTGTTGAAATTATGGGCAAGCACAGCAATATTATATTCTGCAATTCAGACAATATCATTATCGACAGTATCAAACATATCTCACAGCAGGTCAGTTCGGTGAGAGAGGTCCTTCCCGGCCGCAGCTATTTTATACCGGAAACACAAAACAAATTAAATCCGCTTGAAACTTCTTTTGATGCTTTTAAAACTGCTGTGGGGACACGCCCTATGCCTCTTTCAAAATCTGTTTATAGTTCCTACACCGGCATCAGCCCTCTTATTGCAGAAGAATTGTGCCACCGTGCCTCCCTTGAATCTGCTCAGAGCGCCAACAGTTTTTCAGAGACGGAGTTTCTCCATCTTTTCCACTGCTTTGAGCTTATGATGGAATCTGTAAAGCAGGGTGATTTTTTACCACATACTGTTTACCGTGATAAAAATCCCGTTGATTTTTCCGTCATCCCACTGACTCTTTATGACGATTCCGAGAAAGAGACATTTTCTTCTGTATCAGAAATGCTGGAAAGCTATTATGCAAAAAAAAATGTGATCACGAGAATCCGCCAGAAATCTGCAGATTTGAGAAAAATTGTCCAGACAGCCCTGGACCGCAGCCGCAAAAAATACGATTTACAGATAAAACAGCTGAAAGATACTGATAAGCGGGACAAATACCGCATTTACGGAGAATTGCTCAACACTTACGGCTACAATGCCCAGACCGGTGACAGAAGTCTGAAAGCTCTCAATTATTACACAAACGAAGAAATAATCATTCCTCTGGATTCAACCATATCCGCGCAGGAAAACGCAAAAAAATATTTCGAAAAATACGGTAAATTAAAACGTACCTTCGAGGCATTAAGTCAGCTGATTCATGAGACACAGGAAGAGATTACTCATCTGGAATCAATTGAGACATCGCTTAACATTGCCGTTACCGAAGAGGATCTTACAGAAATCAAAGAAGAACTTGCCCAGTACGGATATATCCGCCGGCATGCAGCCGGCAAACGTGTCAAAATCACATCCAGGCCGTTTCACTATATCTCCTCTGACGGATATCATATCTATGTGGGGAAAAATAATTTTCAAAATGAAGAACTTACGTTTAAATTTGCCACAGGGAACGACTGGTGGTTCCATGCCAAAGGCGCCCCCGGTTCCCATGTGATCGTAAAATCAGGTAATGAAATGCCACCTGATTCTACCTTTGAAGAAGCAGCACGCCTGGCAGCCTATTACTCAGGCAACCGCGCTGCACAGAAAGTAGAAATCGATTATGTAGAAAAGAAACATGTAAAAAAAGTAAACGGCGCAAAACCGGGATTTGTCATCTATCACACAAACTATTCTATGGTGATTGATTCTGATATCAGCCAAATTAAGCAATTGTAATAAAACAAGGCCATCACAAATACTGCTTAAGAATCTTTTCCCAACTTGTATTTTGTGATGGCCATCCATGTATTGAAATGTTATTTGTAATGCTGTACCACAATCTGTATCTCCCGTTTTCCGTTCCACTCGTTTATTCTCGGATAATATGTAACAGAAAGTGTCACGTCATTCTCTCTGTTCTGATAGCATCTCTCCGTCTGATTCTTTCCAAATTTTTCTTCAAGATAGTTCCTGAAATATGCCATATCTCCAAAGTATAATGCATCCATCACTTTTCCCGCTTCATTTTGAATCTTAAGGCGAGCTGCCCGCATGCTTTTCCCCAATAACCGTATGCCCAGAATCTTCAGATTTTTTTCAGCAAATACCGGCTTTGTATTTGCCTTTCCAAATGGCTCCAGATATTCCAGTTCCTGAATAAGTCCTTCTGTAATATAATCAACAGGCATGGGGACATCTATCACGATCTTTTCTGTCATATCCTCCTGAGTAAGCCGGGTCTGTTCGTTCAGCCGCTGTCTGAGCAAACAGATATTTTCTTTTTTAAGTGAACATCCGGCTGCCATAGGATGTCCTCCGTAATTGAGAAAGAGATCATCACATTTCTGCATCTCAGCAAACATGTTGTATGTTTCAATAGACCGTCCGGAACCTTTTACAGATTTTTCTCCGTCTGTCAGCACAAAAGTTGGCCGGTAATAACGTTCTCTTATTCTTCCTGCAATAATTCCGGCAAGACTTTCATGACACTCTGGCAGATAAACAACTAAAACTTTATCATTCTTCATATCACCTTGTTCTATCAGCTCCACTGCCTGCTCATATCCCTGTACCGTCATCTCTTTGCGCTTTTCATTCAGCATAAGCAATTCTTCCGCCAGCTCTGTTGCCTCTGCTTCCGACTGGGCAAGCAAAAGTTCCAGAGATTTTTTTGCGGTGTCCAGTCTTCCTCCTGCATTGAGACAAGGCCCAAGAACAAACCCGATATGATAAGATGAAATCTCATCCTGTGCAAGCTTATTTACCCGAATCAATGCCTGAAGCCCCAGATTATCTGTGTTATTCAGCTGCAAAAGACCTTCCCGGACAAGAATCCTGTTTTCACCCGTCAGATCCATAATATCGCCCACGGTGGCAAAGCCTGCATATTCAATCAATTCTCTGCTTTCTTCTTCCGGAATATCCATGGCACTGTATAAAGCCGTTACCAGCTTATACGCAATTGCCGCCCCGCATAAATTTTTATACGGATAAGGGCACTCCGGATGATGGGGATTTAAAACAGCGTCTGCTCCCGGAAGAATAATTGACTCTTCTCCGTCTGTACAAATTTTTTTAAACTCATGATGATCCGTCACAACCACTGTCATACCAAGCTTTCTTGCGTAATCTATCTGTTCAATGGCCGATATTCCGTTATCACAGGTAAGTATGGTATCCACGCCTTCATCGTATGCCAGGTCAATAAGATTCTGATTTAATCCATATCCGTCCAGTATACGGTCCGGCAAATCGTAATCCACATCTCCTCCGCATCTGATAATTCCCTGCATTAATATATAGGTTGCCATAATGCCGTCAATATCATAGTCACCGATAATACGGATTTTTTTCTGTCCGTCAATTTTTTCCCCGAGAATCCTGACAGCTTTCTCCATATCTCTCATCAAGTATGGATCATGAAGGCTTAGAAGACTGCCGTTTAAATATTCTTCAATAGCACTGTCTCCAATGATATCCCGGTTTCGTATTAACCGGGCCGTCACCTGATCAATTCCAAATCTCCGTGCTATTTCTTTAAAATCTGCTCTCTTTGCAGAAACAACCCATTTCTCCATCCTTTGCCACTTCTCTCCATTCCAGAATATAAAGCCTCGGGAACTTCCCATAAAAACTGCATCCTGGTATTTTTTCACACAAATACAGAACTTTGCTGAAATATACCAGGATGCATAATAATTACTATATTACCTTTTTATTTCTGTTTTCCCTGAATCTTTGTTTTCATTACATACCAGAGCGGACCTGTAATACATACAGAAGAATATCCGCCGCAAAGAATACCAACCATCAACGGAAATGCAAATTCTCTGATGGAGCTTACACCCATGATATAAAGTACAGCAACCATGATAAATGTTGTTACTGTTGTATAGATACTTCTGGTAAGTGTCTGTGTAATACTTCTGTTTACAACATTTTCCAGAGAATCCTTTTTCTTCATTTCGTGAAGGTTCTCACGGATACGGTCAAAGATAACGATCGTCGCATTAATTGAATAACCTACAATTGTCAGCATACATGCAATAAACGTATTTCCGACACTGATCCATACGATCGCATAACATGCTAAAACAACAAACACATCATGCAGAAGAGCAATAACTGCACTGGTTGCAAAACGAATATCTTTGAAACGGAACCAGATATAGAAAAGCATTAATATTGTTGCTACAACTACGGCCACAACTGCATCGCTCTTCATCTCACTGCTGATAGTAGGTGAAATCGTTGTTGCTGTCATCTTCGTTGCATCTACACCAAACTCAGAAACAAACGCATCTTCAAGTTCCTGGCCCTCATCCGATGTCAGTTCACGTGTCTTGATAATGACTTCATTTCCTCCGGTCACTTTCTGCATCTGGATATTTGCATCTCCAGTCACTTTCTGAACCACCGGCTGCACCTTTTCATCCAGTTCTTCAATGGTATAATCTTCGTTAAAAGTTACCGTGGTTGATGTACCGCCCATGAATTCAAGACTGTAATTCAGAACCTTGCCGTCTTTTCCATTATGGATCAACATGGCTGCCGGTCCCGAAAGAACAAGTATGAAAGAAAGAACAAAGAAAATTTTCCTCTTTCCTACAAAATCAATCGGTTTTTTCTCAACTGCTTTTCCATAGTATTTCTCATCCCTTACACCCAGCGTATAAAGAGCATTTATCAGCAATCTTGAGACAACCAACGCCGTAAACATGGAAAGCACGATACCAAGTGCCAGCGTCTGGGCAAATCCCTGGATGCTTCCTGTTCCTTTATATGCCAGCACTGCAGCAGCGATCAATGTTGTGATGTTGCCGTCAAGGATTGCGGAAAGAGCTTTCTGGAAACCAATCTTTATCGCATTCCTGACTGTCTTTCCTGACGCAATTTCCTCTCTGATTCGTGCGTAAATGATAACATTTGCATCCACTGCCATACCAATTGAAAGAATAATACCTGCAATACCCGCAAGAGTAAGTGTCAGATCAAATGCATTCAGACAAAGGAGTTCCAGGCCTACATAAATCAGCAGAGAAAGTCCTGCAACAATACCCGGCACCCAGTAAACTGCAATCATGAAAATAATAACCAGAACAAGGCCGATCGCACCCGCTTTTACGCTGGTAGAGATTGCTGCCTGTCCAAGCTGCGCTCCTACTACATTAGAGCGGAGCTGTTCCAGTTCGAGAGAAAGCGAACCGATACGAATGGACGAAGCCAGTTTCTCTGCTTCTTCATGATTAGCCATTCCGGTAATCTGTGCTGTTCCTCCTGTGATTGCCGTCTGCACGACCGGTGCACTTATCACGCTTCCGTCATAAACAATATAAATGATATTTCCGACATTTTCACTGGTAGCTGTAGCAAATTTGGATGTTCCCTCATCTGTCAGGACCAATTCCACAACATTTTCTGTGTTGCCCATCTTATCTGCCGCTGTTCCGGCTCTTGCTGTCTGTACGTCTGTTCCTTCCAGAACAACAGTACCATCTTCCAGCTGGAAAGTAAGCGAACCCGGTTTACCCAGTTCTTCAAGGATGCCATATGCATCATAAACACCCGGAATCTCAATGTTGATACGGTCCTCGCCCTCCTGGTAAACCTGAGCTTCTGTACTGTAAGATGCAACACGCTGCTGCAGCTTGTAAACAGTATCATCCATCTCTTCTGAAGTAGGTGCTTCATCTCCTGTCGCACGGTAAGTAATACTTACACCACCGGACAGGTCAAGACCCATGATGATGTTTCTGGCAGCTCCTGTTCCTGTAGGTCCGAATCCTACCAGTGTGGTAAAACCAAGCAGAACTACGAGAATTACTGCTCCAATTACCACTGCAAGTGATTTGTTCTTGTTCATTTCATCTTCCTCTTTTCTTATATTTCGGATGAATCATCCGTCAGTGCCGCTTTTATCATAATGGCACATTCAACACGTTTTCTCTGCAGTTCACATCCTATATCATAGGCATCATTAATGTGACCATGGAAATTATATGAATTTGCCGCACATCCGCCGCTGCAGTAAAATCTTGCAAAACAGTCTCTGCACTTTTCTTTGGCGTATACATTACAGCATTTGAACTCATCCTGAATATCTGTCCTCAGGATTCCTTCATCCACATTTCCCATCAAAAACTTTTCTTCTCCAACAAACTGATGGCAGGGATACAAATCTCCCCAGGGTGTCACCGCAAGATATTCCGTTCCCGAACCACAGCCGGACAGGCGTTTATAGACACAAGGCCCGCCTGTCAGATCTATCATAAAATGAAAAAACGTAAATCCGCGGCCTTCCTTTTCCCGTTTAATCATTTCTCTGGCAAGTTTATCATACTCTTCACAGATTATCGGAATATCCTCTTCCCTGAGAGCATATTCCTCGCGTTCGTCCGCAACTACCGGTTCCACAGATATCTGTTTAAATCCCATGTCTGCCAGATGCAGAACATCTTCAGAGAAATCAAGATTGTTTCTTGTGAATGTTCCGCGAACATAATATTTTTCCTGATTTCGGCTGTCCGCAAATTTTTTAAACCTGGGAAGTACCAGATCATAACTTCCTTTTCCGCCACGGAATGGTCTCATTTTATCATGAACTTCTTTTCGTCCGTCCACACTTAAGACCACATTAGCCATCTCACGATTACAGAATTCCATCACTTCATCGTTTAACAGAACCCCATTCGTTGTAAGAGTAAACCGGAATTTTTTATTATGAAGCTTTTCCTGCTCTCTCCCATATTTGACCAGATCTTTCACAACCTGCCAGTTCATGAGAGGTTCTCCGCCAAAAAAATCAACTTCCAGATTCCTTCTGTTTCCGGAATTGGAGATCAGGAAATCCAATGCCTTCTTGCCAACTTCAAAACTCATAAGCGCCCGCCGGCCATGATATTCGCCTTCTTCTGCGAAACAATACTGACAGGCAAGATTACAATCATGTGCTATATGGAGACATAATGCCTTCACAACTGTCTGGCGCTTTTTAAAATCCATGATCGCATCCCGATAAATATCTTCCGTAAATAACTGACCATTTTCTTTCAGTTCCAGACATTCATCAATCGCATCTTCCACATCCTGTATCGGATATTTGCCGGATAAAGTCTTTTTGATATCTTCATGGGGCATACCTTTATCTAAATGCCCTATTACATCATAAACCAGGTCATCTGTCACATGAACAGCCCCACTGTTTGTATCTAAAACAATGTTATATCCATTGTTCCTATATTGATGAATCATATTACACTTCCATTCTGACAACAGTAATCGAGCAGGATACCTGCCCGATTTTCTTATAATAAGCAGCGAATGGAAATCCGCTGCTTATTAGCTGTTTTATTTGTTATTTTCGCAGCTCTGGTTTCCTACCGTGCAGGATGTCTTGCAGGCTGACTGGCAGGATGTCTGACATTCGCCGCATCCGCCTTTTTTCAAAGTATTCTGCAAACTCTGTGTATTTAAAGTTTTAATATGCTTCATAGCGCAGTCCTCCTCACTATATTTTTGCTCCTAACAGTATAGCATGGTTCTTTTTGAATCTCAATATTTTTTTTTATTTTAGAGAAAATTACACACATCTTTCACATTTTCATGTTATACTGCACCTAATTATTACATTTGTCAAAGAAAGGAATTGTTTTACTTATGAACAAAAAATTCGCATTACTGACTCTCTCATTATGTGCAGCCACATTTATTACCGGCTGTGGCGATGACAGCTCATCAAACTATTCAAAATATGTGAAACTTGCCGATTACAAAAATATTGAGGCAGATCGTGTTATCACTACGATCACAGATGAGGATGTCCAGGATGAAATCCAGAACAATCTCGCATTAAGCGCCGATTATATCGAAATCTCTGACCGGGCCGCTCAGGAAGGTGATGATGTGATCTTTGACCTTACTACTGTTGTTGACGGAGAAGAACTCGCAGACAGCAGCGGCGAGGATTTTGAGCTTGAATTAGGTTCTGATATGATGATCGAAGGATTCGAGGAAGAAATCATCGGCATGGAAACCGGCGATACCAAAGAATTTACTCTTACTTTTCCCACGCCATATGATGGAGAACTGGATGGGAAAGAAGGCACTTTTACTGTAACTGTTAAAACAATTTATGAAGTTTCTGTTCCTGAATACAATGATGAGTATGTTTCCGAAATCAGCGAATCAGAATTCTCTAATACCGCCGATTATGAAGCTTCATTAAAAGAAACCCTTCAGGAAACAGCAAATGAAGACAGTCAGAATATGGCATGTGAAAGTGCGCTTCAAACTGTAATTGAAGCTTCTACTTTTGATGGTTATCCTGAAGAACTGTTTACTTCTACCAGGGAAACGATTGAGTCTGAAAATCAGGAATTTGCTGAAGCCCTCGGATTGACAGACATATCCGAACTTTACGGCGAAGACTTTGATATTGATGATTATGTTTCAGACATGGTAAATGAGAAAATAGTTGTATATGCTATCGCTGAAAAGGAAAAACTGAATGTTACAGATGAAGAATATAACGCTTCTCTTTCTGACCTGCTTGTCGAATACGAATATGACTCATTGGATGATCTGAAAAATGATATTGACGAGGAAAGTTATAAATATGATCTCCTATACCAGAAAGTATTAGATTTCCTTGGTCAGAATTGTACTTTCAACGACATTGATGCCGAAGAATACTATTCTGAAGATGAAGCTCTTTTCCTCGATGATGAAGATATGGAAGAAGTCTCTCTTGATGAAGATACTGACGAGGAAGATGTCGATGCTGAAAATTCTGATATGGAAGATGCTGATACGGAAGAATTTTTGGCAGAAACTGATGCAACAGACGAGACGCCTGAAACAACAGCGGAGTAATTTGATATGAAATCTTCTGTTAAACCTGGTCTTTCCGGCAGTACCCTGAAATGGATTGCCATTACCACTATGATGATCGATCATACCGCGGCGGCCCTGATAAGGCCGCTGCGCATGAAATTACCCGATACCATGTATGATCTGAAATTCTTTTTGAATGAAATCTATCCTCATATGCGAAACATTGGCAGAATTGCTTTTCCTGTCTTCTGCTTTCTTCTTGTTGAGGGATTTATTCATACAAAAAACGCCGCCCGGTATGCCTGGCGGCTCTTTCTGTTCGCTTTGATTTCCGAATTACCCTTCGATTTTGCACTCAGAGCCACTTTATACAGTCCCCGGCATCAGAATGTATATTTTACTCTTCTCATTGGATTGCTTGTAATGATGGGTATTGATTATTTTGAGAACAAACCGGTTGACTGTCCCTGGAAAAATTGTGTCTGCTTTATTTTCCAATCTCTGATCGCAATAGCCGGTCTTTTTCTTGCTAAAAATCTTTATACAGACTATGGATTTAAAGGTGTATTTCTGATTGAAGTCCTTTTTTTCTGCCGTCACAGCCGCCTGCAGCAGACAATCCTCGGCGCAATAACAATTTCATGGGAAGCAACCGGACCGCTGGCCTTCATCCCGGTCTGGTTCTATAACGGCGAACGGGGACGCCAGCATAAGTACTTCTTCTACTGGTTCTATCCTGTGCACCTTGTTATTCTTGGCTTTCTGAGGCTATGGATAACTTCATAATCTCATGAAACTGGCTCCCGCACCGTTCCACTTCACCTAATACAACATCAATCTTTTCCGGTGAAAGGAACCAGTTATCTTTCGCAATACCTCTTGTCTTTGCCGGGCATACATAAAATTTTGTATCCGGAAATAGAAGCTGATAATACAAAAGGCTTCTTCTTGCATGATATGCCTGGCAAACAAGAATTACCTTTTCTATCTTTTCTTCTCCCAATAATCTCCGTGTGTAAATTGCATTCTCATATGTATAAGATGCGCTTTTTTCTAAAAGAACGGACTCGGACGGCACCCCACTTTCTCTGAGGATGTCAGCTAAAAAATCACATTCCGTCTCATATTCCTTCCCAACATACTTTTCAGGCGAAACCGGTCCGGTAAATCTATCTCCCAAAACAGAATACTTTCCCGACACAACAATTTTCCCAGAAAACCCCTTATGATAAATCTCTGCTGCTTTCTCAGCCAATTCCCCATATCCGCTTCCGGGTATGAATATGTAATCCGCCTGTTCCGGCTGATCTTCCACAAAAATGAATTCTGTAAGCGCATCATAAAATCTCATTCTTCGATTCTCCTGTGTTAAAATATATCTTAAAGTAATCATTGAATATTTATTCATATTATTGCAAATTTGTATTTGAATAGTACCGGCGCCCATGTTATACTAAAATGTTGTAAATATATATAATTTAAGGAGTAACTGCTGCAATGAAAAAACAGGCTTTTAAAGCTGCTTTTCCACACACACTGCCGGTCATGGCCGGATATGTTTTTCTCGGTCTCGGTTTTGGTATCCTTCTGGAAAGCAAAGGATTTTCTTTTATATGGTCATTCATAATGAGTATATTTATTTATGCCGGTTCCATGCAATATGCCTCAATTGAGCTTTTAGCTTCCGGTGCCGGCGTTCTTTATACAGCCTTGATGACGCTGATCATTCAGATCCGTCATTTATTTTACGGCCTTTCTCTCATCCAGAAATACCGTAATACCGGAAAAATGAAACCTCTTTTAATCCATGAGCTTACAGACGAAACCTATTCCCTCATTTGTTCCTGTGAGCCGCCCGAAGATGTTGACACAAACTGGTTCTATTTTTTTATTTCCATTCTGGATCACAGTTACTGGGTCACAGGCTGTACTCTCGGCGCTCTCCTTGGTTCTATAATCACTGTTAATACCAGAGGAATTGATTTTGTCATGACGGCCCTCTTTATTGTTATTTTTACAGATCAATGGCTGAATTCAAAAGATCACAGGCCTGCTGTCATCGGTGTCGCCTGCTCCGGCGTATGCCTGATTCTTTTCGGTTCCGGCAGTTTTATCATACCTTCCATGTTCTCGATCATACTTTTACTTACTCTGATGCAAAAGAAAGGAAAAACTACAGATGGATATTGTGACCAGGATTCCTGATTCCCAGGCAATTATTCTAATACTCATTATGACGGTAATCACATTTTTTATACGGGCGCTCCCGTTTATCCTGTTTCCGGGAAATAAAAAAACTCCGGATTACATTTTGTATCTGGGAAAAGTTCTTCCATTTGCAATTATCGGAATGCTTGTGGTATACTGTCTGAAAGATGTTTCTGTCACCACAGCTCCCTTTGGTATTCCAGAACTGATTGCCGTATTTTCCATTGTTCTGGTTCATGTATGGAAACGTAATACACTTCTGAGCATTGGCGGCGGAACTCTTCTCTATATGTTTCTGGTTCAATTTATATTCGCCTGAAGTGTATGCAGGCAGGAGGTTTCATGAAAAGAATTGCTGAAAAAATTGAAGTATGCAGTGAACATCATGTTCATTCTAATATCACTGTTCCCCCCATACCTGATCAGAGTATTCTGTATCAGGTGGCTGACCTTTTTAAAGTGTTTGGCGATCCCACCCGTATCCGGATCCTGTACACACTTTCCGGCGGTGAACTTTGCGTATGTGATATTGCCGCTGTCCTCGGAATGACACAAAGTGCCATTTCTCATCAACTGCGCATTTTAAAAGAAAAGCATCTGGTAAAATTCCGCAGAGAAGGAAAAACTATCTTTTATTCTCTGGCAGATTCCCATGTGGAAACTATTTTGAAACAGGGGCTCAATCATGTTATGGAATAACTCTTCTCCTCCAAACTGTACCAAAAAGCTTTGTTTGAGTCAAGTCTTCACATAACAGGCTCCCCGAATATGCTTCATCACTTTATCAGGAAAATTCATACTTTTCCGGTTTGACAGTTCTCCTCCTGTCACAACTTCACATTTTGCATTTTTCTCATCCAATCCGATGACTTTAAAAATGACAAGTCCGTTATTTACCAATATCGTATCTCCGATTTCCAGATTCTCCATAAGCTGTTCATAATTTACTGCAACCCGGCTTTGATCCCTATGATATTCAGCCACCCCAATGCGGCAGCTGCGAGAACCAAAATTATCAATATACCTGCTAAAATATTCTGTAACATGATTAACCTCCCTTAAAAAGCATACAGAAATAAGCATACCGCCCCGTATGCTTCACTAATATATTTTTTTGTACACACAAACAGACCTGTATCACACAGGTCAAATAAAGGGATTAGATTTCGATACGTTTTTTTCCATCCGATTCATGAATATAATACACGACAAGTTCATTACGGTAGTGATTATAGAATTGAAATACCTCTGAACCCGTAGAAAATTTTCCGTCCTCCAAAGAAAAGAAATTTGAGTATAAAATATCAGAAGATGTTTTTGCCTCCCTTTTCTGACTGACAAATCTGCCTGCCAGTTGTCTGATTCCTGCATCGTTACATACGCCCAGCATTTCTGACGTACATGACATGAATTTCTTTTTTCCATAAAACAAAACATGCTTTTATGTTATCAAATTTGTACAGGAAATTCAATAAAATTTGTATATTGTCTTTTAACGCAAATAATGTCATAATATATTAAAATACATATCCGAAATCTTAATCAGTGATAAGGAAAGAGTTATGAATTGGAAAGAGAAATGTATAGGTGAATTAACGAAATCCGGCCTTTTTGAAAACTCTGGCCACAGAACCCGCTTTAAAGAACTTTTGGACTGTTTTTATGATAAACCTTTCTTTACTAAAGGTTTATGCAAATGTATGTACCTGTCCGCCTGGGATGAAGAGCATTTTATAATTCTTCTGACCACTTTAACTCAAATGAGCCTCGGCAACGATGAAGATACAAATGAAATGCTTGTCATCGGTGATTCAATGGCAGACGAGGAAACTACCGATGAATCTCTTATTTATCGTCTTTCTATCTCTTATCTGGATAATTCTGAATTTTATGTAGATGAAAATATCCCATTAAGTCCCCGCACTGCTTATGTCATCAAGCGGGCTCAACATGCGGCGATGATTATCGATGAAGTGCATTAATGCGTATTTGAAAATTCTGCCGCTTTTATAGCAAAGAATTATTATCCAATTATTGAATAACCAATAATATTACCGTATAATATATTCATTATCAATTAAATTTACATATAAGGAGGTCACTATGGAACATTTTAATCCCCTTCTGCAAGGCAATGACAGCCCGCAAAAATTTTTTACGATCGGAGAAATCATGCTTCGGCTAACACCTCCAAATTATGAAAAAATCCGTATGACCAGTAACTTTGAAGCCAGTTACGGGGGAAGCGAAGCCAACATTGCTCTGGCTTTAGCCAATCTGGGTATTGACAGTACATTTTTCAGTGTAGTTCCCAATAACAGTCTGGGAAAAAGCGCTGTACGTATGCTGCGAAGCAATGATGTCCACTGTACTCCCATGATCCTCAGCACACCTGATGAAACCCCCACTCACCGCTTAGGCACCTATTACCTGGAAACCGGTTACGGTATCCGCGCCAGCAAGGTTACCTATGACCGAAAACACAGTGCTATCACGGAATATGATTTTTCTAAAGTTGATATTGATAAATTATTAGATGGTTATGACTGGCTGCATCTCAGCGGCATTACTCCCGCACTCGGTCCGGGCTGCAGACAGCTTATTTTGGACAGTTTGAAAACAGCAAAAGAGAAAGGACTGACCGTTAGTTTTGACGGTAACTTCCGCAGTCTTTTGTGGAGCTGGGAGGAGGCCCGGGACTTCTGCAGCGAATGTCTTCCCTATATTGACGTATTACTTGGTATTGAGCCGTACCATATCTGGAGAGATGAAAAGGATCACAGCAAGGGGGATGTAAAAGACGGTATTCCCATACAGCCTTCCTACGAGCAGCAGGATGAAATCTTCCGTGCCTTTGTACAGCGCTATCCTAATCTGAAATGTATTGCCCGTCATGTACGTTATGCCCACAGCGGAAGCGAAAACAGCCTGAAAGCTTTCATGTGGTATGATGGACATACCTTCGAAAGCCGTTTGTTCACCTTCAATATCCTGGACCGTGTCGGCGGCGGGGACGCTTTTGCTGCCGGTCTGATTTACGCAATGATGAACAATTATCGTGCAATGGATATGATTAATTTCGCCGTAGCCAGCAGTGTAATCAAACATACTATCCATGGAGATGCAAATATTACTGACGATGCCCAGACGATCCGGAATCTGATGAATATGAATTACGATATTAAGCGCTGACGCATAAACGTACTTATAAAGATACTGCTGTCCCGCGGATAAATATTTATCTGTGAGGCAGCAGTTTTTTCATGTTTTTTTCTTCAAATGAATATTTTTCAAAAGGCATACTGTTCATGACGCACTTTGTAGATGATCGTTGGATAGCCTTTTCCGGGTATTATTCTATCAATCTATAATCCTGTCATTATTTTTATTTTGGCGAATACTGACTTTTACATGCCGTGGATAAACATTTTTATACCTGTATATGCTTAATACAATACCCATTAATCCATAGCAAACAATAATATAACTTCCTCCCGCAGATATGAATGGGAGAAATGTCGCTGTTGGTGGAAATGCCCCTAAATTTTCTAATACATTTATCAGAAAACTCACAAGAAAAATCATGCCACATCCACATCCCATTATCATACCTAACTGATTCTTTTGCTTCATAGCTGTGTTAAAAATAGCAAAAATCAACACAGATAAAACACAACATACAAGAATCGCTGCAATCATTCCATACATAGATGATAAATAAGTCAATATATAATCTCTATTAAACTCAGGCAAAATTCCCGTTACATCTGTACCGCTGCTTCCTACAAATTTATTTACTGTCAAAAAGAATCGTAATGTTGTTGTCAGGTAATTTGCATCCCCACTGTTAGAAAAAACCGCCTGTATACGTGCCTTTTGATATGAAGGCAACTCATTTCTAAAATACATCACAAGGAAAACTACAACTGGCATAACCATGAAAATCCCCCAAAGTCCGCCAATCGCTTTTTTCTTCTGCACAATAAACCAGTCCTTCTGAACAGCAATTGTCAACATAACAAGCATCGATATCAACATCAGACCTGCTGTCATTATTGCCGGCAGCCGCAAAACTAAAACAACCGGTATCACCATCCATGCAATTGCTTTAATCAATCCTGTATAACCCAATCCATGATATTTATAAATGGCTCCTCCATAAATCGGAACATAGAACAGCATCAATGCTTGTATGGATACAGGCCTTCCCCCTATAATTACGTAATATCTCACACCATTTACCGTACATCCAAAGAATAAAATCAGTAAACACATCGCTAATAATATGATTGCAATCATCCTGGAAAACCTTGCTAATAATGTATAATCCAAAAAATATAAGAAAATCATGACCGCAACTCCCATCATGACGTGAATTACGTATCTACCGGAAGCAGATTCCCTGTTGATATGTCCGGCAATCATTATATGCGTCAAAACACCAACAACACTAATCAGGATAATCATAAGAAGAAGCTTCCATGCAATCTGTGGTTTATGAATACGATCAAGGGAAATCCCTGTTTCGACCGGATCCCCCATATCCTTAACGGCCTCTTTTTCTGCACTCTCATAGTCCATGCCGGCATGAATGTTTTCCTTAATCTGATCTTCCATATGATCCTGCAATTCTTGTCGTATATAAGGTCGTGCCTTTTTGCAGCGAATCTGTTCCAGCAATGTCTTCAAATAT
The DNA here is from genome assembly GCA_030539395.1 of Eubacteriales bacterium. Lineage (GTDB taxonomy): Bacteria > Bacillota > Clostridia > Lachnospirales > Lachnospiraceae > Marvinbryantia. The sequence continues at coordinate 23,105 of JAUNSC010000043.1, forward strand.
TCATCCATACATTACACCTCCAATGCAAGAACATTCGATACTGCTGCAGAATACTCTTTCCATTCTTCAGTTTTCTTTTCCAGAAGTCTCCTGCCCTGTTTTGTCAAACTATAATACTTTCTGATTTTTCCGCCAAATTCCTGTTCATATACCACCAGCAAACCTTTCTCTTCAAGACTATGCAGCAGTGGATATAGTGTTCCGGCTTTCAATTCAAACACATTCTGAGATTTTTGACGTAATGTATCTATCATCTCATAGCCGTACATGTCCTTCTCAGATAACAGTTTCAAAATAAGCATCGTCATACTTCCGGAAACTAATGATTTTTCAATGGCCATAAACTTCATCCCTCCATTATGTAGGTAATCTATATATCGGTTACCTATATAATATACAGATACTTATTAGATGTCAAGACTTTTTATCACATTACAGTCAATCTCGACTATAACTTCTTCGCCGTCTGGTAAAAGCTCTATGTCACTTCGTGAAGTCGCTTTGCATTTTTGATTTCCTCTATCTGAAAAACGCAAAAATTGCCGCTCCAGTCTGGTAAACTAAGCAGCAATTTTGTCTTACTTTATATCGGACTAACCGTCTATCGGCAGCACTCTTTTTCTATAATCATATTATCACGCTTCAATAGAAAGGTCAAAATTTTTCTTATCACTGTTACCAATTATTACAGAAAATTCCACGACACAAACCGGGAATCACCTGATTTTCGAACGGACATTGCATGTCTGGTATAGATTAATCCATTTTAAACAGAAAATCTTCGTAATCTTTTACGTAATATCTGACATTTTTTCGCCCTTTTTGAATGATGATATGGCCCTCTTCTTCCAGTTTTTCTTTTTGTTTCCGGGTACCGCCAGGATACTTTTCATTCAATTCACCATTTGCTTTCAGCGTTCTCCAGTAAGGAGTTTTATCTTCTAATCTCTGATGACTTGCCCATGCAGCAATGGATACAAAAATTCCCGCAGTTATAGGTTCTGTAAAATCCGCACCACTCTCTTTCGCAAAAAATTCTCTTATCTTTCCAACTGTAATCACTTTACCATATGGAATTTTTTTCATCACTTCATCATAGGCAATGGGTGGTGCAAAATACATTTTGTTTCCACCATATTTTTCAATGCTCTTTACATCCGTGATTATCTGGACCTTTGGCATATCTTTATTATCATGCAGCATTGCATTAAAATCCTTCTTATCTTCATTAGCCATAT
>JAUNSC010000044.1 GCA_030539395.1 Eubacteriales bacterium
GCCTGGAAGAAGATATCCGGGTTCTGAGCTGAACCTCTCTGGCACGGATGATTCGGATTCAGAGCATGCTGTCTGAATGCGTCAACTGCATCCATATCTACCATATCTTTCAGGTCTTCATAATCCCATGTTTCGATCTTCTGGATTTCGTGAGAAGTACGGAAACCATCGAAGAAGTTAATGAACGGGATACGTCCTTTGATTGCTGCACAATGTGCAACCGGTGTCAGGTCCATAACTTCCTGCACTGAAGATTCACACAGCATAGCTGCACCTGTCTGACGACATGCATAAACGTCAGAATGATCACCGAAAATAGAAAGTGCATGGCTTGCGATTGCACGGGCAGATACGTTAAATACGCCCGGAAGCTGTTCACCAGCGATCTTGTAAAGGTTCGGAATCATAAGAAGCAGACCCTGGGATGCTGTATAAGTAGTTGTCAGGGCACCTGCTGACAGTGAACCGTGTACGGCACCTGCTGCACCTGCCTCGGACTGCATTTCAGTAACCTGAACTTCCTGCCCGAAAATATTTTTTCTGCCCTGAGTTGCCCATTCGTCTGTAGCTTCAGCCATAACAGATGACGGGGTGATTGGGAAGATAGCCGCAACATCGCTGTATGCATAAGAAGCATGAGCCGCTGCATGGTTACCATCCATGGTCTTCATTTTTCTTGCCATTTTGCTTTTCCTCCTTAATTTTCGGAATCTGCCCTGTTTGGGGAGTGGGCATAGATTCCCATATGAATCCATCATAGCACAATTTTGTCAGATTGTCTATTTTCCAAAATGAAAATTTATCAAAATTTTGTACTTTTCACGAAACAAAAGCGTCATGGGCTACTCACCTGCAAAGGCCTGTGCGATCGGTGAATCAGCCGGAAGTACGATCGTTTTGTTTTCGCCGTCCATTGAAGCTTTCAATGCATCCAGGCTGCGCACATAAGAATAGAAATCTGTCTTATCTTCATCCGAATATGCGTCCGCCAGTATCCTCATATATTCTGCTTCACCTTCCGCCACCAGAATCTCTGCCTGCTTTTCTGCCTCCGAAATCTGGATCGCCACTTCTTTATCTGTGGTATTGCGAATGACCTTTGCTCTGGAATCACCTTCTGCCGTATAGGTTGCGGCAATATTGTTTCTCTCAGAGATCATTCGCTCATAGACAGATGCTTTGTTATCCTCAGGCAGATCCAGCTGTTTCGTCTCAAACATCAGAAGTTCTATACCATACTGCTCCAGATTTGTTCCCGCTCCTGCCATTACCGACTCTGCCAGTCTGCCGTCACGACCGCTGATCACTTCATCCTGGGTCATGCTTCCGATCGTGTTTTTCGTTACATTATAAACCGCTGTGTTGATACGGTTTTCCGCATTGCTCATGGAGGAATTCAGCGTCTGGGCAAACTTCAGGGGATCTGAAATCCTCCACAGAACATAGCTGTCACTGATCATGGTTTTTTTCTCTTTTGTAATAACATCCGAGGGTACCAGATCATACAGCAATGTTTCTCTGGGCAATGTTCCTGCCGTCTGCACAAATGGCAGCTTAAAGCTTAATCCAGGTTCTTCCACTACCTTTACTACTTTTCCAAACTGCCGGATCAGATTATATTCGTTTTTCTGAGTAATTACCACTGATGATCCCAATAAGACAACTGCCAGAGCAAGTATCGCCGGAACCAAAATCAGTTTTTTATTTTTCATTACTATCTGCCTCCTTCTGTCTGTGTCTCAGTCTGTTCAGCCCCTTTTTCATCGCTGCTCTGCTCTCCGGTAAATGAATCCAGCGGAAGCACTTTTTCTACACCGTCCCCCTGATCTATAATAACTTTCATGCCCGGGAGCACTTCCTCCATAGTTTCATAGAACATGCGCTGTTTTGTTACCGCAGGATTTTTCTGATATTCTTCATACATGGCATTAAATCTCGCCACCTGGGCTGTTGCCTCATTAATTCTTATCTGTTTTTTTGCTTCAGCATCCTGAATGATCTCATCTGCCTTTGCTTCCGCTTCCGGAAGCTTCTCATTACGGTACTTGTTCGCATTATTCAGCGCTGTCTCTTTCCCCTGTTTGGCATTCTCTACCGCCTTAAATGCCTGAAGAACTTCTGATGTTGGCGGTTCAGAATCCTGCATGGATATATTAACCAGCTGTATGCCGATATCATGCTTCGACATTTTTTCCGTAATGATATCTTTAATCTTAGCCTGAATCTCTGTCTTCCCGGTAGTCAGCACATCATCCACCACATAGCCGCCCACTACAGTCCTGATGGAGCTCTGTGCAATATTTTTCAGAATTTCTTCCGGCTGTCTGGACGCGTACGTATACTGGACCGGATCGACAATACGGTACTCCACAAAGAAATCTATATTAATAAAGTTATAATCCTTTGTGATCATCACGCTCTCACTGGACACATTTTCATTCGTCTCCAGAATATATCCAATAGGAAATCCCTGGATAGTGGTATTTATTTTACGCACAGACTGAATTACCGGAAGCTTAAAATGCAGCCCTGTCTCGGTGACTGCACCGGGCTTTCCGAGAGTAATCAGCACAGCCTGCTCCTGTTCGCCTATTTCATAAAAGGAATCCCCTGCCATAATAAACACCAGTACCGCCAGCACGACCCCCAGAACAATTCCTGCTTTTGTCAGATTCTTAAACTTCTTTCTCTTTCTGCTCCTTTTATCTTTTCCCGGCTCTTCGGCATCCACTATCCGTTCACCTTCGTTTTTGTAATCCGGCATCTTTTTTCCTCCTTTGTTGTTTTGCTGCTGCCTGTGAGAACATCTTACACCCTTTTATGACTAAAATCTATAAATGATTCCTCTGCAATCATTAAAAAACAATAAAATGGCCCGGTGCTTTTAAAATGCATCAGACCATTTTTCATATGAACAGAGTCCCCGCAGATACCATTGGCAGTTTCCGCAGGACTCTTCAAAAATTTCCTTTGTAACTTTTTCCCGGGCCATTTCCATCATTTCCCGAAATGTATAGCTGCATCCCGGCGTAATTCCCACATGCTTTGCCAGCTCCATATCTTTTTTATCTACACCGCAGAGCAAGCTCTTATCATTGCCATGTACACTGGTTTCCTTTATTAACCGGCTGTTTACACAGATGCCGTCTTCCTCCAGATTCGGGCATCCCCTGCATATCATGTCCGGTCCGGCTGCCGCCGCCAGCGGCTGATCGGCATTATCTTTCAGCGTCCGGATTACAGCGGCCATATTCCGGCTGAATCCACCACTGTACCCCTCTCCCACAAAAAGAGGAATGCAGAGCAGATGATGGATACGAAGGCTCTTTGTCACTTCTCCTGCCCGACTCTGCACATGAACATCTTTCACCATTTTCCTTCGCTCCCAATTTATACGTACACTGAAATATCAGCAGCAGCCAGCGCCTTCCTCACTGCAAGAGCAAGGACATATGCCACTGCAACAGAAATAATATCTTTCAGCAGATAAGGTACCGATACAGCAAGAGCAGCCTCTCTAAATCCCATTCCGGCAACCGCCATAAACTGAAAAATCCCCAGCAGATGGCAGATGACAAGACCGGCCCCGCTTAACACAACCGTCATCACTTTATTTTTCTGAGCAAGTCCCAGTCCGCACAGCAGTACCATAAAAATAAATCCCCATATGAATCCTCCTGTCATACCGACAATTACATGGATTCCTCCGCTGAAATTCGCAAACACCGGTACCCCCACTGCTCCTGCCAGAATATACACAAATGTTGCCAAAGTACCAAGCTTCCATCCCAGAACGTAAGCCGTCAATGCAACTGCAAATGTCTGCAGCGTGACCGGCACACCCGTGGGCATCGGGATCGACAATTGTGATAACACAGCCAGTACTGCAGCAAACATTCCTGCCATGATCACGTTTTTTGTTGATAACAATCCTCTGTTTTTCATCTTCTTATTTCTCCTCCCAAATTGTAAACTGTTTTTCCACTACAAGTTTACAATCCAGATTATACGATTCTCTTTTTATATTGTCAACCATATTTTTCGTTTAGTTGACAATAGATTCTTTTCATTTCCTTAAGATTTTTTTTCGAAATAATACAAGATTTAAACACAAAATAGAGCTATAATGTATATAAATCATAAATGAAGCTGACGTGCGGTGCAGTGAATATTCGGAATCTGTATTGCACCGGCTTCGACTAAATATAATCTTCCGCACAGGCGGCATAGGCAATGGCTTCCGGAGCATCCGTTCTCCGTGCGCACCGGTTCACCCGGCGCTGGCAGCGCTGTAGGAAGTTTCTCATAAGATAGATTGGCGGCTCTTTTCTGAGCCGCCAAAATTGTTAAGACATCATTTTTTGTTTTACTCTTATAATTCTTCTCACCGATTCATCAACTCTTTCTTCTGAAATCGTCCCCGCCTTAACAGCCTGAAGAACTCCATTATATGCTTCTTCAAAATCTTCCGGCATCAGGACCAGATCATTTCCAGCCAGAACCGCCTGCACTGCAGCCGATGAAGAAGAATATATCTGAGATATTGCTCCCATATTCAGAGCGTCTGTCACAACCAGTCCATCGTATTTCAGTTCTCCTCGTAAAACATCTGTAATCATAGTATGTGACAAAGATGCCGGAGTGTTATCTTCCAGTATTTCCGGCAGCGAAATATGTCCGGCCATAATGAAATCCACTCCCTGTCCGGCTCCTTCCGCAAAGGGTATCAATTCACACTGCCTGATTTCTTCCATGGTTTTTCCGGTATAAGCATAACCCTCATGGGTATCGCCTTCCGTAGCTCCGTGTCCCGGAAAATGTTTCAGACATCCGCATACCCCTGACTCCTGCAATCCGTTTACAACTGCCATCGCCATTTCTGCCACAAGATCCGGGTCATCCCCGAAAGAACGATATTTCACAATTTCATTATCCGGATTACTGAGCACATCTGCATCCGGTGCAAAATCCACATTAAAACCTAAATCCGAAAGATACCTTCCTACTATGTGTCCCGTTTCAAACGCAGCATTTACATCACCCGAAGCGCCTATGTCACACATGTCACCGATGCAGGGCACATCAAATTTACCGCTGATCCGTGCAACACTGCCGCCCTCTTCATCCACACATGTGAATAAAGGAAGCCCAATCCTGTTCATACTATATGTCTGAAGATTTCCCATCATTTCACGTATCTGGTCCTCAGATTCCAGATTCTGGTCCATAAAAATCATCCCGCCTACAGGCATCTCATTTATGGCAGCCTCTGTTATTTCTCCTGCTGCAGTAACTATATCCACATCTACAAGAGATTCCGGAAGGACAATGAACATCTGAGCAACTTTTTCTTCCAGTGACATCTCCTCTGCCATATCTTCTGCAAATACTTCTGCTGCGCAGTTCAAAACACAGACAGCAATATACAGAACGCCAATCCATTTGATCATTTTCTGTTTCATCGCTCTATTTATAGCCTCCTGCATCTTTTTTTGCAGGCTCTGTTTTAGAATAAACCCACAAATTTTTAATCTGAGGTCTCAAAACTTCAAAATCCCATGACCAGCTGCTCCTCATTATACAATTTGGATCATATATCCTCAAACGATCTCCATCCGTTTCGGTCAGCACAATAAAATGCCCTGCTGTTGTAAAGTCCCCCTGCCTCATACTGCAGATGATAAAATTCCCCTTTTTCAATTCTGAAAAAATCTTATCTTGATCGAGCATCAGTTCTTTCCCTGTAATCCCATATTTTTCGCAGACATCAGTCAAAAAAGTCCAGCTTGTCCCCACTCCCGGTGTATAATATCCGCCCGTCCGGGCATCGTCAGCCAATACATCCGGTGTCGCCTTTTCATTTCCTGTGATCGCAATGATTACCATCGACAGACATACAGGTGCACAGCCGGATAAGCCAATCATACTATTTCCATAAGAAACATATCCCCAGCGTGTATCCCATTGAATCAGAAGAGGAATACGTTCTTCCAGCTCTTCTTCCGTCAGTCCCCCTGAAACTTTTCCATCTGTCTCAGGATAGCCTTTCACAAAATCTATCATTTCCGGATTGTTGCATAAAGCCAGCAGCAGCTCTTCCGGATAGAGATCCAGATTATCATAGATCTCCTGAAATTCCGGATATTGACCTGCCAGTTCCTCCATCCGGACGCGAATCCCGCTGCTGTCCAGTTCACGGGGTGCCTGAACAAGATATCTGCGTTCATTTGTATTCTGCTCCTGTGCCGACACCGGAAACGTCAGGCAAAGCATCACTGCCATGATCACATAAATAAAACCATTTCGTCTCATTCTTTTGCCCCGGCCTGCCATTTCTACTGTTCACCTCTGATGTATCCATATATCTCCTCCGGAGAAGACACTATTCTTTTTGCCCCTTTTTCCTGCAGGAAATCCCTTTTTCTAAAGCCCCAGTCCACAATCAGACAGTCAGTTCCGGCATTAACCGCCGTCTCAATGTCCACTTCAGAATCTCCTATATAGATTGCTTCATCCAATTTTACTTTCAGCACCCTCAGAACTTCCCACAGAGAATCCGGGCACGGCTTTCTTTTAATGCCTTCCCGCTCTCCCACTGCAAAATCAATCACCCCCGGAAAATATGATTTACACAGGGACTTCACCGCAAAATCCGCTTTATTCGAAACCACTGCCGTCCGGCACCCTGAATCTTGCAGATGCAAAAGAAGTTCCTCAATTCCTTTATACGGCTTTGTTTTGTCTTTACAATGTTCTTTATAATATTCTTTAAAAACTGCAAATACCTCATCTATTTCCGAAGGCGAAGTACCTGCCGGTACCGCACGTTCAATTAATTTTCGGATTCCGTTTCCAACAAATTTTCTGGTTTCTTCCACAGTCCTTTCCGGGAAATCCCGGATACGGAGAGCATAATTTAAACTGTCCGCCAAATCTTCCAGTGTATCAAGAATCGTCCCATCCAGGTCAAAAACAACAACCTTATATTTCATCTTCCTTATCCCTGCAGCCTTTCTTTTCTAATTCCGAAAACCATATCACAGGCGGCTGCGGTGTTTTATGATCTCCGATATGTTTTTCCATCCATACCATATCATACCACCTGTCAAATTTATACCCGCACTCAAAAAAACGGCCTGCCATACGGTAACCCTGTTTTTCATGAAAAAAGATACTGTCTTTTGTCAGATATTCGTCTTCTTCCTTCGGACAGGCAATGCAGGCATTCACATTTAATATTCCCTGATCTTTCAGCGCAGCTTCCAGAGCCCCGTATAATCTCCGCCCTATTCCAAAACGTTTTTTATCCATTTTTACATAAATAGAACTCTCAACCGCCCAGTCATATGCCTCCCGCCCTTTAAAGGCTCCTGCATAAGCATATCCTGCGGGTTCTGTTCCCTGAAATGCCACAAGCCAGGGATACCGCTCCAGTGTTTTACAAATCCTGCTTCTGAATTCCTCCTCAGAAGGCACACTATATTCAAATGAAACAGCAGTCTTCTCCACGTAAGGTGCATAAATTTCAAGAAGTTTTACTGCATCCTCCGGCACCGCTGTCCGAATCATGATTCTCTCATCTTTCTGAAAAGCAATTCTTGGTCTTCCATCCTGAAGATAAATTCTTCCGCAATATATAAATCCAAGTTTTTTCAAAAGATTCTGCATCGGTATATTATCATCATGCGTATCAATCCTGACATTTCCTGCCTGCCGCACCGCCCAGTTAAGGCAAAATGTAGCCACACCTTTTGTGTCCCGTGCTGATGCAATCCTGTGTACCACACCATAGCTGTCCTCATTCTGCCACCGGCCCTTTTCAATTATACGATAAGCAGGATCGTCTTCCTGTGCAAAATAAAATACCCCCGCTATTTTTTCATTTTCAACACAAAGATGACATTTTCCCTGTATAATGTCATCTTTTACAATTTCTGCCTGAGGATAACCATCTCCCCATTGCTCCGGATTTCCGTGAGCCGCCATAAAATTTCTGGCATATTCATAAATATCCAGAATTTGCTGTAGGTCATCCATATTTGCTTTTCTGATTTTCCTGTCTTTACTTTCCATATCAGATACCTGTGCTCCTTTTTCATAAACTGCGCAAATATGTTTTCCCGCACAGAGGTCCTATGCTGGAAAAGGCCGGAATATTTCTTCCGGCCTCTTAGTATACTTTTCTTATAAATCCTTGCCTGTGAGCATCTTGTACGCCTGCAGGTACTTCTCAATCGTCTTGTCCACAATCTCCTGCGGCAGTGTCCAGTCATTGTCCGGATTTGCCTTCAGCCAGTCGCGTGCAAACTGTTTGTCAAAAGACGGCTGTCCATGTCCCGGTTCATATCCTTCAGCCGGCCAGAAACGTGAACTGTCCGGAGTAAGCATCTCATCACCAATCACAATATTTCCGTTTTCATCCAGACCAAACTCAAACTTGGTATCTGCAATGATAATTCCTTTTTCCAATGCATATTCTGCACATTTTTTATAAAGAGCAATGGTATAATCGCGAAGCTTTGATGCATATTCCGCTCCTTTACCCGGGAATCGTTTCTCCAGATATTCCACGCTCTGTTCATAGGAAATGTTTTCATCATGGTCACCAATCTCTGCCTTTGTAGATGGTGTATAAATCGGTTCCGGCAATTTATCGGATTCTTTCAATCCTTCCGGAAGTTTGATTCCGCACACTTCACCCGTCTTCTGGTAGCTTGCCCATCCGCTTCCGGTAATATATCCGCGGACAATACATTCCACCGGCAGCATCTCCAGTTTGCGGCAAAGCATACTGTTTCCGTCAAAACATTCCTGACGGAAAAACGGCGGCATATTCTCCACATCCACTGAAATCATGTGATTCGGCAAAATATCCTGCGTCATATCAAACCAGAATTTCGACATCTGTGTCAGTACTGTTCCTTTTTTGGTAACCGTATTTTTCAAAATCACATCAAAGCAACTGATACGGTCTGTAGCCACCATGATAAGGCTGTCGCCATTATCATAAATCTCTCTTACTTTTCCTTCTTTGACTGGTTTCATTTCCTGCATCTTTTCACACCTCATCATAAAGAATAATTATTTTTCGATTCCATCCTAGCCTAACACCGAATCATCACATTGTCAAATAACTTATTACATATTACAGGGATTTTCTTCTATGCTCCCGTATTTTCAAATGCTTTATCTACAGAAAAACAAAAGGCGAGCTGCGCGCACATAACACACCATATAACAGGTTCACAGATAATAACTCCCAGATATCCCAGCTTCGGTATCAGAAAAATCACAAATAATATTTTCCCGACCAGCTCTATGATACTGGAAAACAGCGGTATAATTTTTCTGCCCAGTCCCTGCATCGAATTGCGCAAAACAGCAAGTCCCACAAGAGCAGTGTAAAACGGAGCGTTAATTTTCAAATAAAGGACAGCATTATCAAGAACAACCGGTTCACTGGAACCGGAAATAAGTTTTACTGCATCCCGCCCAAACAAAAAAACAAGCCCTGTTGCGGCTGCAGCCCAGCACACACCAAGTCCGACTGCAATTTTCACTCCGTCTTTTATTCTCTGCCTTTGACCCGCACCTTTATTCTGAGATACAAATGTGGCCATAGCCGTTGCAAGGGTCGCATTCGGCATCAGTAAAAAAGAATTCAGTTTTCTGGCAGTAACATGACCGGCAATCACCAGGTGGCCAAAGCCATTGATAGCCTTCTGCAGGATTACTGTACCCGCAGACACAACCGACAGCATCATTCCCATGGACAGTCCCTGCAGCAGAAGTTCTTTGTAAAGAGCTGCATCAAATACAAAATCTTTCCTTTCCGGTACCAAAAACTTATTTGTTTTAATAATATAAATAATGCAAAGCACAGCCGAAACACCCTGTGCGATCACTGTTGCGGCGGCTGCTCCACCGATTCCTGTATGCATATATTTTATAAAGCAATAATCCAGTACTATATTAAGGAAGGATGAGATCACCAAAAATACAAGCGGCATCACACTGTTCCCCACAGCTCTTAAAATTCCGGCACACAAATTGTAGCAGAACATCACACCCGCAAATCCGGTAATCAGCGATATGTACGAATAGGCTTTTTCAATTATATTATCCGGCGTATCCAAAAGCTGAAGCAATGAGCGCATCCAAATTCTGGAAACCAAAACGATTACCAGAGTCATAAAAATCCCCGCTGCAATTGCACCAGCCACAGACTTCCTGAGCTGTTTTATGTTTCCCGCACCATAACATCTGGCAATCACAATGCTCATTCCATTGCCGACTCCAAGTGCAAATCCAATCATCAGCTCATAGATTGCCCCGCAGGCACCAATAGCTGCAAGTGATGTGTCTCCCAGAACATTTCCTACGATCATGGTATCCACGGTATTATAGAACTGCTGAAAAATATTCGATATCAAAAGCGGTAATGCAAAAATAATCAGCGCTTTTAAAATTTTATCCTTTAACAAATCTGCGTTCAATGTCCTCATAATCTGTCACCTTCTCCAATTTCAGCAGCATCAACTTTTTTTCAACACCTCCCGCATATCCGGTCAGTGCATTCCCTTTTCCCAACACCCGATGACAGGGAATCAAAATAGAAACAGGGTTATGTCCGACAGCCTGTCCCACTGCCTGGGCAGACATATTCTGCCTTCCGTGCTTTTTTGCAAGTAACTGTCCGATTTCCCCATAAGTCATAGTATTTCCATAGGGGATTCTCTGAAGTATTTCCCACACTTCCCGGCGAAATGGAGTCCCGGCAGGACACAGAGCCGGCATAAAATCCGGTTCCTCCCCCTGAAAATATATATCCAGCCATTTCTTTGTCATGCTCATCACCGGCAGATCTTTTCCTGCAGCTTCTGCATCCGGTGGTATATGTGGAAAATATTTCTGCCCCTCAAACCAGAGTCCGGTCAGACTTTCCTCATCACTTGCCAATATTATCTTTCCAATCGGAGATTCATATTTTTCTATATACTTCATTGTTCAATTTCAATTCTCCCATCCATCCCCGGCATTCTTTCCGAAACTCGAGGATATCATTTCCACACACCATAATAACCACAAACAAAAAGGATGTCAAAGACATCCTTTCATTTTTTGCAAGATTTCTCTAACCCAGCGCCACATCCAGAACCATCATCACCACAAAACCAAGCGCTGCTCCAATAGTTCCTATATTTGTATGTTCGCCCGATTGCGATTCTGGAATTAATTCTTCAATCACCACATAAATCATGGCACCTGCCGCAAACGACAATAAATACGGGAGTACAGACGTAATCTTTGAAACAAGAAGAATCGTTATAAATCCGCCGACCGGCTCAACCGCACCGGAAAGTACTCCGCAAAAAAAGGCTTTCACCCTGCTCATTCCTGCACTTCTAAGAGGCATGGAAATAATCGCTCCCTCCGGGAAGTTCTGAATGGCAATGCCAAGAGACAGAGCCAGTGCTCCAGTCATAGCAATGCCGGCATTTCCTGCCGCTGCTCCGGCATATGCCACTCCCACGGCCATCCCCTCCGGAATATTATGGAGTGTAACAGCAAAAAGCATCATGGTTGTTCTGGGCAGTTTTGCCGGAATTCCCTCCGGTTTTTCACTGTCCAGATGAAGATGCGGCGTCAGGGTATCCAATACTAATAAAAAGGCAATTCCCAGTAGAAACCCTGCCGCTGCCGGAATCCATGCCACTTTCCCCTGTTCCTGCGCCATATCAATAGCCGGAATCAGCAGTGACCACACGGATGCAGCAATCATAACACCTGCCGCAAACCCTAAAAGTGCTTTTTCTATTTTCGGTGAGATTTCCTTTTTCATCAAGAATACCATTGCCGCCCCAAGTGTGGTGCCGAGTAAAGGTATCAAAAGTGTAACTGCTTCTGTCATAATCCGCGCCTCGCAATTTTCTCAGTTATGATTAATATATCCATGGACCTTCAAAATGATACTATTTGCCAAAGTGCAAAGCCACATCTTTCAGATATTTAATGACAGGCAAGTGCTGCGGGCAAACATCCTCACACTGACCGCATTCCACACAATCTCCGGCTTTTCCAAAATCAGCCGTAATCCGGTCATAATCTTCTGCCTTTGAAATTTGTTCTTTGTCTTCCTGTCTATCTTCATTATAAAGAGCAAAATATTTCGGAATTGCAATGTTCATCGGGCATCCATCCGTGCAATAAGAACAGCCTGTACAGGGAATCGTAATATTGCCATTGATCATATCCCCTGCCGATCTTACCAGTTCCTGTTCCCTGGCATTTAACGGAACCAATTCGGACATATAGCCTGTATTATCTTCCAGTTGCTGCATATTGCTCATACCGCTGAGCACAATTTTTACATTATCAAGACTTGCTGCAAAACGAATTGCCCAGGATGGTACTGACATATCCGGATGATAATTTTTAAACAACTGTTCCACATTTTCCGGCACCTGGGCTAAAGTTCCGCCCTTCACCGGTTCCATAACGATAACCGGTTTTCCATGCTTTACCGCCACCTCATAGCATTTGCGTGATTGAACCGCTTCGCTTTCCCAGTCAAGATAATTAAGCTGAAGCTGTACAAATTCCATCTCAGGGTGCTCTGTAAGCACCTTGTCCAGGAACTGCGCACTGTCATGAAAAGAAAAACCAATATGTCTGACCAGGCCCTGTTCCTTCTTTTTTGCGATCCAGTTAAAGCAATCCAGCTCGTTATATATCTTATAATGCTCCTGACGCATATCATGGAGCAGATAATAATCAAAAAACTCTGCTCCCGTTTTCTTCCGCTGCTCTTCAAACACTTTATCACAGTCTTCTTCTGTTTTTATAAATCCTGCATGCAGCTTGGTAGCCAGCGTATAACTGTCCCTGGGATATCTGTCTGTCAGAACTTCTTTTACCGCATTTTCGCTCTTAAATCCACAATACATCCACGCTGTATCGAAATATGTAAACCCTCTTTCAATAAAAGCATCCACCATCTTTTTTGTTGTTTCAATATCAATACTTGCAGCATCAGTATCATCCAATAACGGCAGTCTCATCAGGCCAAAACCCAGTTTCTTTTTACTTGTAAAAATTTCTCCCATGTCTTCCCCCTGGTTATATTTTTCTACGACAAATGCAGGGACAAACTGCCCCCGCATCCTGTATTCTTCATTTTACTGTTCTATACAAACTTAACGGCCGTCCCATACGCCATCACTTCTGCCGCTCCCTGCATAACAGAAGCGGAAGAATATCTGATATTTACAATGGCGTCTGCGCCCATGCCCTGCGCTTCCTCCACCATTCTCTTTGTGGCAAGTGCTCTGGCATCGTTCATCATTTCATTGTAGGCTTTCAGTTCCCCGCCCACCAGTGTTTTAAAGCTCTGCGTAATATCCTTGCCAACATTCTTTGACTGAATGGTACTTCCTTTTACCAGCCCCAGCATTTCCAGATTTTTCCCTGAAATGTAATCAGTATTTACTAAGATCATCCTCTTCTCCACTCCTTACTTCTTTTATTCTTTCTACCAGCACAGAAACACTGACACCTGTCAACAATGCCGGAATTAAAAACCCAAACAATTTTACGATCAGCGAAATATCATCTATCGCTGCAATCATCAGTGCATATCCCATAAAATACAGCACGAGCAGCACAGTTATTATAGTCGGTGCAATCAGCTTTTTATTCATCTTTCTTCCCCCTTCTCTGTTTGACACATTCTGTGAGGAGATATTCGATTTGTCCGTTGACGGAGCGGAATTCATCTTCCGCCCAGGCAGCTAATTCGTCATAAAGTTTTGCTGACAGTCTCAGCGGGACCTGTTTTTTCCCTTTATCCGCCATAATTTTTAATAAAGGCTTCCCGAATTCACCACCGGCTGTGCATCGTGATTTCCGCAGAGCACAACCAGAAGATTGGATACCATAGCCGCCTTTCGTTCCTCATCCAACTCCACAACCTGATTTTCATTTAAACGTTCCAAAGCCATTTCTACCATGCCTACCGCACCGTCCACGATCATTTTTCTTGCATCTATAATAGCAGATGCCTGCTGTCTTTGCAACATAACGGCCGCGATTTCAGGTGCATAGGCAAGATACGTGATACGTGCTTCGATAATCTCAAGTCCGGCTTCCTCCACCTTTTTCTGGATTTCTTCCCGGATTCTGGCAGCCACAATCTCACTGGAGCCTCTCAGACTTCCTTCATCTGCCACACCGTCCCCTGTAGTATCCACATTCGGTGCAACGTCATAGGGATAAAGCCTCACAATATTTCTCAGGGCTCCGTCACACTGCAGAGAAAGAAATTCTTTAAAATTATCCACATTAAACACTGCTTTTGCCGTATCTACCACCCGCCAGGTAACTGCAATTCCAATTTCCACAGGATTTCCCAGGCAGTCATTAATCTTCTGCCGGTTATTGTTCAGCGTCATAATCTTCAGAGAAATCTTTTTGCTGGCTAATTCGACCGCTTCACCATTTGTTCCCAGATTGATGGCAAATCCTTTCGCCTTTCCGCCATTGTCCACGTCGCCGCTCTGATTCAGCTTTGTTTTTGCTGCCGGATTCACGCTGGTACAAAATGGATTCACCCAATAAAATCCACTGTCCTTTAACGTACCCACATATTTACCAAATAAAGTGAGTACCAGTGCTTCCTGAGGCTTCAACACCTTTAACCCCATAAAAGGAATCCATCCGAGAGCCGTCCACATAATACCGATTATCAGCAGCACAACCCCCGGTATGATGTTTCTGCCTTCTATATTCATTGCTCCCAAAACAATACAGAGAACCGCTGCTATATAGAATGCAATAAACACAAACATCATTAACATGCCGTTTTTCTTTCCATTTAGTATCTTCTCTTCCATAACAAAATCCCCCGTTCTTATATGATACTTGAATGATATCATTTTAATATCATTTTGTCAAGAACATGTCATTGGAAATCTTGAGTTTTTATCTCACAAATGTAGGAAGCTCTTTTGAAATACTGTCAATCAATACTAATTCATCTTCAGTAAAATCAATATGATCTATCGCTTTGATGTTATCTAATATCTGAGATGCCTTAGAAGCGCCGATCAACACGCTGGCCACTTCACCATCTTTTAATATCCATGCAAGCGCCATCCCTGCAAGTGTCTGCCCACGTTGTCTCGCCAAATTGTTTAGTTTGCGGATCTGATCCAGGCGTTCCTCTGACAGAGCTTTTTCCTGTAAAAACCTTCCATCTGTACGGATTCTGCTGTCCTGTGGAATGCCGTCTAAATAACGGTCTGACAAGAGCCCCTGTGCCAGAGGACTAAAGGCAATGATCCCTTTCTTCAGCTTCACCGCGGTTTCCTTTAATCCATTTTCTTCAATTGTCCTATCCAGGATAGAGTATCTGTTCTGGTTTATCACAAACGGGCAATGCAATTCCTCTAAAATCGCGGCAGCTTTTTCAAGGGCTGCTCCGTTATAATTTGAAAGTCCAGCATACAGAGCTTTCCCGCTTTGAACTGCCTGGGCCAACGCTCCCATACTCTCCTCCAGAGGAGTATCCGGATCCATACGATGATGATAAAAAATGTCCACATATTCCAGTCCAAGACGCTGCAGACTCTGGTCCAGACTTGCCAGCAGATATTTGCGGCTCCCCCAGCTGCCATATGGTCCCGGCCACATGTCATATCCCGCTTTTGTGCTGATAACCAATTCATCACGATAGGCTCCAAGCTCATTTTTCAAAATATATCCCAGATTCCTCTCGGCGCTTCCCGGCTCCGGCCCATAATTATTGGCCAGGTCAAAATATGTGATTCCGTTATCAAATGCAGTAAAACACAGCGCCTTCATATTTTCCATGCTGGCAGTGTCTCCAAAATTGTGCCAGAATCCAAGAGAAACAGCCGGAAGAAGCAGTCCGCTGTTCCCAAGCCTGTTATATTTCATAGTCTCATAACGTTTTTCTGATGCTTTATACATATCATTCCCTCCTGTCTTACCCTGAGTATAATATATTGCCTTATGATATGGCAATTTAAAATTTGTCTTATGCATTGGAACCGCTTTCCTGTATCCGATGCAAAGCAGGCGCCAAACATATGCGGAGAATCACAGTGCCGATCACAAAACGGATTACTCATATACTGCACAAGGCTGGAATTTCCCATAAAATAAGAGAGCATTCCGGAATTTCCGGAACACCCTCTTTTAAAATTGCAAAATCATCTGATTTCGGTTTAACCTTTCACCGCACCCATTGTAATGCCCTTTGTAAAGTATTTCTGGAAAATCAGGAATACTACAATAATCGGAATAGATGCCAATGCTGCACCTGCCATGATCAGACCAAAGTCTGTAGAGTTCTCTGCCTGCATTTTCGCGATACCAAGGGAAATCGTTGCATTTTCTGTACTTGATAACATAATCAACTGCATGAAATAATCGTTCCAGGAGTTGATGAATGTGAAAATCGCAAGTGCGCCGATACCAGGTTTGATCATCGGGAGCGCAATATCAGAAAATGTCTTCCATTCACTGGCACCATCAATTCTCGCCGCCTCCATCATCTCACCCGGAATACCTTCCGCAAACTGTTTGATCAGGAACACGCCGAACGGCCAGCCAACAATCGGAAGGATAACCGCCCAGATAGTATTATACAAATTCAATGACGACATTTCACGAAGCAGCGGGATCAGAATAACCTGCTTTGGCAGGGCCATTGCACAGACGATCAGCGAAAATAATATCGTACGTCCGATAAAGCGTTTCTTTGCCAACGCATATCCTGCCATTGCCGATGTTGCACAGGTAAGAATCATAGCCATCACTGCCATAAATACAGTATTTACCAGCCAGCGAATAGATGCCGGTACGATCGGCCCTGCAAATTTAATACCTGTAAACGGGATTCCGATTGACCAGAGCGGAGCTGACTGTTTGCTGAACAATTTATTATAGTTGTCCATCACCCATTCAGAAGGTATCCACTGAGGCGAAGTCGCATTGATGGCTTTTGCCGTCTTAAAAGAACCTGTTATGATCCAGTACAGCGGAAATGCAAAGGCAATTGCCAGAAGAATAATTACTGCCACTGACAATATTTTATAGCATTTTGTACGTGTTGCCATTGTCTTTTTCATTCAACTGACCCCCTTCCTATTCCGATTTCGCCATTTTAAACTGAACAGCAGAAAGAATCGCAATGATGATTGCAAGTACTACGCCCATTGCATTGCCATAACCGTAACGGTACAGCTTAAATGCATTGTGATAAATATAGTACATGATCGTATCAGTACTGTGATTCGGACCGCCGCTTGTCAACAGCTGAATCAGCGCAAAGCACTGGAAACTGTTGATCGTTGTAATAACCAGAATATAAAGAGTAGTCGGCATAATCTGCGGCCATTTAATTCTCCAGAAACACTGAAGTTTGTTTGCGCCGTCAACCTCTGCGGCCTCCACCAGTGATGCATCCACATTATTAAGTGCAGACACATACAAAACGATTGGCTGGCCTACTGAAGTTGTCAAAAGGATAAGTATGATACATCCAAGAGCAAATCGCTCATCACCCAGCCAGTTAATATTTTTATCGATCAATCCCAGGCCCTTTCCAACATAATTGAAAATACCGTAGTAATTGTTGTACATCCATTTCCAGACAACCGCTACTGCAACGGAACCTGTAACTACCGGCAGATAAAATATACACCGGAGCAGTGAGCAGAACGGTCCGCTCAGATTATAAATGATAGAACTTACCCACAGAGAAAAGATACATGTCACCGGAACCGAAACAATTACAATGATCAGTGTATTCCAAAGTGCACGCAGGAAAACTCCATCCTGGAATAATTCGATATAGTTGCCAAGCCCGATAAAGATATCTTCCCGATTCATTGTGGAATCAAAGAAGCTGGTAATCACGCACTGAATCATCGGATAAATTACAAATCCGATAAAGAATATCAGATTTGGCAGCATAAACGCATATCCTGCAATGGTTTCTCTTCGAACCAGTGCTCTGTTCATGCTGTAACCTGTCGTTTTCTTTGCATTGCCGGCCATGACGCCTCCCCCTTTCCTGATTTACCTGTAAAACACCCTTCCCGCCCGAAACGCAGGAAGGGTGTACGAGTTCAAAATACTATTCTATTGTATATCAGACATTTTACTGTCCTGCTGCTGTGTTTGCTGCTGTCTGGAAATCTGCAACTGCAGTAGCTACATCTGTACCGGTACCAATCTGCTGCAGCATGTTCCACCATGCAGTACGAGCCTCAGCCCATCCGCCTACTACCTGATAGTAATCGCCCATGTACTGGATAAATGTTGCATATTCTGTCATCAGGTCATCGCCTTCATAAATGTTTCCAAGATCTTTTACCGGCCAGTAAGTAGATGCTTTTACGCTTTCTGCTGCCATGGTCTCATCATTTGCCATGAAATCGATGAAAGTTTTAGCTGCTTCGATCTTCGCTTCATCGCCATTATCAAAAATACCAAATCCCCAGATACCGCCGCAAAGCTTCGGTTCACCAGTCTCAGATGGGAATGCCATCGGAAGTACATCAAATTCAAGAATTTCTGCATTGTTCTTTTCCTGTGCAATGTTCCAGCAGAATGCCATTGCCAGTGTTCCGTTGCAGAAGAGCTGGATCTCGTCACCGCCTGCGATGGAAGCGTCAAAGTTAATGCCCTCCATGCCTGCCAGAAGTTCCAGAGCCTTTACGTTTTCTTCACTGTCTAATGTGTAAGCTGTATGCTCCTCATTTGTGAAAGTACCGCCATACAGATTGTTAACCAGAGCACGTGTACCCTGATCTCCGCCCTGACCGCTGCAGTATACTGCGCCGACCGGATCCTGTCCGTTCTCCAAAACGGCTTTAACTGCATTTGTAAAGCCTTCTGTTGTCCATGTACGTGTTTCCTCATCAAGATACTGCAGAGCATCTGCTGCCTCGAATACATCTCTGTTGATTGCCATTGTATGAGCTGTCATACAAAGCGGATACTCATAAAATACACCTTCGTTATTCTGGCAGGCTGCTTCTACAGAATCATAAATGGCTTCTTTTGCTTCGTCTGTCCACAAATCTGCAAGATCAACCATCAGGCCCTTAGCACCCCAGTTTGCAACCAGACGTTCCGGTCCTTCAAAAATAATATCCGGCGCCTGTCCGCCCTCAATAGCGGTATTAACCTGATCATCACCATTTGTATAGTCCAGATATTCAACCTTTACATTGATTTCAGGATGTACCTCATTAAAGCTTGCCAACAGACTGTCTACAGTTGCAGCGTCACCCCAGTTACCAACCGGGTAAGTCCACATTGTAATGTCTGTTGTTTCTCCTTCAGCAAATGCATTTGCAGAAAATGCCATCGTACCAACAAGTGCAAGTGCTAAAACTCTACGGATTTTCATACTTAACGCCCTCCTTTTAATCATGAAATTGCACAAAACAATTTCACATTCCGTGTTTTTTTGTATCTATATTGTACATATATCCTACAAGTTTGTCAATGATTTTATCAAAATTTTTTCACTTTTTTATTTTATGAAAATTTTTTACAAAATCTGATGGATTTTTTTCAAAAGCGCCATGGCAAGCTGCCGGTGTCCTTCTGCTGTTAAATGCATGAAATCAATCTGATTCGGACCCTCGGATATTACCTGATTTGCATCCATATAATGGCATCCCATAAGCTCAGCGATTTTCTCATACTCTGCTGCAAGCCCCTCTGACTTTTCTGCACAGCCTCTGCCCATTGTCGCGCCAACTTCTGTATCTGCGTACTCTCTTCCTATATTCTGCGGTGTCACTACCAGAATCTCAGGTTTCCCATCACGCCAGCAGTCTGTCGTTGCAATCGCTTTCGCAATCAGTCGTTTCAGACCAAGCGCAATACAGGCCGCCGATGAGCCAAACCGCTCTTTTGTATCGTTTGTCCCCAGCATAATGATCAGCAAATCCACCGGCTCATGGCTCATCAGGCAGGGATAAATATAGTTCAGACCACTTAAACCTTCATGGACAGGGTCCTCAAAACAAGTAGTCCGGCCGCTTAAACCCTCCTCTAAAACCAGATAGTCCTCACCAAGTCCTTTTTGCAAAAGGCAGGTCCACCTCTGAGATTCATCAAACCGTCCATTATTCTGTGCACAGTATCCATGAGTATTAGAATCGCCAAAACAAACGATGTGTCTCATACTATCTTTCCTCCACAGCAGAAATAAATCTCCGGGCAATTTCAAGCGGTCTTGTGATCGCCCCGCCGACAACCACCGCAAACGCACCGGCATTCAACATTTCTACCGCCTGCTCAGGAGAATGAATCCTTCCCTCACCGATCACAGGAATATCCAGCTCAGAGGAAAGTCTTTTGACAAGTTCATAGTCTGGCCCTGTAAGCTTCGGAGAATAACTGGTATAGCCGCTCATCGTAGTTCCTACGATGTCCATACCAAGTTTCCATGCACGTATGCCTTCCTCATAAGTAGAAACATCAGCCATCAGAATTGCTTCCGGATATTTTGCACGCACTTCCCGGATAAATTCACTGATGGTTTTTCCATCGCCCCGTTTCTGATCAGTACAATCTAATGCAATAACATCCGATCCCGCTTCTACCAGGTCATCCACTTCTTTCATTGTTGGTGTAATGTAGCTTTCAAATCCCTCATATTTCACCTTTACCAGACCAATGACCGGAAGTCCGGTTTCTTCCTTGATTGCAACAACATCCCGGATGCTGCTGGTACGGATTGCCGGTGTGCCCGCGCGTTTTGCCGCCCTTGCCATCAGATACATGATGGACTTTTCTTCCACATACAACGGCTCACCCGGCACCGCCTGGCATGATACGATTACTTTTCCTTTAATCTGTTCAAAGAGTTCGTCTTTTTTCACCCAAATCCCTCCTTATCTTTTTTCATGCAGCACTGATGCACCAAGCATTCCTGCACGATTCCCAAGCTCTGCTTTCTTCAGTTTCACTCCGCGAAAACTTGGCATAATATTTTCATACAGTTTCTCTTTAATCTTTTCAAGCACACAGGGCGGCTCCATGACTCCTCCTCCAAGGATCAGGCAGGACGGATTCAACATATGTACAATTGAAGTCAGGCCATATACAATTTCACAGACCCACTCATCAACCGCCTTCTCCACCGCCGGTTCCTCTATTCTTGAAAAAATCACGCGCCCATTTATAAGCGTCGGATCTGCTTTTTGGGCCCGCTCTACCAGCCCGGTTGCAGATGCATACTTTTCATAGCATCCCGAAAAAAAGTCCTCCTGCGGATTTCTGTCTTCCGGATGGATAACAACCGCGCCAAACTCTCCCGCAGAAAAGCTGCTGCCCGAATACGGTTTTCCTCCGACAAACAGCGCTCCGCCAACGCCCGTCCCATAAGTAAGGCAGGCAAAATTCTGTTCTCCTCTTCCTGCCCCGAAAACAGCTTCTCCAAGCGCCGCTGCATTCACATCATTTTCCACAGATACGGGTACACAGAATTTTTCTTCCATCATCTCTTTCACGCGCATTCCCGTGTAGCCAGGGATATTCTCATTTGCATAAATAATGCTTCCCTCCACCGGATTTACCTGTCCGGCTGTACTGATCCCAATTCTGGAAAATTGATGTTTCTTTTGATACTCCTCTATGATTTCCTGTGCGCGGCACATAACATGCGCCCCGCCCCGCCTGGCCTCTGTCGGAAATTCTCTTATATCTAAAAGGCCCCCGTCTTCACAGATACCTGCTTTTATGGCAGTTCCTCCGATATCCAGCACCATTATCTTCATGTTTTTATCCTCCACTGATGCCGATTCGATTTTCCTAACAGAATCTGCTGATGGCCTCATCGATCATTCCGGCACATTTTTTCACCTGCGGCATATCTTCAGAGATCAGAGACGGAAGCGGTCTACGTACTCCGCCAAGTTCCAGACCATCGCGGATTTTCATAATTTCTTTCATAACTGCATAAAGGTTGCCGTGGCATGCACACATTTCATAAATAATTGCATCAGCAGCATTCTGCACATCCTGTGCTTCCTTCACTTTTCCTTCATCCATCAGTTCTTTTATCTTCAGGTATAACTCCGGCATCACAGCATATGTACCACCGATTCCTCCGTCCGCCCCAATAGCAAGACCGGAAACAAGCTGTTCATCAGGTCCGTTAAATACGATAAATCCCTCGCCGCCTTCCATTTTAAACATCTGGATATCCTGCGTCGGCATAGAACTGTTTTTAACCGCAACTACCTTCGGATTCTTTTTCATCTCACGGAACAACGGCATAGTCAGTGCCACACCTGCAAGCTGCGGAATATTGTAGATCACAAAATCTGTATTCGGCGCTGCCGCAGAAATATCATTCCAGTACTGGGCGATAGCATGTTCCGGCAAATGGAAATAAATGGGCGGGATTGCCGCAATCGCATCTACTCCAAGGCTCTCTGCATGCCGCGCAAGCTCCTGGCTTTCTGCCGTGTTGTTGCAGGCTACATGTGCAATGACAGTCAGTTTTCCCTCTGCCGCTTTCATCACGTGTTCCAGGGTCAGCTTTCTATCCGCCACCGTCTGGTAAATACACTCTCCTGACGAACCGCCTACGTAAACGCCTTTGACACCTTTCCTGATCAAGTGCCGCGTCAATTGTTCAACACGTTCTCCGTCTACTTCTCCATTCTCATCGTAGCAGGCATAAAACGCCGGGATGATTCCCTGATACTTTTCTACGTTGCTCATATAATCCCTTCCTTTCATTCTTTATTTTAGGGCTGTCCACCCTATTTGTTTTTATTATACTCTATCAGAAAATTTTTTTCAATAATTTGTTTTGTGAAATTCAATTTCAATTCGTATGACAATATAAAGATATGAAGAATATTTCCACCATACTTGCAGATGAAAAAAATTTACATTATAATTATAAATAATCAACATTATTAAATTTGAAAGGAGGCCTTGCCATGGCCGTTAATATACTGGATTCCATCACGGAACAATATCCATCATTTACCCGTTCCGGAAAAAAACTGGCAGACTACATTTTTGCGAATACAAACGCAACACAGTACCTGTCCATTTCCGCTTTAGCTGAAAACAGCGGTGTCTCTGAAGCTACTATTACGCGTTTCTGTAAAAACCTTGGCCTGTCCGGGTACAATGATTTCAAACTTGCCATCGCAAAATCCGATCGTATTACCGATATAGGCGAGCCGACCGGCACTCCTTCTACAATTACTTCAGAAGACAGTCTGTCCAGTATTTTTCAAAAGCTGCTGTCTGCTAATATTTTATCACTTACAGAAACCTACCACCTGTTGGACGAAAAAGCAATTTCACGCGCAGTGGATTTGATTTCCAAAGCAAACCGGGTATACTGCTTCGGCCATGGCGGAAGTTCTGTGATGGCCATGGAGGCCTGGGCACGTTTCACAACGGCTTCTTCACACTTTGTCCATATTGCTGATTCGCATATGCAGGTCATCACTATTTCCCTGGCCACTCCCCAGGATGTAATTCTGTTTTTCTCTTATTCCGGCGCCACCCGGGATATGGAGGACGTGTTAAAAATTGCAAAGGAACGCAAAGTTCCCGTGATATTAATCACGCATTTTCCAAAATCCCATGCCACGGATTTTGCCGATGTTATCCTTTTGTGCGGTTATAACGAAAGCCCAATGCAATCCGGATCTATTGCGGCGAAAATGGGACAGATGTTTTTAATTGACTGTCTGTTTTATGGATTATGCAAAAAGAATCCGGAACTGTACGCGGAAGCAAAAGCAACTACCGCGGCGGCAATCGCAAAAAAACTGCTATGAAGCAAATACCATCCTCCGGCATATTTTTTATAAAAGAATACAAACAAAAAAAAAAATTTCACAATCGAGTAGGAGAAAATTTCTCTAAATGAGAAATTTTCGACCTCTCACACCAC
>JAUNSC010000001.1 GCA_030539395.1 Eubacteriales bacterium
GAATACAGAATTACATCGGAAAAGAAAAAGTAATTCTCATAAAGTGTACCTTTTGAAACCCGCTTCTGCATACATCATACTAACATAAAAATTCGACAAAATCAACAAATATCAGGTTATGCATACTATATACATTATATTTTCGCAAATGTAAGAGCATTATTATAGAATTTGCAAAAGGTACACTTTTTGACACTGCTGATAAATGAAATGTGGATGGTCATTGGAAGGTAATTTTAAATTATGAAACAACAAATTGCAAATTATATAAATTTAATCAGATTGAAACAATGGATCAAGAATGGAATAATTTTTTTCCCAATGTTTTTCTCCAAACAGATTTCTGCTGAAATTATATTTACAAGTATCATAGCCTTTTTTTCTTTTTCTCTGTTAGCATCATCTATCTATATATATAATGATATTATAGATGTAGAAAAAGACCGTCTTCATCCGATAAAATGTGAACGTCCTATAGCAAAAGGTTCTATTGGAATTTTCCAAGCTAAAACAATCAGCGTATGTCTTGTGATTATTGGATATGCTATTTTAATATTAAACAGACAATTTGATTTAGAAACATTATTGTCTGTCTCTGTAATTTATTGGATGTATTACTTTTTGAATATTTTTTATTCTATAAAGGGGAAAAATATCCCATTAGTGGACATAGCAATCCTTGCGTCAGGTTTTTTGTTACGTCTGTTTTTTGGGGCGTTTATCACAGATATCAAAATTTCTAACTGGTTGTATATGCTCGTTCTTTTTGGGGCATTTTATCTGGGATTAGGTAAGCGGCGTAATGAATTTAAGAGAATATCAGAAAATAGTAAACGCATTGGAAGCCGAACAGTTCTTAAATTCTATACATATTCCTTTTTGGATAAAAACATGTATTTGTGCTTAACTCTTGCCATAATGTTTTATGCATTGTGGTGTGCCGAGTATCAGGGAAAAAGCAATCTTTTAATATTCACAATTCCACTCGTTTTATTGATTGCTATGAAGTACAATATGGTCATTGAAAATGATGATGCAGAAGGAGACCCTGTTGATACTATATTAAACGACAAGATATTTTTGCTGTTAAGTATAATTTTAATTGTTGCATTGATATTTATTCTATATATTTTCTAGCAGAAAACGGGAGAAGCTGGTTATGAATGTATATGATTTTGATGGCACAATTTATGATGGAGATTGTACGGTTGATTTTTACTTTTATTGTTTAAGGAAGCATCCGATTATAATATATTACATAGTCCGCCAGGCAAAAGGGTTTATTTTATACGGGGCAAAAAAGATAGATAAAACACGGTTAAAAGAATATTTTTTTTCTTTTCTAAATGGTTTGTCCGATACAAATCTCCTTGTTTTGAGTTTTTGGCAGAAATATGATGTAAAAATAAGACAATGGTATATTCAGAATAAAAATAATGATGATATCATCATATCTGCTTCACCGGAGTTTTTGCTTATGCCGTTAAAAGAATCTTTGAATATAAAAGATATCATTGCAACAAAGATAGATATTCAAAACGGGCATATAGAGGGTACGAATTGTTTTGGGGAAGAAAAGATTCTGCGCTTTATGAAAAAATATCCTTCTCAAACAATTGACAGATTTTTCTCTGATTCGAATTGTGATCTGCCCTTGGCAAAAAAAGCGAAAAAAGCTTATAAGGTAGGCAAAGAAAAGATTTCTATTTGGAATTTAGCCAAATGAATTAAGGAACAAATTTGACACAAGAAGAGAAGGGGAATATTTATGAATAAGAGTAAAAGTATATGTCTGCTATTGGGAACGTTCTTGACAAATATCATTTTCTTTTCGCTTGTTATCACAACAAGCTTATTTTTTGTAAATATCACAGTAACTCAGATCAATTTAATCTTAGCAGTAGTTTTTAGTATAGTTATCTGTTATTTTATAAGTAATAAAAATTTGAAGCAAACGTTATGGATATTTATATTAAGCATATTGATCATAATTGGAACAATCATGATTTGCGGGCATTCCTTTGACCCCTCTTATGACGGAAACACATATCACAAAGCAATGACAGGATTTATGAAAAACGGATGGAATCCCTTAAGAAAAACATTTTATGATTTTGCAGATTCCGATTTTCCTTCTTGCTCAATACTCTCACAAACATGGCTTGACGCATATCCCAAAGGAGCAGAAATTTTTGCAGCATGTATTTATGCAGTTACTGGAAATATTGAAAGCGGAAAATGTTTTAACCTGTTATCATGTATAGCAATAGGCTTAATCAGCTATGGCTTTTTATGTGAAACTGTCCCCTTAAAAAAATGGCAATCTGTTATTTGTTCCATTTTTTTGTGTCTTAACCCAGTGGCTTTTTCACAGTTTTTCACTTATTATATCGATGGTTTTTTGTGGCAGTTTTTTTTGCTGTGCATGTTTTGTTTAGCTTATCTTACCCTTTACAGGGAGCAGAATTTAACATGTTATTGCTGCTATATGCTGTTTGTGAGCATTGTTGTTGGGTTAAATTTAAAATTTTCTTCTTTAATATATTTTGGACTCCCTTGCATGGTATTTTTTCTTTTTTGGTGTTTTAAAATAAAAAACAGAAATCAATTATTAAAAAGATTTATATTGCTTGCTTCCGGTGCGCTTATGGGAATATGCTATGCAGGTTCTACATCATATATTATTAATATAATCAGACATAATAATCCGGTTTACACTATGATTGGAGAAGGGTCAACTGATTTGGTCACAGTACAGCTTCCGAAGGTATATCAAAGTATGAATAACAGTGCACGATTCATTGGCTCGCTTTTTTCAAAAACGAGTAACAGTAAGGCAATTGAACAAATCGAGTGGAAGCTGCCGTTTTCCTGTCATCCAAATGAATTTGCCGCCGCACAAGGATGTGATGTAAGAACTGCGGGCTGGGGAATTCTATTTAGCGGAATATTATTAATAAGCATTGCCATAGTGATAGTTGCCCTGGTACGCTATAGAAAAACAAACATATGTCATGTGATTTATCTTCTTTTTGGAATTATGTTATTTTCTATAATATTTGTTCCCGGGTTAAGCTGGGCCAGATATTTCGGTGCGCTATTTTATATCCCGGTAATGGCAATGGTATACTTGTTTATTCGCTTTAATAAGTCAAATTCCGGCGTTAATATTATATTAGCCTTTGCTTTGTCGTTGCTGTTGTTTATAAATATGATACCCAATATTGTATTTTCGCGTAAAATAGTTATAAATGAGTATAAAGCAATAGTACAGGAATTAGAAAATTTTCGAAACATTACAAAAGAAAACACAGTAGTGGTCAGTTATGGCAATAAGGGCAGATTTCCGGGTCGTATTTTTACTTTAATGGATATGGATATTGTTGATTATTCATTTGAAGAAGTGATGGAAGCAGAATCTTCTGATACGCTTTTTCCTTACTGCGGCCTGCAATATAAAATTATTAAATAAAGAGATAGTATGCTTTTAGAATACATTGGATTGGATAGAAATTTCCAGATTGAGCTTGACATGAAGTAAAAGATATGTTTAAAATAGACAGGAACAGAAAAGAAAAAGGCTTTGAAGGTGTCAGTAAAACATCATTTTCCAACAGAGAGAGAAAGTCATCGGCTGGAAGCTTTTTCGGGTACAGATGATGCTTTGAATTTCCCACCGGAGCTGCATTTCTGAAACAATCATTGCAAGTAGGAAATGACGCAAATGCACGTTACGCAAAGATGAGAGCCCGCCTGTGCGGGAATCAGGGTGGTACCACGGAACTGATGAGCTTCGTCCCTTTGGGATGGGGCTTTTTTTGCGCGAAAGCCATGAGCCGTGCAAATCTGTGTCCACACCTCTGCGTATGCTTGCATACAGGCAGAGCAGAAGCAGTAAATGAAATGATAAGGAGAGACGCAATGCAGGAATTAAATGGACTGAACGATAATATTGCCGTGCTGAAGCAGGAAATATTAGACGGAGCTGAGAAACTTGGATCTTCTAAAGAGTTGTATGAATTCAAGAAGACTTATGTGGATGGTAAAAACGGAAAAGTAAATCAATTGATGAAGGAGATGCGTAACATCCCGGCAGATCAGAAAGCTGCCTACGGAAAAAGTGTCAACGAATTGAAGAGTTGGGCACAGGAGTTTCTTGGCGGTCTTGATGAAAAGATGAAAAAAATGGAGCTGGAAAAGCGCTATGAGGCTGAGCAGGTGGATATTTCCATGCCGGCTGTGAAAAAGATCCCGGGAAATCTTCATCCGATCACACAGATGAGAAATCAGCTGATTGATGTATTTGCCGGAATGGGATTTGAAATATATGAGGGCAGTGAAGTTGAAACGGATTATTATAATTTTACGGCGCTGAATACGCCGCAGGATCATCCGGCCAGAGATATGCAGGATACATTTTATCTGTCACCGGAATTTCTCCTGAGAACCCAGACATCCGCAGGTCAGATTCATGTAATGGAAAACAGGAAACCGCCTATCAAGATATTATCACCGGGAAAAGTATTCCGTTCTGACGATGATGCCACTCATTCACCGATGTTCAGTCAGATGGAAGGCCTGGTAGTAGATAAAGGAATTACTCTTTGTGACCTTCAGGGTATGTTGGATGAATTTG
The DNA here is from genome assembly GCA_030539395.1 of Eubacteriales bacterium. Classification (GTDB taxonomy): domain Bacteria; phylum Bacillota; class Clostridia; order Lachnospirales; family Lachnospiraceae; genus Marvinbryantia. The sequence goes on from JAUNSC010000001.1 coordinate 4,637, forward strand.
TGAAAAAGATTTACGGAGAGGGCACACGTACACGACTTCGTCCGTCTTATTTCCCGTTCACAGAACCGTCTGTAGAAGTAGACTGCAGTTGTTTTGAATGCGGAGGAAAGGGCTGTAAGCTTTGCAAAGGAACTGGCTGGATTGAGGTTCTTGGCGCTGGTGTAGTGAATAAGAAAGTACTGGAAAACTGCGGCATTGATTCAGATGTATACAGCGGATTTGCATTTGGTATCGGTATTGAAAGAACAGCTATGCTGAAATATGGAATTAATAATATTAAAATGCTGTTTGAGTCTGATCTGCGTGTGCTGAAACAGTTAAATGACTAATAATCAGATTGAAAGTGACGGAGGAATATTATGATAGTACCATTGAGTTGGCTGAAAGAATATGTGGATATTGATATTCAGCCTCAGGAGCTGGAAGGAAAATTGTTTTCCAGTGGATTTGAAGTAGAAGAACTGACGGAAGTCGGAAAAGATATCAGTAAGGTAGTAGTGGGCCTGGTTGAAACCTGCGAGGCAATTCCGGATACCCATCTCCACTTATGTCAGGTAGATGCAGGAGAACACGGGAAATTCCAGATCTGCTGCGGAGCAGATAATGTAAAAGCAGGCGGTAAGTATCCGGTGGCGCTTGTTGGAGCGACAGTATATGCAACTGCCAGGGATCATAAGACGGTAGAAGGTGTTATGACGATTAAAAAAGGAAAAATGAGAGGATATGAATCTCAAGGGATGCTTTGTTCCGGAGTTGAGCTGGGAGTCAGCGAAAACATGTATCCGGGAGCCGGATATAATGGCCTTTTGGTTCTTCCGGAGGATGCTCCGGTGGGAGCGGATGTAAAACCGCTTCTGGGGCTGGACGACTGGCTTTTTGACATTGCAATCACGGCTAACAGACCGGATTGTCAGAGTATTTGGGGAATTGCCAGAGAAGTGGCTGCAATCCTGGAAAAACCGCTGAAAATGCCTGCACTGGATTATACTGAGACCGATGTGGAAAAAGAAGGGTTTACCGTTACGGTGGATGCACCGGATCTCTGTCCGAGATATGTGGCTCACTATGTGTATGATGTGAAAATTGGAGAATCACCGGCATGGATGAAGCGCAGACTTGCCCTTGTAGGGCTGGATGCAATTTCTAATGTGGTTGATATCACAAACTATATAATGAAAGAGCTGGGACAGCCTATGCATGCCTTTGACGATTCCTATCTGGAAGGCAATGCTATTCATGTAAGACGCGCTGATGATGGTGAAAAGATTGTAACATTGGACTCTCAGGAGTATACGCTTAACACTTCCAATCTTGTTATTTGTGATGGTGTAAAACCGGTGGCTCTGGCAGGAGTTATGGGCGGGCTGAATTCTGAAATCCGTGAAGACACGACTGCAGTAATGTTTGAGTCAGCGAAATTTGCAAGAGATAATATTCGAAGAACGGCCCGCGCCCTTGGAAAACGTTCTGATGCCAGTGCCAGATATGAAAAGGGTGTAGATGAATATGCAACAGAAATGGCAATCCGCCGTGCACTGCATTTGATTGAAGAACTTGGCTGCGGTAAAGTTTCGAGAACTCACAGGGATGTAAACACCGGAAACTCCATTGAGCCGAAAGAGCTGAAAGTCAGCATTGACCGTGTAAATAAATGTCTTGGTATTACTGTGCCGGATGAAGATATTCTCCGGATTATGAAAAATCTGCAGTTTGCACCGGAAATCAACGGTGATGAATTGAAGCTTCAGATTCCGGCATATAGGGAAGATATGGAGTCTTATCAGGATGTGGCAGAAGAAGTTATCCGCATGTATGGCTATGATAAATTGACACCGACTTTCCTGAAGAGCGCAGAAGTAACGACAGGTGGTCTTAACCTGATGCAGAGAACAGAGCTGAAGCTGAAAAGAGCACTCTGTGCAGCGGGACTTTATGAGGGAATGCATTATTCTTTCTTCTCTCCGTCTGACCTTGATATGTTGAAATATCCGGAAGATGCCAAAGAAAGAAAAGCAATCCGTATAATGAATCCAATCAACGAAGAACTTTCTTTGATGAGGACTACACTGGCAGCACAGATGATTCATGCCATCGGACGTAACCAGAAGAGAGGAACGCTCCAGGGCAGATTATTTGAAGTCGGAAATATTTTTATCCCTGAGGAGCTGCCGTTGACAGAATATCCGGATGAACGTACTACTCTATGTGTCGCCATTTTCGGTGAAGAGGAGAGTTTCTTTACCTTAAAGGGAATTGCAGAAAATGTGGCGGATACACTCTGTCTGAATTTTACCTATGAGCGTGCGCAGAAAACATTTCTGCATCCGTATCAGACAGCTTCTGTGATCTGTAATGGTGAAACAGTGGGTTATCTTGGAAAACTTGCTTATGATATCAAGAACGATGAGGGAATGCGTACGGATGCCTATATCATGGAAATTGATCTGAAGACAATTTCTCAGTGGTATGGCAAGAAACCGGTATTTGAACCGCTTCCCAAATTCCAGGAAGAAAAACGTGATATTGCGCTGGTTATGGATAAGAAGGTCACCTGCGGCGAAGTTGAGGCTGTTATCTGTGAAGCCTGCAAATATGTAAAACAGATTACGCTCTTTGACGTATATGAGGGAGAACAGATACCGGCAGATAAGAAGAGTATGGCTTTTACAGTTGTATTTACACCAAAAGAAGAAGCATTTACTTCTGAATCCGTGGATGGATTTGTGAAGAAGATTTTGAAACAGCTGAACAGGAAATATGGCATTGAGATGCGTTCATAAGATGATAAAATAGAATCCCGCTTGCGAGATTCTATTTTATCAATAAGAATAATCTTTTCGCATAGGAGAACAGAGATGAGAATTTATATTTTACGCCATGGAGAGACTGCATGGAACAAGGCAAGGCTTCTGCAGGGCAGAAGTGATATTGAGTTAAATGAAAAGGGAATACAGCTGGCTCAGGAGACAGCGGAAGGAATGAAAGATATTTCTTTTGACATCATTTTTACCAGTCCGCTAAAGCGGGCAAAAGAGACTGCAAGACTTGTAACTGGCAAAAGAGATATACCGATGGTGGAAGATGACCGTATTATGGAAATCAGTTTTGGAGAATTTGAGGGAAAACCCTGGAGAAAGACAGAAGATTTTCCGGGAGATGAAAACATTTACAATTTCTTTAATCACCCGGAACAATATGTGCCGGTGAAAGGCGGGGAATCTCTGCAGGAACTGGCACAGCGTACGGCAGATTTTATGAAAGATATCTGTACGCGGGATGAACTTCAGGACAAGACTGTGCTGGTTTCTACTCATGGAGCAGCAACAAGAGGATTGCTTAACAGTCTGCGCCAATGGGATTTAAGTGATTTCTGGCATGGCAGAGTAGCGCCAAACTGCGGTGTGGCCATCATTGATGTAAAGGACGGAAATCCGGTTCTTGTGGAGGAAAACAAGACTTATTATACAACAAAGGTGGAACCGGTAAAATTCAATTAGACGGTATCAGATATAAAAACGGGAGAAAGCATGAAAACATCAGATTTTTATTTTGATCTGCCTCAGGAGTTGATAGCTCAGGACCCGCTGGAGGACCGTTCAGCTTCAAGATTGTTGATTCTGGATAAAAAGACGGGGCAGACGGAGCATCACATTTTTAAAGAAATTATTGATTATCTGAGCCCGGGAGACTGTCTTGTGGTAAATAATACAAAAGTTATCCCGGCGCGATTATATGGAAATAAGATAGGAACGGACGCAAAAATTGAAATCCTGCTTCTGAAAAGGCGGGAAGGTGATGTGTGGGAGACTCTGGTAAAACCCGGAAAAAAGGCAAAGCCGGGTACAAAAATATCATTTGGAGAAGGGCTTCTTATCGGTGAAGTGTTGGAAGTGGAACAGGAAGGAAACCGTCTCATAAAATTTGAGTACGAGGGTATTTTTGAAGAAATTCTGGATCAGCTGGGACAGATGCCGCTGCCGCCGTATATTACACATCAGCTCAAAGACAAGAACCGTTACCAGACAGTGTATGCTAAACACGATGGCTCTGCAGCTGCACCTACAGCCGGGCTGCATTTTACACCGGAGCTTTTGCAGGCTATTAAAGATAAAGGAGTCCGGATTGCCCATGTGACCCTTCATGTCGGTCTTGGTACTTTCAGGCCGGTGAAGGTAGAAGATGTGACAAAACATCATATGCATTCGGAATTCTATATCGTGGAGGAAGAGCAGACAGAACTGATTAATCGCACAAAAGAGGAAGGCGGAAAAGTTATCTGTGTTGGAACAACAAGCTGTCGGACACTGGAATCAGCGGCGGATGAATCCGGAAAGCTTCACGCAGGAAGCGGCTGGACGGAAATTTTTATCTATCCGGGATATCGTTTTAAGATTACAGACAGGCTGATTACGAATTTCCATTTGCCGGAGTCCACTTTACTGATGCTTGTTTCGGCACTGGCAGGAAAAGAAAATATTGAAAAAGCATACCGTGAAGCTGTAGAGAAGCAGTATCGTTTTTTCAGTTTCGGGGATGCTATGTTTATTCGATGAATTTTTGAACAGAACAAAGGCGGAGCCTGTCTGCCTTTGTTCTATGTTTTTAACGGGATTTTCTAAAAGAGTGAACGGGTTTTGTCTCAGCGGGAGAGGGCAGATAAACGATAAATTCGCTTCCCTCGTCTACAGCACTCTTTACATGGATGCTCCCGCTGCATAATTCGATAATTTGTTTTGCAATAGACAGACCAAGGCCAAGTCCCTGATTAGAGTGGGAGCGATCACCCTGATAATACGGGTCAAACAGATGTGATAAAGTTTTTTTATCCATGCCCTTTCCGGTATCTGTGACCGTTACAACGATTTGGCTATCCTGTCGGGAGAGTCTAACGGAGATTTCACCGCCTGGCGGTGTGTATTTTACAGCGTTACTGATCAGATTGATCCATAGATGTTTCATCAGTTCGCGGTTCCCGACATAATCAATGTGGGGGAATTCACCGCTGAATGTCTGCTGCTTTTTCAGCCATTCGTGGGATAGAATGATTGCACATTGCCGGAGCTGCTCTCCCAGATCATAACACTCTGTGTCTGATACAATTTTTTGTGAAGACAATTTTGATAAAAGAATTGTATTACTGGTAAGGTTGGAAAGACGCTCGGATTCTTCCTGTATAATTTTCAGGTAAGTTCGCTGGTCTTCTTCTGGCAGTTCTTTGTCCAGAAGCAGGGATGCGAAACCATTGATAGATGCAATCGGTGTCTTAAATTCATGGGAATAATTGTTGATAAAATCTTTCCGTAAAACCTGTACACTTTCAAGTTCTGCGCTCATTTTATTGAAATCCCTGTAAACATGTGCCATAGAATCACTTTTATTGTAAGTAATCTTGGCTGAAAAATCGCCGTTTGCAACCTTCCTGATACTTTCTGACAATGTGGTAAGCTCGCGTTTCCTGCGTCTGTAAATGACTGCGAAAATTATTATCAGAATGAGAAGAACAATGACAAGGGTGCCGAGAAACTGAAACTCTGCACGCAGATAAACGTCATTTATTTTTGCAATTTCTGTGGCCAGCCAGGTCATGGACATGTACAGTGCATTGATGACTATTGCCAGTGCTGTGACAAGTATGACCAGCTGTATGATATACTTTCGCATAGAGGGAACAACATCATTTTTTGCCATTTATAAACTCCCTGTTAATATTGGCCTTATAACCCAGCCCTTTTATTGTCATGATATGGAATTCACTTATTTCTGACAGACGGTTTCGGATACGATTTACATGGGTTTTGATGGTATCTTCGCCGGTACTGGAATTTATCCCCCAGATACTGTCCAACAGCTGCTCTTTTGAAAAAATCTGATTTGGATAGGAGAGCAGCTTGAATAAAAGATCAAATTCCTTTTTGGGAAATTCGATGTATTGGGAATCAGAATAAACGGCATATTTTTCGGAATCAACCGTTATGCTTCCCAATACAATTTTTTTGCTTTGAGAAATGTTTGCCCGCCTTAAAAGTGCACTGATACGCCATAAAAGTTCATCACTGCTGAATGGCTTTGTCATATAATCGTCGGTTCCAAGCTCGAACCCATGTTGTTTGTCATCCAGTGATTCTTTTGCGGTAAGCAGAAGAAATGGGGTTTTATAGCCCTCTTTCCGGATTATTTCTAATAATTCATAGCCATCCATGCGCGGCATCATAATATCAGCTACGATCAGATCAATCCCGCCCTGATGGATACGCTCAAGGCCCTCTATACCGTCACATGCACTTATAACCGTGTAATAATCCACAAGTCTTGCCGCTGTTAAAAGGCGCATGTTCCGATCGTCTTCGACAATTAAGATTGTTGCCATTTTATACACTTCCTGCCTTAATCTTGTTTTTGTGAAATGCCGCATATCCCGAAAGCACCCGGACCACTGTGGGTGGAAACAACACTTCCTGTCTGAATCCAGTAGATTTCATGAAATCCAAGAGAAATTGCCTGGTTTTCAATATCATTTTTTGTTTTTTCGGATAGACCTGGGGAATACGGAAAATAAAGAATATCTCTGGAGAGATTATATTTTTTAATAAAATCTACGAATAATTTGGGGGCTGCCTTATCCATGCTGCCGCGATATTTTTGGGTAACCAAAAGCTTTCCGTTGATAATTTCAATTAACGGATTAAGAGACAAAAGTTTTGCGCCAAGGTATGCGATATTGCTGACTCTTCCACCGGCCCGCAGATAATCAAGATCACCCGGGAAGAATCCCATATGACATGCTTCACTGTATTCTTTCGCTTTTTCCAAAACCTCAGAGATAAGAGCGTCCGGATTTTTTTCAAGAAACCTTGCGATGAGCACAACTATCATACATTGTCCTGCGGATACTTGTTTAGTATCAAAGGCAATTACATATTCCCTGTTCTGTGCAGATATGACAGCGCTTTGGTAGGAACATGTTGTTATTGCAGAATATGCCAGGTATAAAATTTGACTCTCGGGATGTTCTTCGTGGATCTGATCAAAAATTTTGTCAAAGTCAGTCACATTACAGCCGCTGGTTCTTGGAAGATTTCCGCTTTTTTTATAATATCCAAATACATCCCCGGTGGGAAAGGAACCGTCATCTTTTGTTTTTTGTCCAAAACTTACGTGCATGGGAACAGTATATATTCCATACTGCCCGGCTAATTCAGTTGGGATATCTGCTCCCGTCTCTGCTAAAATAATATATTTTCTCATAATTCTATTCCTTCCATTCGGCACTATTTTGCCGATAATTACAAGAAAATTATATAAACGGAAAATCACAGCAACGTAAATTTTTCTTTTGAATTTGTTTATGATCAGTTTACCGTGAATGAGTATTATCCATCAGAATCTCGACGGTATGTGGGATGTACATTTCTATTTAAGATTATTTTTTCAGGAGATTCAGTGTCTCATAAAAATTCGGATAACTGATCTTCACGCAATCAGCGTCTATTATTTCTGTTTCACTTTTGGCAATGAGGGACGCAATAGCAAAACTCATGGCGATGCGATGATCCTTGTGACTGTCGATGACAGCGCCATTCAGAGGATAACCGCCTTCAATGATCATACCGTCATCAGTTGCCTGCACATGTGCGCCCATGGCTTCCAAAGCGTTTGCTACGGTGTCAATCCGGTTAGATTCTTTAACTTTTAATTCCTGGGCATCTTTGATCACGGTTGTGCCTTTTGCGGTACATGCTAATACTGCAATAACGGGCAGCTCGTCAATGAGAGAAGGAATGAGTTTTCCTCCAATCTCGATACCCTGCAGCGGAGAATATTTAACCAGAATATCGGCAGTGGGTTCACCACCGCTGATTTTTTCATTCAAAAGAGTGATGTCGGCACCCATCTGTTTTGCAACGCGTAAAATTCCGTCGCGGGTCGGGTTGATCCCCACATTGCGGATAAGGATTTCTGAACCGGGAACCATGAGAGCTGCAGCGATAAAATATGCAGCGGAAGAGATATCTCCGGGGACAGCTATTTTCATTGCTGTCAGTTTTGGATCAGGAACGATAGTTGCCGTAGTATTTTCAGAATGGATGTCAGCACCAAATCCGGACAGCATTAGTTCGGTATGATTCCTGGACAGCTCAGGCTCTGTGACACTGACAGGACTGTCTGCATAAAGTCCGGCAAGAAGAATACAGGATTTTACCTGTGCTGATGCAACCGGTGAGAGATAATGGATGCCATGCAGCACATGTTTTTCAGAAGAGTTGCCGTTGATCATAAGGGGAGCACATCCGTTTTCTTTCATGCTTACAATATCTGCCCCCATAAGGGAGAGCGGATCCATAATACGTTTCATGGGACGGCTCTGGATAGAAGCATCTCCATTCAGAACAGACTGGAAACTCTGACCGGCAAGAATACCGGAAATCAGCCGGGTTGTAGTACCGCTGTTGCCTGTATCCAGAATCTCTGACGGCTTTTTCAGCCCGTGAAGTCCTTTACCATGTATCAGGATATGTTCCGGAGTATTTTCGATTTCAATTCCCATTTTCCGAAAACAGGAAATAGTAGAAAGGCAGTCGGCGCCCTGAAGGAAGTTGGTGACTTCCGTGGTACCATCTGCCAGTGCCCCGAACATAACAGCCCGATGCGAGATGGATTTATCTCCGGGGACAGAGATTTCTCCTCTGAGAGGAGAAGTATAATTTTCAAATTTCATCATTATTCCAGCTTTCTAAAATATTTTATCGTTCATAAACAGTATAACGGTAACGGCGCAAAAGGTCTGCAGCCTTTATACGGGATGCTTCATCATAAAATTCCACAAGCAGAACAGCATCATCAAATTCACGGTTATTTACAATACCGATGTTTTTCAGTGTAATGCCGCTGCTGGCAAGAATTGTGGAAAGAATAGCAATTCCGCCGGCTTCATCCAGCATATCGCAGTAGAGACGATGAACTTTTTTGATAGGGCCGCTTGACAGGTCTGAAAAAGAATTCCGGTAGTCCCTGGAATCTTCAAAAAGCTTATGGAGAGCAGCGCTGTCATGCGTTGCAAGCTGTTCTTTAACTTTTTTAAGGCTTTCAATATAGGAATCAAGCAGCTGCAGGATATTAGCAGCGTTTGTGGAACAAATCTGTTCCCACATTTCAGGAGATGAGGATGCGATTCTGGTAATATCCTTAAAACCGCCTGCTGCTATGTGACGCATAGTCTCCTGAGGCGTATCCTCATCATGGACAAGATTTACAAGAGTTGCCGCAATAATATGAGGAAGATGGCTGATAGCGCCTGTTACGTAATCATGTTCATGATAATCCAGGACAAGAGGAATGGCTTTCAGGGAGGTGACCAGTTTCACATAAGCATCCACCTTTTCTATGGGAACACCTTTAGCCGGTGTAATGATATAGTAGGCATTTTCAATAAGATGCCGTTTGGAATTTGCAATCCCCGTTTTTTCAGAACCAGCCATTGGATGACCGCCGATAAACTGTGCTTCCAGTCCTTCAGCAGCGACATGTGCATGTATATCGCATTTTGTGCTTCCGGCATCTGTCAGGATACAGCTGTCTTTCAGCAGAGACTTCAACTGGCTTAAATATTTGGCATTAGCTTCCACCGGAGCACATAAAAAGATATAATCGCACCTGGAAAACGCATCTCCTACATGATCATAGGCTTCATCTATAATTCCGTCAGCAAGAGCATGGTCGGTTGTACTTTTACTTCTTGTATGGGCCATGATTGTAACGCCGGGATAATAATATTTAAGGGCTTTAGCGATAGAACCGCCGATCAGGCCGAGACCAATAAAACCTACAGTAAAATTTTCATTCATAATTAATCCTCCCCGGTCTGAACGGCAGACCGTAATTAAAACAATTCTACTATTAAATGGGGGGTGTTGTCAATGATTTCGCACTTTAAAGTGTGAAAATGGAAAAAGTAAAATGTATTGGTGAATATGAATAATTTGCTTGCTATTTACGGACAATTTTAGTAGAATATACCCATAGGCATAAAATAGGAGAAGCAGAAGCTGCTTCAAAAACTTGTATTGGAGGAAAATGCTATGAAAGTTTACACAACAGACAGGATTCGTAATGTGGTTATCTTAGGACACGGCGGAGCAGGAAAGACCAGTCTGACAGAAGCAATGGCATATCTTTCCGGCATCACAAGCCGTATGGGAAGCGTTGCAGAGGGAAATACTGTCAGTGATTTTGATAAAGAGGAAATTAAGAGAAAGTTTTCAATCAGCACATCAGTTCTTCCGATTATCTGGGGAGATATCAAAGTAAATATTCTGGATACACCGGGATACTTTGATTTTGTCGGTGAGGCAGAGGAGGCCGCTGCAGCAGCAGATGCGGCAGTTATTGTAGTAAACGGCAAGAGCGGCGTGGAAGTAGGTACTCAGAAAGCATGGGAACTTTGTGAAAAATACAAATTGCCCAGAATGTTCTTCATCAGCAATATGGACGTGGATAATGCAAGTTTCCGTCAGGTGGTGGAAGATCTGGAAGGGCTTTATGGCAAAAAGATTGCACCGATTCATTTCCCGATCCGTGAGAATGAAAAATTTGTGGGATATGTAAATGTTGTTAAAAAGGCTGGAAGACGCTGGATAGCTAAGGGCGAAAAACAGGAATGTGAAATTCCGGATTACTCTATGGAATATCTGGAGAAATACAGGGAAAATCTTCTGGAAGCAGTGGCAGAAACTTCTGAGGAATTTATGGACCGCTATTTTGCGGGGGAAGAATTCTCTACAGCTGAGATCATGGCAGCTCTTACTATGAATGTGGCAGATTGCTCTATCGTTCCGGTAGCGATGGGTTCACCGGTCAATCTGTACGGTGTGGCAAATCTGCTGGATGACATTGTTCAGTATTTCCCGAGCCCGGATGAGAGAACAATTGCCGGAATCAATATGAAAACGAGTGAAATCTATGCTGCAAACTTTGATTTTGCAAAAGCAAAATCCGCATTTGTATTTAAGACCATTGTAGACCCGTTTATCGGAAAATATTCTCTGATAAAGGTGGCATCCGGTGTTATTAAAAATGATGACACACTTTATAATTGTTCAAAAGATGCAGAAGTAAAACTGAATAAGCTCTATGTCATGGAAGGCGGCAAAGTAATCGAGATACCGGAGCTTCATGCGGGTGATATCGGAGCGATCGGTAAATTAAATGTTACCCGGACAGGAGATACTCTTTCTACAAAAACAACACCGATACAGTATGCGGGTGTTGATGTATCTGTGCCATATACATATAAGAGATACTTTGCAAAGACAAAGGGTGATGAAGATAAGATCTCACAGGCTCTGACAAAGATGATGCAGGAAGACCTGACAATGAAGGCAGTAAATGACGCTGAAAACCGCCAGACATTACTTTATGGTATGGGCGATCAGCATCTGGATATTATTGTCAGCAAACTTCTTGGAAAATACAAGATAGAAGTGGAACTGGAGCGTCCGAAGGTGGCTTTCCGTGAAACAATCCGCAAAAATTCCGATGTAGAGGCAAAATATAAGAAACAGTCCGGAGGACATGGCCAGTACGGACATGTAAAAATGCGTTTTGAAAATTCCGGAGATCCGGAAACACCGTATGTATTTGAGCAGGTAGTAGTGGGAGGAGCTGTTCCAAAGAACTATTTCCCGGCAGTAGAAAAGGGTATTCAGGAGTCTGTCCTTCGAGGACCGTTGGCTGCATATCCGGTAGTAGGTGTTAAGGCTACATTATATGATGGTTCATATCATCCGGTTGACTCTTCAGAAATGGCATTTAAGACAGCTGCTATTCAGGCATTTAAGAAAGGTTTCATGGAGGCATCACCGGTGCTTCTTGAGCCGATCGCATCTCTGAAAGTAACTGTTCCTGACAAATATACGGGTGATGTTATGGGCGATCTGAATAAGCGCCGCGGCCGTGTGCTGGGTATGAATCCGGACCACAAAGGAAATACAATTATTGAAGCAGATATCCCGATGATGGAACTTTATGGATACTCTACGCAGCTTCGTTCTATGACTGGCGGAAGCGGAATATTTGCATATGAGTTTGCAAGATATGAGCAGGCTCCGTCTGATATCCAGACAAGAGAAGTAGAAGCGAGAGCAAGTAAAGTAAATACAAATGAGGATTAAACTGAAAAATGATAACCAGTTTTATAGCAGGTCTGGCAGCAGCATGTTTTTTAATGGTGCTGCCAGGCACTTTTACGCAGGAAATGCAGGAAAAAGTCATATATAATGCACGAGTTCAATTGTTTAATCCGTTTGAGAAAAATGGTATATATGAAAATATGCGGATTGTCTATCGTACAGATAAAGAGAATGTGATTCTTGAGGCAGAAGATGTGGTTGACTGGGTGCGTTACTGGCCGGACGGACATTGGGACATAGATGATGATAGAATAGCGGAATTTGTGGCAAGTCTGCAAAAGAAATTTGACACATGGGACTATTATAAAATTCTGGATACCACACCTGGCGAAACGGAGCAGTCAAAAGAAGTGCAGATACCGCCGGGGGAATACGGATGGAGAGTTGACCGAAATAAAGAGGTAAAAGAAATCTCCACGTTACTTCGCCGGAACGGAACAACTGTACATGATATTCATTTTTCATCCACAGCAGTTGGCTGGGATGATCCGAGGCGTGATTACGGGGACAGTTACGTTGAAATTGATCTGACCAGACAGCACCTGTGGTTATATATTGACGGTGAAATAAAAGTATCAACAGATATTGTATCAGGATTAATGAATACAGAAAGGCAGACACCCGGCGGGGCATATGCTATATATTATAAACAATCTCCGGCAGTGCTCAGAGGAGCGGATTATGAATCTCCGGTTTCATATTGGATGCCGTTTAACGGCGGCATCGGGCTTCACGATGCCACATGGCAATGGTCTTTTGGAGGAGATGCGTGTTACTATCGGGGATCTCATGGCTGCATCAATCTTCCGCTGGATGCGGCAGAAGCAATATATGGATTAGTTGAAAAAGGATTCCCGGTTTTGTGTTATTATTAGATTAGCAAAAGAACAGACAATCATATTTTATCCCGGACAGCATAGATTGAAGAAAAGGGTTTTCGGTGAAATGCATGAGAAAACAGAAAATCAAAGAAATGCTGTTCTGGGGTTTTCTTTTTACCGGATTTGCAGCGGGTGTATTGTTTGTCAATTTGTGGGGGAATACATATTTGGGAGACATAAGCATTTTTGGTCCGGAGCAGATGAAGACTGTTGCCGGTCTTGAGACAGACCCAGGAGAACTTTTTCGCTATCTTGTATTTGAGAGAGCGAAAGGGATTTTGCTTTTATGGCTGCTCGGGTATACGGTTGCAGGTATTCCGGCTGCATTATTTACTTTTGGATGGCTGGGGGCTGCGGCAGGCATATTGCTTAGCACATGTATTATCGAAATGCGGCTTGCGGGCATTATTGTCTTTTTGACAGCATTGCTTCCCCAGTGGCTGGTTTATATGCCGATGATATGGATGCTGTGTACCCAAATATATGATAAAGGAATTGTCCGCTATCAGAAAGGACGGTATTTTGATAATTGGGAGAAGGAAAAGCAGTATCTTAGTATATTGCTTTTGACAGCCGCATTGCTGGCTGCAGGGGCTGTTCTGGAAACTTTTGCAAGTCCGTGGCTGATGCGTCAGGTTGTAAACTTTTTCTATAATTTATAGAAATACAACATCTGGTGGTATACATAAAATTTTGGGACGATATTTGGTGAAGAACTGAAAAAGTGGCTTAAAATCAATAAAATGTGAAAAAAAGGGGATTGCTTTTCATCCAAAAACCACATATAATATTTACATAAGTAGTGATTCTGGGGAGAATTATCAAGGGGATTAAGCAATCCTTGTTTTTTTGCGCCTTTTTTGGTCTGACTAAAAAAGAGGGAGCGTATAGCACAGAGAAATATGGAAAACAAAAGAAAGATGAGACTTTAAATATGGTTATGACACAAGATTTGTCCCCGCAGTTACAGGAAAATATGCAGCGTTTTGTTGTTTATCTGGAGCAGGAAAAGAATGCATCAAACAGCACAGTGATGTCTTACCAGAGGGATTTGAAAAAATTATTCCGTTTTTTGGGAAATAAAGGTGTGGAGGATGTACAGGGTATTACATCCACAAATTTAAACTCGTATATTTTGCAGATGGAAAAAGAGGGATTTTCCACATCTTCTGTATCCAGAAGTATTGCAAGTATCAGAGCTTTCTGTCATTATCTTCTGAAATCCAAAACCACATCCGAAGATCCAAGTGAAGTTTTAAAGGCACCGCATGTGGAGAAAAAAACGCCGGAGATACTTACTATGGAAGAGGTTGTTCTTTTGATGGAACAGCCGGATGTACAGACAGCGAAGGGAATACGGGATAAAGCAATGCTGGAGCTTTTATATGCCACAGGAATGCGTGTATCAGAGCTGATATCATTGAAAGAAGAAGCTGTAAATATGCAAATGAGCTATGTTATCTGCCGTGACAGTGGAAAAGAAAGGGTAATTCCCTTCGGAAAAGAAGCGTCAAAAGCTCTTAAAAAGTATTTTGCAGAAAGCCGCAGTGTTCTTTTGAAAGAAAATGACAGTGAATATCTGTTTACAAACTGTTCCGGGAAACCCATGAGCAGGCAGGGGTTTTGGAAGCTGATTAAACGTTATGCATCGAAAGCGGGAATTACCAAAGATATCACGCCTCATACATTGCGTCATTCCTTTGGCGCGCATTTGGTACAAAACGGAGCTGATCTGAAAGCGGTTCAGGAAATGATGGGACATTCTGACATATCTACGACCCAGATTTATATGGACATGAATGTGAGACGAGTGCGTGAAATTTATGCAAAGACACATCCGAGAAGATAGGAGAAGCGTAGGAAAAGAGTGGGAATACCAAAGTATCCCACTCTTTTTATTTACATTTCTATTCCCTGTTCACCGGATGTGAAATACTCTTTGACCAGCTTTACAACTGTTCCGGAAAGAAGGAACAGTGCAATAAGGTTTGGAATAGCCATCAGCCCGTTGAAGGTTTCTGCAATGCCCCAGAGAAGGCCGAGGTCAACAGTAGCCCCCAGAATGGCTACCAGAGAATATACGACCATAAAAGGTTTAATTACTTTTGCAGAAAAAAGAAATTCAATACAGCGTGCCCCGTATAATCCCCAGCCGATAATGGTAGAGAAAGCAAAACAGCACATGGCAATAGCAGTAAAAATAGATACCCAATTGCCATAGGTAGAAGTAAAACCGGAAATAGTAAGTTCGGCACCGGCTGCAGCTCCATATGTAATTGGCACCCCGCTGCACAGAATTACAAGGGAAGTCAGTGTACATATAATAATCGTATCTGTAAATACTTCAAAAATGCCAAAGAAGCCCTGTTTTACCGGCTTTTTGGTATCAGCACAGGCATGAGCGATAGAACCGGTACCAAGTCCGGCTTCATTGGAGAAGATACCACGTGAAACGCCTTTTTTCATGCTCAGGAAGAAGCTGCCAACAACACCGCCTGTCACAGCAGAAGGAGTAAAAGCACCTTCGAAGATCATACCAAAAACAGACGGAAGTTTTTCAATATTCAGGAATACAACACCAAGAGCCAGAATGATGTACAGAATGGCCATAAAGGGCACCAGTTTTTCTGTAACACTTCCGATACGTTTAATGCCGCCTAAAAGTACAAGTCCTACCAGAAGAGTGATCAGGATTCCAATAATTAAGTTGCACAGTCCTGTCTGAGAGTCCTGAATGATGTTATAATTTAAAAGAGCAGAGTTGACTGCGGCAGTAATGGTATTGACCTGTGTTGCATTGCCTGTTCCAAATACAGTTAATACACCGAAAACAGAAAAGACGACAGCAAGCCAGTACCAGTTTCGGCTAAGACCATTTTTTATGTAGTACATTGGGCCTCCTACCAAATCACCGTGTTCATTTTTTTCACGGAAATGAACGGCCAGAGTTACTTCGGAGAATTTTGTACACATTCCAAGAAAAGCGGAAATCCACATCCAGAAAACAGCTCCGGGCCCGCCGATTGCAATGGCGCCGGCTACTCCTGCGATATTTCCGGTGCCAACAGTAGCTGCAAGAGCGGTACAGACGGCCTGGAAAGGGGTCATGGCACCATCTGAAGCCTCTTTTTTGCGAAATACACGGCCTATCGTTGTTTTTATTGCATAGGGAAATTTACGTATTTGTATGAAATGTGTCCGGAAACTTAAATACAGTCCAACTCCGATAATACAGATCATAGCCGGAACACCCCACACAAAATTGTTCACGGCAGTGTTGATGGTTTCAATTGTCTTTAACATAAAAAATCCTTTCTTTTGTGATATGGCAATACATTAAAGTCTAGCACATTTTATCTGAAATGTACAGAAATAAAATATCAGGAATGATATAATAGGGAAGAAAATCAGTGCGTGCAGAGCTTTATGAATGTCAGAACAGGTATCTGTATGCACCGTTTTTGTTAAGGGTTCTTTGTTGACACGTATTTTTCAGAGTGATAAAATGTATATGCCATATAATAATATAAGATAGAACATGGAAGATTAAGGAGGAAGTGACTATGAATAGTACAAATTTCTACAAGAAGATGCTTACAGTACTATTGTGTATATCAATGGTATTTACTTCTGTACCTATACAAACCTTTGCAGAATCGGGGGGAGGGGCAGATGTGGTGCAGGCAGAAGTACCGGAGAAGACAGAAAAAACGGAAGAGGCGTCTGCGCCGCCGGAGGCACCTGTACAGACGGAAGCGCCTGCGCCGCCGGAGACACCTGCACAGACGGAGGCACCTGTGCAGACAGAGATACCCGCACAGACGGAAGAAACAGTTCGGGCAGGGACGGAATACGAAGAACAGCAAGATTCCAGTGAGCAGGAGACAGAAAGTGAGAGCGGGACAGAAGAAGAATTTGTCACGCTTCGTTTTGACGTTCTGTGGGAAGACGGGCAGAATGTATTTAACGTCCGTCCGGAACCTGGCTTTCATCTTTATGCAAACGGGGTAAAGCTTTCTGAGGATGCATGGACATTGAAATCTGTGAGCCGGAACAGCGGAAAATATACATATGAGATAAAGGATCTGCCGGCAATGGACGGGGAACTCAGTATAGACTACCGTATTGAAGAAGAGGCAATTACGGGATATAACTGTACCGTACTCAACTTTGAAAATGATATAAGACAGGATGTTGACGAAAAGAAACTTTCCTTTGACCGGGAGAAACAAAACCGGGCAGAGGCACAGTTTGAGAATAGACTGGATGTTTATACCCTGACAGGAAAAATAATCTGGGGGACGGATACGGAATCCCTGCGCCCGGAGAATCTGAAAGATATATTTGTGGTGCGTCTTTCGGACGGAACAGAATATGAAAACTATCTGGCAGAATATGAGACTGCTGAAGAAGTATGGAATTATACAGTAACATTGCCCGCAATCGCATTCAGAGATGCGGAGCAGGTTTCTTCCTATATTGTTTCTGTAAAAGAGGAGAATGGCCTGACTGTGGACGGCGTGCTGGCAGATGGAATTTGTGTGGACGCAGACAGGGAAGCTTCGGATACATTGCTTGACATAGAAAGGCGGGAAGAGACGGATACTGAATCAGAAAGCCGAACGGAGACAGAAAGTGAAACTGAGACGGGAAGCGAGACAGAAAGTGAAACTGAGTCAGCCGCTGAGACAGAAAGCAATGCAGCTGTGATGCGCAGTTTACGCGCATACAGATCAGTCGGGGGTGTACAGGTAGAGGAGAGCCTGGGATCCGCTGCTCTTGAGAAGACATGGTATGACAATAATTCTGTATCAAGACCGAATCTGTTAAATGACGGGAAAGGCGGCAGTTATCTTCACGTTTATTTCAAAATCGGTGATGGGGAAATACAGAAGCTCTCATCTGGGAATGCAGCCGACATCGGTCTGGATTCTATGGATGAAGTAAAGATTGTCCTTGCCGACTCCGGCGTTGGAGAAGATACTTACCGTGTAGAGGGACTTCCATCAAAAATTCGCCTGGAATCCGGCGGCGAAACGTCTGCAGTTACATATGAGATCAGGGAAGATGTGTCTGTTTCCGGCTACACACAGAAGGAAAAAAACGGAAAACTGATCAATATTCTGAATACTTCTTTTAAAGCAGACATCATCTATAAGGTGGGCGGTGAGGATATGAGCAGCTTCACTCCGGCAGGACTTAAGCTGGAAGCTGCAGTTGCCGAGGGCGGTGTGCTTAAACCAATGGGGACACCGGTGACCCTGCCGGAAGGAAGCTGGAATCAGGAGGGCAATACCTTTCACCTTTCTGTGGGAGATCTTCCTGCCTATACAGATGACGGAGAGGAGATCGTGTACAGGCTGGTGGCGGAAAATCCGAATATGCCGGGCAGTAATACGGAGGACGGCTGTAAGACGGAATACGACAACTCCACCAGCGCCAATTTCGGAAGCCGCAGTGATGCCTGCTATAATGGCGGTACGGTTATATTGACCCGCACCGGTACAACGACCTACACTGCCAGAAAAGAATGGCAGGATGACGGTTCCACAGATGCAATTGCAGCGCGTCCGGGCGGAATACTGAGTTTGTGGAGATATACGCAGAAGAATAACAACAGCTATCTGACCGCGTCTCCTGTCAGGTATAATAATGAAAGCGTTACAGCGGAACTGATTACGGATCCAGAGCAAGATGGCGGCCAGTCCGTTAATGAGTATATGATCAGATTTACGGATAATGAAGGAAAGGCCTATTCGCTTGAAAAGTATGATCCGGAAGGATATTTGTATGTGTACCTGATGCGGGAAGCCATGACGGATAATGGCTATACGCAGATTATATACGGGCCGGACGGAACGGTGCAGAAAGACGACAACTCTGTCTATAATGACGGAAAGATCGTCAACCGCCGTACAGGCACAGTCAGTGCTGCGGTGACCAAGAATTGGATAGCCGGAGCCGAGCAGGGAGTGCTGACACATGTAGATGTTCAGCTTGAGCTTCAGCGCAGACTGAAGGGCAGCACGGATGAGAGTGAGTGGATCAAGGTTAAAGATAAGGAAATGAAGAGCTTTTCCAGCGTAATTCTTACGGATACAGTCCAGGAATCAGTTCCCAGATATGCAGGCGATGAGATTGACGGCAAAGAAGGGTGGGAATACGAGTACCGCTGGATAGAAAATGGAATCAAATTTCGGGGTGACACAGATGTGGAGTTTGGCACTCCGTCGATTGATGCGGATGGGAATATCACAAATACGTTTGAGATGAATGGTGAGCAGTATGAATCTATTCAGACAACAGTGACGGATAAGGACGGCAATGTCTCTACAATCATAACGAACCGGCTTGTGGGGACGGTGAATTATCACATAGTAAAGAGATGGACAGACAACGGCGAAAACGTAGAAGGCCCGAAAAGTGCAGAGGTTTCCATCAAGCTTTATGCAGATGTCAATCAGTCAGACCGTGAACAGTGTATTGGTAAAGAAAATCTTACACTTACATATAAGGGAAGTGAGTCTTCTGATACCGTTACAGTATATGGTAAAGAGGATGTGAAGATTCAAAATAACGGGCGGCAGGACGATAAGACCTGGACCCTTGACATCACCGGACTGCCGAAGTTTAACGAGAATGGATACCGGTATCATTATGAAGCCTATGAGGCGGAAGTACAAAATGCAGACGGCTGGCATCTCGAAAGAATTGATTACGGCGAAGATGAGGACGGATATACAGCAACCATCAACAATGTAAAGGGGCCGGAACCATCCCACTGGATTAAGGTCCAGAAGAAGTGGAATGATGACGGAGATGTCAAGTACCGGGGGGCTGTGGAAGTAGAGGTTTATTATTTAGATGAGAATGGCGCGGAAAAAGTCGTTGGTGAGCCGATACTTCTTAATGAAACGAATAACTGGTGGGCTTGGGCGACCGTTCCTGAGGAAGACCTTGAAAATAAGGACAAGATGAAGATACGTGAAACGGCCATTGTACGTACATCAGGCAGCAATCCGGGCAGGTACGAACCGGGCGGCACTGTTACTAATTCTGATGGGACGACGCTGGAGACACTGAACGAGAATCAGATTGCCACGGAAAAATACGTATATGATATCACCTATGGTTACCAGCCGGATCGCCAGAATCCGGATGTGGAAATCATGACTGTGACGAATACAAGAGTCGGATATCTGGATTATACAATTAAGAAAACCTGGCTGGATGCTGGCGGCGAGACGGAGCGGCCGTCTTCGAAACTGATACTCTACTGTGACAGCACTGAGTATCTGGATAAAGACACAATGAAGCAGCAGGAGGGCAATTATCAGGGATGGTATACGGCTGAGTATATCGGTTATGACAGCATAAAGATTCCCATGACTCAGACGGTGAATCATGAAGCTTCTGTGGCATCGGGAGTAGAATTGTCATATACGTATGAAAAACTGCCGAAGTATGACAGCACCGGAAGTGTCATTCATTACAGGGCTGTGGAGATATGGGATGATCCCCAGGATGCAGAAGAGAAGCATTATAATATTAAGTACAGCTATGATCTGCCGTATGAGGATGTGAGACATGACCGAGACGACCAGCAGGTGCTGGAAGTTACAAATGTCAGACGTGCCACAAAGGAAGTGACGTTCCATAAAGTCTGGATTGATACCGACAACTTCCTGAACGGAAAGCGTCCTGACATCTATCTGAGATTGTACAGGACAGATTCTGCGAATACAGATCCTGTGTTTGTTGCCGAATATAGAGAGCACAGATGGGAGACGGATGAAGATTTTCCATTGACTGACGCACAGAAAAACAATATATATGCGCGTGATTATCTGTGGGAGTGTACCTTCTATGATCTGGATATGTATGACCAGAATGGGCATGAGATCACATATTATGCCGATGAGAGAATGTCTGTGACGGCTTCCGATTTTGATTACCAGCCGGTAGAATATTATGACAGCTATGATGAACTGCTTGCTCAGGAAGCGGGAGGTACTCTGACTTCTGACGGAGCTAAAGCAGTACGGGAGGACGGATATTTCATTAACCGCCAGGCTAAGACCCTTACGATTGAGGCAAGAAAAATCTGGCAGAATATCCCGAATGGCTTTCCGGCGGAGGAATTTCCGGAGATCACCTACAGGCTGACCAGAAGCAAGACGGTGACAAAGGTGGATGATAAAGGAAATTATCTTCCGGGAGAAAAAGTTGAAGAGATTTCTCCGGTAGCAACACATACGTTTGGGGCAGACGACCGTGTGGGGGATACAAACGAATTTGTCCATACATTCGGAGGAGCGGGTGAGACGGCTCTCGATAAGTATGATGAACTTGGGCGTAAGTATGAGTACACATTGACGGAAACCGCACCGGAGGGTGGAAGCTATGATCTGATTTATAAGATGAATCAGGTTACCAATTCATTTATAGTTACAAACGTTTACAATGGTGTGAATACAGGCAGCATTCTTGTGAGCAAACTGTGGAGTGCGCCGGGAGTAAGTGCTGAGGATATCAAATATCCAAAGGCAGCGTACAGGTTGTACCGGAGATATAAACTGACGGCATCAAAAGCTGCCGGAGAAGGGGATGAAAGGTATTCTGATTGGGAATACCTGAATGAAGTGACAATCCATGCAGATTCTCTGACGACTGCGGGGGACCTGGTAAATGGTACGGCGTCCTTTACAAATCTTCTGCTTTATGCACCAAATGGAACACTGTATCAGTATAAGGTGGAGGAACTTCCGGTGGATGGCTACGATGCGGAAGTGTCTGTGGATAGCGGTTACCAGGCAGGCACGGAATCCCCGGAGATGGTATTTACTGTGGATGAAGATGGTAAGCTGGTACCGGGCAGTGCGCCGCAGGCTGCTTTTGAGAATACTTATAAGTCTCCCAAAATATTGCTGAGAGGGCAGAAAAACTGGGATGATTATGAAAACGCTTTCCACACGAGACCTTCGGCGGATGAACTGGTTCAGAACCTGGAACTGTACCGCAGTGCAGATGCACAGAGCGGAGAGACAAACGCCATTGCAGCGCAGGAAGTAACGTTTCAGACGGACGATCCCAAAGGGGCAAATTATTTCCAGTGGACAGACAGCGATGGAAATGCGCTGGGAGATGACCAGTGGACAGCCATGGACACATCAGAAAGCTGGTATTATACCATTAAAAATCTGGACCGGTATGCGCCCAACGCAATGCCGTGGAAGTATTCAGTAAAAGAAAACGCGCTTGAGGCAGGCGAAGCTTCAAATCCGGATTATCCGTATGGAAATGGGGAAAAGAACGCAAATACAGCGAATGTGGATGAAGACGGAAATGTAACACTGGAACCGCTTGCGAATACCCTGGAGACGACGGCAAAGGTAACGAAGAAATGGGAGAATTTGAACAAAGACATAGCAAGACATATCCAGGTAGTTGTCAAGCTGCAGATCCGAAAAGAGAGTGATACTACATGGAGTGACATTGAAACGTTTGCAGATGCGAATCAGATTACCCTTCCGGAGAATTTTGAAACAACGCATACGCTGGGACCGGGGCCGATGGGAGATAACAAGTGGACATATACCTTTGAGAAACTTCCGGCGGGCTGCTATGAAAATGGAACCTGGATACCGTTCCGTTACCGCATAGTAGAGACAAAGATTACGGATACAGTAAACGGTACGAACTATGAAAAGACAATAGCGGTCAGCGACAGCGTCAATACAGATAGAACAGATTCCTATACTAATGATGACAGCAGTTATTGTACGGTCACAGGAAAAACGGAGAACGGAACTTCCACAATCACGAATACAATGAGTGGTACACTTAGTCTCACAATTAAGAAAAAATGGCAGGATGACCCGCTCTATGTTAGAAATAGAGGAATTCGTGTTGCGATTCAGAGAAAGATTAAAGATACAGGTGAGGACTACGTTGATGTGAAAGGACTGGTGTGGAACTGGAATACGGGCGGCTCCGAATCAACACATACAGATTATACGAAAGATCTGCCCAGATACAGTCCGGATGGCCGGGAATACGTATACCGTGTGGTGGAAATCACCGGAAACTCGGGAACAGTGGTTTCGGAACTGAATGATACCTCCGGAACAAAATACTGGATTTCCTCCGAACATTACGGATACGAGATTTCTTATAATCCGCAGACAACAGAAGACATGGGTGCAGGCAGTACGCTGGAAATTGAAAACAAACTTGAGACGGTTACGCTTCGGGTGACAAAGGACTGGAAACATGCGGATGGGACATCCTACAGCAATGAAAATCATTTGCCGGTGGATCTGGAACTGAAGGCAAAGCTGGCTGACGGGACACCGATTACATTTCCAAATCCGGTTACCGTGACACTGAGAGGCACTCCGGATACGCAGACAACAGGAAACCGTGAAAGCGCGCCGTGGGTAGCGACCTTTGAGGGGCTTCCCAGATATTATTGGACGGTGGACGGACAGACGGCGCAGAAACAGGAAATTATTTACACAGTAGAAGAAGTAAAGGTCATCACCAATCCGGATGGAACTAAGGTGATTACCCCGGATACTGCGCCGGATGGATTCTGGAAGACAGAGCCGGCAGGGGCAGAGCCGGACAGCGTGGATCCGAGTCCGGATGACTCAGCCAGCCTGAAAGCAACCGTTACAAATACGCAGACACAGCTTGTGATTGTCAAGCAGGATGAAACCGGGGCACCTCTTGCAGGAGCAGGCCTTGCAATTTATGAAGCGTCGGATTTTGACTGGAATAATGACAGGCCGAAAGAGGATGGAAGCGATGCGGTTCATGAATGGATGTCTGCGGGAAATGCGGAGACAATAACAGAAAAATTGAATGTGGGCACAGAGTATGTTCTTTATGAGGCAACGGCTCCGGCAGGCTATGTTCCGTTCCACCCGGTGAAGTTTAAGATGAATAGGGACGGAACGGTGGAGATTCTGGAAAATACCGGAAATGACGGCAATGTAACCAAAACGGATAATGGTCACTGCTCCACAATTACGGCAAAGGATCCGCAGGTGACGGTATCACTGCTTAAGACGGCTGTAAACGGAAGCGAATCCATTGAAAATGACGCCGCTGGAAAAGCTGTATTTAAAATCAGCACGGTGGGGGACAGCAGCTTTGTAAGTGAAAATGGCACCGGAACCAGTACGGAGGATATCACAGATCTTACCAGTGCTACGATTGGAACAAAACTGAAAGGCCGCCTGATTGTGGGCAATACATACACGCTGACGGAAACGACAGCTCCGAAAGGCTATGAGCTGGCAGAGCCGTATACTTTTAAAATCGGCAGATATGGAACCATTATCCCGATGACGGCAGGCGCGGATGGATCGCTTACAGAAGGAACTCCTCAGACAGACAGCAGGATCACCATTGCGGACCAGATTATACAGATCGGGCTTTGCAAAGTAAGTACAGAAGACAGCAGTCAGACGAAGACTCCAATAGCCGGGGCCGTGTTTAAGGTGACACCCGATGCAGGATCCGGTTTCGTGACGGAATCCAAAAACAGTGGAATTACAGTCATCAGCGAAGCTTTGCTCAGTATGGATAATGGCCTGAAGGGTGAACTGATTGCAGGAAATACATATGTCATTGATGAGGTCACCGCACCGGACGGGTATGAGAAAGCGAAGATGCAGGTAAAATTCCGGATAGATGCACAGGGTGACATTACGGTTACTGATACCGGAAATGGTATTGCGGAAAAGATTACCGACGGCAATACCGGTTATCTTGGTATTCAGATCAAAGATACACCGATTGAGATTACCCTCCTGAAAAAGGACTTCGAAGACAGCTCTGTTAATGATAAAGAACTGCTGCCGGGCGTGACCTTTACGGTGAAGGAAGTGACCATAGAAGGCGAGGGTGGTGACCAGGTTGAGACAGTTGGAAGCGATGCGGTTGCCACTGTAACAACAGACAGCAGCGGAAAACTGTCCTTCGGAAGCGCTGTGCTGAAGCAGGGACATACTTACCGGTTGTTTGAAAACAAAAAGTCCGGATATCAGGACAGTGATACACCTGCGGCAGTTTACCAGTTTACGGTAGATGAATATGGAAATGTGATAAATGGAATAGCAATGGGAGATAAGACGGCGGATGCCAGCGGGACCGCTGATCACTCTGAGATCGTACTTCTCAATAAGCGCACACCTGGTAAGATTACGGTTACAAAAGAAAATGCACAGAATGAGAAACTTGCGGGAGCAGAGTTTACACTGTACCATGCCATTGAGAAGACGACAGACAATGGAACCGTTTACGAGGCTGGCAGTGTTGTCACCGAAGTTTTTGACGGAACTGATAAAACAGATACGCGAGTTACTAACAGTCAAAATCCGCTGCAGACAGGAGCAGATGGTACTGTAAGCTTTGAAAATCTTCCGTGGGGCACTTATATTGTGAAAGAGACGAAAGCGCCGGACGGATATACAATACCGGCTGATGCGGAACGGGTGTTTGTTGTGGGACCGGAGGAAGGAAATGCGGATCTTACACATACGTATACCTTTGTGGACAGTCATAATGGAATCTCCTTCCAGAAATACGCGGCAGGCCAGACAGGACCGACGGCAGTGTCCGGGGCGGAGTTTTCTCTGGCACCATCAGAAAACAGCAGTTTTGCCGGATTGGATGATGAGACATCTGTGGCGGCTTTTGAGGCTTATTATAAAGCGTTTGATGCCCATTATGAAAGCAGCGCCGGAAAGATCACCTGGAGTTCTCTGGATAATAAGGTATTTACGCTGGAAGGCTATCTGATTGCCGGAAATACCTATGAGCTGACAGAGACGGCAGCGCCGGATGGATACGAGTTGAATACAGGCATATACCGGTTCCGTGTGGAGGACGATGGTACAATCGAATGGGCGGATCAGGCGCCGGATGGAGAAAGTGCTGAAATCGGCAGATCAGAGCTTAAGCTGTATGACACACTGATTGAAATCAATATTGAAAAGCAGGATATCGCTGATGCTTCTGTGAAGCTTAAGGATGCTGTTTTCATGCTGGAGGAACAGGAAGAGACGCAGTCCGGAGAGGAAGTTACTTACAGGAAAGTACTTGAAAACCTGGAAACTGATGGTAATGGTAAAATTACTATTAAAAATACGGCAGGCGCGAACGGTATTCTTTTGAAACAGAACACCACATACCGTCTGACGGAGACAATGCCTCCTTACGGCTATGAGGCGGCAGAGCCGGTTTTCTTCACTGTGGGAGAAGACGGTAATGTGACGATCAGTGGCAGCAGAGAGGATGCGATGGCACAGGAAGATACCATAACGGTGAAAGATAAGAAAATCACCCTTGACCTGACGAAACAGGACTTTACGGATAAGAAAGTGATTGACAGCACGGCTGTGGGTACACAGGCGGATATTACAGGACTTGATCCGGCTGAATTTACGGTAAGCGGCGACTTTGTCAACAACGGAACAGTCGCAAGTGGAACCGTTTCTGTTACAAGTTCTGATATGAGCACATTGACCGGAAAACTGATTGCAGGCAAGACTTACACCGTGACAGAAACATCGGCGCCGCAGGGATATGAAATTCTTGCAGACAGTTTTACCTTTGTTCTGGGCAATGACGGAAATATCTGTAAAATCAATAATACAGAGATAACTGCCGGGGCAGATGGAACGGTTACAGGAACAATCGGTAATACGGATTATGCAGGAGTATCATCAGATGATGCTGACTGCCTGATTGTACGGAACACTCCGATTACGGCAGAACTTGTAAAGACAGATATTACGGATACGGCAGGAACTACGGTAGAAGGAGGCGGTGACGGAGAACGGGGCTACGCAGAGTTTACAATAGAAGTAACTGGCAACGGAAAGTTCGTTTCCAGGGGAACCACGGACGGAAAGACAACCTGCAGTCTGACGGCAGATCCGATCACAGGAATTACAAGCCAGAATATTGCATCTGTGATGTCAGGACGGCTGATTGCAGAAAATGTATATAAACTGATTGAGACCAAAGCACCTCTTGGCTATGAGTGCACAGATCCGGTATATTTTACGGTGTCAAAGAAGGGAGTGCTGCAGATTACAGATGAAAATGGGAAGACACTTGATTCTTCTGAAAACGCGCAGATAAAGGAAGATGACCGGCTTGTCATTAAAGACCGGAAGACATCCATTTCCATTGAAAAAACCGATGATAAGGGAACACAGAGCCTTGCGGGAGCAAAATTCTCATTGAAACCGGCGGATGAAAGCAGATTTGCCAGTGTGGATGTAAGCGGGCTGGATTCGAAGTATCAGGCACAATATAATACAGAAACGGGCGAGATCATCTGGATATCTGTAAAAGATTCACCGCTTGTTCTGGAAGGCTGCCTGGCGGCAGACAATACCTATGTGCTGAAAGAACTGACGGCTCCGGAGGGATATATTCTGCCGGATAACCTGACTGTAACGTTTACGATAGACAGGGACGGAACAGTTATAACGGAAGAGCAGAACCGGTTTAGCGCCACGGTACAGACCGGGGACAGCACTGAAGACAGGACAGCAGATTATGCTGCAGTGTCTGAGGATAAAATCAAACTTACTGTAAAGGACAAACCGATTACAATCAGCCTTGTGAAGAGGGATTATACGTCTGTTCAGGAAGTTGCAAATGACAGCTATGATTCAAAAATCGCAGATCTGGAGCTGGGCGGAGTATCCTTTACCGTAAAAGAACTGATACTGGACGGAGACGGCAATATCACAGAAGAGAAAGCTGTACCCGGTATCAATGATCCGGTCGTTACAGGCTCGGCAGAAGGAAAAGAAGGTACGCTGTCCTTCCCGGAGACAACTCTGGTTCAGGGCAGAATATACGGTCTGTATGAGCATCTTTACCCTGGCTATTATGAACCTGCAGAAGAGACAGACACAAAGCTCGTCTATGCATTCAGGGTAGAGGAAAACGGTACGGTCACAAAGGTAAAAGAAAGCGGCAGCAGTTCTCAGGTTTCCGGTGAGGGCGGAGCAGCGTTAAGCCAGAATGATCAGACAGACGGACCAGAAATAGAGCTTTTCAATAAGCGTATACCGGGGACTGTTTCCGTTGAAAAGAGAGCATCGGAGGATGTCAGAAAACTTCTGGAGGGAGCAGAATTTACGCTGTACCGGAAAAATGATGATCCGGATCACGTATACGGACCTGAGGATATGGTGACAGAAACCTTCGATGGAACCAGTGTCACAGAAAGCAATTCCGGTGACGGGCAGTTCGGAAATAATCCGGCAGTCACCGGAGAGGACGGAAGGGCTGTCTTTAGCAGCCTTCCGTGGGGAAATTATATTCTCAGGGAGACGAAGGCACCCGAAGGATATACCATCCCTGAAAATAACAGTTGGGAAATTACGATCGGAAAGAATGGTACAGACGTAAAGGTGATCAGTGAGAATGTAATCTGGAATGAGAAGAATACAGTCGCAATCTAGAAGTCTGATAATGAGGGTCTGGCATTGTCCGGTGCAGAGTTTTCTCTGAAACCGGCAGAGGGAAGCAGCTTTGCATTTACTGGTACACTGTCCGGCAGTATGCATAATATGCAATATACTGAGGCAACCGGATTTACCTGGAATTCGGCAGAAGGCTATCCTATGGTGCTCACTGGCTATCTGATTGCCGGCGATACCTATGTACTGACAGAGATAAAGGCACCGGAAGGATATGGATTAAGCCGGGAAAGCTACAGGTTTACTGTAACAGAAGAAGGCGGTATTGAATGGGTTGGCGATGCACCGGATACAAAGCTGGCGGCTCTGACAGATTACAAAGAAGATCAGAAAACCCTGACAAATCAGATAAACGTTTACAATGACCTGATTGGAATAAGCTTGAAAAAACTTGACGTAAATGTACCGGACGGAAGCGGATACCAGGATGCGGAGTTTGATTTGTACCGTACAGATGAAAATGGCGGGCTTGTTAAGATTGAAGGACTTGTCCTGAGATCCGATGAGAATGGTGTTATTGAGATCAAAAACACGAAGGATCAGATGATTCTTATGCCAGGTGTAACGTATTCTCTCTTGGAAACAAAAGCGCCTCTTGGTTATGAGCTTGCCGATGCCTTTACTTTCCAGGTGGATGAATATGGAAGTATTAAAGAAGGTTCGATTTCGGATCAGGAGACTGCGGCTGCGCAGAAGGACAGTTCTGTTTTACAGGTGTTTGATAAACCCATTACAGTAGAACTTGTTAAGACGGATTCGGAAGGAAAAACCATCGACTCATCCAGGGGAGAAGCAGAGTTTACAATCACCCCATCAGAGAACGGAACATTTGCGGACGGCAGCACAGAAGCAATTACAGGTATCACACCGTCAAACATCGGAGAGATGCTTTATGCGAAACTGATTCCGGGTCAGTCCTATGAGATGGCCGAGACCAAAGCTCCGGATGGATATAAGCTGGCAAAGCCATTTACATTCATGGTAGATGTAAAAGGAAATATTACATTCGTATCGGATGAGAAAACGGCAAAATTCGATCAGGACAGCAGTATCCTTACGGTACTGGATGAGCAGGAGGAACCGGAGGAGACGGAGGAACCAACCGAGACAGAAAAGCCGGCCAAAACGGAGAAGCCGACAGAGACTGAGAAAAAAGCAGAGACCCAAAAGTCGGCACAATCGCAGTCAGAAAACGCGGCGAAAACCGCAGACACTACGCAAATATGGCTGTATGTTCTGATGCTGTGTGTATCGGGCATGGCGGGAATAACCCTGCTGTCCGGACGCCGCAGGCGAAGAAAATAAAAATTTAACCGGAGCGGCAATAAGCCGGGCGGTTTGCAGCCAGGATGCACATGTAAAAAAGGGTATCCCCAAAGTCATGAAATGACTTGTGAGGGGATGCCCTTTTCATATTATCCTGCTCTTTATTTACGGTTATATCATATCGTAAATATCATAGATAAGCTGCTCTGATTCTTCCCAACCCAGGCATGGGTCGGTGATGGATTTGCCATAAATATGTGTTCCGGTACCAATTTTCTGACAACCGGGTTCCAGATAACTTTCCACCATCACACCCTTGACAAGCTCTTTCAAGCGGGGATTTAAAGTGCGGTTGGTTAAAACTTCTTTTACAATCCGGACCTGTTCTTCATATTGCTTGCTGGAATTGGAGTGGTTGGCATCAATAATGACAGCCGGATTTGCCAGCTCCCGCTGGTCATACATATGGAGCAGACGGATCAGATCTTCATAGTGATAGTTAGGTATGGAGTTTCCGTGTTTGTTAGTTGCCCCGCGGAGAATGACATGCGCAAGAGGGTTTCCGGTTGTATTTACTTCCCATCCGCGATAGATAAAATCATGAGATGCCTGGGCGGCTACAACGGAATTCAGCATAACGGAAAAATCCCCGCTGGTGGGGTTTTTCATGCCGGCAGGCATGTCCATACCACTGGTTGTCATACGGTGATGCTGGTCCTCTACGGAACGTGCGCCTATGGCTACATAGGACAAAATATCTGCAAGATACCAGTAATTTTCCGGATAGAGCATCTCATCGGCTGATGTCAGGCCGGTTTCTTCAATGACTCTCAGATGAAGTTTGCGGATAGCAATCAGACCGGCCAGCATATCCGGTTTTTTCTCCGGGTCCGGCTGATGTACCATTCCTTTGTACCCCTCACCGGTAGTACGGGGTTTGTTTGTATAAATACGTGGGATAATGATCAGACGATCGGAAACTTTTTCCTGAACTTTTGCCAGCCGGTGAACATAATCCATGACGGATTCTTCATTATCTGCTGAACATGGACCGATGATAACAAGAAATTTTTTGGAAGCGCCGGTAAATACAGCTCTGATTTCTTCATCGCGCTTTGCTTTTATGGCAGCAGCCTGTTCGGAAACAGGAAACATTTTTTTTATTTCAGCCGGAATAGGCAATTTTTTTACAAACGTAAAACTCATATGTACCTCCCAAATATCAATTTATCGTTTCATTATAAACCAGCTCATTTAAAAATACCAGTACTAAATTGGGACTTGATGAAAATAGGAAGTTTTTGTATACTTACATATATTAAGATGTTGGGGTCAAAAGTATTTGACCCCCATGATGCCTTCGGATTTTTCCGCGCTTTGCGCTCCCAAAATCCGAAAAATATTCGAAATCCGCTCATTTTTCTTCGAAAAATGGCTGCTTTCTCATGTTTAACGGGTCCCAAAGTCATGATTTTTCATGCAGGCATGAAAATCATGACCTTTTGACCCTGGCATCATATTAATAGAAAATGAAATATGAAGCAGAGGTGGAGTTCATGCCGTGTAAAAGAAAACCGTATTTTCCGATGTTTGTTGATTTATCAGAAAAACGTGTATATGTGGTTGGAGCGGGAACGATTGCAAAAAGAAGGATTCGTTCTCTGTGTGGATTTTCTGATCAGTTGACGGTAATAGCTCCGGAAGTAAATCCGGAATTGAATGAAATGGAAAAAAATGGGCAGATCAGCATATTGAGAAAGAAATATGAGAGCAGCGATATAACGGATGCCCACATTGTGATAGCAGCTACGAATGATCACAGAACGAATGATGAAATATACCGATTCTGCAGGGAACGGAATATTTTAGTAAACGTATGCAGCGACAAGAATAAATGTGATTTTTACTTTCCGGGGCTTGCATTGAAAGAGGACGTTGTGGTGGGAGTCACTGCTAATGGTACAAATCATAAAAAAGCAAAGGCTGTAGTCGAAAAAATCAGGGAGATGTTGCAGGAATGCTGGTGAAAATATATACAGACGGTTCTGCCAGGGGAAATCCGGATGGACCGGGAGGTTACGGAACGATCCTGCATTATGTAGACAGTAAAGGACAGCTTCACGAAAGAGAATTCAGTCAGGGCTATGTGAAGACTACGAATAACAGAATGGAACTTATGGCTGCTATTGTAGGACTGGAGGCACTGACAAAGCCATGTCAGGTGGAATTGTATTCGGATTCCAAATATCTGACGGACGCTTTTAATCAGAAATGGATTGACAGTTGGATTCGAAAGGGCTGGAAGCGGGGAAAAAATGAACCAGTAAAAAATATAGATTTATGGAAGCGCCTGCTGGCGGCGATGGAACCCCATCATGTAAAGTTTGTGTGGGTAAAAGGGCATGATGGGAATGAATTAAATGAACGGTGTGATGCGCTGGCTACATCAGCTGCAGACGGGGATGACCTGTATATTGATGCCGGAGGAGAGGGAGGAAGATAGAGTGAGCAGTGTGAGGAAAAGCAGAGGACTGTTGATTTTATTGATAATGCTGCTGAGTTTTGCAGTGGTTCCGCTTAAAACGCAGGCGGCTGTAAAAGTGGCGATAAGAAGCTGCGCCTTAAGTTCTTCTAATAAAAACCTGGTGGAGATCAGTGCAGCCGGTGCATCTTCGGTGGCAAATACAGACGGCAAATATTATCTGTTTGCAATGATGCCTTATGAAAATGAGATCAGTAAAGATTCTGTTCTTCTGGCAACGACGTCACAGAAAGGTACCATGAATTTCAAGGCATCATTGAACATGAATTCGCAGTCTTGTGTATTGTACAGAAAGTTTGGGATAGCTGTCCGCAACCAGACAACAAAAAAGTATTTGTTAGTCAGCAATGTGCGATATATCACAAATGCGGAGCGCCTTGCCAGGTATACATATGCATTTCCTAAAGCAGCCTCAAAAAAGGGACTGCAGGTAAACACAAGTATGCTTTCAGATGCTGAGGATCTGCGGGTAAGGCATGCATCTGTCAATATCTGTATCAATGAATTCCTTGCAACTTCTTCCAGGAAAAATTCGAAATGGTCATACTCGTATTCATATCAGGGACAAACTTACTGGTTCAGGAAAAGTGCCTGTGAAACATTGGATGCTCAGGTCGAAAAACTCACGGAAATGGGTGTGGTAGTTTCCGGTATTTTGCTTTTACAGGAATCGGGCGGAGGCTCCCAGCTGGTAGCTCCGGCGGCGCGTGGGGCAGGAAAAGCATTTTATGGATTTAATACCATGACGAAAAGTGGCGTAAATACGCTGGCGGCCCTGATGCATTTTATGGGTGAACGTTATATGAGCAGTGCGAAAACCCATGGGAGAATTGTCAACTGGATTGTGGGAAACGAGGTAAATAATTACGGATTTTATAATTATCTGGGACCGCTGTCATTTTCGGAATATGCCCAGGCGTATGCAAGAAGTTTCCGGGTGGTATCTACAGCGCTTCGCAGTGTATACAGCCGTGCAAGAGTTTATATTTCACTGGATCATTGCTGGAATATTCTCCAGCCCGGCGGACGTTCTTATACATCGAAAAATATGTTGGATGCATTTGCCGGGGCATTAAAGACAGAGGGAGATATTAACTGGAATCTTGCCTTTCATCCGTATCCCAGTCCTCTGACGGATCCGGTATTCTGGGACGATAAGGTGACAAATGATGATACCACACAGACAGTCACAATGAAGAATATCGGGTATCTTACTTCTTATCTGAAAAATAATTTCCGCAAGGATGTACGGGTGATATTATCTGAACAGGGATTTACATCAAAGATTAAGAATACAACAAATGAAAAACTGCAGGCGGCAGCTTTTGCGTATGCGTACTACATCACGGAATTTAACGACAAGATTGATTCTTTTATCATGAACAGACATGTAGATAACGTGGTAGAGACAAAACAGGGGCTTAATCTTGGATTGTGGAATAATAAACAGGGATATACGGAATACGCTTCCAATAAAAAAGTAATCTATGATGTATTTAAGTACATTGATTCCGCATCTTCAAAATCGGTGAGTGAGTTTGCATTGAAATATATCGGAGCCTCATCGTGGAGTTCAAAAATTCCGGGCTTTTCATGGAGCCGTTTTAATGGGATGGGAGTTTACAACAAAGGAAACAGCGCTGCAATTTCAAAAGTTTCAGGAACAAAAGCAATCAGCAATACTGTAAAATACAGTTATAACGGAAAAGTCAAAAAAAGCGGTTCAAAAACGGTCATAACAGTAAAGACCGGACTTAATCCGAATCTGTATCAGGGTGCAGGCTGGGCTTTTTCTAAGAAACTGGATTTCACTTCCCGTTCAAATTTTACGTGTAAGATCAATATTACCGGTATGAAAGAGAAGTATGCGCATGTGCGGATACGCTTTTTCTCGGGAAGAAATATTTATGAAGCGGCAGGAAAGGTGCAGGGCGGTAAAACGCGGACTTTGTCAGTAAATTTATCAAAATGGAAGTACCGCAGGACAGTAGATAAAATACAGATCTGGGTGCGTCCCAACGGAAGAACGGCGTGGAAAAAGAGTGGAAAAATAACAGTTTCTGCGCTGAAACAGGCGAAGAGTACGAAAAAGTAATGCAAAAGCGTGTACTTGAAATGTAACTGCCGATATGCTATAGTTAGTAAATGGCATTTAGATGATATTATTATAGAAGAAACGTGAATTTAGGAGAATGATCAATGGGAATTTATGAGGAACTGGTTGCCCGCGGTTTGATTGCACAGGTGACAAATGAAGAAGAAATCAGAACAATGATCAATGAAGGAAAAGCTACCTTTTATATTGGTTTTGATCCGACAGCAGACAGCCTTCATGTAGGACATTTTATGGCGCTTTGTTTGATGAAACGCCTTCAGATGGCAGGAAACAGACCGATTGCTTTGCTGGGCGGCGGCACAGGAATGATCGGCGACCCGTCCGGAAGAACCGATATGCGCCAGATGATGACAGTAGAGACAATCAACCATAATATTGAATGTTTTAAAAAGCAGATGAGCCGTTTTATAGAATTCGGAGAAGGAAAAGCCATGATGGTTAATAATGCGGACTGGCTTATGAATCTTAATTATGTAGAACTGCTCCGTGAGGTGGGCGCATGCTTTTCTGTTAACAATATGCTGCGTGCCGAGTGCTATAAGCAGCGTATGGAAAAGGGATTAAGCTTCCTGGAATTTAATTATATGATCATGCAGAGTTATGATTTTTATATGTTGTATCAGAAATATGGATGTAATATGCAGTTTGGCGGAGATGACCAGTGGAGTAATATGCTGGGAGGAACAGAACTGATCCGCCGCAAGCTGGGAAAAGATGCACATGCCATGACCATTACACTTTTGCTGAATTCTGAGGGCAAAAAGATGGGTAAGACCCAGTCTGGTGCAGTTTGGCTTGATCCGGACAAAACATCTCCCTATGAGTTTTACCAGTACTGGAGAAATGTGGCAGATGCAGATGTGCTGAAATGTATCCGTATGCTTACCTTCCTCCCGCTGGAAGAAATTGATGAGATGGACAAGTGGGAAGGCAGCCAGTTAAATAAGGCAAAAGAGATACTCGCATATGAATTGACGAAACTGGTACACGGCGAGGAAGAAGCAAAAAAAGCGGATGGTGCGGCTAAAGCATTGTTTGCGGGCGGCGGTAAGAGTGATGATGTACCGACTACTGTATATTCCAGAGAGGAACTGGAAGCAGGAAAAGATATTCTCACTGTTCTTGTAGAAACAAAACTGGTATCCAGTAAAAATGAGGCAAGGCGTCAGATCGTGCCTGTAAGCTGTGTCAGCGTAAACGGTGAAAAAGTTACGGAAATCAGCCATATCCTTACCACAGCTGATTTAGATGAAGACGGTGTGATACTGATTAAGAAAGGCAAAAAGGCATTCCATCAGATCAAAGTAAAATAAAACAGGAGGATCTCTTATGGATTTTATAGTGTATTTTGTACAGACAGTTGTAAAAATGCTGGCAATCGCAGTGGTGGCATTTGGGGGAATACGTTTGGGTAAAGTGCTGCGTGACCGCAGTGATGCAAAAAAAGAGGCTCAGGCCGGAGAGGAAAAAACAGAACCGGCGAAATAACAACCGGGGATTTTAGGAGGAGAATTATGGAGAAATACGGTGTAAACCAATTAAGAAAAATGTTCCTGGATTTCTTTGAGAGTAAGGAACATCTGGTTATGAAGAGCTTTTCATTGGTTCCGCATAATGATAAGAGTCTGCTGCTGATCAATGCAGGTATGGCTCCGCTGAAACCTTATTTTACGGGTGCGGAGATTCCGCCGAGACGCAGGGTGGCTACCTGTCAGAAATGTATCCGTACCGGAGATATTGAAAATGTAGGTAAAACAGCGCGTCATGGTACTTTTTTTGAAATGCTTGGAAACTTCTCTTTCGGAGATTATTTTAAACATGAAGCGATCGCCTGGTCGTGGGAGTTCCTGACGGAAGTGGTAGGACTTGATCCGCAAAGACTGTATCCGTCTGTATATCAGGAAGATGATGAGGCTTTTGACATTTGGAATAAAGAGATCGGGATTCCGGCAGAGCGCATTTTCCGTTTTGGAAAAGAAGATAATTTCTGGGAGCATGGAGCAGGTCCCTGCGGTCCGTGTTCTGAAATCTATTATGACCGCGGAGAAAAGTACGGATGTGGTAAACCGGGGTGCACGGTAGGCTGTGACTGTGACCGTTATATAGAAGTATGGAACAATGTGTTTACCCAGTTCGAAAATGACGGAGAAGGCCACTATGAAACTCTGAAGCAGAAGAATATCGATACCGGCATGGGACTGGAGCGTCTTGCGGTAGTTGTACAGGACGTGGATTCCATCTTTGATGTGGATACGATTTATGCCCTTCGCAATAAAGTATGTGAATTTGCCGGCGTTCAGTATAAGACAGATGAGAATAAGGATATTTCCATTCGTCTGATCACAGACCATATCCGGTCAGCGACATTTATGATTTCTGATGGTATCATGCCTGCAAATGAAGGCCGGGGATATGTACTGCGCCGTCTGATCCGCCGTGCGGCAAGACACGGAAGGCTTCTTGGAATCCAGGGTAAATTCCTGTCTGAATTAAGTGCAACTGTAATTGAGGGTTCGAAAGACGGATATCCGGAGCTGGAGGAAAAGAAAGAATTCATTTTCAGGGTTTTGATGCAGGAAGAAGATAAATTTAATAAAACGATTGATCAGGGACTTTCTATTCTGGCGGGCATGGAAAACAAACTTCAGGAAGCCGGAGAAAAGGTTCTCTCCGGAAAAGATGCATTTACGCTGTATGACACATACGGATTCCCGCTTGATCTTACAAAAGAGATCCTGGAAGAAAAGGGATATTCTATTGATGAAGATGGTTTCAGGGCAGCCATGGAGGAACAGCGTACCAAAGCGCGTAACGCACGCGAAGTTACAAACTACATGGGTGCTGATGCGACCGTTTATGATGAGATTGATGCTTCTGTCACTACAGAATTCGTGGGATATGACAAACTGAGCTTCGATTCTAAGATTACGGTTCTGACCACAGATAAAGAAATTACCGAAGCGATTTCTGATGGTGAGAATGGAACCATTTTTGTGGAGGAAACACCCTTCTATGCCACCATGGGCGGTCAGGAAGGCGATACTGGCGTGATCCGCACGGCAGATGCAGAATTTGTGGTAGAAGATACGATCAAGCTGCTGGGCGGCAAAGTGGGCCATGTGGGTAAGGTGACGAAGGGGATGTTTAAAACCGGTGATGTGGTAACCCTGGAAGTTTCCCCGGAAAAGCGAGCAAACACCTGCAAGAACCACAGCGCCACACATCTGCTCCAGAAAGCATTGAAGACAGTTTTGGGAAGCCATGTTGAGCAGAAAGGCTCTCTTGTTACACCTGACAGACTGCGTTTTGACTTTGCACATTTTGCTCCGATGACAGCAGAAGAAATTGCCAGGGTGGAAGTAATTGTAAATGAGCAGATTGCAGCAGCGCTTCCGGTAGTAACAGAGGTTATGGCGATTGAAGAAGCAAAGAAGACAGGCGCTATGGCATTGTTCGGAGAAAAATATGGGGACAGTGTACGTGTTGTTTCCATGGGCGATTTTTCAAAAGAACTTTGCGGTGGTACTCATGTAGCAAATACAGGGGTTATTACAACATTTAAGATTTTATCTGAGTCCGGCATTGCAGCAGGCGTGCGCCGTATTGAAGCATTGACCGGCGAAGGTGTGTTCAAATATTATCAGAGTCTGGAACAGCAGCTTGCTGAGGCTGCAAGGGCAGTAAAAGCTACTCCGGCAACACTGCTTGACAGATTGCATCACCTGACAGAAGAACTGAAGAATGCTCAAAGTGAAGTGGAATCCTTAAAGAGCAAGATGGCAAAAGATGCTCTTGGTGATGTGATGGGTGATGTTAAAGAAGTGAAGGGCGTGAAACTGCTGGCTAAGAAGCTGGAAGGTGTTGATATGAACGGTCTGCGTGATCTGGGC
The DNA here is from genome assembly GCA_030539395.1 of Eubacteriales bacterium. Classification (GTDB taxonomy): domain Bacteria; phylum Bacillota; class Clostridia; order Lachnospirales; family Lachnospiraceae; genus Marvinbryantia. The sequence goes on from JAUNSC010000001.1 coordinate 43,032, forward strand.
GATCAGCTGAAAGAAAAACTTGGCGAAGGTGTGATCGTTCTGGCTTCTGTGAATGGCGGCAAAGTCAGCCTGTTAACTATGGCTACCGATGGGGCGCAGAAACATGGTGCGCATGCAGGCAATCTGATTAAAGGAATTGCAGCTCTTGTTGGAGGAGGCGGCGGCGGTCGTCCGAATATGGCACAGGCTGGCGGCAAGAATCCGGCCGGTGTCGAAGAGGCTCTCGCAAAAGCAGCAGAAGTTCTTGAAGGACAGCTTGCATAACTGTTGAAGATTTATAGATGATATAGGAATAGTCAGACTGTGAAGTTTTTTGAAAGAAACCGAAAAAAAATATGGGCTCCAATATGCTTTAACATAGTGATTCTGATATGCCTTCTTTTGATCTTCAGTCCCGTATTTGAAACGAATGATGACCTTGAACTTTGCAATATTGTGAATGGGATGAAAGGTGTCTACGATGCCCATATGGTTTACTCAAATTATGTCCTTGGATTGATTTTGAGTATGTTTTACAGAATAAAACAGAGTATACCCTGGTATACTCTGTTTCAATATGGCGTATTGTTTGTTTCGTTTACAGCGATTACTCATGTTTTGTGGGAAGAATCGAAGGGTACATGTTTTGCATTGTTTTCCTCCGCAGGCATATTCTATTTTTCCTATGAAGGCTATGTTCTTCTTCAATATACAAAGACTGCAGGAATTGCGGCTGCAGCAGGTATTTTACTGATTTTTCATGCGCTTAGGGATGAAAACATCGAAAAATTGTCTGTAATATTGGGAATAGTCCTTGCAGGCACGGGCTTCATGTACCGGAGCCAGCAGTTTATGGCGGAATTGTTTTTAATGACGGGAATCGGAGTCTGTGAAGTGCTGAGAATGAGGCATTTGGAAAGACATGAGTATTTGTCAAAAATGCTCACATATGTTAAAGCGTTTGGGGCATTACTGTTTATGGTTGTTGTGCTTTACGGTGTGGATTACTGTGCATATCAGTCCGAAGAGTGGCAGGAATATCTGGAATATAACCGGGTACGTACGACATTGTTTGATTATGGTTTCCCTCAGTATGAGGAATATGCAGAACAGTATCAGGAATTGGATCTGGACCAGAATGCGTATGAATTAATGCGCAGCTGGAATCATATGGATCCGGAGAAATTTGGGATTCCCGTAATGGAGAAGCTGATTGCCCTGAAAGGGCGGCCCTGCATCGACACTGCTTTTTTTGAGGGGTTTGCGGAAGATGTTTTAAAAAAATTTCCCGGTGTTGCTGCCTGCGTATGTTCAATCGTGATGTTTCTGTACTGGATGTTTTTTGGTAAGCATGACATATCAGATGTTTTGGGCATGCTCTATGAATTGGCTGTAGTGACAGCGTTGTATATTTATCTGTATTATCAGGGGAGGTACCTGGTTAACAGAGTTGATGTGGGAATATGGCTGGCGGTTTTTGTGACAGCAGCATGGAGTTTTGTTCCTGGAGCAAACTGCATGGAGAAAACAGGTATCCCGATTGGCGCAGCTGTTGCTATCTGTCTGATTTGCCGTACCGGAGGGGAATATCTGCGAAGCGATTCGGAAGCAGCACGTGAGCAGATGGTGCAGGAGCGCGCTGCTCTCGAGCGTATCGGGGGCGACAAAGAGCATTTGCATATTACAACGATCGGAGCGCTTTCCTTTTCCAGATGTTATGGTGTGTTTGATACGCCGCCCTTTGGTATCGGTGAAAATATTGCATATTTTGGCGGCTGGTCAGCACACATGCCAATTTATCTCGATACTCTGAAGCGGTTTGGAATTTCAAATCCATATAAAGATGTCCTGGGAAATGAGAAAGTCTGGCTTATTGGTAATGAGTATTTTGGCAGTACAATGGCTTATATCCAGACATATTATGATGCGGATGTACAGGCAGAACCGGTGGCGCAGTATGGTTATTTTACAGCATATCAGCTTGAATAAAAAAGTCGGATGAAAATGTTTTCTTCGGGAAGAAAACATCTTGACGGATGGGAATAACGCGAGTATAATCATACTAGTGCAATAAAAATACCCACAGTTGTATTATGCACAATCTACAACTGGAGGGAGGTTAGGTGTGAGACTATGTCGAATGTAATCGTAAAAGAGAACGAGACTTTGGACAGCGCATTACGCCGTTTCAAAAGAAACTGCGCAAAAGCTGGTATCCAGCAGGAAATTCGTAAGAGAGAACATTACGAAAAACCAAGCGTAAGACGTAAGAAAAAATCTGAAGCTGCTCGTAAACGTAAATTCAATTAATGTGCAGATAAAATCCCCGGTCGTGTGACCGGGGATTTTTCAAAGTTCGCAGGTTGAGAGAAAAGTTCGCAGAGGTGCCAAAAGGCTCCTCAAATTGTATTGTCGGCGACGTTTAATCTTATTCAAGATGAAAGAAAGTATCCAGATGATTTTTTGAATCAAATATATTGTTGTACTGAAGAATCGCATATTCATTAAGAACAGAAGTGTATGCTGACTCTTCACCGGCTTCATGCAGAATGCCGTCATCGCCCCGATAGGCGAACTGTGTCAACAGAGGAACCTCTTGTGACATATCCAGAAGGAATTTCTGGTATCCGGTCATAGGGCTTTGAATGGTATCCAGAAGCCAGGCAGACAGATAGTTAACACTCATGTCGTGCTGAGTATCTGTCCCAATATCGTAGTTAGCCCAGATAACATATGGTACCGTATGCTGATTGACGGTATTTTCAAGAGAATCACCGGCGTGGCAGTACTTCTTTTTTGCCGAGAGGGAGGGCTGGTGATCTCCAAAGAGGAGGATCACGGTAGGCTCATCCACTGCTTCAAAATATTCTGTCAGACGCTGAAACTGCTCGTCAGAAGTTTTTATCAGGTTAATATACTGGGAAGTTCCGTTTTTCCAGACGTTTGTATTGAGAAGCCGGATTTTTTCTTCTACCTGTCTGTCGGGAGCATCATAAGGACTGTGATTTTGGATGGTTACATTAAACAGATAGAAAGGCAGGTCGGACTGACTGCGGAATTCTTCATACTGCCGGATTAAAAAGTCGTAGTCCGACTTATCAGAAATATGGCCGTGTATGAGCTCACAATCCGTCAGGTAAGTATAGTCATAAAATACCTCAAATCCCAGATTAGGATAAGCGACATCCCGGTTCCAGGCATCCCGGTTTCCCGGATGGACAGCGATGTTGGCACCATACCCCTGCTCACGCAGCGTGGTGGTTAAAGACACCATGGGGGCATTAAGGTAATTATTGTAGGCGATACAGCGGTAGGGCAGGAATGCCATAGAGTTCCCTGTCAGGAATTCGAACTCGGAAGTGGCAGTTCCGGTACCGCGTACGGAAACATAAAGATTTCCCTTGCGTACATTTTCGGTGAGCCCGTGAATAAAGGGCATGTAATCTTCCGAGGTCTTAAGCGGCGCCTGGACTTCCAGATCGGAAAAGGCTTCATTCATGACAGCTATTACATTGGGATGTTTTCCGTCTGCTGAACTGTCGGATTCGTAACGGGAAGCAATTTCTGCAGCCTTATTGGCAGAGTATCCTTCAGGAACATCAACCTTGTAGTAGGTATAGCTGATCAGAAGAGAGAGAAGAGAGCCATTTGATGCATAATTTTTTTCCGGAGCCCAGATATTGAGTCTCAGATTATTTTTTTCCATATATTTTCCGGTGCGAAATTGGGTATAAAATACAGAAAATGAACCAAGAAAGACGGCCAGAACCCCAAGACGGAATCGGGGGCGAAGGCCTTTTTTTTCGTCAAAGCCAAGATACAGGCACATAGCCGATAAGGTATAGATGACAGCCTGCGTTGCGGACTGATCCAGAGTGTAGACATATCCGCCGGCCACATCCATGGCAGTGCCGAAAGAGGCAAAGTCGGGTGCCATGATGGGAGAAGTCCTGAACATCATGACAAAGTAGTTGGCAGCGCCGAATATGGAAGCTGTTAGGAGCAGTATGGAAGAACTGTATTTCATGCGGTTGAGCACCAGATACAGAAAAACCAGGATCAGTGCATACAAAAATAAGTTGCCCAGGCCCGCCGGGGTAACAAACATGGGGAGGATGGTCAGGATCGCATATTGCGCATATTCCTGAACAATGATAAAGGCCATGGCCGGGGTCAGTAAAAAAAGGGCGACCTGCAGACATCTTTTAAACCGGCATGGGGTGAGGGTCACCATGATTGCGGCAAAGACCGCAGAGGCCAGAGCCAGCATTAGATTGCGGGTACTTCCCAGGATGTTTTTTTGCATGAGGGCAAAACAGGCATTAAAAGCAAGAAGCGTCAGCAGACAGATTTGTTTTGCATGTAGTTTGCGTGAAAGAATGTGTTTCATTTGTTTTACCGACTTTCATAAATAATATAGAAATCTGCGGAGGCATCTCCGGAGATATTTTTTACGCAGATTTTTTACTGTAGACAGCATTCCAGGCAATAAACAGAAAAGATATTGCAACAGCAATGACAACTACGCTCATTCCACCTAAAATACCGATATGCTGTGCAGCAATACCGACAATAGATGGCATCAGAATGGCTCCGGCGCCTGCAAAGGTCAGGATACAGCTTAATGCCAGAGGATATTGTGATGCAATGTCACCCACAGAGGCAATGGTGGTCGGATAAAGCCCCGACATAAAGAAGCCGATTCCGATAATGGCAATAACGCAGGGCGCTGAAGAACGGGCGGTAATTAATATAATAAAGAAAATCACATAAGCAAAACAGTTTACAAGAAGCAGTTTTGCTTTTTCTACCCGGGTAGAGAGCGCTGCATTGATCAGACGCCCGATCAGAATGACGCCCCAGAGAAGAGAGGCCATAATCTGTGAAAAGCTTTCACTCATGATTCCGGTATCTTTTAAATAAGTGACAAGCCAGCCGTTAATCGCCTGTTCTGCACACATGTAAGAAAACAGAATGCCGCATGCAATCAGAAAACGTTTGTTTTTTAGAAAGCTCCAGTCATTCTTTGCGTTCTTTGCTTTTGAAGGATAGTTATTTGGAACATTCATACGCCAGATAACCACCAGCTGGGTAAAAAGACCGAATGCCATCAAAAGGGCAGCAGATACCCAGTTTGCATTGCTGCTTCGTACAAACAGAAGAACGAGAAAGGGAGCAAGGAGCGCGCCGGTACAGAAAACGGCGTGGAGCAGATTTAAAGCAGAAGCCTTTCCGCCGGAAACATCATTAATAATTGCATTATTAAAATTGCTGATGGAACCACGATTGATACCGGTCAGGAAAAATGCCAGTATAAGAAGAAATGGATTTCCGGTAAGAGTCATCAGCACAAATGCGGTTACACCGTTAAAACAAAGGAGGAGGGTTGCTTTTTTACGGCCCAGCCATATAGGAAGGGTGCCTCCTAAAAAACTGGAACACAGATTTCCGATAGAATGGGCTGAAACGAGAAAACCGGCTATACTGTACTCGAGATGGTATGTTTCCCGTATATAGGGAAGCAGAGAACCGATAATCAATGCAAGTACACCATTTATAAAAAAGGTATAATAACATTGTACGATTGTTTTGGTATGATTGTCTTTCATAATGTCGTCTCCTTACTTTTAAATATGTAAAATTGATAATATTGGGATCAAAAGATGCCTTACGGATTGTTTCGTGCTTTGCACTGCCACAATCCTGCATCATCCAAATTACCAGTTTATGATAAAATGAAGCATGGTAAAAGTCAATGAAATTATATGTTGACAAAAGTACTTTAGCGTGCTAAACTTTGAACTATCAAAAGATAAACCGATGAGAAAGAATAGTAAGCTTATTTTTGAAATCACAGAGAGCTGCAGGTGGTGGAATTGCAGTATGGATGGATTTGCTGAATGGACTTTCGAGGGCAGCCTGAAAAGCCAGTGCTGAGTAGGCGTTGTCGGGAACCGAACCCGTTATCAATCAGGAGTGTATATACCTGTTTTGGATGTACGCGCGAAAGTGGACGAAATGTTAAGTTGAGTGGTACCGCGATAATAAGTTGATTATTACCGTCTCAGGCAGATTGCTTGAGACGGTTTTATTTTTTCCGGGAAACTCGACAAATTTCAAATCGGTTTGCACAAAAATAAAGCCAAAGGAGAATATGATTATGAAGAAGAAAATGTTAGCAGGTGTAACCGCAGCAGTGGCAGCAACAGCAATGATGACAGGAAGCGTGGCAGCAGCCGATTACAAAATTGGCATTATTAAATTTGTAGATGATGCGTCTCTTGACCAGATTGAAGCATCTATTATGGCGGAGCTGGATGTAAAATCTGAGGAAGGCGAAGATAATTTTATTTATGACGGATATGTACTGAACGGTCAGGCAGATGCCAGCACGATCGGACAGATGGCGGCGCAGCTGATCGCAGATGAAGTGGATGTTATTATTCCGATCGCAACTCCGGCAGCACAGATCGTACAGACAGCGACAGAAGATAATCAGATTCCGGTTGTTTTCTCAGCAGTATCAGACCCGGTGGGAGCAGCGCTTGTTGAATCAATGGAAGCGCCGGGGGCAAATATCACGGGAACGAGTGATGCTTTAAATACAAATGCAATCTTTGACCTGATGTTCGAAGCAAATCCGGATATTAAGAAAGTAGGACTTCTTTACAGCCAGTCAGAAGACTCTTCCAGGCAGCCGATTGCAGATGCAAAGGCATATCTGGATGAAAAGGGCGTAGAATATGTGGAAAAGACAGGAACTAATAATCCGGAAGTAACAGCAGCGGCAGATGCGCTGGTGGCAGAAGGAGTCGATGCAATCTTTACACCGACAGACAATACTATCATGACTTCAGAACTGGCTATCTACGAAAAATTCCTGGATGCAGGCATTCCACACTATGCAGGCGCTGATTCCTTTGCGCTGAACGGTGCATTCTGCGGATATGGTGTAGATTATACAGTAGTCGGTACAGCTACAGCGGATATGGCAGTTGAAATCTGTCAGGGCGCTGACCCGGCAGGAATGGCAGTTCAGACATTTGATAACGGTATCGCAACAGTAAATACAGAAACTGCAGAAGCAGTCGGACTGGATTACAGCGGATTTGCTGAGATGTGTACACAGGTTGTGGAGATTGTGACAGCAGAAAGCTTCGAATAAGAAATTGTAAATAAGGAGTTTGTTTTATGGGATCATTACTTTCACTCCCGGTGATCACCAGTGCGCTGGAGCTTGGTTTTATCTATGCACTGGTAGCACTGGCACTATTCTTGAGTTATTCAATATTGAATATAGCGGATTTGTCTACGGACAGTTGTTTTACACTTGGCTGTGCAGTAGGAGCGCAGGTGGCAATTATGGGGCATCCGGTATTGGCACTTCCGGCAGCAATGCTTGCGGGGGTCTGCTCCGGTTTCGTCATGGCCACACTGCAGACAAAACTGGGAGTGGAGTCCATCCTGGCAGGTATTATTGTGAATACGGGACTTTATACTGTAAATCTTGCGGTGATGGGATTTTCCTCAAATCTGTCCCTGTTTAAATGTGAAACGATTTTCGGATATTTTAAGGAGATTTTCGGAGCAACCTGGTATAAGCTGATTGTGGCAATCTTAATTGTGGTGATGGTTGGTCTGGTTTTGACATGGTTCCTTGGAACAAGGCTGGGATTATCTATCAGGGCAACAGGAGATAATGATGATATGGTGAAAGCATCCAGTATTAATCCCGGATTTACAACAACTGTGGGACTGTGTGTATCCAGCGCTCTTACCGCATTGTCAGGATGTCTGATCGGGCAGTATCAGAAAACCTGTGATATTAATCTCGGAACAGGTATGGTTACCATCGCGCTGGCCAGCCTTATCATCGGTGAGACACTGATTGGAAAAGGCGGTATGCTGCGCCGTATCGCAGGTGTTGTTCTGGGAAGCTGTCTGTATCGTTTTGCCATTGCTGTTGCACTGCGCCTTCGCGTACCGGCAGAATGCCTGAAACTTGTATCGGCAGTAATAGTTGCAATCGCCATTGCTTCACCTCACATTAAAAAGCAGATCGCATTCCAGAAGCGAAAAAGAGCGGCGCTTTCCGCGCGGAAAGGAGCCGGTTCATGTTAAAAGTAACAAATATTAAAAAGACATTTAATCCGGGCACAGTCAATGAAAAAGTGGCGATCAGCGGTGTGAGCCTCACTGTGGAGGACGGGGATTTTGCAACGATCATAGGCAGCAATGGAGCCGGTAAATCCACATTATTTAATGCCATAGCGGGGAGTTTTTACGTGGATGAAGGCAGTATTGAGCTTGACGGGCGTGATATCACTTATATTCCGGATTTCAGGCGGGCTACAGAGATCGGAAGATTATTTCAGGATCCGATGAAAGGATCAGCTCCAAATATGACAATTGAAGAAAATCTGGCGCTTGCTTATCTTCGTGCAGTAAAAGGACGGGGATCAATTTTCTCCAGAATTACAAAAGCTCAGAAAAAGATGTTCCGGGAAAAGCTGGCGCTGTTAAATATGGGCCTGGAAGACCGGATGAAACAGCCGGTGGGGCTTTTATCCGGAGGACAGCGACAGGCATTAACGCTTCTTATGGCAACGCTCGTTCCGCCAAAGATCCTTCTTCTGGATGAGCATACTGCGGCGCTTGATCCGGCGACTGCGGAAAAGGTTTTGGAGCTTACAAAGAAAATCGTATCCGAAAATAATCTTGCGTGTCTGATGATCACTCATAATATGCATTCTGCGTTGGAACTGGGTAACCGTACGCTGATGATGGACAGCGGAAAAATCGTACTGGATATTAAAGGAGAAGAACGGGCGGGGCTTACGGTAGATGGCCTGCTTGAAAAGTTCTCCGCCGGAGCTGGAAAAGAACTGGATAATGACAGGATTTTGTTTTCAAAATAGTAAATGACAGAAATACGAAAAGCCTGTTTCTATTACTGAAAGCAGGAAAAGGGGCTGCTGCAAAAGTAGATGGATAATCTACCGGAGCAACAGCTCTGTTTTTACGATTGATTAAAATGACTGATTAAAATGGTCAGGTTTGCTCTTGACGCGGATATTGCACAATGATAAAATGAATCCTGTACTACCAAATCGTGTGGTTTTAATGTGACGTGAATACTAAATCTGGAAGATGAAAGATGTAATTTGTGCTGGAGAATACATATGCGATACCATAATATAACAAAAGATGATATGCTCAATGGCGATGGTCTGCGTGTAGTGCTTTGGGTTGCGGGCTGCGGTCATTGCTGTCAGGGCTGTCAGAATCCGGTGACATGGGATCCTGACGGAGGGCTTCCTTTTGATGAAAAGGCAAAACAGGAAATATTTGAACAGCTTGAGGAAAGCTATATTTCGGGAATTACCTTCAGCGGGGGAGATCCGTTGTATCCCTCTAATCAGAGCGATGTGGAGGCTTTTGCAAAAGAGATCAAAGAAAAATATCCTCAAAAGACAATTTGGCTGTATACAGGGAGTGTGTGGGAAGCCTGCTGCAATCATAATGTTATGAAGTATGTGGATGTGCTGGTGGACGGAGAATTTGAGATTGATAAGCTGGACAGGCAGCTCCACTGGAAAGGAAGCGCCAATCAAAGAGTGATTGATGTGCCCAAATCGCTGGCGGGGGGAGAGGTAGTGCTGCACTGTGGGGATTTTGGAGAAAAAATAGAAAAAGAGGTCCGGCCGGTTCCAGGCTGTCACGAAACGTAAGGAGACTATGTTTATGGAAAAGATACAGATAAAATATTTTACGGATAAAATCGAGCCGCTGCGGTATATAGACGGGAAATCTGACTGGATTGATCTGCGGGCGTCGGAGGACGTTGAATTAAAACAGGGAGAATTCAGGCTGATACCGCTGGGAATTGCCATGAAGCTGCCAAAGGGATATGAGGCGCATATTGTGCCGAGAAGCTCTACGTTTAAAAATTTTGGGATTATCCAGACAAATCATCATGGAATTGTTGACGAGACATATTGCGGCGATAACGATCAGTGGTTTATGCCTGTCTATGCCATGAGGGACACGCAGATACATGTGAATGACCGTATCTGTCAGTTCCGTATTGTGGAGCATCAGCCGGCAATCGAATTTGAGCAGGTGGACCATCTGGAAGGCGCAGACCGGGGAGGCTTCGGAAGTACCGGAAAAGCGTAGGTTTACATTGACATTGGGGGTTCAAGTGGATATACTGATAACTGAATAAATATATGTTTTGCCGGAGTAAACAGAGAGTATCCGGCATGGGGAAGACGGGTGGAAATCCCGCACAAGTCCGTTACTGTAAGAGTCAGATACCGGCATATATTTTAGGACTGGAAGGCTCTGCGGCAACCGGAGCCCACAGGGAAGGGATATAAGCCGTTGTCTGCATGGACAACGGTTTTTTTACTGAACATGGAACATAAGACCGGTCTGGAAGACCGATATGTACTGAAAAATAATAAGCGCCTGCGCTGCGGTTATACTACCGGAACGTGTGCGGCAGCAGCAGCAAAAGCGGCAGCGGTCATGCTCTTTACAAAAAGGAGCGTAAAAGAAGTGGACATTGTTACTCCGGATAAAACAGAGCTGAATCTGCTGATAGAGGATGCGGTATTTGATGATACAACAGCCTCCTGTGCAGTGAGAAAAGACGGCGGGGATGATCCGGATGCAACCAGTGGACTTCTTGTGTATGCAAAGGTAAATAAAACAGAAGTGCCGGGAATCGTGATTGACGGCGGAGCCGGCGTGGGAAGAGTGACAAGAGAGGGACTCTGGCAAAAGGTCGGTGAGGCCGCCATAAATCGGGTCCCCAGAGAAATGATCACCCTGGCTGTTCAGGAAGTGTGTGAAGAAATGGATCATCCCGGAGGTATGAAAGTTGTAATTTCCGTGCCGAAAGGAGAAGAGACGGCGAAAAAAACATTTAATCCCCGCCTGGGAATAGAAGGAGGTATTTCGATTCTGGGAACAAGCGGAATCGTGGTTCCGATGAGTGAGGAGGCGCTTATAGCCAGCATCCGTCTGGAGATGGAGACGAAAAAGGCAGCAGGCGAGGAATATCTGCTGATCACACCGGGAAATTACGGCGAGGATTTCCTGCGCACCGGGATGGATATTGACCGTTCCATGAAATGCAGTAATTTCGTGGGAGAAACGATTGATATGGCCGTGGAACTGGGGTTTAAAGGAATTTTATTTGTGGCGCATATTGGAAAATTCATCAAGGTTTCCGGCGGGATTATGAATACTCATTCGAGATGCGCAGACAGCAGGGCAGAGCTGATGGCGGCCCATGCGGTGAGGGCCGGGGCCGGGATGGACTCAGTGCAGCGGATCCTCGGGACAATCACCACAGAAGAAGCGATTGACATTCTGCAGGAAGAGGCTCTGGTGAAGGATACAATGGAGATTGTGGCGGACCGCATTTATTATTATCTGCAGCATCGGTGTGCAGGCGGTATTCAGACAGAAGCAATCATTTTTTCTAATAAGCATGGTTATCTGGGTGAGACAAAGGGAGCAGAAGAACTTTTAAGATACTTTGAACAGGAAATATAATCAGGAAACAGAATGAGAGACGGAGGAAAAATAAGATGATACATTTTGTTGGAGCAGGCAGCGGTGCGCCGGATTTGATCACGGTGCGGGGACAGAAATATCTGGAACAGGCTGATGTAATAATTTATGCCGGTTCACTTGTGAATCCCCGGTTACTGGAATACGCTAAGCAGGGCTGTGAAATATACAACAGCGCTAAAATGACACTGGAAGAAGTTTTGGATGTGATGTATGAGGCGGAGGAAAACGGAAAAATGACCGTGCGCCTTCATACAGGGGATCCCTGCCTTTACGGGGCAATCAGGGAGCAGATGGATGCGTTGGATGAAAGAAATATTTCTTATGATTATTGCCCCGGCGTCAGCTCCTTTTGCGGAGCAGCGTCTGCCCTGAACCTGGAATATACGCTGCCGGATGTATCACAGAGCGTGATTATTACGCGTATGGCAGGCAGGACACCGGTGCCGGAGAAAGAAGAAATTGCATCGCTGGCAGCTCATCAGGCAACCATGGTAGTATTTTTAAGTACCGGGATGCTTGAAAAACTGAGTGAACGGTTAATTGCAGGCGGATATAAAGAAGATACTCCGGCGGCTATTGTATATAAGGCTACATGGGAAGATGAGAAAGCTTTTACCTGTACGGTAGGTACACTGGCTGAGACGGCCAGAAAGAACAATGTTACGAAGACTGCGCTGATGATCATCGGTGATGTTGTCAGTCACAGTCATTACAACCGTTCGGAGCTTTATAATCCTTCCTTTGCCACAGAATTCAGAGAAGCTGTACAGACCCGTGAAGAGTAAGGAAAAGTGTCGAACCGGACAGGAAAAGGTGGATTTATGAAACTTGGGATAATAAGCTTTACGGAACGGGGCACCCGTTTAAATGAAGCCGTTACAATGGCGCTGACAATGCAGGGGTATGACTGCGAGAACACGGCCATGCCCAAATATGCAGTGAAATATGGAATAAAGGAGCTGGATATGCCTCTGAAACAGTGGACAGGAGAGATGTTTGCGAGGATGGATGCCATACTGTTTATCGGAGCGGCAGGCATTGCAGTTCGGAGTATTGCACCGTTTCTTGAACATAAATCCAAAGATCCTGCGGTGGTGGTTATGGATGAAAAAGGAATCTTTGCCATTTCGCTTGTGTCAGGCCATCTTGGAGGCGCCAATGAACTGGCGGCAGTTCTTGCCAATCTGACGGGAGCGATTCCGGTAATTACCACAGCAACAGATGTCAATGGCCGGTTTGCGGTAGATATTTTTGCAAAAAAGAATGGCTTGCATATCACAAATATGAAATATGCAAAAGAGATTTCCGCAGATGTGCTGGATGAGAAAAAAATAGGTTTTTTCTCAGATTTTCCGGTAATCTCAGATGTGCCGGAGGAACTGGAAATCTGGAATTCTGAAGAAGTGTTTGAGGGTGTCAACGGGATTTGTGTGACGCTGGATGAAGGGAAGATGCCCTACAAACAGACGCTGTGTCTGATACCGGAGATTGTCAGCATCGGTGTGGGATGCAAAAAGGATACGGACAGTGAAATTATCAGAGAAAAGGTGGAGGCAGTTCTTAAAGACTGCCGCATCAGCAGAAACAGTATAGAAAAAATAGCCAGTATTGATCTGAAAAAAGAAGAAGCGGGCCTGATCGCGCTGGCAGAATCATATGGGGTGCCATTTGTAACTTTTGCTGCACAGCAGCTGAAGGAAGCACCGGGCAGTTACACCCCGTCACCATTTGTGGAAAGTATCACAGGGGTTGATAATGTATGTGAAAGAAGTGCGGTGCTGGCATCACAGGGCGGAAAACTGATAAAGAAAAAAACAGCAGGTGACGGTGTGACCGTAGCACTGGCTGTGAAAGATTGGAGTGTTGATTTTGGGTAAAATATATGTGATCGGAATTGGACCGGGAGAATATGAGCAGATGACGATGAGGGCGGCGGGGGCGCTTAACCGCTGCGATACAATTGTAGGATATACTGTATATGTAGATCTGGTAAAAGAGCATTTTGCTGAAAAAGAATTTTTAACAACGCCTATGAAAAAAGAGGTCGAGAGATGCCGTCTCGCATTTGAGGAAGCGGCTAAGGGGAAAGAAGTGGCTATGATCTGCAGCGGTGATGCAGGGGTATATGGAATGTCCGGACTGATGCTGGAAATAGGAGTGGATTATCCGGATATTCAGGTGGAAGTGATTCCAGGTGTGACGGCTGCTACGGGAGGAGCGGCTGTGCTTGGAGCACCGCTGATCCATGATTTTGCACTTATCAGCCTCAGTGATCTTCTTACTCCGTGGGAAAAAATTGAGAAACGTTTAGTTCTGGCATCGGAGGCAGATTTTGTAATCTGCCTGTACAATCCTTCCAGTAAAAAACGCCATGATTATCTTCAGAAAGCCTGCGATTTAATGATGCAGCATAAATCTTCTGAAACAGTATGCGGAATTGTAACAAACATCGGGCGTGAAGGAGAAGCCGGAAGGGTAATGACCTTAAAGGAACTGCGGGATACACAGGTGGATATGTTCACCACGGTATTTATCGGAAATTCCCAGACAAAAGAAATCAATGGAAAAATGGTTACGCCCAGAGGATACAGGGGCGTGTCTCAGGATTGAACGAATGATGACGGATGTGTACACCGGAGGGAAAAGAATGTGTAAATTGATCATCTTTGCCGGAACAACGGAAGGACGGGAACTGGCAGAGTTTTTAAGCCGCCGGCAGATTCCGTCACTGGTATGTGTGGCGACAGAATACGGCGGACAGCTGCTTGGAGAAAATGAATACCGGGAAGTGAGCAGCAGGAGACTGGATCAGGAAGAAATGTGCCGGTTGTTTGAGCAGAAAACAGCAGGAGGAAGAGAAGACGGCAAAGATAATGAGCTTCTGGTAGTTGACGCAACTCATCCTTATGCGGCGGTGGTTTCTGAAAATATAAAGGCTGCCTGTGAAAAGACGGGGGCAGAATATGTGCGGCTTCTGAGGCCAGGCGAGAAAATCCTGGATGATTCGGATGATGCTGTCTGTGTATCTTCTGTGGAGGAAGCGGTGGAATTCTTAAAGGGTACGCAGGGAAATGTTCTGGTGACCACGGGGAGTAAAGAACTGGCAAAATTTACGCTGCTGGATGACTACCAGGAACGTATATTTGCCCGGGTACTTTCCACACCGGAGGTGGCCGCTGCCTGTGCTCAGCTTGGATTTACGGGCAGGCATCTGATTTGTATGCAGGGACCCTTTTCAGAGGAAATGAACACAGCCATGCTGAGACAGTTTGGCGCAAAATGGCTGGTGACAAAAGAATCTGGAAAAACAGGCGGATTTGGAGAGAAAATCCGTGCTGCAAGGATTGCGGGGGCGAAAGTTGTGCTGATCGGACGTCCGGGTGAAGAAAAGGGAAGATCTTTGTCACAGGTGAAATCATACCTGGCGGAAAAAATCGGATTTGACGTAAAAAGGCAGATATCAATAGTGGGAATCGGCATGGGTACCAGGGACAATCTTACAGTGGAAGCACTGAAAGCCTGCAGAGAGGCACAACTGATTGTGGGTGCCAGACGGATGCTGGAGAATGTTAAATTTCTCGGAAAAGATGAGTTCATTTCCTATAAACCAGATGAAATCTATGGATATATAAAGGAGCACCCGGAATATGAAAAAGTTGCGCTGCTTCAGTCAGGTGATGTGGGCTTTTACAGCGGAGCAAAGAAATTGCTGGAAACATTCGCACAGGAAGAGGTTGTCCTCTATCCGGGAATTTCTTCTGTGGTCTATTTTTGTGCCAGGCTGCACACAGCGTGGGAAGATGTAAAGCTGGTGAGCCTTCACGGACGATGTGCCAATATAATCGGAGAAATCAGCAGAAACCGTAAAGTGTTTGCACTGGTTGGTAAAGGAGAGGGCGTAACCACGCTGCTGAGAAAAATGGCAGATTACGGGATGGGAAATCTCACTGTGTCAGTAGGTGAGGATCTGTCTTATGAATCGGAGCGGATTCGGAGAGGCAGCGCAGACAGCCTGAAGAAGGAAAGTTTCCGGGATCTTTGTGTGGTTTTGATCGAAAATCCCGGGGCAGATCCTGTTGTGACCCATGGTCTGGAAGATGAGGAATTTCTGCGGGATAAAGTTCCTATGACGAAGAGTGAAGTGCGGTGCATTTCTCTTTCAAAACTCAGACTGCACGATGACAGCATCGTTTATGATGTGGGTGCCGGAACCGGTTCTGTTTCTGTGGAAGCAGCCCTTCAGGCGGTATCGGGCAGAGTATATGCCGTTGAGAAAAAGCAGGAAGCTGTGGCGCTTATAAAAGAGAATAAAAAGAAATTTGCGGCTGACAATCTGACAGTGGTGGAGGGGCTTGCGCCTGAAGCGCTTGCAGAGCTTCCGGAGCCGACCCATGTATTTATCGGAGGCTCTTCGGGAAATCTGAAGCGGATCATGGAAACGGTGCTGGCCAAAAATCCGTTGGTGAGAATTGTTATTAATTGCATTGCTCTGGAGACAGTGTCAGAAGCACTGGAGTGCATAAAGACTCTGCCGGTAACAGATACAGATATTGTCTGTGTATCAGCGGCAAGATCAAAACAGGTTGGAAGCTATCATATGATGATGGGACAGAACCCGGTATATATTATTTCGTGCACCGGAGGTGGAATCGTATGATGACCGGAAACGAGAATAGGGGTTGTTTTCCGCGCATTATGCTGGCGGCAGGAGCCAGCGGCAGCGGAAAAACCCTGCTTACATGCGGGCTGCTGCAGGCACTGAAGAACAGAAAAATGAAAGTGGCATCTTATAAATGCGGACCGGATTACATTGATCCTATGTTCCACGAAAAAGTGTTAAAGACAAAATCAAGAAACCTGGACACTTTTTTTACAGACAGAGAGACGACCAGATATCTGTTTGCCCGGAATGCAGAAGATGTGGAAATTTCCGTTATGGAAGGCGTTATGGGATTTTATGACGGACTGGGAGGAGTTACAGATAAGGCCAGTGCCTGTGACCTTGCAAAAGTGACAGATACACCGGTGGTGTTGATAGTCAATACAAAAGGGATGAGCCTGTCTGTTTTGGCATATATCAAAGGATTTCTGGAATACAGAAAAGACAGTGGAATCAAAGGGGTTATCCTGAATCAGACATCTGCCATGCTGTATCCGGAGTTGAAGACATTGATTGAAAAAGAACTGGACATCCATGTGTATGGATATGTGCCGAAGGTTACGGACTGTGTGATAGAAAGCAGGCATCTGGGCCTTGTGATGCCGGAGGAAGTGCAGGAATTTTCACAGAAGCTTCAAAAGCTGGCAGACATACTGGAAGAAAGTCTGGACATTGACGGGCTTCTTGCTCTTGCAGGTAATGCACCGGATATGTATGTGCAGACTCCGGATAAACTGAAGGCTGTTTTAGAAAGTTCTGCCGCCTGTAAAATAAAGGCGGCAGCCCCGAAGATTGCTGTGGCAAGAGATGAGGCGTTTTGCTTTATTTATGAAGATAATCTGCAGCTCCTCCGTCAGATGGGGGCGCGGCTCATAGAATTTTCTCCGATACATGATAAAAGGCTCCCGGAAGGAATTCAGGGACTTTTGCTGTACGGCGGATATCCGGAGCTGCACGCAGAAAAGCTGTCGGAAAATACGTCTATGCTGGAAGACATAAAGCAGAAAATTTGCGCAGGGATTCCCTGTATGGCGGAATGCGGCGGGTTTATGTATCTCCATAATACTATGGAGGACATGGAGAAGAGAGAGTGGAAGATGGCCGGTGTGATTGACGGAAGAGCATACCGTACAGACAAACTGGGGCGCTTTGGATACATTGAACTGGAATTGTCGGATCAGGAAGATGCATCTGAGAAGGCAAAACTCCGGGGACATGAATTTCATTACTTTGACAGCACAGACTGCGGGGATGCATATACAGCGAGGAAGCCGTTAAGGAAGAGAAGCTGGAAATGCATCCATCGCACGGAAAATCTGATGGCAGGTTTTCCGCATCTATATTACTATGCTAATCCGGAGACAGCTCTGGATTTCTGCATGAAATGTGAGGGTTATCGATGAGATTATCGCTTCTGGCATTGCTTATTGGTTTTTTAATTGATTTGATACTGGGGGACCCACGCTGGCTGTATCATCCCATCAGGCTGGTGGGAAACTTGATTTCCCTGTTGGAAGGAATTCTCAGGAGGATATTTGGGATTCCTGCCGGGGAGGGAAAATCCCCGAAAAAAGAATTTGCGGCAGGAGTTATTCTTGCAGTTCTTGTGATTCTGGTGTCAGCCGGGGTACCGCTTATTCTGCTTGTGCTTGCTCAGTGGGTCCATCCATATCTGAGGCTTGTCCTGGAGAGTATCTGGTGCTGGCAGCTTCTCGCCGCCAGATCTCTCAGGGATGAAAGCATGAAAGTATTTGACAGATTGAAAGACGATGATCTGGAGGGGAGCCGTCATGCTGTGTCTATGATCGTAGGCAGGGATACGCAGAGACTGGATAAGACCGGCGTTGCAAAAGCGGCGGTTGAGACTGTGGCAGAAAATGCGTCAGATGGCGTGATTGCGCCAATGTTTTATATGATGATCGGCGGTGCGGTGCTTGGATTTTTCTATAAAGCCATCAATACCATGGACTCCATGGTTGGGTATAAGAATGACCGTTATCTGTATTTTGGACGTTTTGCGGCCAAATTGGATGACGCGGCCAATTTTGTTCCTGCACGCCTGTGTGCACTGTTTATGATAGCAGCATCTTTTCTGTGCCGGATGGATGGAAAAAATGCCTGGAAGATATTTAAAAGAGACCGGTTTAATCATGCCAGTCCGAATTCGGCTCAGACAGAAGCTGTAATGGCAGGAGCCCTTGAGATTCAGCTTGCGGGGGATGCCTGGTATTTTGGAGAGCTGCACAAAAAAAAGACGATCGGAGATAATATCCGCCCGGTGGAGCCGGAAGATATCGTTCGGGCAAATGAACTTCTTTATGGAACGGCAGCTCTTGCTGTAACTGTGATGTCAGCAGTGAAATGGATTATTTTACTAATAGTATAAGGATGCTTGAAGGAGGCTTCGCATGCAGAAAAATCAGCATGGAGGAGATATTTATACAAATAAATACCGGATTGATTTTTCGGCGAATATCAATCCGTTAGGCATGCCGGAAAGTGTACGGACGGCGGCCTGTCAGGGGGTTGCACTTTCTGCAAATTATCCGGATGTACAATACAGGGAGCTCAGGCGGGCAATTGCCGGAAAGGAGAAGGTGAGTGAAGAAGATATAATCTGCGGGAATGGAGCTGCAGAATTGATTTTCCTTCTCGCATCTGCGGTAAAACCGGTGAGGACGCTGCTTACTGCACCGGGATTTGCAGAATATGAGCAGGCTCTTACGGCGGCAGGATGTCAGGCAGAATTTTATGAATTGAGAGAAGAAACGGGATTTGCACTGCAGGAGGATTATCTTAAGCGTCTGAAAGAGGGCTGGGATATGGTTTTTTTGTGTAATCCGAATAATCCTACAGGAGTCACGATTCCACCGGGATTTTTGCGGGAGATTTTGAATATATGCAAAGAAGAAAATATAAAGGTGGTACTTGATCTGTGCTTTTTGGATTTTCTTGAAGAAAGAGAAGAAGCGGATTTTGTACGTGATACGTCAGATTATCCGAATTTGTTTGTTTTAAAGGCTTTTACAAAGACCTATGCCATGGCCGGACTGCGGTTGGGATATGGGATCTGCACGGATAAATTTCTGCTTGAAAAAATGGAAAGTATCACACAGCCCTGGAACATATCTATTCCTGCCCAGATGGCAGGAGTGGCGGCTCTTAAGGAAAAAGAATACGTTGAGCGGGCAAGAAAGCTTGTGACAGGGCAGAGGATATGGCTTTCAGGGCAATTGAAAGAACTGGGGCTTACGGTGTATGATTCCAGGGCAAATTTTCTGTTTTGGAAAGGTCCGGCAGGACTGACTGAAAAATGCAGGGAACAGGGAATATTGCTCAGAGATTGCGGAAATTACCGGGGGCTGAAAGATGTACAGGAGCAAAAGGGATATTACCGTGTGGCTGTGCGGACACCGGAAGAAAATAAAGAGCTGGTGAATGTACTGAAAGGGGTTCTTAAATGGCAAAAGTAATTATGGTTCAGGGTACCATGTCAAATGCGGGGAAAAGTCTGCTGGCAGCAGGACTTTGCAGAATATTCAAACAGGACGGATATAAAGTTGCACCTTTTAAATCCCAGAATATGGCTCTGAATTCTTTTATCACGGAAGAGGGACTGGAGATGGGACGTGCCCAGGTAATGCAGGCGGAGGCGGCCGGGATTAAACCGTCTGTCTATATGAATCCGATCCTGTTGAAGCCGACCAATGATGTGGGAAGCCAGGTGATTGTCAACGGTGAAGTACTGGGCAATATGAAGGCAAGAGACTATTTCGCATACAAGAAAAAGCTGGTGCCGGACATTTTGAAAGCTTTTCATAGGCTGGAGGAAGAATATGATATCATTGTGATAGAAGGGGCAGGAAGCCCTGCAGAGATTAATTTAAAGCAGGATGATATCGTAAATATGGGCATGGCCAGGATGGCAAAGGCTCCTGTGCTTCTGGTGGGAGATATTGACCGGGGCGGTGTATTTGCCCAGCTGATCGGCACGGTGATGCTGCTGACGGAAGAAGAAAGGTCTATGGTCAAAGGGCTGATCATCAACAAATTCCGGGGGGATAAGACGATTCTTGATCCGGGAATTGATATGCTGGAAGAAAAAGCGGGGATTCCGGTTGTGGGAGTTGCGCCTTATCTGCATATTCAGGTGGAGGATGAGGACAGCCTGACAGAACGTTTTGACAAAAAGACAGAAATCGGTGCCATAGATATTGCGGTGATCCGCCTTCCGAGAATTTCTAATTTTACAGATTTTAATCCTTTTGAGAGCATTGAGGGAGTATCACTCAGATATGTGGAGAGTGTGCCACAATTAAAAGATCCGGATATGATCATACTGCCGGGAACAAAGAGCACTATGGATGACCTGAAATATCTGCGGCAGAGCGGACTTGAGGCTGCAATTCTAAAACAGGCTGCTTCGGGAAAAGTGATTTTCGGAATCTGCGGCGGGTACCAGATGATGGGAAAATATTTAAGCGATCCGGAAGGTGTGGAAGGCGGCGGGGAAATGCGCGGTATGGGCCTTCTTCCTATGAAAACTGTTTTTGCAGGGGCAAAGACAAGAACACGGGTAACCGGGAATTTTCAAAAGGTGAAGGGGATTCTGGAAGGACTTTCAGGAGAAGCCCTGGAAGGGTATGAGATCCACATGGGACAGACCACATTGGAAAAGGGATGCCTGCCCCTGACAGAACTGGAGAATTATGCAGCGGACAGGTCTCGGACGGAGGCAGAAAATCCGGGCATCGGTAAATGTAAGCCGGATGGGGCATATCGTGAAAACATATACGGTACATATGTCCACGGCGTTTTTGACCGGGAAAATGTGGCCAAATCAGTGGTGATGGCATTGGGAAAAGCCAAAGGTCTGGATATGTCTGATATTATGGCATTTGATTTTGCGGCATTTAAGGAAAGTCAGTATGATATTCTGGCATCAGAACTTAGAAAAAATCTTGACATGAAAAAAATTTATGAAATTTTGGAAGAAGGAATCAGAGAATGAAAGTAGAGCTGGAAAATGTAAAGCCCATGGAGATTGAAAAGCGCAGTTTTGAGATCATAACAGAAGAACTTGGGCGGGAATTGCCGGAAGAACAGGCGCCGATTATCAAGAGGTGTATCCATACCAGTGCGGATTTTGATTATGCAGATAATCTCTGCTTTTCAGAGGGCGTTGTGACAAAAGCAGTTGAGGCATTGAAAAAAGGTGCCTGTATTGTGACGGATACCCAGATGGCGCGTTCCGGAATCAATAAAACGGCACTGGCAAAATTTGGGGGAGAAGCTTTTTGCTTTATGTCTGATGAGGATGTGGCAGAGATCGCCAAAAAGAATGGGACAACCAGAGCAACGGCAAGTATGGATAAGGCGGCCGCTATGGACAGACCGCTGATATTTGCAATCGGAAATGCGCCTACGGCTCTTGTGCGTCTCTATGAACTGATTCAGGACGGAAAGATCCGTCCGGAGCTGATCATTGGTGTGCCGGTTGGGTTTGTGAACGTGGTTCAGTCCAAAGAACTGATCATGGAAACAGACGTGCCTTATATTGTTGCAAGAGGAAGAAAAGGCGGAAGCAATATTGCAGCATGTATCTGCAATGCTCTTCTGTACATGGCAGGCGGTCGGTGAATTATCACAAAATATTAAGTTTCTGTTAATGAAATAAAGCCCTTTCTATGGTATACTCAATTCAGTGACTGTTACTTCAGGACGATTAATGGAAATACATAAGGGGGCAATCATATGAAAAGAATGAAAATGACAGCGATGGCTTTTATTGCGGCGCTTGGGATACTGACAGCCGGCATAACGGCTGCGGCAGCGGAAACAGGTGATGAGAATCTGGCAGATCTGTTTTATACTTATTCTAATGACAATATTGTGATGGATTACACGGTGCCGGAATATCTGACGCCGGAGGGAAATCTGCAGCTGGAATATTTCAACGGTTTTTTGTTCCTTCAGCAGATTGATTTAAACTGGGACGGTGTGCAGGAACTTCTTGCGGTGCGTATTAAGACAGAGAAAAATGCGGATGGCATAGAGGGAAATTATATTGTGGCGGAAATCTATCAGAGAGAAGAAAATACGCTGCAGAGAAAGTGCCAGTATAATCTGGCAGCAGGTGTGCTGCAGTCCGCCACGGCGCGGATAGACATTTTTACCCATGATACTGACTATGGAACGATCATCTGCTGTGAGGCGAAAGATGCAGCTGCCATCGGAGCGGACGGTATTTTCTGGAGTATGAGGGCGGCAGCCTTTGACGGTACAAATTTAAATGAACTGTGCAATGTCTTTTTGTCCGGCAGCTCTTTTGGACAGCAGGATTTTGAAAGAGCGCAGGAAGCCATGTATGCGGCAGATCTGTACCCGTACAATGTGATTGACGAACCGGTGGTGGAACAGACAGAAGGACTGATATCTGACTATACGATTACGCGTTCTCTGACGGCAGACTCCCAGACTGTCTCGGACTATATAAATGGGATTGCCAATGATGGAATGCCGATGCAATATGGAGAAACACGTTTCCGGAGCATCACAAATACCAGTATGGCAAATAAGATTCCCGGAGAGTTTTCATCTGTCATTGGAGCAGAGCCGCAGTCAGATGTGAGCGGGGTTGCGGATGCTGTGGATGATGTGCAGCAGACATCTGACGGTTATTATTATGAGGCGGATTATGTGATACCGGACAGCTCGCAGCGTTATATCACCCGGGAAGAATTGCAGGGACTTACGGAAGAACAGATTCTTTTGGCAAGAAATGAAATATATGCAAAACACGGCCGTATTTTCAATAATGAAAAACTGGATGAATATTTCCGCGGCAAGAACTGGTATATGCCGAGTGTTGAAGGAGCGGAATTTACGGAAGAATATGCGGCACGGGTGTTTAATGATTATGAAATAAAAAATATATCGGCCATTGTGGAGTATGAGGAAGCCAATGGACTGAATGAATTTGATTGAGGATGGGAATATGTGTATACAAATGATGGGCATTGACCATACCAGAGCATCAATTGATGTGAGAAGTGTGTTCTCTTTTACAAAAGCAAACATTTCAAAAGCGATGGAGACCTGGAAGGAGATTCCGGGTCTCCTCGGTTGCGTTATGATTGCAACCTGTAACCGAATGGAATTATGGGCCAGCGTGCAGGAGGATACACAAATCGATCTGTTCGATCTGGTATGCAGAGAAAAAGAAGCAGACCCGCAGCAGTACCGGAAATATGCTGTGAGCCGCAGCGGGAAAGATGCGGTTCAGCATCTGTTTGAATTGTCCTGCGGACTGAAATCGAAGATTCTTGGTGAGGATCAGATTATAACGCAGGTCAAGGATGCGCTTGCTTTTGCAAGAGAACAGTACGCGGCCGATAATGTGCTTGAAGTATTATTCCGTATGGCGGTAACGGCAGGGAAAAAAGTAAAGACGGAAGTAGTGCTTTCTGAAAAGAACAGTTCGGCCATCCACCGGGCGGTAGAAGTGCTGAAGCAGGAAGGATGTACTTTTGCGGGAAAGAAATGCATGGTCATCGGAAACGGAGAAATGGGAAAGCTGTCTGCAACTCTCCTTGCGGAAGAAGGAGCTGATGTGACTGTGACTGTGCGTCAGTACCGCAGCGGTGTAGTGGATATTCCCAGAGGATGTAAGCGCATTGATTATGGAGAACGTATGAGTCTTCTTCCCGCGTGTGACTATGTGGTCAGTGCTACGGCAAGTCCGAACTATACACTGAAAGAGGAACAGGTGAGAGAGGTATTTTGCGGAAAGAGTCTGGTAATGATTGATCTGGCAGTACCCAGGGATATCGAAATGACTGTGGGGGACTTGCCGGGAATCACGTTATACGATATAGATTATTTTGATGGAGGGCATCAAAGTGAACAGATGAAGGACAATATTGCAAAAGCCCGGGAGATTCTGGAAGATCAGATGAAAGAGTTCTTTGCATGGTATGAAGGCCGTGATATTGTGGAAATGGCTCAGAAGGTTAAGACGGCGGCGGTGGAAGATTTTCATCTGCGGACACAGAAGCAGCTGCGCCAGCTTGAGCATATAGGAGAAATGGATCTGGAGGATCAGGAAGAACTTTTGCAGAAATTCCGGGAATATATTGAGTCCGCAGCCGGTAAAGTAGTAAATAAAATGCTTTTTGGCCTAAGGGCCAGGGTAAGCGAAAAAACATTCCGGGAATGTGTGGAGGCATTGGAAGAAATCTATGAAGAATAAGATTTGTATCGGGAGCAGAGAAAGCCGTCTGGCTGTCATCCAGTCGGAAATAGTAAAGAGAGCGATTCAGGATGCACATCCTCAGCTGGATGTGGATATCATTACGATGAAAACAACCGGGGATAAAATATTGGACCGTACATTGGATCAGATTGGCGGAAAAGGCCTTTTTGTAAAAGAACTGGACAGAGCGCTTGCGGAGGGCAAAACAGATATATCGGTTCACAGCCTGAAAGATGTGCCGATGGAAATCTCAGAAGAACTTCCGCTGGTGGCATTTTCAAAACGGGCGGATGTAAGAGATGTTCTGGTACTTCCGGAAGGGACATCTGAACTTGATCTTGATAAGCCAATAGGCTGTTCCAGCAAAAGGCGTGTTCTCCAGGCAAAAGAAATTTTTCCAGGGGCAAAGTTTGAACCTGTCCGCGGAAATGTGCAGACACGGCTTCGAAAACTGGATGAAGGACAGTACAGCGCCCTTATTTTGGCGGCAGCGGGGCTTAAGCGCCTTGGACTGGAAAAACGTATCAGCCGTTATTTTGAACCGGAAGAAATTCTTCCGGCGGCCGGTCAGGCGATTCTGGCAGTCCAGGGCAGAAAAGGGGAAGATTACAGTTATCTGCAGAAGTTTGCAGATGCAGATGCAGCAGATGAGGCTCTTTGTGAAAGAGCTTTTGTGAGAACTTTGGACGGAGGATGTACTTCGCCTGTGGCTGCACATGCAAGAGTGGAGGGAGAAAAGATATTTCTTCAGGGACTTTATTATGATGAGGCAGAAGATAACTATCTGAAAGGCAGTTTGTGGGGAAGACGTCAGGACCCGGAGGAACTTGGCAGAGACCTGGCCGGGCAGCTGCGGCGCGAATACCATGGGCTGATGTAGAAAGAAAGGATACGATAAAATGACCGGAAAAGTGTGGCTTGTGGGAGCAGGACCATCGGATGTGGGCCTGTTTACAAGAAAAGGCGAACAGGTGTTAAAAGAGGCGGAAGTTGTTGTGTATGATGCTCTGGTAGGGCAGGGAGTCATGGGAATGATTCCGGATGGAGCGAAGTGCATAAATGTAGGAAAAAGATCCAG
Source organism: Eubacteriales bacterium (assembly GCA_030539395.1). Classification (GTDB taxonomy): domain Bacteria; phylum Bacillota; class Clostridia; order Lachnospirales; family Lachnospiraceae; genus Marvinbryantia. The sequence continues at coordinate 68,592 of JAUNSC010000001.1, forward strand.
CAATCATACGATGAAACAGGAGGAAATCAACCGGGTTCTTGTAGAAGAAGCGAAGGCAGGAAAGCGGGTTGTACGTTTAAAGGGCGGCGATCCATTCCTGTTTGGAAGAGGCGGGGAGGAACTGGAGCTTCTTATAAAAGAGAATATTCCCTATGAAGTGGTTCCGGGTGTGACATCGGCGCTGTCCGTTCCTGCATACAATGGGATCCCGGTGACCCACAGGGATTACTGTTCTTCTTTGCATATTATTACAGGACATAAAAAGCAGGGAGAAGAATATGATATTGATTTTGAAGCACTGGTGCGGACCAAAGGAACACTGGTATTTCTGATGGGAGTGGCGGCCCTTGGAGATATCTGCAGGGGGCTTCTTGAGGCAGATATAGACCCGGAAATGCCGGCTGCTATTTTGCAGAAAGGGACAACGGCGGCGCAGAGACGTATTGTCGCCACTGTTTCCACGCTGGAGGCGGAAGTAAACGCCCGGGGAATAGAAACCCCGGCTATTATTGTAGTGGGCCGTGTATGTGAATTGGCAGAGGAATTTGAATGGTACGAAAAACTCCCGCTGGGAGGAAAGAAGATTCTGGTTACAAGGCCAAAGGAACTGATTTCTTCCATGTCTGCAAAACTTCGGGCACAGGGAGCGGAAGTGCTGGAATTACCGGCAATCCGTATTGAAAAGCGGGAGTGTGAAGGCAAAATACGCCATGCTCTTGAAAATATTGAAAATTATGACTGGCTGGTATTTACCAGTCCATCCGGAGTACGGATTTTCTTTGAGGATATGAGAGAATGCCATATGGATATCCGCAAGACGGGCAGTTTAAAAATAGCGGTGCTTGGGGCCGGGACGGCCAGGGAACTGGAAAGCCACGGATGTTATGCGGATCTGATACCAGAGAAATATTATGCGGAAGATCTGGGAGAGGCCCTGACAGATGTTTGTACAGGAGCAGAGAAAATATTAATTTTCCGTGCAGCAATCGGAAGTCCTGAATTGACATCGCAGCTTTTGAATGTTCCGGAAGTGGAAATCACTGATCTGGCAGCGTACGATACGGTGTATGAAACATCAGGAATGGTGGATCTGAAGGCTGAGTTTGAAGAGGGCATTACGGATTACGCAGTATTTACCAGTGCATCTACCGTGAAGGGATTCGCAAAAACGGCAGGGGATCTTGATTTTTCAAAAGTAAAGGCTGTCTGTATCGGAAAGAAAACAAAAGATGCGGCAGATAAACTGGGAATGGAAACGTATATGGCACAAAATCCGTCTATGGATTCTGTTGTAGATAAAGTATGTGAATTATGCAGGAGGTAAAGAAAATGGAAATGAGAAAAAGACCGCGAAGACTGCGCGGCAGTGAAACGCTCCGCAAAATGGTCAGGGAGACAAGAATGGATAAGGCTTCTTTAGTGTATCCCATGTTTGTGATGGAAGGGGAAAATATTAAAGAAGAAATCCCGTCCATGGAGGGGCAGTATCGATATAGCATTGACCGTATGGGCGAGTGTCTTCAGGAACTGCTTGATGCCGGTGTTACAAGCGTTATGCTGTTCGGCATCCCGAAGGAAAAAGATGAAGTGGGAAGCCAGGCCTATGCTGAAAACGGCATCGTGCAGAGGGCGCTTGGCTATGCGAAAGAACATTTTCCGCAGATGTACCTGATCACCGATGTCTGTATGTGTGAATATACTTCTCATGGTCATTGCGGCGTGTTGTGCGATCATGATGTGGAAAATGATGCGACTTTGAAATTACTGGCAAAAACAGCCCTTTCCCATGCAAAAGCCGGAGCAGATATGGTTGCACCTTCTGATATGATGGATGGCAGAGTGCTTGCCATCAGAGAGACATTGGATGAAGCAGGTTATACCAATATTCCGATTATGTCCTATGCAGTAAAATATGCGTCCGCTTTTTACGGCCCATTCCGTGATGCGGCAGGTAGCGCTCCTTCTTTTGGAGACAGAAAAACATATCAGATGGATTTCCATAACAGCGTAGAGGGAGTAAAAGAGGCTGTACTTGATGAAGAAGAAGGCGCAGATATTATTATGGTAAAGCCGGCCTTGTCTTATCTTGATATGGTTGTAAAGGTGAAGGAAACGGTACATACACCGATTGCAGCCTACAGTGTAAGCGGTGAATATGCCATGGTAAAGGCAGCAGCAAAGATGGGATGGGTAGATGAAGAAAGGATTGTCGGTGAGATGGCAGTTGCAGCTTACCGTGCAGGCGTTGATATATATATTACCTATTATGCAAAAGAAATTGCACGTCTTATGGAGGAAGGAAAAATCGGATGAGCAGATCAGAGGAACTTTTCAGAGAAGCGGTAACACTTATGCCTGGCGGTGTTAACAGCCCGGTCCGTGCTTTTGGAAGCGTGGGGGAAACACCACGGTTTATTGCAAGTGCAAAAGGCGCTTACATGACGGATGTGGACGGAAATGCATATATCGATTATGTGGGAAGCTGGGGACCGATGATTTTGGGTCATAATCACCCCGAAGTATTGAAAAGCGTGATGGAGGCTGCAGCAAACGGACTGAGTTACGGTGCGGCGACAGAGAGTGAAGTAAAGATGGCGAAACTCATTTGTGAGATCGTACCTTCCATCGAGATGGTCCGCATGGTAAATTCCGGTACAGAAGCAGTAATGAGTGCTTTGCGCGCTGCAAGGGGATTTACCGGCAGAAATAAAATTATTAAATTTACAGGATGCTATCACGGACATACGGACGCCATGCTGGTGAAAGCGGGATCAGGGGTAATGACAGCCGGAGTGCCTGACAGCGCCGGAGTGCCGGAGGGCTGTACAAAAGATACATTGTCAGCAGAATACAATAATCTGGACAGTGTACGGACATTGTTTGAAAACTGCGGCGAAGAGATTGCTGCAGTGATCGTTGAACCTGTGGGGGCCAACATGGGAGTTGTTCCGCCTGAGGAGGGTTTTCTGGAAGGACTTCGCATTTTGTGTGATAAATATGGCAGCCTTTTGATCTTTGATGAAGTCATTACAGGATTTCGTCTGAGTTTGTCCGGTGCCCAGGGATATTTTGGAATTACTCCGGATCTGACCACTTTTGGCAAAATCATCGGGGCAGGTATGCCGGTGGGCGCTTACGGCGGCAGAAGGGAAGTCATGGAAATGGTTGCGCCGGTGGGCGCGGTATATCAGGCGGGTACCTTAAGCGGGAATCCGGTAGCTATGGCTGCGGGACTTGCCCAGCTGACTATTCTGAAGGAAACGCCGGATTTTTACGAAAATCTGAATAAAAAAGGTGACTGGTTCTTTTCGCAGATGGAAAAATTACTGACTGATGCGGGAGTGCCTCACTGCCTGAATCATATCGGTTCTTTGGGCTGCGTATTCTTTACGGATAAAAAAGTAACGGATTATGCTTCGGCAAAGACATCAGATACAACAGCTTACGGACAGTATTTTAAGCATATGATCAATCATGGCATCTATCTGGCACCATCCCAGTTTGAAGCAATGTTCCTTTCAGCAGCGCATCAGAAGGAGAGGGAACTGGCGAAGACACTGGAAGTGATGGGGGCGTATTTTGAAAAAAATAACTGATACAGTGTCAGCAGTTACAGTGATGTTATGTATTATGTCGCTGGCTGTTGTGCTGACATTGGCTTTTAGACCCCTGTATTATTTTGATATAGATTATCTGGAGATTGAAGAAAGTTCCGGTTATCCGGAGAAGGAAATTAGAGAAAATTATGATGCGCTGATTTCTTATAATCTGTCGCCATTTGAGAAAAAACTGGAGTTTCCCTCTTTTCCGATGTCGGAGGAAGCTGAAATTCATTTTACGGAAGTGAAAAATATTTTTCAGTTTTTTCTTAAATTATGCTGCATCTGCGGGCCGGTATCTGTTATACTGATTATGTGGAAGAGGAAGAGAGAGGAGTACGGATATCTGAAAGCGGCAGGGATCGCAACCATTGCAGTTCCGGCAGTAATGGGACTGTTTATCGGATTGAATTGGGAACGGGCGTTTGTGCTCTTTCATGAACTGGTGTTTCAAAATGATTATTGGATATTTGACTCTGCAGCAGACCCGGTGATTAATATTTTGCCGGATAGATTTTTTCTGCATTGTGCAGTAATGATCCTGGGGATAATTGCAGCAGGGGCGGCTGTGTGTCTTGCCGGATATTCTATAGGGAAAAGAAAAGGAGGAAAATCATGAAAAAACTGTATAGAGCAAGATTTGATAAAATGATCTGCGGCGTCTGCGGAGGAATCGGTCAGTATTTTAATGTTGACCCTACGCTGATCCGTCTTTTGTGGGCTTTGCTGGCTGCAACGGGAACAGGTGTTGTTGTTTATATTGTGGCGGCAATTATTATTCCGGAAGAACCATAAGAGCAGAGAATTTGTGTGTATATTTTATCAAAAACGGACCATACTCCTTAAAAAAGAAAGGGGTATGGTTTTTTATGCCTAAAAAAGAGAAGAAAATAGATTTGAATAATCTGACGGAAGATGAAAAAGTAAAATATGAAATTGCCCAGGAACTTGGCTTGCTGGACAGAGTGCTGACAGATGGCTGGAAATCACTTTCAGCGAAAGAGACAGGAAGGATTGGAGGACTTATGACCAGAAGGAAGCGTGAAAAGGAAAAAAACTGATTGTAGCAAAAAAAATCCTGTGTTAAGATAAATATTATGAAAAATTTATTACAGGATTTAAAGACAAACGAATTTAAAAACATATATCTTCTGTTTGGAGAAGAGGACTATCTGAAAAAACAGTATAAAAAGAAACTTCAGGATGCACTGATTTCTCAGGATGATACGGTTAATCTTAACAGCTATGAAGGCAAAAACATATCTGTGAAAGAGCTGATCGATCAGGCGGAGACAATGCCTTTTTTTGCAGAGAGACGGCTTTTGCTGATAGAAGACAGTGGCTTTTTTAAGAATGCATCTCCGGAGCTGGCAGAGTATCTGGAGCATTTGCCGGATACTGCCTGTTTCATGTTTGTTGAGACGGACGTGGACAAGAGAGGAAAGCTGTATAAGACGGTTAAGAGTAAAGGTCGGGTTATGGAGTTTTCTTCCCAGAATGAAGATACGCTGACCCGGTGGATTTTGGGAATACTGAAAAAGGAAAATAAAAACATAACCCGGTCAGCAATGCAGTTGTTTCTGGAAAAGACGGGAACAGATATGAACCGTATCAGCACAGAGTTGGAAAAGCTTTTAAGCTATACGGCAGACAGAGAGGTTGTCACACCGGAAGATATAGAAGCTATCTGCACGACACAGACCGTAAATAAGATCTTTGATATGATAAATGCTATTGCTGACGGAAATCAAAAGAGAGCATATGATTTGTATTATGATCTGCTGGCTTTAAAGGAGCCTCCTATGAGGATTCTTTTTTTGCTTGCCAGACAGTTTAACCAGCTTTTTCATGTTAAGCAGATGAGAGCTCTCGGATATGATGTCCAGGCCATTGCATCAAAGCTTGGCATGCAGGGATTTGTTGCAAGAAATTGTCTGAGACAGTCAGGTTCTTTTGAGATGGAAAGGCTGAAATATCTTATTGATCAGTGTGTGGAAGCAGAAGAGGCGGTAAAGACAGGAAACTTAAACGAAAAACTGGCAGTAGAATTGATCCTGTCTGAAGCGGGGAGAAAGCCGGCGCAGTAAAGGTCAGATAATTTGAGGTTTCCTTTTCATCAGGACAAAGCCGGTAATATCGGCAAGAATCCATCCGACAGGAATAGAAACCCAGATTCCGGTCACTCCAATGAATGGAATGGCGGATAAAACATAGGCAAGTATTACACGGGTGCCAAGAGAAATGACTGTTAAAATGACAGAAATACCGGGACGCTGTACAGCCCGGAAATATCCGTAAAACAGGAAAAGAAGACCGATTCCAAAGTAAAAGGAGCCTTCGATGCGAAGATATCCGGTGCCGATCCCAATAATATCAGTCCTGGAAGCGTCTATAAAAAAGCGCAGGAGAAAAGGAGCAGACAGGCAAACCAGAACGCCTGCAAAAATACTGAATATGACAGAGACGAACATGGCGCTGCGGATGCCGGAACGGATGCGTTCTTTCTTCCCTGCGCCATAATTTTGTGCAATGAAAGTAGAGAAGGCGTTGCCGAAATCCTGAACAGGCATGTAGGCAAAGGAGTCAATTTTGACGGAAGCGGCGAAAGCCGCCATCACAGCAGTTCCGAAACTGTTTACAAGCCCCTGCACCATAAGGATGCCAAGATTCATGACAGACTGCTGGGCACAGGTAAGAAGTGAAAATTCCGAGATTTCTTTTAAGATAGCACGGTTCCAGTGCATATGTTCCTTTTTGACACGAAGATCGGAAAATCGGATATAATAATAAATGAAAATACCGATACCGGATACATATTGCGAGAGCATGGTAGCGACGGCAGCGCCTTTTACGCCCCAGCGGAATACAAGGACAAAAAGAAGATCCAGTATGATATTTAAAACTGCACAGACTGCAAGAAAGATCAGCGGTGTTACGGAATCGCCCACAGCCCGCAGAAGATTGGCAAAGTAATTATACAGAAATGTAGCAAAAATACCCCAGAAGACATAGAAGAGATATTCTTCCATAAGAGGGAGAATTTCCCGGGGAACGCGCATAAAAAGAAGGATGCCATCCATTGTGAGGAAAACAAGAATATTGAGAATAACAGTGATGGCGCCAATAAATAAAAAGGAGAGAAAGAAACCGTTTTTCAGGCGGTCGAAATCCTTTTTCCCAAACTGGATGGAAAAGAAAGCGCCGCTTCCCATGCAGAGCCCCAGCAGAACAGATGTGAGAAATACCATTAACGTGTAGGAGGAACCTACAGCAGCCAGGGCATCGGCACCTAAAAAACGGCCAACTACCCATGTATCTGCAATATTATAGAATTGCTGCAGCAGATTGCCCACCATCAGGGGAAGGGCGAATTTTAACAGGTTTTTTGTGATGTTTCCGTTTGTCAGATCGTATGTCATTTTAAGAAACTGCCTTTCTTCTTACTGTTTGCCTGGAATGCATTTGCATGCATGTAACATTTTAGTATATGAAAGAGTAAAGTGCAAGCGGATAAAACTTGACAGACAAAAAACAATTTAATATGCTGTAATCAGCAACGTTTATCAGGAGGTTGTAAAAGTGACAGTAAAAGAACTGATTCAGAAAATAGAGGCAAAATTTCCGCTTGATAAAGCTGCACCCTGGGATAACTCGGGGTTTCAGGCGGGACGCAAAAATAAAGAAGTAAAAAAGGTGTATGTAGCCCTTGATGCTACGGAAGAAGTGATTGATGATGCAGTAAAATGGGGCGCGGATATCATAGTGACACATCATCCGATGACAATGGATGGAATCAAATCCGTTACGTCAGATACTTTGAAAGGAAGGAAGTATCTGAAACTGCTGAGTCATGATGTCTGCTGTTATGCATCTCACACGAATTATGACATTGTGGAAATGGCATCCCTTGCAGGAAGTATGATGAAGCTTCAGAAACCGGAGATTCTTGATATTGCAGGAGTCGATCAGGCAACAGCAGAATATATTGGTTTTGGGAGAGCAGGTTCACTGGTACGTCCTGTGACAGTTCGTGAATGCGGGGAACTGGTGAAAACAATTTTTAAACTGGATAATGTAAAGATCTTTGGAGATCTGGATCAGGTAATCCAGCGGGTAGCCATATCACCGGGTTCAGGAAAGAGCATGATAGGGCCGGCCCTGAAAGCAAAGGCCCAGGTGCTTATCACGGGGGATATTGGGCATCATGAGGGAATTGATGCTGTTGACGAAAAACTTGCAATTATTGATGCGGGACATTATGGACTGGAACATATTTTTATTGACCATATGGCTGCGTTTATACAAAAGGAAGGAAAGGAACTTGAAATCAGAAAGGCACCAATAGAATCGCCATTTCAGGTTATTTAAACTGTTTGGTACGAACCAGGGATTGAATGGAGGAAAGGTATGGATAATCAGATTCGGGTAAAAATCAATGAAGAAGAACGGGTGTATCCTGAGGGAACAGCCTATCTCGTTGCAGCAAAAGAATATCAGAAGGATTATTCCAGTGATATTGTGCTGGCGATGATAAACGGAAAATTGCAGGAATTGAATAAAAAGATGAAAAACGGTGACAATATCTCCTTTGTGACGGTTGCCGATAAACCTGGTTTTGAAGCATACCGCAGAAGTATGATCCTTCTTTTGCTGAAGGCAATCCAGCATATAGGCGGTAAAGAAGAAGTTCAGCGGGTCAGCATACATTTTTCAGTCAGCGAGGGACTTTATTTTACCATAAGCGGGATGAAATCTGTGAAGGTGAAATATCTTAAAGAAGTGAAATCTGTGATGAAAGATCTGGTAAAGAGAAATATTGTCATCAGCAAAGATTCTCTGGATACGGACGGAGCAATCGCATTGTTCCAAAAACTGGGGATGAAAGATAAAGAAAAACTGTTTCATTACCGTATGGCATCAAGAGTGAATGTCTATAGTCTTGACGGTTTTCATGATTATTTTTACGGATATATGGTGCCGGGCAGCGGATATTTGAAGAAATTTGATTTAATTCCGTATGATGAGGGATTTGTTCTGCAGATTCCGGAACGCAGGAACCCGGATATTGTACCTCCGTTCAAACCGGAGGCAAAGATATTTGCGATACAGAAGGAGTCTATGAAATGGGGAGAACTTCTGAATATCAGTACGGTGGGTGATTTGAACGAACAGGTTGTAAATGGAAAAGTTAATGAACTGATCCTGATTCAGGAGGCTCTTCAGGAAAAGAAAATTGCTGAGATCGCACAGCAAATTGCATCTTGTCCCAGCAAAAAGCTGATTATGATTGCGGGACCGTCTTCTTCCGGAAAAACGACATTTTCCCACAGACTGTCCATACAGCTTTCGGCTCATGGATTGAAACCCCATCCGATTCCAATGGATAACTATTTTGTTGACAGGGAAAAGACTCCGAAGGACGAGGACGGAAATTATAATTTTGAATGTCTGGAAGCACTGGATGCGGAACTGTTCAATCAGAATATGTGTGACCTGCTGGAGGGAAAAGAGGCAGATCTGCCTGTATTCAATTTTAAGACAGGAAAAAGAGAGTATAAAGGAAATATTCTGAAACTGGAGCCCAATGATGTATTGTTGATAGAAGGCATCCATGGCCTTAACGATAAGCTGTCATACAGACTTCCAAAAGAAAGTAAGTTTAAAGTTTATGTCAGTGCCCTGACCCAGCTGAACATTGATGAGCATAATCGTATTCCCACTACAGACGGACGTCTGCTCAGGCGTATCATCCGTGATGCCCGTACAAGGGGAACATCAGCGCAAAAAACCATAGCGATGTGGCCGTCTGTACGCAGAGGGGAAGAATCCTATATTTTCCCAAATCAGGAGCAGGCGGATGTGATGTTCAATTCAGCGCTTATTTATGAACTTGCTGTTCTTAAGATATATGCTGAGCCGCTTCTCTTCGGAATAGAAAAATCCGCTCCGGAATATGTGGAAGCAAAACGCCTTCTGAAATTCCTTGACTATTTTGTGGGAATACCGGGTGAAAATATACCGATTAATTCTATCCTTCGGGAATTTGTGGGCGGAAGCTGTTTTCATGTGTAAATTTGAAACAGGATTGACAAATTGGAATATCAACGATAACATAACAAATGTAAGTAGAGCAGATGGTCGCGGCTGGCTGTCCGAAAGGTGCCAGGCGAGGAAAGTCCGGGCTTCACAGGGCAGGATGCCGGATAACGTCCGGTGGAGGCGACTCCAAGGAAAGTGCAACAGAAATGTACCGCCGCAGTTTATTCGCGGCAAGGGTGGAAGGGCAGTGTAAGAGACTACCGCCCGCCTGGTAACAGGCGGGGCAAATGTAAACCCCATCCGAAGCAAGACCGAAACGAAGCATATGGCGGCCCGTCAGCTTCAGGTAGGTCGCTTGAGCCTGATGGCAACATCAGGCCTGGATAGATGACCATCCAACGACATAACCCGGCTTATCGCTCTGCTTAGTTGAAAAGACCTGTTTAGCAGGTCTTTTTATGATGAATCAGGTGCAGGAGGCATTTTTGAATGACATATAAAATTCTTGTGGTGGAAGATGACCGCATTATTGCAGATAAAATATGTGAATATCTGAACTCTTTCGGGTACGAAGCACGCCCGGCGGAGGATTTTTCCAATGTTATGGCACAGTTTGCTGTTTTTTCGCCGCATCTGGTCATGATGGATATATCACTTCCATTCTATAATGGATATTACTGGTGCAGCGAGATCCGAAAAATTTCAAAAGTTCCGGTGATTTTTATTTCTTCAGCAAATGATAATATGAATGTGGTAATGGCGGTTAATTATGGGGCAGACGACTTTATTGCCAAGCCCTTTGATCTGACTGTTTTAACGGCAAAAATCCAGGCGGTTCTTAGAAGGACGTATGATTTTGGAGGACAGACAAGTTTGCTGGAACACAGAGGAGTCATTTTGAATATGGATAATGCATCTCTGGTCTACAATGATGTCCATGTCGAACTGACGAAGAATGAATATCGGATTTTACGCATTCTCATGGAGAATAAGGGAAAAACTGTCAAAAGAGATACGATTATGACGATACTTTGGGAGTCGGACAGTTTTGTGGATGATAACACTTTGACGGTTAATGTAACGAGACTGAGAAAAAAACTGGAGCAGGCAGGACTGCCTGATTTCATTGCAACAAAGAAAGGAATCGGTTATCTTGTTGAGTAAAAGAACTGGCGGATATTTGAAGCGCATTTATAAAGTTGTGATCTGGTTTATGATAACGATCATTTGTTTTGCGGCAGTATTTTTTCTGTATGACCTCCCGGTTTCGGCAGTTGGTTATGCAGCACTGCTTTCCGGAACCTGCGGATGTCTGCTGCTGATTTTTGATTATCGGAGATATGCTGCTGCCTGTAAAAAAATCAGTTATCTTTTGTTTCAGGAATACCCGGTGCCGGAAGAATTACCATTGGCATTTGATTCTCTGGAGGAGGAATATCAGCAGCTTGTAAAGCGCATATATGAAAATAAGATACAGATGGAGCAGCAGTCAGCAGCAACCTATGAAGATCTGATGGATTACTATACTCTTTGGGTCCATCAGATCAAGACACCGATTTCGGCAATGAATCTTTTACTCCAGACAGATGAGAGTGAAAATGTGAAAGCGTTGTCGATGGAACTGTTTAAGATTGAACAGTATACAGAGCTGGTGCTTCAGTATCTTCGCCTTGGAAGCACTGTAAATGATTTTGTCCTTCAGCCTTGTGATTTGGATGATATGATCCGTCAGGTGCTCAGAAAATATGCTAAAATGTTTATCGGAAGAGGAATATCTGCAGATTTTTGTGAAACACATAAACGCGTACTTACAGACGAAAAATGGATGGTATTTGTGATGGAACAGCTGTTGTCAAATGCGTTGAAATATACGCCGAGAGGCGTCATATCGATTTATTCTGCTGATGAAAACAGTTTTACCATAGAGGACACCGGTATCGGCATTGCGGCGGAGGATTTGCCGCGTATATTTGAGAAGGGCTATACCGGATTCAATGGCAGAATGGATAAAAAGGCAACCGGACTGGGGTTGTATCTCAGTAAACAGATTTTAGACAAATTGGGGCATAAAATTGTGGCAGAGTCCATACCGGGCGCAGGAAGTAAATTTACGGTAACTTTTTAATAAAATGAGATTTCATGATGTCGGGTTCAAAAGATGCCTTACGGCTTGTTTCGTGCTTTGCACTCTCACAATCCCGGCATCATATCTTTCAAAAATGTAAGGTTGTATGGGGAAATGTAAGCTAAAATTATGGCAGGGCATTTCCCCATACTTTATGATGAATATATAATCATTCATCAAAGGAGGACACATTATGTCAATGTTGGAAGTCAATCATCTTAAAAAAATATATACGACACGCTTCGGCGGAAATCAGGTTACGGCTCTGAAAAATGTAAATTTTTCGGTGGAACAGGGAGAATACGTTGCTATTATGGGCGAGTCGGGATCAGGCAAGACAACGCTTTTAAATATCCTGGCAGCGCTTGATAAACCGACCGGAGGCGAGGTAAAACTAAATGGCAGAAATCTTTCGTCAATCAGCGATAAAGAACTTTCTGCATTCCGCCGTGATAACCTGGGATTCGTTTTTCAGGATTTTAATCTGTTGGATACGTTTTCAATCGAGGACAATATTCTGCTTCCGCTGGTACTGTCGGGATGTAATCATCACCAGATGGAAGGAAGGTTAAAGCCGATTGCACAAAAGCTTGCTATCTGCGATATCTTAAAGAAATTCCCGTACGAGGTATCAGGAGGACAAAAACAGCGTGCGGCTGTGGCACGTGCATTGATTACCCATCCAAAAATCGTTTTGGCAGATGAGCCCACCGGAGCATTGGATTCAAAAGCATCCGGCAGTCTTTTGAATTTGTTTTCAGATATTAATGGGGAGGGACAGACGATCCTAATGGTTACTCACTCTACAAAAGCGGCAAGTCATGCAGCGCGTGTGTTGTTTATTAAGGATGGGGAAGTATTCCATCAGCTTTACCGCGGAGTGATGTCAAATGAGGAAATGTTTGAGAAAATCTCCAATACGCTGACAATTTTGACGACAGGCGGTGATCACCATGAGTAGAGTCCTTTTTCGCAGGATGGCGCTGACTAATATTCGGAGAAACAGAAAATTTTATGTACCGTTTTTGCTGACGATTATGGTGACGGCGGCCATGTTTTACAATATGTGCAGCGTAAGTAAAAATCCGGTACTTACAGAACACGGTTCAGTAAAAGCCATGCTAAATTTCGGAGTATATATTATAGGCATATTTGCAGTAATTTTTATTTTTTATACAAACAGTTTTCTGATGAAACGCCGGAAGCGGGAGTTTGGGCTGTACCATATTCTGGGATTGGAAAAAAAGCATATTGCAGATGTACTTGCCTGGGAAAACGTATTTTTAGCTTTGACGGGAATTACAGGAGGTGTGGCACTTGGAATTTTGCTGGATAAGCTGATGTTTTTGACAATATTGAAAATATTTCATTTTCCGGTTTCCATTCCCTGGGAAATTTATCCCGCAGCTGTTAAAAATACGGTTATGGTGTTTGGCACAGTCTTTATAGTTATTTTCATTTCCGATATCCGTTCAATTGGGAAATCTTCAGCTATTGAACTTTTAAGGAGCGAAAATACCGGTGAGCGGGAACCAAAGACAAGGCTTCTTCTGGTGGGACCTGGATTGATCTGTGTGGCTGGCGGATATTATATAGCCATTACAGTAGATAATGTTCAGGCGGCTATCAGTCTGCTGTTTGTAGCTGTACTTCTTGTAATGGCAGGAACTTACTGTCTCTTTTTAGCAGGCAGCATCGCGATTCTGAAAATGCTGAAAAAGAAAAAAAGCTATTACTATAAAACAAATCACTTTGTGGCAGTATCCGGTCTGATTTACCGTATGAAACAAAACGCAGTGGGACTTGCGAATATTTGTATTCTTTCTACCGGTGTATTGCTGGTGATATCTACTACAGTGAGTATGTACGCAGGTATGGACGATATTGTACAGGGACGGTTTCCCCGAAAGATCAGCGTGACCAGCTATGGAAGTACAGAAGATGAGAGCCGGGAGATTGAGCAGATCGCAGAGCAGACTTCTGAGGAACTTGGGATTGAAATAACACAGTGTGAGTCCTGGCAGGATATCAGCATTTCGTTTGTTTTAAAGGATAATGAATTAAGCATTGATGTAAATGCTGCAGATGCTATATTGAATATGAATGATATTGCAGCAGTGACCATTATTACAGCAGAAACGTATGAGAAGCTTGGCGGTGAACATCTGAATTTGCAGGGAAACGAAGTGGCTGTTTATCAGGGAAAAGGAAAACTGGAAGAAACTTTTCAAATGCTGGGAGAGGAATATCAGATAGTAAAGGAATTGGAGGAATTCCCGATCAGCAATAAAATGCAGAATATTGTACCGGTCTGGATTAATATGGTGATAAGCGGCAGAGATGTCTGGGAGCAGATTGACAGGGCACAAAAGGCTGCCTGTGATCTTCCCGGCGAAGCAGAGTATCATGTGGATTTTGATGTGGAAGGTACTGAAAAAGAGGAAGAACAATTCTGTGAGTGCTTTTTTGCGAAATTGCAGGAAAACACGAAAATCGGGCAATTTTATAGTGGATGCCGTTCACAGTTCCGTAAATCTGCCTTCCAGATGTATGGAGGAATGTTATTTTTAGGTATTTATCTTGGGACATTGTTCCTGATGGTCACAGTACTCATTATCTATTATAAACAGATCAGCGAGGGGTATGAGGACCGAAACCGCTATGTCATTATGAAAAAAGTCGGTATGGATAAAAGAGAAGTGAAGCACTCGATAAAGAGCCAGATACTGATATTATTTTTCATGCCTCTGTGTACTGCCCTTGTGCATTGCCTTGCCGCCTTTCATCTGATGACGAAAATTCTTCAGGCATTCTATATGACAAATGTTGCATTATTTGCAGGCGTAACTGCAGCCGTTGCGGGGGTTTTTACACTTGTCTATATACTGGTGTACGGTATAACTGCAAGAAGTTATTATCATATTGTAAGCTGACATGGAAATTTTCTGATCCATAAAAAGTCTGCCGGCATTCCATAAGGAGTTCCGGCAGATTTTTTCAGGCTATTTTCTTCCGCGGTATTTTTCTTCACAATATTTACAGCGGTAAACTTCTTTTTCCGGATCAGTCAGAATAAATACATGATCCAGTTCCTGCTCGATAGAAGTAATACAGCGTGGATTTTTACATTTGATTACATTGGTGATCTGCTTTGGAAGCGTCAGATCTTTCTTTTCAACAATCTCTCCGTTTTGGATAATATTTACGGTAATATTGTGATCAATAAAACCAAGGATGTCCAGATTCAGCATATCGATGGGGCATTCTACTTTGATGATATCTTTTCTTCCCATCTTGTTGCTGACAGCATTTTTGATAATTGCTACAGTGCAGTCAAGTTTATCCAGTTTCAGATAGTGGTAGATTGTCATACTTTTGCCGGCTTCGATATGATCCAGCACAAAGCCTTCGTGCAGCTGACCTACATTTAACATGTTGTATCCCTCCATTTCAGCAGTGTGAGAATAAGTGCCATTCTGACATAAACACCGTATTGTACCTGTTTGAAATATACGGCTCTCGGATCGTCATCCACTTCTACGGAAATTTCGTTTACACGGGGAAGCGGATGGAGTACCAGCATGTCCGGACCGGCAAGAGCCATTTTCTTCTTGTCAAGTATATAAAAGTCTTTCATGCGTACATAATCTTCTTCATTGAAGAAACGTTCTTTCTGCACACGTGTCATATAGAGCAGGTCAAGGTGTGGGAGAGCTTCTTCCAGACGGACTACCTCTTTGTATTCAATATTGTTTTTCTCAAGGACATCTTCCCTGATATAACTTGGAACGCGGAGTTCTTCCGGAGATATCAGTATAAATTTGATGTTCGGATAACGTATCATTGCGTGGATCAAAGAATGAACGGTACGGCCGAATTTCAGATCACCGCAAAGACCGATGGTCAGATTATCCAGGCGTCCTTTTAAAGACCGGATGGTAAGAAGATCAGTCAGCGTCTGGGTAGGATGCTGATGACCGCCGTCTCCGGCATTGATGACAGGGATCCTTGATTTTGTGGAGGCAACCAGAGGTGCACCTTCCTTCGGGTGACGCATGGCACAGATATCTGCGTAGCAGGAAACCATGCGGATTGTATCAGATACACTTTCTCCCTTGGCAGCAGAACTGCTTGCGGCCGAAGAAAAACCAAGTACATTACCACCCAGATTCATCATTGCTGATTCAAAACTGAGTCGCGTCCGTGTACTTGGTTCATAAAATAGAGTAGCTAATTTCAAGCCGTCACATTTGTGAGCGTAGGTTTCCGGATGGGCTTCAATGTCATTGGCCAGATCCAGAATGTCGTTTAATTCCTCGACGGTCAGGTCAAGTGGACTCATTAAATGTCTCATTTTTCCATCTCCTTTTTGCGTTTTATGCTCAATACCCTAAACTGTATTTCATCGTATCAAAGTATACACTATCTTTAGGAAATAGAAAAGAGAAAAATGAAAAAATCAGGAAGATTTCTGCATAACTTTTTCATAGAACAGACCGGTCAGAAACCACAGGGGTGCGTAATCAAAGCGGATAAGACCATTGTAATTCAGCTTTGCATCGCTGTAATCCCAGGGGCAGATATCTTTTTTTTTCAGAATGGATCCGGTAAGATATTCCATACTGAAAATTCCGCTCATATAGATGAGTCCCCTTATAAATATATTCAGGCGGCGGAAAAGGATGGAAAAGGGACGTATGATGGCGGCCATGCCATAAATGGGAAACATCCAGATAGAAGACTGGCCCATTAACTTGTATTCCCCGCGGCGGAGGGAATTAAGACTGGTCCAGATGATTTCCAGACACCAGCCGAATACGCCGCATTTCATAAAGTTCTTCATGGGAAAAGTATGTGCAGTTTTGTTTCAAATATCCATATTGTCCGGAAATAAAGGTTGCAAAATGTATAATTTGTGATATACTGTTGCTAAATAAATAATAGCGAAGTAGGAATAAGCGCGTTAAGTTGTCAGCGGCTGGGGAGTCGCCCTGAACCGAAAAGCCTCATGTATATGCAGGTTTGCGATGCTTTTTCCGCACCCGTTGCTACATATATGGGGACGCCTCATAGTGTGGAGGGAATATTATTTATCTACTCTAAATGCAGTGCCTGTTTGTCGTCGGATATCTGCATTTTCGGGGCGGATGAAAGGATTTTATCCGCTGGAATCACATTGTGGAGGTGTTATTTTTATGGAAAAAAATAAGAAAACGACATGGGATACCCGTACATTGGTTTTTATGGCTCTTCTGGTGGCAATGAATATTGTGCTGGCCAGGCAGCTTGTTATTGATCTGGGATTTGCCCGTATCACTGTAGGCAGCGTCTGCACGATACTGGCCGGACTCTGGTTCGGTCCGGCAGCAGGAGGAGTCTGCGGCCTGACCGCAGATCTTCTTGGCTGTCTTTTGAAAGGATATGCTGTAAATCCGCTGATTACGATTGCAGCAATTCTGTGGGGCGTTGTGCCTGCACTGGTACGTTTACGTACAGCAAAAGCGAACAGAACCAGAAAGATGGTTTTTCTTTGCCTGGGAATTGCCTTTGCATCAATTCTTTCGACTCTGGTCTTTACAACAGCAGGTCTCGTGCTTATAAACGGTTATAATTTTTATGCCATTATGCCAAGCCGTATGATCCAGTGGGCAGTCATGACACCGGTTTATTGTGCAGTAACATGCGCAGTCTACTTCAGCCCGATTACCAGTGTAATCGTAAACGGAAATGAATCAAGAAGAGTAGCGTAAGCAAAAAAGGAAAAGCACTGCAAGTGTTCTTGCAGTGCTTTTTGAAGTACAAAAGCAGAATGGAGAAAAATATGAATTACGCAGAAGCGAGAGACTATCTGGAAAAGATAGCGGAAAAAGGAAGCGTGTTGGGGCTTGCCAGTATGAAGGAACTGCTGAGGCGGCTTGATAATCCTCAGGACAAACTGAAATTTATCCATATTTCGGGAACAAACGGAAAAGGATCAGTACTTGCGTATCTTTCCACAATTTTAAAAGAAGCAGGATATATGGTGGGACGGTATATCTCTCCCACATTGTTTTCATACCGGGAACGGATACAGGTGAATGAGGAATATATTGGTCAGCAGGAACTTGCAGACCTGGTATCACAGGTAAAGCCGGCAGTGGAATCTATGGAAATAGACGGAAAGAATTGCCCTACGATTTTTGAGATTGAGACAGCACTGGCATTTCTTTATTTTCTGAAAAAGAAATGTGACATTGTAGTACTGGAAACAGGAATGGGTGGAGATACAGATGCGACAAATGTGATCCAGACAGCCGTAATGGAAGTGCTGGTATCCATCAGTATGGATCATATGCAGTTCCTGGGAGATACGCTGGCGGAAATTGCCGGACACAAGGCAGGAATCATCAAGCCGGATACCGTGGTAGTCAGCGTCCTTCAGAAACCGGAAGCCATGGAAGTGATTGAAAAGAAAGCAAAAGAGCAGAACGCTTCTCTTAAAATAGCAGACTTCAGATACGCAGAAAATATCTTCTATGGTATCAGAGAGCAAAGATTCAGTTATGGGGATTATGAGGATATTGTGATACATCTTGCGGGAAGTTACCAGATTAAAAATGCGGTGACCGCACTGGAAGGTGTTAAGGCCCTCAGGGAAATCGGTTTTCAGATTTCCGAAGAGCAGATGCGAAGGGGATTTGAAAAGACGGTCTGGAACGGAAGATTTACAGTTGTGTGTGACAAACCTTTGTTTATTATGGATGGTGCCCATAACCGTGACGGGGCCATGGAATTGAAACGGTCCATAGAAACGTATCTGAAGGGATGCCGTATTTTTGCAGTCTGCGGTGTATTTCGTGATAAGGAATATGAGGAAATCCTGCAGATGACAGCACCTTATATTAAAAAAATGATAACGATAGAGACACCGGATAATCCAAGGGCATTGCCGGCACAAGAGCTGGCGCAGGCAGCGCGCAAATATATTGCTGATGTACATCCGGCAAAAAATATTAATCAGGCAGTAGACGAGAGCTTTGCTGCAGCGAAAGAAGAAAATGATGTAATACTCGCATTTGGATCCCTTTCTTTTCTGGGAGAGATCAGAAAAGCGTTGAAAAGCAGGGAGGAACAGAGATAATGGACCAGGAAAAAATAAGAGAAGGCGTGAGATTGATTCTGGAGGGAATCGGAGAGGATATAAACAGAGAAGGGCTTATTGAAACTCCGGATCGTATTGCCCGCATGTATGAGGAAATCTGCGGCGGTATGTACGAAGATGCAGGTGAGCATTTGAAGAAAAGATTTCATGTGGAAAATAATGATATGGTCATGGAGAAGGATATTACTTTTTATTCCATGTGTGAGCATCATATGATGCCTTTTTGGGGAAAAGCCCATGTGGCATATGTACCGGTAGATTCTGTTGTGGGACTCAGCAAAATTGCCAGGACCGTAAACGTATTTGCAAGACGGCTTCAGCTTCAGGAACAGCTGACTGCTCAGGTGGCGGATGCATTTATGGAAAATCTGGCACCCAAAGGTGTCATGGTCATGTTGGAAGCAGAACATATGTGTATGACGATGCGCGGAGTAAAAAAACCCGGAACGAAGACGGTGACAGTTGTCACCAGAGGTATATTCGATGAGGATGAG
This sequence comes from Eubacteriales bacterium, assembly GCA_030539395.1. Lineage (GTDB taxonomy): Bacteria > Bacillota > Clostridia > Lachnospirales > Lachnospiraceae > Marvinbryantia. The sequence goes on from JAUNSC010000001.1 coordinate 87,990, forward strand.
AGACTTCAAAATCAGTTTTACCGGATGCTGGGACGATAAAAAAGAGGGGAAGAAATGGACCGTATTAATCGTATCCTGTATCATGAAATTTATAGAGAATGTTACGGGAAAAATGTAGAATGTGAGAAAGAACGGATATTTTGTCATCATGACATGGGACACTTTCTGGATGTGGCAAGACTGGCTTTGATCATCAATCTGCAGGAACAGATGGGAATTTCACAGGAATTGATTTATGGCGCGGCTCTTTTGCACGATATAGGAAGATTCAGGCAGTATCTCGAAGGAATTCCCCATGAAATTGCCAGTGCGGAAATTGCGCCGGATATTTTGAGAGACTGTGGATTTGATGATACAGAAACCAGAGAAATCACAGATGCCATTCGTCAGCACAGAAATCCGGATATAAAAGGAGAGAGGTCTTTATCAGGAGTGATTTACCGCGGGGATAAAATGTCCAGGAGCTGTTTTGCCTGCCCGGCGGAAAAAATGTGTAACTGGAAAAAAGAAAAGAAAAATTTGCAGATAAAATTATAGAAGGAGCATATCAAATGATAATAGGTAATCGGGAATTTGCAGAAAAGGGACATACTTATGTAATGGGGATTTTGAATGTGACACCGGATTCTTTTTCAGACGGAGGGAAATGGAATACTCTGGATATGGCCAGAAAACATGCAGAAGAAATGATAGAAGAGGGTGCGGATATCATTGACATTGGAGGAGAATCCACAAGGCCGGGGTATACTCTGCTCAGTGACGAAGAGGAAATTGCAAGAGTAGTGCCTGCGATTGGAATGGTTAAAAAGGAATTTGGCATACCTGTTTCTGTTGATACGTATAAAGGAGGGGTGGCAAAAGCGGCGCTTGAGGCCGGGGCCGATCTTGTGAATGATATCTGGGGATTAAAATATGACGATAAACTGGCTGCTGTGATCGCAGAAGCAGATGTGCCCTGCTGCCTGATGCACAATCGTAAGGAGCCGGATTATCAGGATTTTCGCAGAGATATTTTAAATGATCTTCGTGAGACAATAGCGCTGGCAGAAAAGGCCGGGATTGAAAAAGATAAGATCATTCTGGATCCGGGAGTCGGGTTTGGAAAGACATATGAAAACAATCTGACAGCAATCAATCACATGGAAGATCTGCTGGCACTGGGATTCCCTGTCCTTTTGGGAACTTCCAGAAAATCTGTTGTAGGACTCACTTTAAATCTCCCGGCTGACCAGCGTGTTGAGGGAACCCTTGTTACTACTGTAATGGGAGTAATGAAAGGGGCAATGTTTGTAAGGGTTCATGATATAAAAGAAAATGTCAGGGCAATTAAGATGACGGAGGCAATTCTTAATGGATAAAATAAAGATATATGATCTGGAGGTATTTGCAAATCATGGAGTGTTTCCTGAAGAAAACGTTCTTGGGCAAAAATTTGTGATTTCGCTTCAGATGGATGTGGATACAAAAATGGCGGGAAAGACGGATTGCCTGGACAAGTCTGTCAATTATGGAGAGGTCAGCCGGTTTGTCTCAGATTTTATGCAGAGAAACACGTATAAATTGCTTGAGGCTGCAGCAGAGAATCTGGCACAGGCTCTGCTCCTTGAGTATCCTCTTGTTTACGGTGTGAATCTGGAAATTAAAAAGCCCTGGGCACCGGTAAAATTTCCGCTTAAGACGGTCAGTGTGGAGATATACAGACGGTGGCATAAAGCATATGTTGCGCTTGGCGCTAATATGGGGAATGAGAAAGCCTTCCTGGACAGGGCTGTGTCATCTCTGGACGGGCTGAAGACGTGCAGAGTGAAAAAAGTGGCGGACTATATTGTCACAAAGCCTTACGGCGGTGTAGAACAGGATGATTTCCTGAACAGCGCACTGGAACTGGATACGCTGCTGGCACCGGAGGAACTTCTTATGTGTCTGCATGAAATTGAGGCAGAAGCCGGAAGGCAGAGGACAATACACTGGGGACCGCGGACGCTTGATCTTGATATTTTGCTGTATGATGATATGGTAATGGATGAGCCGGATCTGACAATTCCTCACAGAGAAATGCATCTCAGAGATTTCGTTTTAAGGCCTATGGCCCAGATTGCGCCGTATCAGATACATCCGATCTGTAAGAAGACTATAAAACAGCTTCTGGCAGAACTTACCTCTGATTGACAGTAATCAGCAGCCTGTGATATAATTAATAATTACTGTGACCAGGTGAAAAGGCTGATATAGAAAGTAAACGGAGAAAAAGGATGAAAGACGATTCATTAAATAGACGGGCTGTCAAATCGGGGTTCTTTTTTGTGGTGTCTCAGATGCTTGTCAGAGGCATCAGTTTTATAACAACGCCGATTTATACCAGATTATTGTCTACAGAACAGTTTGGTGAGGTCAGAGTATATGATTCCTGGCTTCAGATAGCAGTTCCGATCATGTCACTGTGCTTATGGAAGAGCGTGGAACGTGCAAAATATGATATGAGAGAGCAGTTTGATTCGTATACCTCAGCGGTTCAGAATCTATCTTATATTTCTATTGCGGTTATGGCATTAATCTGTATGTTGTTTAAACCGCAGATCCAGAGTTTCTGCAATATGGATGACATGATGCTCTATGTGGCTTTTGGATATGTGTTTGCCTATACCAGCATACATTATATGAACCGGCGTGAAAAGCAGAGCATGAGGTACAAGTTTGCTACGATTGCCACCATGCTGCTTGTCATACCTGCTACGGTTATTTCAATCGTCTGGCTGTATATTGGAAATATACGCGGAGAATATGACCGGCTGGTGAGCTACCGTATTCTGGGATTCTATGTACCTCATATTGTTGTCGGCCTGGTTGTTGCATTTATTATGGCGGTACAGGGAAGAAAACTTTTCTCCAGGGAATTCTGGAAATATGGTTTGATGTACAGTGTGCCGCTGATTCCGGAAGTGCTGTCTATTCAAATTATGAATCAGGCGGATAAAATAATGATCCGCAATATGATAGGAAAATGGGAGAGCGGAGTTTTTGCAGTTGCAACGACAGTGTCCTTTATCATCTGGATTCTGGAGGATTCTGTCTGGAACGCTTTTCTGCCATGGTTTTACGAGAAGATCTCCAGAAATGAGGAAGATGACATCATAAAGCCGTGGACAGTTGTCATGCGTGGATTTGGAATGCTTTCCTGGTTTCTGGTGATACTTGCTCCGGAAATTGTTCTGATCCTGGGAGGAAGGAAGAATATGGAAGCCATCTGGCTTATTGCACCGATGGTTACCGGTACGCTGTTTCGGTTTTACAGTTACAATTATACGGCTACGCAGAACTATTATAAAAAAACAGGTCATGTGGCACTGGGAACGATCCTGGCAATGTTCGTGAATATAGGCCTGAACTATGTCTGTATTATGCAGTTCGGATATCGCGCTGCTGCGTACACAACAGCTGTCAGCTATGCATTCCTGCTGATATTGCAGGGGTGGCAGGAGGTTAGAATTACAGGGCAGAGAATCATACCTTTGAAAGTGACTTTGAAATATGCGGTACTTTTTCTGGTTATGAATTTAGTATCAATGGGAAGTTTTCTGCTTCCATGGTATCTGAGGTACCTTCTGGTCATTATCGGTGTTTTATTCACGTTTAAGAAGGTTTTGCCCCAGTTTATAGGTATTTTGAAAAATGTGCGCAGTAAAAAAAGTAATTGAGCCAAGTTGAAATCATAAGGGAAATATGATATAAATGTAATAAAATATATGCGTTCAAAATATGCATATCTACAGGAAAATGCCATTTAGGAGATTTAACCATGAAAAAAAAGGTTTTGATATTGGGGGCAAGTAATGCTCAGATAGATGCGATTGAATACTGTAAATCACATGGATTTGAGGTGTGCGGCTGCAGTTATACAACAGCTGACAACGGAATTCCGCTGCTGGATCATTTCGGGCAGGTGGATATAAAAGATGTTGACGGGGTAGTTGCATTGGCAAAGAAATTTGGTGTGGATGCGATTTATTCTGTTGGCTCTGACATTGCGATTCCAACGGTTATGGAAGCCAGTGAGATTCTCGGACTTCCCCATTTTATTTCTTCGGAGACAGCAAAAATTTGTCATTCAAAGCATCTGATGCGTTCTGCACTTGGACAGGATTTTGTCGGAAATGCGGCATTTGTTGTATGCGGAACTTTAGAAGAAGCTCTTACATTTGAGGATTTTCCTGCAATGATGAAGCCGGTAGATTCGCAGGGGCAGCGAGGCTGCTTCAGAGTGGATTCAAAAGAAGATATAGAGAAAAATTTTGCCACATCTCTCGGATATTCTGTAGAGGGAAAAGTAATCATTGAAACATTTGTTGACGGACCGGAGATATCTGTGAATGCATATATGCAGGATGGAGAACTGCGTTTTGCGGTTGTCTCAGACCGCATTGTATTTGATGAATATCCTGGAGGAATCATAAAGGAACATCTGATCCCGTCTACTTTTGCTGATGAAAAAGCGAAAGAAGAAGCTATAGATCTTGTGAAGAGAATGGCTGAAAAACTTCACATTGACAATGGACCCTGTTATTATCAGATAAAGCTTGATCCGGAAAATCACCCGATAATTCTGGAAGTTACTCCAAGACTGGATGGCTGTCATATGTGGAATCTGATTAAGCATTATTGCGGTGCAGATCTTCTGGATGCATGTTTTGTGCATCTTCTTGATAATAAACCTGTTTTGACACAGCCGGCAGTTTTTCCAAAGACAGAGTATAAACTTGCATTTACCTGTAAAGAAACAGGTGCGTCTTTTGACAGAAGTGAGTATGACTGTACGGGCGCGGAGTATATATTCTGGTATTATCAGACCGGAGACAGAGTTCGAAAAGTGAACGGCTTTATGGAAAAAGGCGGTTATCTGATCCGAAAAACGGGAAGAATTATCGAGTAACCGGATATACAGGAGGAAAATACAAAGGTGAGTATCGAGAAAAAACTGTTGAATGTATATACTTTTTTTTATCTGATAAGGCTGAAAAAGACATTTGCGGGCGATCCTGCGAAGATTAAGGCGGATCAGAACAAAAAAATTCACAGGCTCATGAAAAGAGCATATAAAATTCCTTTTTACCGCGCAAAATTTGAAGAGTCAGGAACAACGCCGGATGATTATCACTGCAGCGAGGATCTGGTGAAGTTTCCGACTATGAATAAGGCAGAACTGCGTCTCTGGATGGAGAAGGAGTGGAATGAGCATCCTGAGAAACATGATTCTCTGAATGTGATGAGCACCAGCGGTTCTTCCGGCGTTCCGTTAAAAATGCTGTATACGCAGAAAGAACAGGCATTCAGCAATGCAAACTGGATACGCGTGCTGCAGGTGGCGGGATATAGACCGCTTCGCGGAAAAATGTATTCGAATCAGACAAATCACAAGGATACAGACGCTAAAAAAGGTGACTCTATTATCCAGAAGTTCGGGCTTATGAGAAGAAGAGTCGTATCAGAGGATACCTGTGTGGGCGACGGTATTGCAGACACGATCCGTGATATTAATGAATACAAGCCGGATATGCTTCGTTTCCGCCGGAATTGTATGGTAAGGATCGCAGTATATGCAAAACAGCATAATATGGAGCTTTGGAAACCGAAATATTATGCACCTGTAAGTGAGATGGTGGATGATGTTACAAGAAATATTCTGACAGAAATGCTTGGTCCCGGATTGATCGATGCATATGGAGTTTCTGAGATGGGAAGCTGCGTTTATAAATATCCGGGTGATGATTTCTATTATGTGGCCAATGATATAGCAGTGGCAAATGTATATGACGATAATAACCAGTTGGCGGATAATGGCAGAATTGTCCTGACATCTTTATACAAAAAGACATATCCGCTGATCAATTATGATGTTCTTGATATCGGTAAATCTTATGTGAAAGATGGTCTTCGTTATTTTACGGCTATTGAAGGCCGCATGAATGATGTGGTAAAACATGAAGATGGTGTTGAGTCCTCAGCGGTACAGCTTATGAGAATCGCAAACGGGACAGTGGGACTGTCACAGTTCAGGTTTGTTCAGGAATCCTATCACGACATGTTGATCCAGCTGGCACCGGACCCCAATAATACATCGAAATCAAGAGAAGAGATTGAGGAGCATTTTGTTTCTTCTGTAAAGAAGTTGTTTGGGGATGAATTTAAAATCCGGGTAGAATGGATGGATATGCTGCCGCCGGATAAAACAGGAAAGCAGCGTTGTTTTGTATGTAATGTAAAATAAAGAAAGATAGAAGAAAGATAGTATGGATAATGGGTCCATACTATTTTTATGAAACAGGATATTTCAAATCCCGATCAAGGGATTCTGTATCAAAGGAGGCAATTATGAGGATAGCAGTAACAGGAGCCAGCGGGTTTATCGGAACGGAAGTTACAAAAAAGCTCGAGACTTTTCCGGATACTGAGATTATTGCGATTACGCGGAATATGGGCCATGTCAAAAAAAATAGTGGGAAGTATGTCTGGAAAGAAACAGATTTTTCTGTTTCAAGTCTGCGGGAGGTTCTGGAAAATGTTGATGTGGTAATTCATCTGGCGGCAGTCAGGGGAACCACAGGAACAATATCTGATTATCATATCAATGAGACAATAACAGAGAATCTTTTGGTGGCTATGGGGGAAGAAAAGGTAAAAAGAATTATTTTTGCCTCTTCTATTGCGGTTTATTCTGACACTGAGACAATTCCGTGGCGTGAAGATAATGTAATTGAACCGAAAACATTGTATGGAATAACAAAAGCATCCTGTGAATATCTTTGCAGGTATTACAGCAAAAGATATGGGTTTGCATATTCAATCGTCCGGGTGGCACAGGTCCTTGGACTGGGAGAAAAGCGAAAAGGCATGATGAATGTATTTATTGAGACGGCATATCAGCATGGACAGCTGCACGTTATGGGAAAAAGTATTGCCAAAAGACAATATATTTATGTGAAAGATATGGCTGCAGTCATGTGCGAAACGGCGTTAAAACCGGAAAGAGAATCAGAAATCATAAATGCCGGAATGAAAAAAGCATATAGTAATCTGGAAATTGCGCAGATTATCAATAAAGTATTCGAAAATGAGACGCCGATAGAGTATGATTCTTCCTTTGAAGAGAAAATCGAGCCATCAAAAATGGAAGTAACGTATCTGATGGACCACCTGAAGTTTGTACCTATGGATATGGAACAGGTACTTTGCGAGGTCAGAAAAGAAATCAGGAATAATCCAATTGACCATTGAGACCGCAAATTCCATTGAGAATTAGGGCTGGCGTGCTTGAAAAAACAAAGCGGGTGTAATATAATATTTAGTTAGATTATTGCACATTGAACGGGAGAAAAGAATGATTGATTTACAGAAACTCAGGAATGAAATTGATAAAGTAGACCGGCAGATTGTTGAATTGTTTGAGCGGAGAATGGAGATCTGTGAGCAGGTGGCTGAGTATAAGATCGAGACGGGAAAAAAGGTGTTTGATAAAGAGCGGGAAGATTCTAAGATTACAACTTTGAAAGCCCTTGCACATAACGACTTTAACAGTCATGGGATTGAAGAATTGTTTCTGCAGATTATGTCAATGAGCAGAAAGCTTCAATACCAGCTCCTGACAAAAAAGGGAGTGACAGGAAGGCTTCCTTTTTCGGAGATAGACAGGCTGGAGAAGGATAATATCCGTGTTGTTTTTCAGGGAGTGGAAGGCGCGTACAGCCAGATGGCTATGAAGACATATTTTGGTGAGCATATTAATTCCTTTCATGTAAAACAGTGGAGAGATGCACTTGATGCCATAGCGGAGGGAATGGCAGATTTTGCGGTACTTCCCATTGAAAACTCTACAGCCGGATTTGTCAGTGAAATATATGACCTTTTAATGAAATACGATGACTATATTGTGGGGGAACAGACCATTCGAATTGAGCACAAGCTTTTGGGAATACCGGGAACATCACTTAAAGATATCCGGACTGTTTATTCCCACGAGCAGGGCCTGATGCAGTGTGACGAATATCTGTCATGTCATAGAAACTGGAAACAGATCGCGGTTGAGAATACTGCAGGTGCTGCCAAGAAAGTGGCAGAAGAAGGGGATAAAACCCAGGCTGCCATTGCCAGTGCATATGCGGGAAGATCTTTTGGACTGGAAGTATTGGAGGAAGGAATCTGCGCTAACGGAGGAAATTCTACCAGATTTATTATTGTTTCTAATCAGAGAATTTTTGAGAAAAATGCGAAAAAAATAAGCATCTGTTTTGAAACACCCCATAGAAGCGGCGCACTGTACAGTATTTTGTCCCATCTGATATACAATAATATTAATATGAGTAAAATTGAATCCAGGCCGATACCGGGAAGAAACTGGGAGTATCGTTTCTTTGTGGATATTGAGGGGAATTTAAATGACAGCGGTGTAAAAAATGCACTGCGGGGAATTACGGAAGAAGCTGTAAATATGAAAATTCTGGGAAATTATTAGGAGTACGTCATGACAAGAGTTGATGAGTTAATGGTATATCGCAGATTTGAAAATGCGAAGATATTTGAAGACATGATATGGATTCTGGATCACTACCAGGATAAGAATCAGGATAAAAGTGCAATAAGCAGAAGGTACTATGATGTGATCAACGGACTGCTTGAAATGGCAGGAAAATATGGATTTGAAGGAAATTTGTGGCACAATTATCTGACGTATCTGCTGGTGAATCACGAGAATGTCTTCAGCACGGCCTGTGAAATTGTGGGAGAGATTGACGGAAGTATTAATCTGCTGGCAAAGCATGATTTCAGGATTTTTAAAGAGCTTTATGGTTTTGATTTTTCTGTGCTGGATGAGTTTCTTGGGACCTGTGACACCGAAATTATACGGAATTATCACAGAAGCACGGGAACAGGAAAACTTTTTAATCAGAGAATCCGTGACCGTATTACACATCTGACAATTCAGCTGGAACAGTCAGTGGATGATGAAGCGTTTATGGAGGCTATGGTAGAATTTTATCGTGAGTTTGGTGTGGGAAAACTCGGACTTCATAAAGCTTTCCGCGTAAAGCGGGAAAATGATCAGATACAGATTGTTCCTGTAACAAATATTGCTCATGTCCATCTGGATGATCTGGTTGGATATGAAATTGCAAAGAAGAAACTGATTGATAATACAGAGGCGTTTATTTCCGGAAAGAGAGCAAATAACTGTCTGCTTTTCGGGGATGCGGGAACGGGAAAATCTTCCAGCATTAAAGGCATATTGAACCAGTATTATGACAGAGGTCTTCGGATTATAGAAATTTACAAGCATCAGTTTCAGGATCTGAATGATGTTATTGCACAGGTGAAAAATCGAAATTACAAATTTATTATATACATGGATGATTTGTCTTTCGAGGATTTTGAGATAGAGTACAAATATCTGAAGGCAGTGATTGAAGGCGGTCTGGAGAAAAAACCGGATAATATATTGATTTATGCAACATCTAACAGACGCCATCTTGTCCGCGAAAAATTCAGTGATAAAGAAGACAGAAGAGACGATCTTCATTCTTCGGATACGGTTCAGGAGAAATTGTCTCTTGTACATCGGTTTGGGGTGCAGATTTTCTTCTGCGCGCCGGATAAGAAAGAATTCCAGAACATTGTAAAAGTACTTGCCGATAAGCATGGTGTCCATATGCCGGAAGAGGAACTTCTTCTGGAAGCAAACAAATGGGAACTGTCTCATGGCGGTCTGTCTGGACGTACTGCACAACAATTTATTGATTATCTGCTGGGGCAGATGTAAAAGACGGAGAAATCCGGATCAAGGGGGAAGGGAAAATGGCGGTAACATTATTTGCTGCGATTGATGTGGGTTCTTACGAAGTGGAGATGAAAATTTACCAGTGTGTGACGAGAAAGGATATCAGGCAGATCGACCATATCCGCTATCGTATAGAATTGGGGAAAGATACCTATAACACTGGGAAAATCAGCGAAAAGAAGGTCGAGGAACTTTGCAGAGTAATAAACGATTTTGTGAAAATTATGGAGGGTTATAAAGTGCAGGCATACAGGGCCTGTGCTACCAGCGCAATCCGGGAAGCACAGAATCGTCTGCTGATTTTGGAGTACGTAGAACGGATGACGGGAGTTTCCATCGAAGTGCTGGACAACTCTGAACAGAGATTCCTTGATTATAAGTCTGTTGCATTTGGTGTGAAGGATTTTTACAAAATTATTCAGAATGGTACGGCTATCGTGGATGTGGGAAGCGGAAGCGTACAGCTTTCTCTTTTTGATAATGATAAACTTGTGACAACACAGAATATTAAAATCGGTAATCTGCGTATTCACGAAAAGATGGCGGACCTCAGTCTTCACGCGGTACATCGGGAGAGAATGGTTGAGGAGCTTATAAACAATGAGCTGGAAAGCTTCAAGAAAATGTATCTGAAAGACAGAGAAATCAAAAATCTGGTTCTTTCCGGAAATTATATTCTGGAAATATTGATGAAAACGTCTGTCACAAAACCGGAATATCTGAAGATGTATGAGGAAATTATTGAAATGCGTCCGGAAGAAATTGCAAAGAAATATGGCATTCCTTCTGAGAGCGCTTCTCTGATTCTGCCGACTGTGACCATATATAAGAGGATTATTGAGGAACTGGAACCGGATATGATATGGCTTCCGGGAATGAATCTTGGTGATGGAATTGCCTATGACTATGCTCAGAAGAATAAGATGATCAAGATCCCGCACAATTTTAATGATGATATTGTAGCGGCTGCCAGAGTGATGGCAAAAAGATATCAGTGCAATAAAGGACATATCCGCAATCTGGAAAATCTGGCTCTGATGATGTTTGATAAAACAAAGAGAATATCCGGACTGAAGGAACGTGACCGTCTTCTGCTGCAGATTGCAGTAATTCTCCACAGCTGCGGAAAATATATTAATATGTCCAACAGGGCAGAATGTTCATACAACATTATTATGTCTACGGAGATCATCGGACTTTCGCTGCAGGAACGCCGGATCATTGCCAGTGTAGTTAAATATAATACGACAGATTTCTCACTGGAGGATATTGTGACGCAGCCGCAGATGACAAATAAAGATTACCTTCTGATCACGAAACTCGTGGCGATCCTGCGTGTGGCAAATGCAATGGACCGTAGTCACAGGCAGAAATTCAGCAATGTAAAAATGGAATTGAAAGATCAGAAACTGGTCATTACAGTAGAAACAAATGAAGATATTACGCTGGAAAAGGGAATGTTCCCGCCGAAAGCCGATTATTTTGAAGAAGTATTTCATATCCGGCCGGCAATCCGGCAGAAAAAGGTATTATAGGGAGGGATTGTTGTGGAAAATGATTTTTTGAAACCAGAGTATTACCGGAATCGAGAAGACAGCTGGGTCAGTTTTGATGAGCGTGTTTTAAGTGAAGCAAGAGACAAGAATATCCCTCTGTTTGAGCGGTTAAAGTTTCTCAGTATTACAGCGTCAAATCTGGATGAATTTTTCATGATCAGAATTGCATCATTGAAGGACATGGTGCATGCAGGATATACAAAAAAGGATATTGCGGGGCTGACCGCACAGGAACAGATTGATATGGTGCTGAAAAGAGTGCATGATATGGTAAATGTGCAGTATTCAACCTATAATCGTTCGCTGCTGCCGGCACTGAAGCAGCAGGGACTGGAAGTAGTCATCCAGCATGAGGATCTGACAAAAGAACAGCAGAAGTTTGTAGACTCTTACTTTGATGAGAATATTTATCCGGTGCTTACTCCGATGGCAATGGATTCTTCCAGACCGTTTCCGCTGATTAGAAATAAGACATTGAATATTGGTGCCCTGATTTCGAAAAAAGGAAAGAAGAATGAGACACAGTTTGCGACAGTACAGGTTCCGTCTGTCCTTCCCAGGATTATTGAACTCCCTTCAGGAAAAGAAGGGGTGCGGTGCGTAATTCTTCTGGAGGAAGTCATTGAGCGGAATATTGGAAAACTGTTCCTTAACTATGATATGGTATGTGCACATCCATACCGTATTATGAGAAATGCAGACCTGGCTTTTGACGAAGAAGAAGCGGCAGATCTTTTGAAAGAAATACAGAAGCAGTTAAAGAAGCGGCAGTGGGGCGAAGTTATTCGTCTTGAAATAGAGGACGGCATGAATAAACAGCTGCTTAAGATACTGAAGAAAGAGTTTGATATCCGGGGAGATGATGTCTTTGCGATTAACGGGCCCCTTGATCTGACATTTTTAATGAAAATGTATGGAATGGATGGTTTTGAGCATTTGAAAGAACCGTCATATAAGCCGCAGCCTGTTCCGGCGCTTATGGATCAGGATGATATTTTTGCAGCTATCCGTGAAAAGGATATACTTCTTCATCATCCGTATATGACATTTGATCCGGTAGTGAATTTTGTGAAACAGGCAGCAAAAGACCCGGATGTTCTTGCAATTAAACAGACTCTGTACCGTGTCAGCGGAAATTCACCTATTATCGCTGCTCTTGCACAGGCAGCGGAAAATGGAAAGCAGGTATCTGTGCTTGTGGAATTGAAGGCACGTTTTGATGAGGAACATAATATTGTCTGGGCAAAGATGCTTGAGAAGGCAGGCTGTCATGTCATTTACGGCCTGGTGGGACTGAAGACTCACAGCAAAATTACACTTGTGGTAAGAAAAGAGGAAGATGGAATCCGCAGATATGTTCATCTTGGAACAGGTAACTATAACGATTCTACAGCAAAGCTTTATACGGACTGCGGACTTTTGACCTGTTCTGAACCTGTGGGAGAAGATGCTACGGCAGTATTTAATATGCTTTCCGGTTATTCAGAACCGAAACACTGGAATAAACTGGCTCTTGCACCCATTTGGCTGAGAGACCGTTTCCGCGAATTGATTGAAAGAGAGACTGAGCATGCCAGAAATGGAGAAAAAGCTCATATTATTGCAAAGATGAATTCCCTTTGCGACAGAGAAATCATAGCGCTTTTGTATGAGGCGGCGGCTGCCGGTGTAAAAATTGATCTGATCGTGCGTGGAATCTGCTGCCTTAAAACAGGAATTCCGGGAATCAGTGAAAATATTACGGTGCGTTCAATCGTGGGAACATTTCTGGAGCATGCAAGAATCTTTTATTTCTTTAATAACGGAAAAGAAGAGTATTATATGGGAAGTGCTGACTGGATGCCGAGAAATCTGGATAAACGTGTGGAAATCCTGTTCCCTGTTGAAAGTGAAGAATTGAAAGAAGAATTATGGCATATTCTTACGATACAGATGGAAGATAATATGAAGGCACACGTTCTGCAGCCGGACGGAAGTTATGAAAAAGTTGACAGAAGAGGGAAAGTAAGATTGTGTGCCCATGAATACTTCTGTAAAGAAGCGAAAGAAAGGGCGGAGAAACCGTTGGATCCTGTGAGAGACAGGGTTTTCATACCGGAAGAAGCTCTGAAAGAATGATCGTTCTGCCTGAAAAAGCAGAATAGATAAGGAGGAAAAGGAGATATGCTGCATAGCATTATTATACCTTGCTATAATTCAGATCAGACAATCCGTAAGGTTGTAGAAACAACAATGGAGGAGATGGAACGTCTCGGAAGAACAGAGTATGAATTTATTCTTGTGGATGATTATTCTCCCAATAATCCCAGGACAATATCTGTTTTGAAAGAACTGGCATCAGAGTATGAGTGTGTCAATGTTGTTGAGCTTGCTTATAACAGCGGACAGCATAATGCGGTCATGGCGGGGCTTAATTTCGCAAATGGCGACCTGATGATTGCCATGGATGATGATGGGCAGACTCATCCTTCCCAGCTCAGGTTTTTGTTTGAAGAACTTGACAAGGGCTATGATATTGTTTATGGATATTATCCTCAGAGAAAACAAAATGTTTTCAGAAACTTTGGGAGTTATGTCAATCATATGACGGTTCGTATACTTATCGGAAAGCCGAAGGATATGAAAGCTTCCAGTTACTGGGTGATCCGGAAATATGTAAGGGATGCTGTGATTGAATACCAGAGCCCTTATACGCATCTGCAGGGGCTGTTCCTTCGTACTACAAAGAATATCAGCAGCATTCCGATCCAGCATTTTGAGCGTGAAGTGGGAACGTCCAATTATACTTTGAAGAAGCTGATACAATTGTGGTCTAATACAATGGGATTTTCTGTTGTACCCCTTCAGATGGCGACAAAGCTTGGTTACGTGTTTGCGTTGATCGGAATGATCGGGGTAATAGCGATACTGATCAATAAGATTTTGCGGCCGGCAGTACCTCTTGGATGGTCATCAATGGCAGTAGTTATGTGCTTCTTCTCGGGAGTAATTCTGATGTTTATGGGGCTGATCGGGGAATATATTGGACGGATGTTCCTGGAAATGCAGAGAACGCCCCAGTTTGTGGTCCGTAAGGTCTATGGAGCAAAATATCAGAAAGACTCCGGCGAGAACGCTGAAAAATCGAATGAATACAAAAAAGAAACAAAATTGTAATAATTTTGAAATAAATACTTCCGTTTTTGTAAAATATATGATATGATTTTTCATGTAAGAAAACGGAGGGAAAAGAAATGTTGAAAAAAGCAGGGAAAAGGGCAGTTTTTAAACAGATAATGATCTTGCTGGTGTTTTCCATAATATGTATGGGGACAGCTGCGGAGGCAGATGCGGCAAAGCGTCCGTCAAAACCGGCTCAGGTTAAAAATCTGAAAGCAGCAGCATATGGAACATCATCACATAAGCTTACATGGAAAAAAGTGGCCGGGGCTACCGGATATCAGGTATATTGCCGTGATTATTCATCCGGCAGTAAGCTGTACAAGAAGATAAAGACCATAAAAAGTGCGTCAACAGTGAGCTGTAAAGTTACGGGCAGGAAGCAGGGAAAAGCATATGCTTACGTTGTTCGGGCCTATAAGAAAAACAGTGCAGGCGTTGCTTACGGAAAGCTTTCCAATATTGCTTATGGATTTATAAAGAAAACAACGGCAAAGAAGCAGGCAACCAGCAGCAGTAAATCAAATACAACAACCGGTGCTTCGTCGGGAATCATTAAAAACCCTACGACAGCACAGAAATATAAAAAAGTATTTGGAGATGCTTCTTTGAAGATGAGATATCCCGGCGGATATTATTCTTCAAAATCAAAGGCACAGGCTAATATTAAATGGATTACAGTAAAGACCTGGGATTTTAAAAAGGGAAAGAGCGGAGCAAAGATCACAAGAACGTGGACGATTGGAGTCCATAAGAATCTTGCTTCTACCGTACAGCAGATATTTAAGGAGATCTATAATGACCCGTCTAAATTTCCGATCCATGAACTGGGAGGATATGAGTGGCGTGGCGGTCATTCCGAGCATAACACAGGAACAGCGATTGATATTAACTGGACAGAAAATTATATGGTAAATATTGCGACAGGAGCGATTACCGCAGGAAAGTATTGGAAACCCGGAGTTGATCCATATTCAATCCCTAAAAATGGTGTTGTGGCAAAGATATTTAAAAAGTATGGTTTCTCCCAGGGAGATTGGGGAAACAGTAAAGATTATATGCATTTTTCTTATTTTGGAACCTGATGCATGATAGAAAAGGATAAAGAGAAACCGCAGATCGGCAAAAATGCCGTATCTGCGGTTTTAAGTTTACTGTGACGCCAGGCGTTGTTTCCGCTTTGACAGAAAATACAGAAGGAGAAACAGGAGCGTACATGACAGAGAAATAATTGTACCGGATATCAGACCGGGGGTTGTATATTTTAAAACAATTCCGTGTTCGCCCTTTTCCAGCGCAATACCCATATACATGGTATTTGCGGGATAAATTTCTGTTTCCTGACCGTCTACATATGCTTTCCAGCCGCTGGAATATGGTATGGAAAAGGCCATAAATCCGTCTTTGGAAAGGACGGCACTACCGGAGACAGTATTATCGGTAATAGACACGTTGGTAAGCCCCTGCTTACTTAAAGCATCTATCTGTTCTTCATAATTCATGACAGGAACATAGCAGATCTCTAATTGGCCGAGGTGATAATCTGCATTTGATTTTGGAAAATCAATCTTAACGGTATCGGTGGAATCTGTTGCGCTGTAACCAAGATTGACAACATAATCGGAGCGTCCCAGAGAATAATCCTGATTCAATCCTCTTAAAATCAATGATTTTGTGACGCTGGAATTATAAATTTTGATTGAATTCAAATAGATTTCACGGGTGAAATCGCCAAGATGCAGGTAAGCTTCGTAGCCGGCCTTCTTTTCATAGGATATAGCTATGCCTGTGTTAATGTTTTTTACACGGCAGATATTATCGCTGCAGGTGACGCCTTCGTCCAATGTAATGGATTCCGGCGTTACAGTCAAAACACCAAAATTATCATCGGAGGATAATCTGGTCAGATTCATATCGTCAGAGTAATTTTCCAAAACCACACCTTCCAGCATACACTGCTGTCTTTCGAGGGCTGTCATAGATTCATATTCAGATGCGTCAATATAGGAATCATAGGTATAGCCTATGGGAAGCAGATGGTCGTTTTTGTATACCTGGTATTGATCATCAGAGAGAGACTCATCTTTTGAAAAACCGTAGGGAACATACGATTCATTTTCCGCCTCAACCATAAAATATTTTACGCAGGCAAGTGCCTCCATTCCGGTTCGTCCATCCAGAGACCAGATACGGTGAACAGCACTGATGCCGATATTGGACAGATCACAGTGGTATGTGATAACAGGACTGCTGATGACACTGTTATATAAGGAAACCCCATTGTATCTGAGGGAGATGGGGAGGTTTTCTGTTGTCGAACGTATCTGATTGGAATCGATACGGCAAAATTCCTCCTGGTCTGAATCCGAAAAGCGGGTAAAAGGAGATGCATAAATATTTTCTGTCGCATATCCATTATCTGAAAACTCGCTTGAGTATGGATTTGTAAAGTTTCCATAAAGATATAAACCGTGCATCACCAGAGAAAGGGCCGTGAAAAAGGAAAACACGGTATAAATTTTTCTGCGTTCTATTTTTTCAGACTTTGCAGCCCACAGAAGACTGATTGTAGTGATGCAAAGAAAAAGAAAAGTAAGCTTGATTTCTCTGGTTTTGGGGCAGGAATACAAAAATGCTGCTCCGTATAAAATGGTTACTGCAATTATGCTGCCGCATTGTGTGCGCGTAAGATTGATAAAATCATCAAGAACGCAGGCAACAGCAAAAGCAACTGTAAATGCAATGATATATGTCCAGCGGTTGTTCAGCGCACTGAAACCGGACATGATAAAACCGGAAAGAGGAGACAGCAGAGCGATAAATTCAATCACCAGAGCAATTTTTAATCCGGTATATTCTTTTTTTCTTTTTGCAAAGAGAGCGGCAAGTGCCGGAAGCGCTGTTGCGGCGTATCCAAGATAAGTAGTGTATCCGGCGGTTTTCAGGCAGCTGACAGATGTAATAAACACATTGAAAATGCGGTTTATATTGTAAAAAAGCATGCCGCTCAGATCAAACGTACGGGAAGAAGATGATGCTACCCGGTTTGAAGAAAAGAGGTCGGCAACAGTTGGGAAAAATGATATTGCAGCCATTCCGCAGCCCAGTAAGTAAAAGAATATGATTCGTCCCATCATCCGGAAAAATTCGGATATTCTTTTTTCTTTGTGGCACTGAGGAAAACGAATCAGGGCATATACGCCCATGGCAATCGTATTCATATAGAGGTAGTAATAATTACAGAAAAGGGATAAACACACCATTCCGGAAAAAAGCAGACAAGACTTTTTCTGTATCAATTTATCCAAAGCAATTAATAGTACCGGGAGTAGAATAAGCGGGATACTGAAAATCGGATGGCGTGTACCGAATCTCAGGGTAAATCCGCTGAAAATATAAATAAAAGAGGCAATAAAAGCATTGCGCCGGGACTTATTGCGATATCTGCAGTAAGCTGTAAAGGTCAGGCCGGCCAGATAAAATCGGAAAAACATCAGAAAATTATATAAAACTTCCGTATATTTGCCTGGTACAAGCACGCTCAGAAGTTCCAGAGGATGTGTCCTGAAAACGGTTCGGATATCAGAACCCATTCCAATATGAAAATCATAGAGTTTAGGTATGGCATTTCCATGAAAAAGATTTGATAAAAAGTCGCGGATATAGTCTCCCAGATATTGTAAATACGGAATATACTGAGGTACGGCATCTGTTTGCCACACTAATAACTTGCCTCGCAGGATATTGGCAGAAAAAATCAGAAGGCACAGCAATACATAGACCAGAGAATAAAGGCCAAGGTAGGAAATTTTGGGATGGCTGTGCCAGAAAGAATCTTGATGATGCTCATTTGCATGTTTTTTTTCGAAAATCATGAAATCTCTCCTATAATCTATAAATGTATTTGAAATAAAGAATTTCTCCGGCGGAAATCTTTTTTATTCTATCATTTATAATGAAAATTATCAATTGTAATATACTGACGGTTTACGCGAAAAATTTTTCTTGCATTGGAGGCGTGAAATATATATGATATATAGGAAAGTAAAAAGATAAAATCGAATACAAAAAGAGAAAGAAGCGTCAATATGACATATGATGAAGCCGTAAATTATATATACAGTGTTCCCAAATTTACAAAGAAAAATGAGGCATCCAATACAGTAGAGCTGATCAACAGGCTGGGAAGACCGGAACGAGATATGAAGATTATTCATGTTGCCGGTACAAACGGAAAAGGGTCTGTGTGTGCATTTTTATCTTCTATGCTGGTAAAGGGCGGAAAAAAAACAGGATTATTTACATCGCCCCATCTTGTGAAGATTAATGAGCGTTTTCAGATTGACAATGTTCCGGTTTCAGATGAAGAATTTTTGAAAGCATATGAGGAAGTTTGGCAGATCATACAGGAAATGCTGAGGGACGGTTTTTTTCATCCCACTTATTTTGAAATCCTGTTTGCCACCGGACTTGTTATTTTCCGAAACCGGTCTGTAGAATATTTGATTTTGGAAACCGGACTTGGCGGGCGCCTGGATGCAACCAATGTGGTGGAGCATCCTTTGGCGGTTGTGATTACATCGATCAGCCTTGATCACACGGAAATCCTTGGGGATACCATTGAAGAGATCGCAGGGGAGAAGGCAGGGATCATTAAAGAAGGAGTACCGGTAATTTATGATGGTCACGATGCTGCAGCAGAGAAGGTTATCCTGGAGAGAGCAGCTAAAATGCATGCAAAAGCTGTCGGACTGCATAAGGAAATGTACGAAATTACAGACAAAACAGATAAAAGCATTGATTTTAGATTAAATGTTGGATATTATGTCCGTAAGACTTTTGCGGTTCCTTTTCCGGCAGATTATCAGGCAGCGAATGGTTCATTGGCTCTTTTGGCCATGGAAGTTATTGACCCTGAGCATGAAATTTCACCGGATATGCGGATGGAAGCACTCAGAAATGCAAGTTGGCAGGGGCGCATGGAGGCAGTCCTTCCGGGAGTGATCGTAGACGGTGCGCATAATGCAGATGGTGTGCGGGCTTTTGCAAAAACTCTGAAAGATATGGCAGAAGGACGGAGAGTTCTGCTTTTGTTCTCGGCAGTTGTAGAAAAGAATTATGAAAAGATGATCGAGACCATCTGCAATACAGGAAGATTGTCAGAAGTGATCGTGACAGAGATACATGGTGACCGTATTGTTCCGGCTGATAAGCTGGCCGGAGTTTTTCGGAAATATACAGATGCGCCTGTCAGTGATTATACCGATATTGAGAAGGCATTCGCGTATGCATTGGAAAAACGCGGAGACGGCATTTTGTTCTGCGCCGGATCTCTGTATCTTGTCGGTGAGATCAAAGAAATCATAGAGGAGAAGTATAAATGATTAATTATGAAGAAGAACTGAAGAAATTTCATCCCAGTCTGGATGTAAATGAGGCCGAAGATGCAATTTATAAGCGTGATTTTACGGATATTACAGATATTCTGAAAGAAATGCTCAGGGAAGAAAAGAATAAGAGAAGATAAGGAGGTTGTCGTATGAAATGTATGTACTGCGGCACTCCACTGTCTTCTATAGATTACTGCAGTAATTGCGGTGCGGATGTCACGATATTGAAGCGTATCGAGAGGATTTCCAATCTTCTGTATAATGAGGGGCTTGAAAAGGCCAGTGTGCGGGATCTATCCGGAGCGATTTCCTGCCTGAAACGCAGCCTCAAATTTAATAAAGAGAATATTGATGCAAGAAATCTTCTGGGATTAGTCTATTATGAAACCGGTGAAGTGGTGGCTGCATTAAGTGAATGGGTCATCAGTAAGAATATCTGTGCGGATAATAATGCGGCTGATATTTACATATCAAAACTCCAGTCCAACAAGACGAAACTTGACGTTATCAATCAAACCATAAAGAAGTATAATCAGGCGCTGGAATATTGCCGCCAAAATGACGAGGATATGGCGGTTATCCAGCTGAAACGTGTGCTTTCTCAAAATTCTAATCTGATCAAGGGATATCATTTGCTTGCGCTGGTCTATATTAAACAGCAGGAGTATGAGAAAGCGCGGAAGCTGCTGAAAAAGGCGGCTCAGATTGATACGACAAATACTACAACACTGCGCTATTTACATGAAGTTGAGGAAGCCACCGGTATCGGAACCAATCTGGGGCACCGCAAATATAAGCGGCAGGTAACGCCGGTGGAAAAGGAAAAAAAGATTTTAGGTCCCACTACATATATGAGCGGGAATGATACGATTATTCAGCCTACACCATTTAGAGACAGTTCATCTGTGGCGACATTTATCAATATTTTTCTTGGTTTCCTTTTGGGGGCAGCTGTTATATGGTTCCTTGCCATACCGGCAAATACCAGGAAGATAAACCAGAGCGCCAACCAGCAGGTGACGGATGCCAATACAAAGCTGGCTGCTGAAAGCGCCAGAGTAGACAGCCTGGAAGCAGAAATTGAAGAGTACCAGGCAAAAGTGGATGAGGCTAATCAGACCATGGATGCAGCAAATGATAAAGCAGACGGATATGATGTGCTGTTGTCTGCTGCAGCTAAATTCGTGGCAGGCGATCAGACCGGGGCCGGTACAGAACTGGCTGAAGTAAAGGCGGACAGTCTGGAAGGAAATGCAAAAACGCTTTACGATACGATTATGGCCAGTGTAAAATCCACTATTTATGCCACACAGTATTCTGAGGGTGCAAATGCTTATGCAGCCGGAGACTATGATAAGGCTATTGAAATGCTGCAAAAGGCCACCCAAACAGATGACTCACAGTATGACGCATGGTATTATCTGTGTTTTGCATATTATAACAAAGGTGATACCGAAAATGCTGATAAAACACTGGCAGAGACAATTAAGAAATTTCCGGCATATGAGGCGACACTGTCTCCTTATATTACAGATCCGGCAGTGCTGACTCAGGCGAATGGCACGACGGAGGAGACTAATGCAGATGGCACATCTGATACTCCTGAAACCAGTGCAGACGGGACTTTGACGGCACAGGATGGTTCGGCGGATGCAAACCAATATACAGATACTGATCAGTATACAGACCCGAATCAGTATACTGATCCAAATCAATATACTGACGGAACACAGAATACATGGTAGAGAAACCTCTGGAGAAAGAGGCTGCTGCACATTTGTGCAGCAGCCTTTTGCAGTATCAAGGAAAATAGTGAAGGGAGAGTATAATGGAAAATTTGTTTAAGGTAGAAGGCACGGACCTGATTATTCTGGTTCCTGCGGAACTGGATCATTATAATGCGGAGAAGATTAAAAGCGGAGCAGACCGGCTGATCGAAAACCGTAATATCAGGAGGGTTATTTTTGATTTTAAGAGAACGGTATTCATGGACAGTTCAGGAATCGGGGTAATCATGGGAAGGTACAAAAATATAAGATTTATGGGCGGTGAAGTGATGGCAATCCATGTAAACAGCAGAATATACAGGATACTTACACTTTCCGGAATCTATAAAGTAATTGACATTTGTGAAGAACAGTCGGTACAGCCGGAGATTTTTTGAGAGGGGAGAAAGTTTTATGAAACAGACGAATGAAATGAAAATAGAATTTGACAGCCGTGCCTGTAATGAGAGCTTTGCAAGGGTATCTGTGGCGGCATTTATGACACAACTGAATCCAACGCTTGAGGAAGTGGCAGATGTAAAGACTGCTTTATCGGAAGCGGTGACAAATGCAATTGTGCATGGATATGAAAATCAAATAGAGAAGATTTGTGTTGCATGCAGGATAGCAGGCAGGGAACTGTTTCTTACAGTATCCGACAAAGGAAAAGGAATTGAGGATATTCAAAAAGCAATGGAACCGCTTTATACAACTAAGCCGGATACAGAGCGCTCCGGAATGGGGTTTGCATTTATGGAAGCTTTTATGGATGAAGTGACAGTTCAATCGGAGCCTGGAAAAGGCACAACTGTAGCGATGAAAAAGAAAATCGGCAGATCATATGAAATGGAATATCAGAACTGAAAGGAAGTCTTAGATGGAGCATACCCAATGGTTAATTGAAAGAGCACACCAGGGGGATAAAGCTGCGAGAGAACAACTAGTGGAAGAAAATCTGGGACTTGTCTTCATTGTGGCGAAAAGATTTGCAGGAAGAGGTACGGAAACGGAGGACCTGGTACAGATAGGAAGTATCGGATTGATAAAAGCGATCGATCATTTTGACTTATCGTTTGATGTGAAATTTTCCACTTATGCAGTTCCGATGATTGCCGGAGAAATAAAGAGACATCTCAGGGATGACGGAATGATAAAGGTAAGCCGTTCTTTAAAAGAGACGGCATATCAGGTCAGCCGGGTCAAAGAAAGCCTGGAAAAAAAGCTTGGACGGGAGCCTGGGCTGAATGAAATTTCGGAAGAACTTGGAATAGGAAGAGAGAACCTTATCCTTGCTATGGATGCGGCGGCGGATGTAGAGTCCTTACAAAAAACCGTATATCAGGGAGATGGCAATGAGATTACGCTGGAGGAGAGAATTCCGGAAGAGAAAAACGAAAATGAAAAGATTTTGGACAAGATCAGATTGGAGGAGATGCTTCGTTTTCTTGAACCGGATGAGAGAAGACTTATATATATGCGGTATTTCCAGGATATGACTCAGAATCAGATCGCACAGATTCTTGGAATATCTCAGGTTCAGACATCACGCCTTGAAAAAAGAATTTTAAAAAAAATGCGGGACAGCCAGTTATAAAATTCCAAAAACCAGAGATAATATGGATAGATGCTATAATATGATTTGTCAGGAGGCTCTATGACACAGGATACGATATATCTGAAAATTGAACAGAATGTCGGAGTACACACAAACAAAGTCTATTTGCGGGATATTGCCCAGATCACATGCAGTAATAAGAGCATTGAAAATAAGGCCAAAGTCCTGCAATTGCCGGATGCGGTAGGAAATAAGGCAGGAAGGTATGTAAAATCAGTAATGGAGGTAATTGAGTGTATCCAGAAAGAATTTCCGGATCTGGATATCAATAATATCGGTGAAGCTGATTTTATAATCACTTATGAAAAAGAAAAGCAGCCGGGAACTGTGACCAGCTGGCTAAAGACCGTCTGCATATCGGTACTGTCTTTTTTCGGCGCTGCATTTTCCATCATGACGTTCAATAATGATGTGGATGTTACCGGATTGTTCGGGCAGGTATATAAACTGTTTACGGGACGCACATCAGATGGTTTTACGGTTTTGGAGCTGATGTATTCTATCGGGCTGGGACTTGGGATTATGATATTTTTTAATCACTTTGCAGGGAAAAAATTTACGGAAGATCCAACTCCTATGGAAGTGCAGATGCGCACTTATGAGGATGATGTGAATTCTACAATTATTGAGGCCAGCCGCCATGTGCCGATAAAAGAAAAGAAATCCCGACAACGACAAAAAGGAGGCTGACGGATTGATGGGCACGGTTGTGATGAGTCTGGCGTCATTTGGCGGAGGAATGCTGGTTGCATCGGGAGTGGTTGCGCTTCTTGTGGGCCTTGGAATCATTACACGGTTTATCGGTATCTCACATACGGCAGAGCATAGTCAGCTCTACGAATCAGCAATTCTTTTTGGCGCCCTGTTCGGCAATCTTTTGACTGTCTATGAATTATATGTGCCGGCCGGGATGATCGGCCTTGGGATTTTTGGAGTTTGTGCAGGGATATATGTGGGAGGATGGATCATGGCTCTGGCTGAAGTGATTAAGATTTTTCCGATATTTGCCAGAAGAGCAGGGCTTACGAAAGGAGTGAGTGTGATTGTTATTGCAATCGCGCTGGGAAAGACGCTGGGCAGTTTATTACATTTTTATATGAGGTGGTAAGAATTGGATATTCTTAAAGAGAAGAAAAACAGGCAGTACAATGATTATGTAAAAAAGGTAACTCCCACACACAGTCTCTGGGGGAATATGTGGAAAGCATTCCTGGTGGGCGGAGTCATCTGTGTGACAGGGCAGTGGATCACAAATATGGGCCTGAATCTGGGATTGGAGCAGAAAGATGCATCCACATGGTGTTCTGTTTTGCTGGTACTTTTGAGTGTAATACTTACCGGCCGGGGGATATATCAGCCGCTGGCTAAATTCGGTGGGGCGGGGACACTTGTTCCGATTACGGGATTTGCGAATTCTGTGGCTGCTCCTGCGATAGAATTTCAAAAAGAAGGACAGGTTTTTGGAATTGGATGTAAAATATTTACAATTGCCGGACCGGTTATATTATACGGGATTTTAGCCGGATGGGCGCTGGGATTAATATATTGGATTTTGAAGATCAGCGGGGTAGCGTAGGCTGCTCCTTTTTTATGAAAAAAATTTATAGAAATCATAAAATTTCTATAAAATAAAGGTACAATTTTAGACAAACTTCTGATATAATACATAAGTTAGTGAAGAAGATAAGGAGTGAGCATACATGTTTCTATTATTTTTCCTGGTATGGATTGTTTTCAATGGAGTCGTTACCCTTGAAATTATCGGTTTCGGACTGGTAATCACAGTGCTGATGTTTGCTTTTATTTGCAGGTTCATGGACTATAGTATACATAAAGAAGCAGTGCTGATAAAAAAATCAGGGTATTTTATGTGGTATGTCTGGAATCTGATCGTTGAGATCGTGAAGGCAAATTTTTCTGTCATCCATCTGATTTTATCTTCGCAGGAGATTGTGGAGCCTGTCATGGTTTCTTTTAAAACGACCCTGAAATCAAAAGTCACAAGGGTGATCCTGGCAAATTCAATTACACTTACACCGGGAACGATCACAGTATCTCTCCATGACGATGAACTGGTTGTGCACTGTCTGGATGAGAGCCTTGCAGATGGAATGGAAGATTCTATTTTTGTAAAAATGCTTGAAAAAATGGAAAGGATGGGTGAATAGGATGGAACTGGTTGAAAAATTCCCGTGGATTTTTACCGCGATGCTGATTTTTTTGGCGCTGTTAATTGTGGCCTGTCTGATTCGCGCGATTATCGGACCGACAATCGCAGACCGGCTGGTGGCTGTCAATATGATGGGTACGATGGTAATGGTAATTATTTCTATTCTGGCCGTCGTAATGCAGGAGGGATATCTTGTTGATATCTGTCTTATTTATGCAATGATCAGCTTTATTGCAGTGGTAGTATTGACTAAAGTTTATACGGGCGTATATCTTGAGCGCCGCAGTAAAGTCGGAAAAAATGCGGATGCAGGGCAGAAAGAAATGGAAAAGAAAGGGGAAAGACGCCATGCAGATTCTTAAATGGATTCAATTTGTTTTGGGAATTGGTATGTTGCTTGCAGGAATGTACATTTTTGCATTGCAGGTATTTGGAGTGTTTAAGTTTAAATATGTTCTTAACAGAATGCATTCGGCTGCCATGGGAGATACTCTTGGAATCGGTATTTCACTGGTTGGGCTTATGATTCTTTCGGGATGGAACTTTGTAACGCTGAAAATGGGGTTGGTGATCGTATTTTTGTGGTGCGCATCTCCGGTGTCGTCCCACTTGATTTCCCGTCTTGAAGCAACCACTAATCCGTATCTGGACAAATATTGTTCTGTGGGAGAAGAGATGAAAGAGCATCTTGAAAAAGAAAATGAAGAGAATGAAAAGGTCGGAGAGGAGGATGAGTGATGCAGATATTTCAGATGATTTTGCTTGGTTTTTTGGTTGTCTGTGCAATTTCGGTCAGTTTTTCCAAAAAACTGCTGAACTCAATTTTGATCTTTATGTCATACAGTCTGGTAATGTCCATTATCTGGGTTCTGCTTGAATCTCCGGACCTTGCTATTACAGAGGCTGCTGTCGGGGCAGGTGTTACCAGTATCCTTTTCTTTATAACGCTGAAAAAGATCGAGGCTTTGGGAGAGGAGGAAGATAAGGATGAGTAGAAAAATATCCGAGGAACAATATAAAAGGAATCTGTCAGTCCGTTTTAAAAAGTGGATCAGCGGAGAAACAGATCCATATCTGGGTAACATGGAGATAACTCCCAAAAAAGAGTATGCTCCGGATGAAAAAATACTGCGGAAACATATGGCAGATCAGACCCGTATCATCAGCAGAACATACGACATGGAACATAATCGTGTTTACCGTTTCTTCAACTGGTTTTACAGAAAGGCGGCGTTTTTATGCTGTATTGTCCTGATCGCCATTTTGATTTTGACAGTATCATATCTTCCGAAAACAACAGATCCGGGAAGTCCCGGCAATAATGAAGTGGCTGAACGTTATATCACGCAGGGAATGCAGGAGACAGGAGCAGTGAATGCTGTTACGGGAATGATCCTTACATACAGGGCATTTGATACGTTCGGAGAGACAAATGTTCTTTTTGTCGCTACCTGCTGTGTTATGATTCTTCTGATGCTGGAAGAGGGGACAAAAAAGAAAGCGGAAGATGAAAATGACGCCCGGTACGAACCTAAAAAAGACGTCATTCTTCAAACAATAGCAGGCGTTTTGTGTCCGATCATTTTCATTTTTGGTATTTATGTTATTTTGAACGGACATCTTTCTCCCGGCGGTGGTTTTTCAGGCGGTGCGATTATGGGTGCCGGAATGATTCTTTATGTCAGTGCCTTTGGTTTTAAGAAGACACAGAAATTTTTTAATGAAGAGGTTTATAAGGTGGCAAAGATTTCTGCACTTTGTGTGTATGGCCTGATAGGATCTTACTATTATATTACAGGCGCAAATGGAATTGAGAACCATATTCCTCTTGGCATACCCGGACATATTTTAAGCAGCGGCATTATTTTGCCGATCAACATTGCTGTTGGTCTGGAGGTTGCATGTACGATGTATGCGTTTTATGCACTGTTTCGGAAAGGAGGTCTGTAAAATGGGCCCGCATTTGTTTGCAAATTATGTGGAGGCGATTGCCATGATTTTGTTCGGAATCGGATTTTTAACACTTTTATTACGAAATAATCTGATCAAGAAAATCATAGGCCTTAATATTATGGACACGGCTATTTATCTTTTTCTGGCTTCAAAAGCATATATCCCGGGTCGGGCAGCGCCAATTATTGTGGATGGTGTTCAGGACGTGGAAAAATATATCAATCCGATTCCCAGCGGTCTGGTTCTTACCGGTATCGTTGTATCGGTATCAGTCAGTGCCCTGATGCTTTCTATTACGATTAAACTCTATAAGCGGTATCATACGTTAAATCTCGATGAAATTTCCGCAAGACTGAAAAAGGAGGGGCGGTAAGTGGATATTATACGAAATTTTCCATGTGTTTCCATCATGCTCTGCCTTTTTGCGGGAATTATTACTTCGGGAGTGAAGGAAAAAACAGCAAAATGTATCAACAGAACGCTGATCATGACGGTATTTGCATTAAATGCACTTACTCTATACTATACGTTAGTAACGGGCGGCGCCTTTGTTTATGTGATGGGTATGTTCCCGGCACCATGGGGAAATGAACTCCGGGCAGGAAGCCTTGAGGCGCTGATGGCAACATTTTTCAGTATAATCATGATGCTGTCATTATGCGGCGGAAAAAAGAAACTGTTTGATGAGGTGGACCCGGAAAAACACAATCTGTATTATATTATGACTGATGTAATGCTTGCATCGCTGCTGGCGCTGGTTTATACCAATGACCTTTTTACCGCATATGTATTTGTGGAGATCAATACAATTTCCGCCTGCGGCCTGATCATGATACGGCAGAACGGTAGAACGATTGAAGCATCGGTGCGGTACATGATCATGAGTCTTTTGGGAAGCGGTCTGCTTTTGATGGGACTTTGCATTTTGTATGACATGACCGGACACCTGCTTATGAGCAACATCAGAGAGTCAGTCATAGAAATTGTTCAGCGCGGTATATATAAGATACCTCTTACTGTTGCAATTTGTATTATGTGTGTGGGACTGGCTATCAAGAGCGCCCTGTTTCCTTTTCATTCCTGGCTGCCGGACGCATACGGCTATTCAACGGTATCTTCCGGGGCGATACTCTCAAGCCTGGTATCAAAAGGATATATTTTCCTTCTGATCAAGATTTTTTATCGTGTGATTGGTTTTAATCTTATCAGAGGAAGCCATATTTTAAATGTGCTTTTCGTATTTGGTCTGTGCGGTATGATATTTGGTTCTATCAGTGCAATCTGGGAAAAAGATATCCGGAGGATGATTGCATTTTCCTCTGTGGCACAGATTGGATACATATATATGGGCTTTGGACTGGGAACTACAGAAGGAATGGTAGCAAGTATTTTTCATATTCTTGCTCATGCGGCAACAAAATCACTGTTGTTCATTTCTGCCATCGGCCTGACAGATGTATCCGGGGGAAGCAGAAGCTTTTTCGAACTTACCGGTTCGGCTTACCGTAATAAAGTGGCAGGCGTCGGTTTTACGGTAGGATCGCTTTCCATGGTAGGAATACCGATTTTTTCTGGCTTTGTCAGCAAGCTTTTGTTTGCGGAAGCAGCAGTGCTTCATCCTGATCAGAAAATGCTTCCGACTTTGATCGTGCTGGCAATCAGTACCATTTTGAATGCGATTTATTTTATGAAAACAGTATTACGAATTTATGTGCCGGAGAATAAAGCCGTTATAGAGCAGAAAGGCTATTTTTCAGTGACAGCAGGACAGCAGAAGACATATACCGTTACCATTATCTGTTTTACTGTTTTGAATTTGTTCCTTGGCATGATGTCTGAACCAATTATTCATGTAATTAAAGTTGGTCTGAGTAATTTTGCTTAAAGAGAAAGGAGAAAACAAATGAATCAATCAATTATGATTATAATTGCAGTGTTTTTTCCCGTGATATATGGAGCGGTAATGCTGCTCACGCCCGGACTTAAAGAGAGGGACAGCCTGATTAAAGCAACTGCGGTGGGACTGGTGCTTACTGCGGTCTTTGCGGTGGCGGCCCTGTGGGGTGGCGGAAACATTGAACTTCTGAAGCTTGGTGAAAACATAAAAATCTATTTCAGGATAGATGGTCTGGGAAGGCTGTTTGCAGCTGTTGTCAGTCTGGTGTGGCTTCTTGCCGGATATTTTGCATTTGAGTACATGAAACATGAGAAAGAAGAAAAACGGTATTTCGGATTCTATGTCATGGTTTATGGAGTGCTTCTTGCACTTTGCTTTGCAGGAAATCTGATCACATACTATGTATTTTATGAATTGATGACCCTGACAACATTTCCGCTTGTACTTCATTCCAGAACAAGAGAAGCTGTTATGGCAGGTTTGAAATATCTGTTTTATTCTTTGTGCGGAGCATACATGGTCTTATTCGGGATTTACTTTTTGAATAAGTATGCATCTACCCTGGATTTTGTTGCGGGTGGTTCTCTTGATATGGGACTTGCTGCGGGGAAGGAAGGCATCCTTCTGGTAGTTGCCTTTTTACTGATACTTGGTTTCGGTGTAAAAGCCGGCATGTTTCCTATGCATGCATGGCTTCCGACAGCCCATCCGGTAGCGCCTGCACCGGCCAGCGCTGTACTTTCCGGCCTGATCGTTAAGATGGGTGTACTGGGCATTGTCCGTGTAATTTATTATGTTGTGGGTACGGAATTTATCAGGGGCACATGGGTTCAGACTGCCTGGCTGATTTTGTCTCTGATGACAGTTTTTATGGGGTCTATGCTGGCATACCGGGAAAAAGTGCTGAAAAAGCGTCTGGCGTATTCTACAGTCAGCCAGGCTTCCTACATTTTATTTGGCCTTGCACTTTTGCAGCCGGCTGCAATGACAGGTTCGCTGCTCCATGTTGTGTTCCATGCATTGATCAAATCCTGTCTGTTCCTTTCAGCAGGCGCAATCATCTATAAAACGGGAAAAACAAATGTAGATGATCTCACAGGTACAGGTAAAGAAATGCCGGTAACAATCTGGTGCTATACTTTTGCATCACTTGCGCTTATCGGTATCCCGCCTGCAAGTGGATTTATCAGTAAATGGTATCTTGCTACAGGATCTCTGGAATCAGAGATAGCTGTTTTTTCCTGGCTTGGTCCGGTGATATTGCTGATCAGTGCGCTGCTTACAGCAGGATATTTGCTGCCAGTCACAATAAAGGGTTTTTTGCCGGGCAGAGAATTTGATTATGAAAATCTGAAGAAAACGGAACCGGTGAAGACGATGTTGATACCGCTGATAATTCTTTCCGGACTGGCAGTACTTTTGGGAGTTTTCCCGAATCCTCTTACAGGATACATTACAGGCATTATAGGTACGTTATTTTAGAGGAGGTGTATTATGAGTCAATATTGGATTTTAGCGGCGATTCTGCTGCCGATCATTGGTGGGATACTGACACCGTTACTTCCCTTTAAAAAGAGAACGCATATGATGTTTTATCTGGAAACGATCATGCTGGTAACATCCGCGATTGTGCTTGCGCTTGTTGCTCACGGCCGTATGGAAGTCTTCCATGTGATACGTTTTGTAAGGAATCTGTCAATTTCCTTTAAGATTGATGGCATGTCTATGATATTCGGAGGTCTGATAGCAGTATTATGGCCATTGGCCATGCTGTATTCTTTTGAATATATGGAGCATGAGTCGCACGAGAAAATATTCTTTGCATTTTACAGTATTACATATGGTGTAACACTGGGAATTGCATTCGCATCAGATATGCTGAGCATGTATTTCTTCTATGAGCTGCTGACACTGGTTACAGTTCCGCTGATTGTACATCCGCTGACCCGTGAAGCGATTCTGGCCACCAGAAAATATCTGTATTATTCTATCGGTGGAGCTGCGTTTGCACTGATCGGACTGATCTTTCTCATTGTGTACGGGACTACCTGCGAGTTCCAGATGGGAGGCGTTCTGGATATGACTCAGATAGCAGGCAAAGAAAATACCCTGCTGCTGATATATATGCTGGCGTTCTTCGGATTTGGCGTAAAGGCGGCCATCTGGCCATTAAGTTCATGGCTCCCTCAGGCAGGTGTGGCACCTACGCCGGTTACAGCTCTTCTTCATGCAGTAGCGGTTGTAAAAGCGGGTGTTTTTGCTATTATTCGTTTAACCTATTATAGTTTTGGTACAGATTTTCTGCGAGGCACCTGGGTACAGTATGTGGTCATGGGATTTGCGATGTTTACAATTGTGTATGGCTGCAGCCGTGCGGTAAAAGAAACACATATAAAGAGAAGGCTGGCATATTCAACAGTCAGTAACCTGTCTTATGTAATTTTTGGAGCTACGATCATGACGCCCCTTGGCATGGTCGGTGCAGTATGCCATCTGGTATGTCATGCAATGATGAAAATCTGTTCTTTCCTCTGTGCCGGTGCAATCATGCATCAGACGGATAAGCATTACATTTATGAATTGAACGGTATGGGAAGAAAGATGCCAATAGTATTTGGCTGTTTTACGGTTTCTGCACTTGGACTTATGGGTGTTCCGGGACTTGCAGGTTTTATCAGTAAATGGAATCTGGCGAAAGCGGCAGTGGAGAGCGGAAATGTGCAGGCCTATTTGGGAATCGGCTGTCTGCTCATTTCAGCACTGCTGACAGCAATTTATATGATGAGTATTGTGGTAAGGGCTTTCTTCCCGGGAAAAGATTTTGATTACAGTACATTGGAAGGAATAAAAGACCCTACATGGAAAATGTGTCTGCCTTTGTGCCTTTTTGCAGTGGGGATCGTTTGTCTGGGTCTGTTTTCCGCACCGCTGGTGTCATTTTTTGGAGATGTCGCTGCGGGAGTATTTTAGAAGGAGGCGTATGAGATGGAAAAACAGTTATTTTTATTACCGGTTATCGTTTTTCTTCCTATGATTGGCGCATGCGTATCCTACCTCAGTGGAAGAAAAGACAAAGGATTGAGAGATCGCGTTGTTGGTGCGGTATCTGTGGCAGAATTTCTCTTATTGATTATATTGCTGGCGACAAACGGCGGATCTGAAGCAGGATTTGATGTTCCGGGTGTATGCGGAATGGGACTGCATTTTACAGTGGACGGTTTCAGAACCGTATATGGTGCCATAGCGGCATTTATGTGGATGATGACATCTTTGTTTTCAGCAGAATATTTTGCCCATTACAGAAACAGGAACAGATATTATCTGTTTCAGCTGGTGACACTTGGGGCAACAGAGGGAATCTTCCTGTCTGCTGATCTTTACACCACATTTGTCTTTTTTGAGGTAATGTCTTTTGCATCTTATGTCTGGGTAGCGCAGGATGAAAGAAAAGAATCCCTGAGAGCAGCTGCTACATATCTTGCGGTGGCAGTCATCGGCGGTCTTGTTATGCTCATGGGAATTTTTATGCTGTACTGTCAGGCGGGGACGCTGGAGATTGATGCATTGTATGATGCGTGTCAGGGAAAAGATGTCTATATTGCATGTATGTGTATGTTTTTCGGATTTGGAGCAAAAGCCGGAGCATTTCCGCTTCATATCTGGCTGCCGAAAGCACATCCGGTGGCTCCGGCTCCGGCAAGTGCACTGCTTTCAGGAATTCTGACTAAGACGGGTGTTTTCGGCATTCTGGTTATCAGCTGCAAGATACTGTTCCATGATGCAAAATGGGGGACATTTGTATTGATCGTGGGAGTTTTGACCATGGTTGCAGGTGCCGTGCTTGCATTGTTTTCTATTGATTTTAAAAGAACACTTGCCTGCTCTTCGGTATCTCAGATCGGATTCATTCTGGTTGGTATCGGTATGCAGGGACTGCTGGGCGAAGAAAATGCACTGGCAGTGAGGGGGAGTCTCCTGCATATGGTGAATCATTCCCTGTTTAAGCTCCTTTTGTTTATGACAGCAGGAGTAATCTATATGAATCTGCATAAACTGGATTTAAACGATATCCGTGGATTTGGCAGAAAGAAACCGCTCCTGGCGGCAGTTTATCTTTGCGGAGCACTGGGTATCGGCGGTATCCCGTTGTTTTCAGGGTATGTCAGCAAGACACTGATCCATGAAAGCATTGTGGAGTATATAGCAGAAATCAGTCATGAGGCATCTCATATTGGCTATCTTGGCACAGGAGATATGAAAATTATAGAATGGCTGTTCCTGATCAGCGGAGGTCTGACAGTGGCTTATATGTGTAAACTGTTCTTTGCGGTATTTGTTGAAAAGAACAGTGATCCGCAGGTACAGGCAAAATATGATGCCATGTGCGGAAAGTATATGAATAAAACAAGTTCCGTTGTTCTCGGTGTTTGTGCCGTACTTTTTCCGGTGATGGGAGTTTTCCCGCATCAGACTATGGATAAGATTGCAGATATGGGGCAGGGATTCATGGGACTTGCTGAAAATCCCCATGTGGTCCACTATTTCAGCTGGACGAATCTGAAAGGCGGACTGACGTCTATTCTAATCGGCGTGCTTTTGTATCTTGTTGTGGCCAGAATGTGGATGCTGAAAAAAGAGGATGACGGAACCGAAAAGTATCTGAACAGATGGCCCGGGGTACTGGATATAGAAGAGGTAATCTACCGTCCGGTGTTACTGACAATTCTCCCAACGGTCTGCGGCAGTGTCTGCATGGTGCTGGATCATTGTGTGGATGTACTGGCGAAAGCTCTTCCGATTGCAGGAAGTGTAGAGTCCGGTTTCTTTGATACGATAACAGATTCTATTGTTGTGTTCCTGCGCAAGACAGTTTACAAGGACAGTCCGCAGCCGCATGAACTGGAAGAAGGCAATGAACTTACTTATGTGGCGGGACGTTTTGTAAATGGAATAGTTGCTTTGCTTAACAGGACAATCTGGAGGAAGCGGCCGAACAGAAAGGACTATATACATCGTTTTGCATTAGGATATGCAAGTTTTAAAGAAAATGCCGGACTTATCGGAAGGAGTCTTTCTTATGGACTGATTCTTTTTTGCATAGGGTTATGTGCGACTTTGATTTATCTTTTGATTTCCATGTTAAGATAATGAGAAATTTTGGGTTTTTACTTGAATAAGCATTGGAAAGATGCTAAGATAAATATGTTTCATTTTTACACATTTTAAAGGAGGAACGAAAATGAAAAAGAAAATTCTTGTAGCAGCGCTTGCTGGTGTTATGGCATTTTCCATGACAGCATGCGGCTCAAAAAAAGCTGAGACAGAAGCACCGGCAACAGAAGCAACAACAGCTGCTGCTGAGGCAGAGACTGAAGAAAAAGCAACAGAAGCTGAGTCTGAAACACAGGCAGCAGAAGCTGAGTCTGAAACTTCATCAGCTGCTCAGAGTGAAA
This sequence comes from Eubacteriales bacterium, assembly GCA_030539395.1. Lineage (GTDB taxonomy): Bacteria > Bacillota > Clostridia > Lachnospirales > Lachnospiraceae > Marvinbryantia. The sequence goes on from JAUNSC010000001.1 coordinate 122,772, forward strand.
CAGAAACAACTACAGCAGCAAATGGCGATTATAAAATTGCAATGGTTACAGACTCAGGTGATATTACAGACCAGTCTTTTAACCAGACGACTTATGAAGCTTGTAAAGCATTCGCAGAGGCAAACGGTGTAGATTTTAACTACTACAAACCGGACAGCGATTCTGATGAAGCACGTATCGCAGCTGTTGACCAGGCATGTGCAGAGGGTTACAATATCATCGTTCTGCCGGGTTATCTGTTTGGTGCAACACTCAGAGAAGAATCTCCGGCTTATCCGGATGTAAAATTTATTGCACTGGATATGTCAGAAGCTGACCTTCGCGGAGACCAGGCAGATGTTGATCTGTCAGAAGTTTACAACACAGAAAATACCTACTGTGCAATTTATCAGGAAGAGCTTCCGGGATATATGGCAGGTTATGCCGCAGTAAAGATGGGTTACAAGCATCTTGGATTCCTGGGCGGTATGTCTGTACCGGCAGTTATCCGTTATGGTTTCGGTTTTGTACAGGGCGCAAATGCAGCAGCTGTAGAACTGGGCATTGAAGGTGAAGTAACTGTTGAATACGCATACGGCGGACAGTTCTATGGTGATGCTGATATCACAGCAGCTATGGATACATGGTATTCAACAAACGGTGTAGAAGTTGTTTTCGCATGCGGCGGCGGTATCTACACATCTGCAGCAGAAGCAGCTGCTAAGGTTGGCGGAAAAGTAATCGGTGTTGACTCTGACCAGGCTCCGGTTATTGATGCATACGGCGAAGGCATGACAGTAACATCTGCAATGAAGGGTCTTGCACCGACTGTAAATACACTGCTTTCTGCAATCGTACTTGAAGATACATGGGCTGATTATGTTGGTAAGATTGATAACCTTGGTCTTGTATCTGAAAATCCGGAAGAAAACTATGTACAGCTTCCTCTGGAAAGCACACAGTGGTCCGATACCTTTACACAGGATGACTATAAAGCACTGGTAGCATCCATGGTAGCAGGTGATGTGACAGTTGATAACGGTATTGAAACAATGCCGGAAACAGCAATCACAGTTAATGATCTTGGAAATATCAAATAATAATATGTTTTTTAAAGACCGGCTGCTGGGCCGGTCTTTTTTTTGTTCTTTGACAGGAGTTCGGGTAAAATATTTTTGAGACTGCATATTACGGAATAGTCATTTTGTATAGATTTTAAGTCAGTTTTGCTTTAAATTTTGTAAAAGGTATGATAATATAGGATATATGTGCGAAAGAGAGAAAGGGGGACGGTGACATTGGAAAATTATGCTATAGAGATGCTTAATATTACCAAAAAGTTTCCGGGCATCATAGCAAATGATAATATCACTTTGCAATTGCGAAAAGGTGAAATCCATGCACTGCTTGGAGAGAACGGAGCAGGAAAATCCACGCTTATGAGCGTTCTTTTCGGCCTGTATCAGCCGGAAGAAGGTGAAATCCGCAAAGACGGAAAAAAGGTGGAGATAAAAGATCCGAATGATGCAAATGATCTGGGAATCGGAATGGTTCATCAGCATTTCAAACTGGTAGAGTGCTTCAGTGTTCTTGATAATATTATTCTTGGCGTAGAGACAACAAAGGGCGGATTTCTGCAGAAGGCGGAGGCCAGGAAAAAAGTCGTGGCCCTTTCAGAAAAATATGGTTTGCAGGTAGACCCGGATGCACTGGTTGAAGATATTACGGTCGGTATGCAGCAGAGAACAGAAATTCTGAAGATGCTGTATCGCGATAATGAAATTCTGATTTTTGATGAGCCTACAGCAGTGCTTACACCTCAGGAGATACAGGAACTGATGTCTATTATGAAAAATCTTGCATCAGAGGGTAAGAGTATTCTTTTTATTACTCATAAGCTTGCAGAAATCATGCAGGTTTCAGACAGATGCACTGTGCTTCGTAAAGGCAAGTATGTAGGAACCGTTGAGACAAAAGATACCACACCGGAAAAACTGTCTGCCATGATGGTGGGACGTGATGTTAATTTTGCTGTAGAAAAGGGTAAGGCAACTCCGGGCGAGGTTGTCCTTGACATTCAGGGTATGACGGTGGCATCCAAACGACATAAAAACAATGCAGTCAATAATGTCAGCATGCAGGTGCACCGTGGTGAGATTGTCTGTATTGCAGGTATTGACGGAAATGGACAGACAGAATTTGTGTATGGTCTGTCAGGGCTTGAACCTTTAAAAGCCGGTACGATCAGATTAAATGGAGAAGATATTACAAATGCTCCCATTCGGAAACGTTCGGTTATGGGAATGAGCCATATCCCGGAAGACCGTCACAAACATGGATTGGTATTGGATTATTCTCTTGAAAATAATATGGTGCTGCAAAGATATTTTGAACCGCAGTTCACCGGAAAAGCAGGTTTCTTAAAAAAGAAAGAAATTCGTGCATATGCGCAGCGCCTGATTGAACAGTATGATGTGCGCTCGGGACAGGGACCGGTCACAATGGCACGTTCCATGTCCGGCGGTAATCAGCAGAAAGCAATTATTGCCCGGGAAATTGATAAAAATCCTGAACTCCTGATCGCAGTTCAGCCCACAAGAGGTCTGGATGTCGGAGCGATTGAATATATTCATAAGCAGCTTGTTGCTCAGAGAAATGCCGGAAAGGGTGTGCTTCTGGTAAGCCTGGAGCTGGATGAGGTTATGAATGTTTCTGACAGGATTCTTGTTATGTACGAGGGCGAGATTGTGGGAGAGTTTAATCCTGAAGAAGTAACAGTAGAAGAGCTTGGTCTGTATATGGCAGGAGCAAAGAGAAAGGGGGCAGACACAAATGAATAAGAATGAAAAGAAGAGCCTCCTTAGAAACGGCGCGTTTCAGTCGCTCATTGCATCACTGGCCTGTATTATTATCGGTCTTTTGTTGGGGTATGTTGTATTGCTGCTTATCAATCCGGCAGGAGCGGGGAATGCAATTGTTTCAATTTTAAAAAATTTTATGTATTATCCTACTCAGGTGAAAGCATTGCAGTATTTTGGAAGTACACTTGTAAAAACAGCACCGCTTCTGATGTGTTCGCTGTCTGTGCTCTTTGCCTATAAGGTTGGCCTTTTCAATATTGGTGCAGCCGGACAGTATGTGGCAGGCGCAGGTGCATGCTTATACTGTGCTCTGGCATTTAAGCTTCCCTGGTATGTCTGCATTCTTGCGGCAGTACTTGTAGGAGCAGTTCTTGCAGCAATTTCAGGTCTTCTGAAAGCGTACTGTAATGTAAATGAAGTTATTTCCTGTATCATGCTGAACTGGATATCTCTGTATGTAGTAAATATGATGCTGTCAACGGTAAAAGATCCGTCCAGTCCGTATTCTCTGGCATTAAGCTCTACAAATCCGGGGGCAATCATCCCGTCACTTGGGCTGTCCGCATTGTTTGCAAAAAATAAATATGTGACGATTGCGCTTCCTCTTTCAGTAATTGTTGCGATCATTGTGTGGATTATTCTTGAAAAGACGAAGCTCGGATATGAGCTGAAGGCTACAGGTATGAATAAGCAGGCTGCGAAATACTGCGGTATGAGAGAAAAGTATAACATTATTCTTACGATGATAATCTCGGGCGCTCTGGCAGGTATGGGGGCAGCATTCTTCTACCTGACAGGAGTTGAACAGTGGGCAGTTACTCAGACAAGTGTACCGGGCATGGGCTTTAATGGAATTGCGGCAGCATTCCTCGGAGGACTGAATCCTGTTGGAACAATCTTCTCATCCTATTTTATCCAGCATATTACCAGCGGCGGAGCGTATGTGGACAAGTCGATGTATTGTTCGCAGATATCCGATCTGATTTCTGCACTGATCATTTACCTGTGCGGTTTTGTGTTCTTCTTTAAACTGTGGTTGAACAGGCTGCTTGATAAAAGAGATGAAAAACGGATGATGAAAGAGCGGAAAGGAGGCGAAGCATAATGTTACTTCTGATACAATACACATTAATATTTGCTTCTGTTCTTGTGCTGGTTGCTCTTGGGGGATGTTTTTCTGAGCACAGCGGCGTCATCAATATTGGTCTTGAGGGAATTATGGTCATGGGTGCTCTTGGCGGTGCACTGATGCTGAAGTTTGTTCCGGCGGGGGTTCCGGCGATTGTTATGATCCTGCTGGTTATTTTGGCAGCTGTTCTGCTTGGAATGATTTATTCCCTTCTTCTTGCTGTTGCTTCCATTAATTTTAAAGCGGATCAGACGCTGGTCGGCACTGCATTAAATCTGCTTGGAACAGCTGCGGCAGTTGTTATTGTAAGAGCAATCAATATGGCAGAGAGTAAAGATAACGTATCATCGACCATATCCTATATTGAAAGCAAAAAAGCATTTCTGATACGAATCGGTGGCTTTGAGTTTAACTGGTTTATGTTGATCGCATTGATCGCACTGATCGCATCTTATGTGGTGCTTTATAAGACGAAATTCGGACTCCGCCTTCAGGCATGCGGCGAGCATCCTCAGGCAGCCGATTCTGTGGGCATCAACGTTTACAAAATGCGTTATGCCGGTGTGCTGATTTCCGGTATGCTTGGCGGTCTGGGCGGTATTGTGTATATTACTGCAGGTGTAAGTGAGTGGAAATTTGAAAACGGCGTAGCCGGTTTTGGATTCCTGGCTCTGGCTGTTATGATCTTTGGACAGTGGAAACCTTTAAATATTGGTGCAGCAGCAGTGCTGTTCGGTCTGTTCCGTGCTCTTTCGAATGTATATACGGGATTTCCGGCGCTGGTTGCATTAAAGCTTCCGAGTACAGTTTATAATATGCTTCCATACATTATCTCTCTTATTGTTCTGGCATTCACATCCAGGAAGTCCAGAGCGCCGAAAGCGGAAGGTATACCGTATGATAAAGGACAGAGATAGCATATTGATTTTCATGTAATGAGTCGAATAAAATGATATTTAAAAGGAGACAATAACGCCAAACGGCGTATGTCTCCTTTTTTGTGTAACAGAAATTACCGGTTCCACAAAAACAGGCGGTCTGCGCGGAAAGGGTGAATAGAAATGGAACAAAAAACAGGAAAGCAGAGTATACAATTTGCACAGGCACCGTATATCATCAGCGCAGCGTCCGTAGCAGGAAAAAAAGAAGGGGAGGGACCTTTGGGAAAATTGTTCGATCTTGTCTGTAATGATGACCGGTTCGGAGAAGATAACTGGGAAAAAGCAGAAAGTACCATGCAGAATGAAGCTTTGAGCGCTGCAATTGCAAAGGCAAAAATTCAGAAAAGCAATGTCCGTTATCTTTTTGGGGGAGATCTTCTTGGGCAATTGATCGCCACATCATTCGGACTTGAAAACTTTGATATACCGCTTTTTGGCTTGTACGGGGCCTGTTCTACCTGTGGTGAGTCCCTTTCTCTTGCGGCTATGACAGTATCCGCAGGGTATGCCGACTATGCAGCGGCAGTGACTTCCAGTCATTTTGGAAGTGCAGAAAAACAGTTCCGTTTTCCACTGGCATATGGAAATCAGAAACCGTTGTCGGCAACATGGACCGTAACCGGAAGCGGCGCCTTTATTGTGTCCAACAAAAGAGGGAATGCGCGGATTACAGGGATCACTACAGGAAAAGTTGTAGATTTTGGAGTAAAGGATTCCATGAATATGGGAGCCTGTATGGCTCCGGCTGCATGTGATACGATATACCAGAACCTGATGGATTTTTGCAGAAGCCCGGAAGACTACGATCAGATCATAACAGGAGATCTGGGATATGTGGGGCAGGAGATATTGATAGAATTGATGAAAGACAGAGGATTTGATATTTCAAAACAGCATATGGACTGTGGAATTGAAATATTTGACAGAGATGTACAGGATACTCATTCCGGAGGAAGCGGCTGCGGATGTTCGGCAGTGACGCTGGCGGCAAAAATACTTCCGAATATAGAAAAAGGAGCATGGAAAAGGATTCTGTTTGTTCCTACCGGAGCGCTGCTTTCCACGGTGAGCTTTAACGAAGGTCAGAGTGTGCCGGGGATTGCCCATGGTGTTGTAATAGAACATTGCTGATTTTGATAATAGTTTTTGAAATGATGCAGGATTTTGGGAGTGCGCAGCACGAAACGATCCATAAGGCATCTTTTGACCCCAATATCACCATATAAAAATAATGGAGGACTTTTTATGGATTATATAAATGCATTTTGGGTAGGCGGCCTGATCTGTGCCCTTGTACAGATACTTCTGGAAAAAACAAAACTTATGCCGGGAAGAATCATGGTGATTCTGGTGGTATCCGGAGCGGTTCTTGGAGCGCTTGGAATATATAAACCCTTTCAGGAATTTGCGAAAGCAGGAGCAGCAGTCCCCCTTTTGGGATTTGGAAATGTGCTGTGGGAAGGGATGAAAGAGGCGATTGACAAGGATGGCTTCATAGGCCTTTTCAGAGGAGGCTTCACGGCCAGCGCAGCCGGAATTTCAGCAGCTCTGATTTTTTCATATATTGCAAGTCTCGTCTGCCAGCCAAAGATGAAAAAGTAAAGCATGTTCAAGCGGAATTTATTCGCAGATTTTAATCAATATGGTCTGGAATCGCAACCTCAGATTTTATATTTTATTATTACCACTCCTTAATATTTGCTTCATGCCTGTTTTTCATTATCTGTGACTGGTATGCAAGGACAGGGATTAAGCAAATCAAGGCAAGCGCACAAAAAATGACAGAGCGATTTACAACGGCAAATACCGCAAACATAAGCAGTATTAAAAACCACGGATTACGCAAATTAACGTAATAGCTTTCTTTGTCCTCGTGAGAAGTGTAAAGTTCCAATGGCTTTCCGTCATTTTCTTTTTCTACAATCAAAAGTTCCCGATTAAATGTGGTTGCATTTGCTGCAACGCGCCCGCCTTTTTCAGCCCACGGCCGCCAGCGCACCTTGCCAACAGAGTAATTAAGATTAATATTTTTATAAAACACTTTGTAGCCCATATCTTCCAAAAAATCGTGATAATTTTCTGCATTATTTTTTGATTTTTGCCCAATAAACTCCACGCAATATTTTACTTGATCAGGTTTACATTCCTCAAACTCATATAATAATTTTTCTGTTCTTATAAGGCGATAGCCTTTTTCAGACATTTTGTTCAGCCAATTTGCTTGTGCAGTCAGCAGACCGCCAAAAAAACGATAATATTTTTTACTCATACTGTACCTCCAACAATTCCAGTTGCAGTGTTTACAAGTTCATTGAGTCTTACAAGCTCTTTTTCTGCTATCTTTTTTCCTTGTGCGGTAATGAGATATTCTTTCTTTCTGCCTTCGCTATCTCTACAAGGCTCAATCCAACCCTTTTCCTGCAAAGAGCTCAATGCACCATATAAAGTGCCAGCGCCCAGCGAAAGCCGCCCGCCTGTTTTTTCTTCAATAAACTGCATGACAGCATATCCATGTTTAGGTGTATAAAGAGAAAGCAAAATATAGAATGTCACTTCTGTAAGCGCACCGCCTTTCACATTGTCCCGCATGGTTTCCCCTACTGTTACGTTTACTGTAATAAATATATCACTAACCGTAATAGCTGTCAACAGCGTTCAAGGAAATGTTACAAGTAGGTGTATGAAAAAATCTAATGTTGCTTTTTCAAGAGGATTGCCAATGTGCACCAATGAGCCGGCTTAAAATATCAGTTGGAATATAATCAGATTTTTGATAGAATAAGAATCGTGTAAGAAATATATGGGCAGTTTCCGGTAATATCTGTATTGCTGAAAGGAATAACGATGTAATAAATTACTGTGATATGCTCTGGAAAGAAGGCGTTATAAAATGAAATTTACAGAGGGCTATTGGCTTCGCAGCGAACGTGCAAATGGTCTGTTTGCTGCACAGGCATATTATGTGGACAAAATTCCGGGTGGTATGCGTATTGTTGCGCCAACCGGGCTCATCACAGGCAGAGGAGATACCTTAAATATGCCCACGATCACAATTGAATTTTCTGCGCGGGGAGATAGGACTATATCTGTCAGCGCATGGCATTTTGAAGGATATGATACGCATCTTCCTCAGTTTGAAAAGACAGAATCGATTGTGGATGCGAAGGTAACAGTGACGGAAGATGAGGCTGTGATGGATACAGGTGTATTGAAAGTCAGAGTAAAAAGAAAACCTTTCAGTTATACATTTGAAGCAGATGGAAAGGTGCTGTCTTCCTGCAATCTGAGAAACCTGGGCCTTATGAGATGGGAAAGACAGGACAGTACCATGTTTTGTGCGAAGAATTATCTCACAGAATCTTATGAACCCTATATGCTGAATGAACTTTCTCTGTCTGTGGGAGAGTGTGTATATGGATTTGGAGAGCGCTTTACTGCTTTTGTGAAGAATGGGCAGACTGTTGAAACATGGAATGAAGATGGCGGAACGGCATCTCAGATAGCATATAAGAGTATTCCTTTTTATATGACAAATAAAGGTTACGGTGTTTTTGTGGACAGCTCCGATAATGTTTCTTTTGAAGTGGCAAGTGAAAAGGTGGAATATGTCGGATTTTCGGTTCCGGGAGAAAAGCTTGCATACTATTTCTTTTATGGCCCGTCACCTAAGGAAATCCTGAAGCAGTATACGGCTCTTACAGGACGTCCGGCTTTGCCTCCGGCATGGTCTTTTGGCCTGTGGCTTTCTACTTCTTTTACAACAGACTACGATGAAAAAACTACAAGCTCTTTTATCGATGGCATGCTAGAGCGGGATATTCCTCTCAGTGTATTCCATTTTGACTGTTTCTGGATGAAAGCATTCCATTGGTGTGACTTTGAGTGGGATAAGGATTGTTTCCCAGATATTAAGGGAACGATCAGGCGCTATCATGAAAAAGGACTAAAAATCTGCTGCTGGATTAATCCGTATATTGCCCAGGGAAATGAATTCTTCCGTGAGGGGAGAGAGAAGGGGTATCTGCTGAAGCGCGCTGATGGAAGGGGTGTGTGGCAGACAGATAACTGGCAGGCCGGAATGGGACTGGTGGATTTCACAAATCCGGAAGCTGTTAAATGGTATACGGATAAGCTTCGCGTGGTTCTGGATTGTGGAGTGGATTGCTTTAAGACAGATTTTGGCGAGCGTATTCCTGTGGAGGTATCTTATTATGATGGCAGCAATCCTCAGGCTATGCACAATTATTATACATATCTGTATAACAAGGCTGTGTTTGATCTGTTGAAAGAGGTAAAAGGAGAGAAAGAGGCGGTTCTCTTTGCAAGAAGCGCAACGGCTGGCGGCCAGAAGTTTCCGGTGCATTGGGGCGGTGACTGTTTTGCCAATTATCCGTCTATGGCAGAAACTCTGCGCGGTGGTCTTTCTTTTGCAATGAGCGGATTTTCTTTCTGGAGCCATGATATTTCCGGATTTGAAAGTACAGCCACACCGGATCTTTATAAGAGATGGGCAGCGTTTGGACTTCTTTCCACACACAGCCGTCTGCATGGATCCGGAAGCTATCGTGTGCCGTGGCTTTTTGATGAAGAGGCAGATGAAGTTGTGGCATTCTTTACAAAACTGAAATGTACACTGATGCCATATATCTATGATAAATCAATTGAAGCCCATGAAGAAGGAACACCGGTAATGCGCCCGATGGTATTTGAATTTACCGGTGATCCGGCTTGCAGTTATTTAGATACCCAGTATATGCTGGGAGATGCATTGATGGCAGCGCCGGTTTTCTGCGAAGAGGGTATTTCAGATTTTTATCTTCCAAAGGGAGTCTGGACTCATCTTCTCAGCGGGGAAGTAAAAGAAGGCGGATGTTGGTATAAGGAGAAATATGATTACTTCTCCCTGCCGCTGTTTGTAAAAGAAAATACACTTCTGGCAATGGGAAGAGAAGATCACAGGCCGGATTATGATTATGAAAAACTTCTGAAACTTCGCCTGTATCAGCCGATCCGGGGAATGGAAGCCGTATGCAGAATTCCAAAGACAGACGGAAGTATTGCAAATATAATCAGAACAAAACGCACAGGAAAAGAAATTTGTTTTATGTTTGAAAAAGCAGTGAAAGAAATTCCTGTTGAAGTATATACAGGGAATCGGAAGTATTCATTTATTTTGCCGGAAGGTGTTACAGAAGCAAAAGTAACACTGGAATAAAAAGGTGATTCAGCAAAAGCAGGCACGGCAGCCTGCTTTTGCATAATTTTATCTAATATCCGTCTGATCAGGAAAGGGTGCCCGTTATATGCCTTGCCACGTAAATGCCGCTGGCAGATGCATGGGAAAGGGAATGAGTGACGCCGCTTCCGTCTCCGATCACATAAAGTCCCGGGTATTTTGTTTCCAGATTTTCATTAATTGCAACTTCCATATTATAGAATTTAACTTCTACACCGTAAAGAAGGGTATCATCGTTGGCAGTGCCGGGAGCAATTTTATCCAGAGCGTAGATCATTTCAATAATACCGTCCAGAATCCGTTTCGGAAGTACCAGACTTAAATCTCCGGGAGTAGCAGCGAGAGTCGGCGTTACCATGCCTTCTTCGATTCTCTTTGCATTACTGCGGCGTCCGCGCACCAGATCGCCGAAACGCTGGACAATAACGCCGCCTCCAAGCATATTGGAAAGGCGGGCAATACTTTCACCGTATCCATTGCTGTCTTTGAACGGCTCAGAAAAATGCTTGGCAACCAGAAGGGCAAAGTTTGTGTTCTCGGTACGTTTTTCCGTACCCTCGTAGCTGTGGCCGTTTACGGTCACGATACCGTTTGTATTTTCATTTACGACTATTCCGTAAGGATTCATACAGAAAGTGCGGACATTGTCCTCAAATTTTTCTGTGCGGTAGACAATTTTGCTCTCATAAAGCTCATCTGTCAGATGTGAAAAGATGACGGCCGGAAGCTCTACACGGACTCCGATATCTACACGGTTTGATTTGGTAGGAATATCAAGTTCGCTGCAGACGCGCTCCATCCATTTGCTTCCGCTTCGTCCCACAGAGATGATACATTTTTCACAATCACAGGTTTCTTCCCCTGCATAGATGCGGTAACCGTTTTCCAGAATATCCAGTCTGTCTACAGGTGTATGGAAATAGAAGTCTACCTTATCCTTTAATTCAGCATATAGATTTTCCAGCACAATATAATTGATATCTGTACCAAGATGCCGTACAGATGCGTCCAGAAGTTTCAATTTATTCTGGATACAGAGCTTTTTAATTCCTGTTCCGGCAGTAGAATACATATGGGTATCCTGTCCGCCGTGGGAAGTGTTGATTTCATCAACATATTTCATCAGATCCATGGCTTCTTTTCGCCCGATAAATTCGTAAAGTGTTCCGCCAAAATCGTTGGTAATATTATATTTTCCATCGGAAAAAGCTCCTGCGCCGCCAAAACCGCTCATAATGGCACATGTCTTACATTTGATGCAGCTTTTTACTTTTACCCCGTCTATGGGGCATTTGCGTTTTTCCAGGGAATATCCCGCTTCGAAAACACCAATTTTTAGTGAAGGGCTTTTTTTGACAAGTTCATAAGCAGAAAAAATACCTCCGGGGCCTGCGCCCACAATAATTACATCATATTTCATAAGCAAAACCTCCTGAAAATATTATAATCTCTGTATATTGCATGGTCAAGGATTTTGAGGAAAAACGGTAATCAGCAATTGACGCTTTTTGTCGAAAAAGGTATACTAATGTCACAGGTTAAAAATGCTTCTGGGGAGGAATGAGATGGAAAGTATTGTAATCGGAGTTGCCGGGGGAACCGGATCAGGAAAATCGACCTTTACAAATCGCCTGAAAGATGCATTTGGCGACGCGGTGGCCGTTTTATATCATGATAATTATTATCGGAGACACGATGAAATTCCTTTTGAAGAGCGAAAAGAGATGAACTATGACCATCCGGATGCACTTGAGACAGACCTGCTGGTCTACCATTTGAAAAAACTGAAAAAGGGAGAAGCAGTCGACTGTCCTGTATATGATTACAGCCTTCATAACCGGTCGGATAAGCATATTCATGTGGAACCTAAGAAGATCATTCTGGTAGAGGGAATTCTTCTTCTGGCAGATCCCAGAGTCCGTGAGCTTCTGGACATTAAGATATTTGTGGAGGCAGATGCGGATGAGCGCATCCTGCGCCGTATTGTGCGGGATGTGAAAGAAAGAGGCCGTGATCTGGATAATATTGTACAGCAGTATCTGACCACAGTAAAACCAATGCACTATTTGTATGTGGAGCCCACAAAAGCGACAGCGGATATTATTATCAACAGCGGGATGAATAATGTGGCCTTTGATATGGTTAGATCCAAGATACAGCTTTTACTTGAAAAGTAAAGCGGGAAATAAACGAAATCCTGCCCGGGATGTTTTCCTTACGGAAATCCCGGGCAGGATTTTTTGCCTGTTTCGAAGGCGCAAATGTAGTTTTGCTGTTCGGTGCCTGTTCAGATTCCTCTGAAGCGGAAAGTAAATGTCATCTTTTTTGATACATCCAGCAGGTATTCGGGATGAACACGGGCACCCCAGCTGTCATCTCCGCCAACACCTATCTGCTGCATTGCGGCACGGATAACTGTATAGTGTACGGGTGGCAGTTCATGAGGATGACGGGCATTCTCCATTTCGTGAGGTGTCCAGGGAAGAGCTGAAAAACAGATTTTATCTCCTTCAAAACGAAGGCCCCGTCCCCGGCGGTCGGTTACTTCTGCCCATCGTACTCCGGTTTTATTGCCGCATTCCTGGGGCACCATATAGCGGGCCACATTGTCTGCAATATTATTCTCATAGATACTGAGTTTTGCACCGCGGCATCGGTCTGCATAGGTTTCGTCGGGCCCTGGGCCATACCATTTTACGCGGTTATAGTCTGCATCAATTTTAAACAGCATACCAAATTCAGGCATATCGCCAAGCTCGGAAACCGGGTCATAGGTAAGCACTGTTTCAATCGTTCCGTCTCCATATACTGTGTATGTCACCTGACAGGAGCTGACCGGTCTGGTGGGAAGATGGTATGTGTATGTGATGGCGGCGGATAAATCTGTTACCTTAAGATCAGGCATGGACCAGGTGTTTTTTTCAATATCTTTATGGGTGGCATACATACTCGCCAGTTTCCATTGTCCATAACGGGCCATCATATAATTGCCTTCATCATTATCAACAGGGGCACGCCAGAAGTTGGGCTTCACAGCAGCGGAGAGCATTTCGACACCGCCACGGCGGTAGGAGACCAGACCGCCGGAAGGGCCGGAAAACAGTACGTCGAAATTATCACCGCTGACACCAATATTATTGTAACCTTTAATAACGGTAATGGGTTTACCGCAGGAATAATTCTTTGCGTTTTCAGCGGATGGACCGACGGTAAACACAGTCTGTCCAAATGCAATTTCGTGTCCGGCTTTTGCCCAGAGACAATCATCTTTTAAATGGAAAGATACTGTGACAGTATATTCTCCCTCTGTATCGGCCGGGCAGGGCGGAAGAGTATATTCTTTTTCACAGAGGGGAGGCACATCTGTCTGAAGGGAAGTGCTGCCAAGTAATCTTCCGTCGAGAGCATATGTGACATTGCAGTCAAATGTATCTGTATTTACAAAAAGATTCTTGTTTTTAATCAAGACTGTATCTCTCGAAACTTCTGCTGAAATATTCTGATAATTGAATTTTATATCCTGCATTTTGGGAGAGGGAGCATGGTCACCGCCGTATACAATCCCATTTCCGCTGAAATTGTAATCGGAGGGACGTTCGCCAAAATCTCCTCCATATGCCTGAAATTCTTCACCATAACGGTTCTTTTTATAAATAGACTGATCGGCAAAGTCCCAGATAAAACCACCCTGGTACAATTCTTCTGTATCAGTCAGATCTGTGTATTTGTGCATAGCGCCGCAGGAGTTTCCCATTGCGTGAGTGTATTCACAGCAGATAAAAGGTTTGTCGCGGTGCTTTTGCAGAAATTCCCGGATGGATGCAGCGGAAGGATACATCTGGCTTTCCATGTCGCTGGTATCATTATAACGGCGGTCATGGAAAATACCTTCATAGTGGACAAGACGGGCAGGATCCAGTTCGCGGAACCGGTCACTCATTTTTTTGATGTCAAGGCCGCCGAAAGATTCGTTGCCGCAGGACCAGATTAAGATCGCCGGATGATTTTTATCGCGCTGATAACAGGAATTGACACGATCGAGCATCATAGCTTCCCAGTCAGGATTGTCGCAGGGAATAATTTTATCAAATTCCAGAACCCCCCGCAGACAGGCATCCCATAAACCGTGAGACTCCAGGTTGTTTTCATCGATCATATAAAGGCCGTATTTGTCACACAGACGATAGATGCGGGAATCGTTTGGATAATGGCAGGTACGGATCGCATTGATATTATGCTGCTTCATGGTAATGATATCCTGAAGGAGTTCGTCTTCCTGAGGAACACGGCCTGTCTTTGAACTGAACTCGTGGCGGTTGACTCCTTTGAACACGATTCGCCTGCCGTTCAGGCACATAATATTGTTTATCATCTCAAACCGGCGAAAACCGACATATTCACAGATTACCTCACAGAGAGTTCCTTTTTTATCATATACATGCAAAAGAAGTTCATAAAGGCTGGGCTGTTCTGCACTCCAAAGCTTGAAATTTTCTACCGGCAGAGACAGGTGACCGCTTCCGTCTGCAAAAGAAAAATCTGCTTCTGCAAATATCGGAAGTTCTTTTTCCGGAAAGAGATGTGCCGTATCGCAGGAAGCCTGCGATTCAAGCGGAAGCTCTTTAAGTGTCACATGAATGTTTCCCTGTCCGGATGTGATGACATCAATACATAAATCTGCTTTTTTATAAGTGTCATCCAGCAGTGTCTGGATTTTTAAATCATAAATGTCGTTTTCGGGTCTGGTAAAAAGCCAGACATCCCGGAAAATTCCGGAGAAGCGGTAAAAATCCTGATCTTCCGCCCAACTGCCGGAAGTCCATTTGAAAACCTGAACGGCAAGTTTATTTTCGCCATCCTGGACAAAGGGGGTGAGATCAAATTCACTTGGGGTAAAGCTGTCTTCGCTGTATCCCACATAATGACCGTTAAGCCACAGGGCCATGCCGCTTTCTACTCCCTGAAAAGAGATATACAGAGGTCTGTTTTTCATCTGTTCCGGAACAGAAAAATATTTTACATAACTGGCTGTTGGATTAAATTTTGTGGGAATTTCACCAGGAAGGATATCTTCGCGGCCATCCCATGGATACTGCGTGTTAACATAAGCGGGGATATCATATCCTTCCATCTGAATATGGGCCGGAACTTTTATGTCAGCCCAGTTGTGGCAGTCAGTTTCAGGATTTTGAAAATCTTTTACGCATTCCTGGAGATTTCTTCCATATGAAAATTTCCAAAGGCCATTTAAAGAAAACTGAAAAGAAGCAGAGCCCTTTTTCAGGTCTTCATCATTTTGATATGCAATATGGTCTGAGTGTGCGGGGAGCACATTTTCTTTAAAAAATAAGGGATCTTTTATTCTTGAGTAATCAAACATAATTATCCTCCATAGTTTTTAGATATATCAGCAAGCCTATTATATAAAAAATCTGTGCAAAAAAGCAATACAGAAATACATAAGAGCGGTTTTTCTGTAAGGAATGCAAAAAAATACAAAAAATTGAATATTATATCTTTTTTTACAGAGATGATTGTGCTATAATGCTTAGCATGAATAAAAAGACAAATTAAATTTATTTCATGAATGCCATTTTGGCAGGGGGAAAGGATGGAGAAAGATGGCCTGGTTCAATAACTGGTTAACAGATTTCTGCGATACATTCTCTAAATGCTTTATAAAAGATGACCGCTACATGCTTCTTGTAGATGGCATCGGAGTCACCATAAAAGTTTCTCTCTTTGCGGTGGTGCTCGGAGTCCTCATCGGTCTTTTGATTGCTCTTTGCAATCTTTCTAAAAATAAAGTACTTAGACTGATCGGCGGAATATATACGGATGTGATCCGCGGAACACCGTCAGTTACGCAGTTGATGATTATTTATTTTGTTATTTTTGCAAAAGTACACTGGTACAAATGGATTATTGCGGCGATTGCATTTGGTATAAATTCCGGTGCATATGTATCTGAGATTATCAGAGCGGGAATCCTGTCTATTGACAGGGGGCAGACAGAAGCCGGAAGGTCACTTGGTCTCAGCGGATACCAGACAATGGTACATATTGTCATTCCTCAGGCTGTAAAGAATATTTTCCCGGCACTTTGTAATGAGTTTATCGTTCTTATTAAAGAGACAGCTATTGTTGGTTATGTAGGGCTTGTAGATATTCAGAAGGCCGGAGATTACATTAAGAGTAATACATTTGAAGCGTTTATGCCGCTTATCGGAACAGCGATTATCTATTATGTATTGATTAAGATTCTGACATTGGCTCTGGGGCGCGTGGAGAGTAAGCTGAGAGAGTCTGAAGTCAGATAGGAAGGAGAGCGGACTTGTGATTAAAGTTAAAAATTTGTATAAAAAGTTCGACGATCTGGAAGTACTAAATGGAATTGATGAACATATTTCCAAAGGTGAAGTAGTTGTGGTCATCGGACCATCAGGTTCCGGTAAAAGTACCTTTCTGCGATGTCTGAACCTTCTGGAAGAGGTGACGAAGGGTGATATTTATGTAGACGATGAACTGATCACCGCACCCGGAGTAAACGTAAATAAGGTAAGACAGAAAATGGGAATGGTGTTTCAGCACTTTAATCTGTTTCCCCATCTCACAATTATGGAAAATATTACCCTTGCTCCTACTCTTCTGAAAAAGATGACAAAAGAAGAGGCTGTAAAAAAGGGACAGGAACTTCTGGAAAGAGTAGGCCTGGCAGAGAAGGCAGACGCTTATCCGGCACAGCTTTCAGGCGGACAGAAACAGCGTGTGGCGATTGCCCGTGCACTTGCCATGAATCCGGAGATCATGCTGTTTGATGAACCGACCTCTGCCCTTGATCCTGAGATGGTAGGAGAAGTGCTTGAGGTTATGAAGGATCTGGCAAAATCAGGAATGACTATGGTGATCGTTACACATGAGATGGGATTTGCAAGAGAAGTCGCATCCAGAGTCCTTTTTATGGATCAGGGAGTTGTAATGGAAAGCGGAAGACCGGAAGAGATCTTCTCGAATCCGCAGAATGAAAGAACGAAGCTTTTCCTGAGTAAGGTACTTTAATGATGTATGCTGAGTTTCTTTATAAAGAAATTTAACATAAAATTAATTTAAAATGGAGGAAGATATTATGAAAAGAATGACAAAGGCAGCAGCACTTGTAATGGCAGCAGCTATGATGGCAGCAGTTCCGGTATCCGCAGAGGATACGCTTACATTTGGAACAAACCCGGAATTCCCGCCCTTCGAGTATGTAACATCAAATGGTGTGATCGATACATATGACGGTATCGATATGGCTATCGCAAAAGCAATTGCAGAAGACAATGGTATGACAGCAGCAGTAGAAAACATGGAGTTTGATTCTCTTCTGGTTGCACTGCAGAACGGACAGGTTGACGCAGTTATCGCAGGTATGACTGTGACAGATGAAAGAAAGGAAGCAGTTGATTTCTCTACACCGTACTACACAGCTACACAGGTTATGATCGTAAAAGAAGATTCTGATATCGAAAAAGCAGAAGATATGGCTGACAAGAAAATCTGCGTTATCCAGGGATATACAGGTCAGGTATGTGTTGATGAAATGGGTTACGAGTATGAATCCTTTAAAAAGGGTACAGAAGCAGTTATGGAACTCGTAAATGACAAATGTGACGTTGTAGTAATTGATTCTGCAACAGCACAGCAGTATGTAAGTGACAATGAAGGCCTGAAGATCGTGGAAGATGCTGATGCATTCGGAGCAGAAGAATACGCAATTGCAGTTCAGAAAGGAAACACAGAACTGCTTGATAAGATCAATGCCTCTGTCGAAAAAATGCTGGAAGACGGAACAATTTCTGAGCTGGCAGCACAGTATGCAGAAGTAGAGGCAGAGTAATCTGAGATAACGTATTTGAAAACAGAACGGTTTCATGTGACGGGACTCCATTTTGGGCCCCGTCATTTCTGCGTGAAAGCAATGAACAATATTTAAAGGAGTATACAGTTATGCCAGTATTTGACTTTAAGGGTTCAACAGATAATAAGAATCAGGCGGAATGCACGTACACGACATTTCGTTCTGACGAACCGGAGGCGACACCGGAAAAGCCGATCCTGATTCTGGATAACAGCATAAAAGAATGGAAACATCATTCCTGCGGAGTATTTACAAACCCGATCAAGCGTACAACGTTTGAATTTCACGAGGAAGGCGGAACAGTCAGTGCAGATATTCTTCAGATAGATGCACGTTTTGTCAGCCTGCTGAAATGGCTTGGGGAGAATCATATCAATGTGAGGCTGTCCGGAAAAAACAGGGAAGATGGCTATGCTGTTTACAAAATTCGGGAGATTGCATTTGGCGGCGGAACGAAGCTTTCTGCAGAGGATGGCTTCCTGCAGTTTATGATAGACAGACTGCTGTCAAGCTGTGCACCGGAAGAAGAAAATGAGGATGAAGAAAAGGACGAATCCGGAGACGATATGAAGCTGACAAGCATACAGAGTATCACGGATTTTATGGCCTGTGCAGGAAGAACCCTGCCTGACAATATCAGGCTTTGGGCCAGAAGAAATCTTGCGGTTGCCCGTTCCCATGAGGTATCTCCTGAGGAGAGAAGACATGCCCAGCGTGCCCTTTCCATTATGATGAATATTCAGTGGAAGAATGATTATTTTGAAGCGATTGATCCAAATGAGGCACGGCGTATCCTGGATGAGGAGCTTTATGGAATGGAGCGTGTGAAGCAGAGGATTATTGAAACGATTATTCAGATAAACCGTACTCATACGCTTCCTGCTTACGGTCTTTTGCTGGTGGGACCTGCCGGAACAGGAAAATCTCAGATTGCATATGCAGTTGCCCGTATTTTGAAATTGCCCTGGACAACCCTTGATATGAGTTCCATCAATGATCCGGAACAGTTGACAGGAAGTTCCCGTATTTATGCAAACGCAAAGCCGGGAATTATTATGGAAGCATTTGCTATGGCGGGAGAATCCAATCTTGTCTTTATCATAAATGAGCTTGATAAAGCCGCATCCGGAAAGGGCAACGGAAATCCGGCAGATGTACTGTTGACGCTCCTTGACAATCTTGGATTTACAGATAATTATATGGAATGCATGGTTCCGACAGTGGGTGTATATCCTATTGCAACTGCAAATGATAAGTCACAGATCAGTGCTCCTCTTATGTCGCGTTTTGCGGTAATTGATATTCCGGACTATTCACCGGAAGAAAAAAAGGTCATATTTTCACAATTTGCTTTTCCCAAAGTGCTAAAAAGGATTGGGCTTCGGGACAATGAATGTATTGTAACGGAAGATGGCCTTGATGCGGTTGTCAGGCAGTTTGCAGACACTACCGGTATCAGAGATCTGGAACAGGCGGCTGAGCATATTGCGGCAAATGCCCTTTATCAGATAGAAGTAGATCAGGTATCCCAGGTAATCTTTGATGCAGATATGGTACAGAATCTGTTTTCATAAGAAATTATAATTATGGAGGGTGAAAAATGGGGATTAATTTCAACAAAAACACAGGAGAATTCCATTTGTATAATGACAACATCAGTTATCTGATGAAAATTATGCGAAACGGTCAGATGGGACAGCTTTATTTTGGAAAAAGGGTGCCTCAGAAGGATAATTATGATTATCTTACTGAGAACAGGTACCGTCCGGTAAGTGCCTATGTATATGACAATGAATATTCGTTTTCACTGGAGCATTTAAAACAGGAGTATCCGTCATACGGAACAACAGATTTCCGCATGCCTGCGCTGGAAATACTTCAGCAAAATGGCAGCAGAATTACAGACTTCAAATATGTTTCCCACAAACAATATAAAGGAAAACCTGCACTGAAAGGATTGCCTGCAACTTATACGGAATCTGATGATGAGGCAGACACACTGGAGATCCTTTTAAGAGATGAACTTCTTCAGGCAGAGATGACATTAATTTATACAGTTTTCGGCAAAGAAAATGCCATTGCAAGAAGTGTGTGTTTTGAAAATAAAGGCAAAGAAAAATATCAGATCACGAGAGCAATGAGCCTTTCTCTTGATCTGCCGGATGATGAATATGAGTGGGTACAGTTTTCAGGTGCATGGGGAAGGGAGCGCTATGTAAAGACAAGACGCCTGCAGCAGGGAGTACAGTCTGTCAGCAGTACGAGAGGTGCTTCCAGCCATCATCAGAATCCATTTGTGATACTTAAGCGTCCGACAGCAGACGAATTCCAGGGAGAGGTAATGGGATTTTCCCTTGTTTACAGTGGTAATTTTCTGGCACAGGCAGAGGTGGATACCTATAATGTCACACGAATGATGATTGGAATCAATCCATTTGGATTTTCATGGTGCTTAAGTCCGGGAGAGGAATTCCAGACTCCGGAGGCCGTTATGGTATATTCTGCAGAAGGTATGAATGGAATGAGCCAGACTTTCCACAGACTGTATCGTACCAGGCTTGCAAGAGGATACTGGAGGGATAAAGAAAGACCGGTACTTTTAAATAACTGGGAAGCAACCTATTTTGATTTTACTGAAGAAAAACTGCTTGAGATTGCAAAGAATGCAAAAGCGGACGGCGTAGAATTGTTTGTTCTTGATGACGGCTGGTTCAGCACCCGCTGCGGAGAGACCAGTGGTCTCGGTGACTGGTGGCCGAATATGGAACGCCTGCCGGGAGGGATAAAAGGACTTTCCGAAAAAGTTGAGGCCATGGGATTGAAATTTGGTCTCTGGTTTGAGCTGGAGATGGTAAACAGGGACAGTGAACTGTACCGTGCGCATCCGGACTGGATTCTCCATACTCCGAACAGACATGCTTCTCATGGCAGAAAGCAATATGTTCTGGATTTTTCCAGAAAAGAAGTGGTGGATTACATTTATGAGATGGTGGCAAAAATCCTGAGAGAATCAAAGATTTCGTATATCAAATGGGATATGAACCGCAACATTACAGAATGTTTTTCTGCAGGGTATCCGGCAGAGCAGCAGGGTGAAATTTTCCATCGCTATATATTGGGATTATATGATCTGTATGACAGGCTGAATACTGAGTTCCCTGAAATTCTTTTTGAGTCATGTGCAAGCGGTGGCGGAAGATTTGACCCGGGTCTTTTATACTATGCTCCCCAGTGCTGGACAAGCGATGATACAGATGCATCAGAACGCCAGAAGATTCAGTATGGTACATCCTATGCATACCCTGTCAGCTCTATGGGCGCCCATGTTTCTATCACGCCAAATCACCAGCTTAACAGGAGTACACCGCTGAAAACACGCGGTGATGTAGCTTGTTTCGGAGCATTTGGTTATGAACTTGATCTGGCAAAGCTGACGGCAGAAGAACGTGAAGTTGTAAGAGAACAGATCCGTTTTGTAAAAAAATACAGGAAGCTTATTCATACAGGAACTTTTTACAGACTTCTCAGTCCTTTTGAAGGAAACTTCACTTCATGGATGGTGGTTTCTGAAGATAAAAAGCAGGCAATTGTGGCATATTTTAAGACACTCAATGACGTAAACCGTGAATACCGGAAGCTCAGACTGAAGGGACTGGATGAGAATCTGTTATATCATATTATTGAGGAAGAAACAGATACAGGCAGCTTTTATGGGAGCGAGCTGATGAATATCGGTATGGTTACAACAGATGCATCAGCAGGAGAAGCGCCTATAGGTGAAAAAGCATGCTGCGATTTCTGGTCGAGGATTATCGTTTTGAAATCAGAATAATGGAAAAGTCTTGACATAAATCAAACACTTATGATATAGTAGATACAAAGTTAGCGGGCACTAATTGACTTGGCCCGCTTTACTTTAGAATGGCGGTTAGTCCAATCTAACCACAAACATATTCTAATACACATGATGACAGGATTGTGGGAGTGCGAAGCACGAAACAATCCGTAAGGCATCTTTTGCCCCCAACATTATACATATAAAAGGAAGGAAGACAGATTATGAGTGTTGTGATTATAGGCGGACATGAACGGATGGAGACGCAGTATAAGGATATCTGCAAAAAATATAAGTGCAAAGCAAAAGTATTTACAAAGATGAAGGCAAACTTAAAAGAACTGATAGGATGTCCGGATTTAATTATCCTTTTTACGGCAACAGCATCTCATAAGATGGTACATTGTGCTGTGGCAGAATCAAGCCGCAACAATATTGCGATTGAGCGGTCCCATACAAGCAGTGCCACTGCGCTGAAAGGAATCCTTGAGCAGTATGTATAAGTATGAAAAATGATTCGAAAGAGATTGTGAAAGAAATCGTAACCGTAGAGACGAAAGGTTACGATTTTTTTTGTTTTTTTTCATGAGAGTATTGACAATACTGTTTCAACTGTATATACTGAATATATACAACATAACGGAAATAACAGTTGGCGCCGGAAAGATATTGTTTAGAAGTGCAATTGCAGAAAAGGGGAACAAATTGAATATTTTTATTGATAACAAAAGCGGTACACCTATTTATAACCAGATTTATAACCAGATTAAATCGCAGATCATAAGCGGAACGCTGATGGAAGATATGGCTTTGCCTTCCATAAGAAATCTGGCGAAGGATCTGCGGATCAGCGTTATTACTACCAAGCGGGCATATGACGAGCTGGAAAGAGAGGGATTTATCTATACGCTTCCGGCTAAAGGATGCTTTGTAGCACCCAGAAATGTGGAACTGCTCAGGGAGGAAAATCTGAAGAAAATTGAAAATCTCATGCAGGAGATCCTGCATCTGTCTGCATCCTGCAGTCTGAGCAGAGAAGAACTTATGGAAATGTTTCGTGTCATGACAGATGAGCAATAGTATATAATATTTCGGAGGAAAAGATGATGAATGCATTGGAGATCAGGAATCTGACAAAAAAATATCCGGGATTTACGCTGGATCATATCAATCTTGTTTTGCCATACGGCTGTATCATGGGTCTCATTGGAGAAAACGGTGCGGGAAAGACAACAACAATAAAGTTGATTTTAGATGCAGTCAGAAGAGACGAAGGAACCATTACCATTCTTGGAAAAGATAACAGGGATAATCTGAAACTTTTAAAAGAGGATATTGGTGTTGTGATGGATGAGATGGGGATTTCAGAATGTCTTAACGCAAAACAGACGGGTAATATTATGAAAGCAACATTTAAAAACTGGGATTGCAGGGTTTACAGTGAATTACTGCAGAAATTGTCTGTTCCCACGGAAAAAAAGTTTAAAGAATTTTCAAAGGGAATGAAAATGAAATTAAGCATTGCGATCGCTTTGTCACATCATGCAAAATTGCTGATTTTGGATGAAGCTGCCAGTGGGCTTGATCCGGTGGTCCGCGATGAGGTTCTTGATATTTTGAGTGAGTTTACAAGAGAGGAAGATCATGCAATTTTATTTTCCTCCCACATTGTAAGTGATCTGGAAAAGCTGTGTGATTATATCGCATTTCTGCATAAAGGAAAGCTGATGTTATGTGAAGAAAAAGATTTGTTGATGGAAAAATACGGTATGATCCATTGCAGCAAAGAAAAATTTTCAGAACTGGACTATTCTGCCATATTGGGGAAAAAAGTATCACCATATGGGATAGAGGCTATGGTTCTCCGTGACAGAGTGCCTTCAGATATGGACATCAGTCCGGTTGATATTGAACAATTATTTGTATTTATGGTAAAGGAGGAAAAATAAAATGAAAGGTCTTTTGTTAAAAGATATTTATATGGCATCAAAGTATTGCAGGGCATTTTTGTTTATTATAATTATTTTCATCGGGACATCATTTGTTGAGTCTGATAATACATTTTTTATGGTATATACAGTGCTGATGGTAAGCTTGATTCCAATGACACTTTTAAGTTATGATGAAAGAGAAAAATGGGATAAATCCTGCATCATGCTTCCTTACAGCCGTGCTCAGATCGTTTCCGGAAAATATCTTTTTGGAATTCTGGCCACGTTGAGTGTGGTAATTCTTGACAGTGCTGCGTTGGCGGTATCAATGTTTGGGAATGGGACCTTTGCACCGGAGCGGTTTTTGACAACCGTGTCTATGCTGGTGATTATCGGATTGATCGCTCCGTCATTTGTAATGCCCTTTGCTTTTAAATTTGGAACGGAAAAGGGAAGAATCGCATATTACATTGTAATTATTTTCGTATTTGCTTTTGGCGGGATTGCAGGTATGCAAATGTCTGCCGGTACAAGAAATCATTTACTTACAAGGATTTTTTCAAATTCCGGAATATGTGGATTTGCGATTGGGGCGATGCTCGTTTTTGGTGTTTCCTGGTGGCTGTCAATTCGTTTGTATGAGAGGCGGGAAATATAATATGGAGGAAAAAATGATTGAAAAAATGCTGCCTTTTCAGTTTGTCAAAAAGTCTCCCTTTTATGGAAGCTGGAAAGGGATGAATTACCGGATTATTGCAAAAGAGGGAAAACTGGAAACATGTGTATTTCCGGGACCCTATATATTTGATAAAACCCCGGAGGAGAAAAAAACATACGCCATATTTGATTTTTCGGAAGAAGGATATGATGCGGCAATAGATTTCCTGAACAAAGAATTTAGAACTGGAGAATGGAGGAAGAAGGCATGAATTTTATTGATTATATTCAGTGGAGGGGAGATCTTTCACTGGTACAATCCCCTTTTAATGAGGTAGATAATCTGATCTTATCATATCTTTCCTATGTCAATCTTGACGGGATTGCCCCGGGACCGGGAGAGGGACAGATGACAGTGAAAGAGATATCCGACTGTTTTTTCTCAATATATATGGAAGAAGATTTAAAACGTGATAAATCTTTTATCAGGATGACTCCGTATATGATGAAAGATATGGCGGATTCCAGACGTTTTGGCGGGGCGGTTATTCAGAATTATGTGAATAAAATAGAGGAAGATGCAGTTCTTCAGTTCTGCGCTCTGGAAATTCTTCTTGAGGATGGAACGTCATATATAAGTTTTCGCGGAACGGATGATACCATAGTTGGCTGGAAAGAGGATTTTCAGCTTTGCAATGGCGTGGTTCCGGCAGAGAAGGAAGCAGCTGCCTATTTAAATCTTGTGGGCGGACAGTCGAAGCGTCCTTTGAGGGTTGGCGGACATTCAAAAGGGGGAAATCTCGCTATTTATGCATCGGTAGACTGTGATGAGACGGTTCAGGAGAAGATTTTAGAAATATTTAATAATGATGGCCCGGGTTTTGCGAAAGAAGTTCTGGATACTCCGGCTCTTGCCAGAATGTGTTCTAAAATGAAACGGATCATCCCGGAATCATCTGTGATTGGCATGCTGCTGGAGCATGTGACGGAGCCGGTTATTATTAAAAGTTCCCAGAAGGGTATCCTGCAGCATGACGGATTTTCGTGGGAGGTATTGGGGAGATCTTTTGTGCGGTGTGAGGAGCGCAGTAATATGTCCAGAGTATTTGACAAAACCCTGCGCGGCTGGATAGATGGGATGGAACCTTGTCAGAGGGATGATTTTATCAATGCGCTTTTCTCTGTTCTGGAGGCACCGGGGGTAATGACCCTGACAGAACTGCAGGATGGCGGAGTGAAAAACATCAGAGCGATGCTCAGGCAAATGGAAAGTCTGACACCGGAATCCAGAAAGATTGTGGAAGAACTTTTAAAGGGTTTTATAAGCAATTGGACAGAATACTTTACAAATAGAGATTTGATGGACGTACCATGGCATAGATCTTAAAAATCATGCCATGGAGCTTTTCTCTTGACATATGTGCAGGGTTGGTGTATTATTAGTGTACTAGTACAAATAATACACATAATACAGTATAAAATGAGAAAGGAGAAGGAATGATCTATATTGATTATAAAGACCGAAGGCCTATTTATGAACAGATTGTGGAACGGTTTCAAATGCTGATTGTAAAGGGTGTGCTGGAAGCAGACAGTCAGATGCCTTCAGTACGTGAACTTGCCACAACGCTGGCTGTTAATCCCAATACTGTGCAGAAAGCCTATGCCATATTAGAACAGAATGGTTTCATTTATCCGGTGAAGGGCCGCGGCAATTTTGTTACAGGGGGAGAACGGCTGATAAAGGAAAAGCAGGAGACCCATTTAAAAGAATTTCGGAAAATCGTCTGGCAGGCGGAGGAACTTGGAATAGCTCAGGAGAAATTGCAGGAGAATATCCGTCAGATTTATGCGGAAGCAGCAGGGAAAAAGGGCACAAACAATGAGCAGGAGGGGATGGCATGATAGAAATAAATGATGTAACGAAATGTTTTAACGATATGAAAGCCCTGGACCATGTAACAGCACAGATAAAAGAAGGAAGTGTTTATGGTGTTGTGGGTACTAATGGTGCAGGGAAATCTACATTGCTCCGGCTGCTTGCCGGAATTTTGAAACCAGAGGAAGGCCAGGTCAAAGTAGATAATATGGAAATCTTCGAAAATGTGCGGGCAAAAGAACGTATCTGTTATATTGCAGATACTCCGTACTATTTTGCAAATGCAAGGGTAATAGATATGATGAACTATTATAAGATCGTCTATCCGGATTTCGAAGAAAAAAGATTTGTAGAATTGTGCGGGAAATTCAATCTGGATATGAATCGCAAGCTGGCAGCATTTTCGAAAGGCATGAAAAAACAGGTGTCTGTGCTTTTGGGAATTTGTGCCGGTACAAAGTATCTGCTCTGTGATGAGACATTTGACGGACTGGACCCGGTAATAAGGCAGGCGGTAAAAAGCATCTTTATTGATGAAGTGATGAAGCGGGATTTTACACCTGTCATTGCTTCTCATAATCTGCGTGAGCTGGAAGATATCTGTGACCATGTGGGCCTGCTTCATAAGGGAGGTATCCTCTTTTCCAGAGATATGGAAGATATGAAAGCAGATATTCATAAAGTGCAGTACGTAATCGGAAATGAGCAGCAGGAACAGCGTATGCTGGGAGAACTGGATGTAATGTCCAGAGAGACAAGAGGAACATTATCCTGTATTACAGTAAGGGGCAGCAAAGAGGAACTGATTATGGCAATCGAGGCAAGAAAACCGTTATTTTATGAAATCCTTCCTCTTTCCCTGGAAGAAATATTTATCAGTGAGACGGAGGTGATCGGATATGACATCAAAGACATTATCAGTTAAATTATTGAAGGAATCCATTAAGCGCAATATGGCTTTTGGCGCGCTTTTGACTTTGATTTTTTTCTGCTATTTTCCTGTGGGCGGAATGCTGTATCTGAGGTCTTTAGATCCGGATTTCACGTTGGTGAAACTGGAGGAACTGTATACTTACGGCGGGAATAATCCGGTTTTGTTTATGATTACATTTGCATCCGCAGCGCTGATGGGAATCCTGCAGTTTTCTTATTTGCATTCCCGGGAGAAAGTTGATTTTTACCATAGCTTTCCTGTGCGGAGGGAAAAGATATTCGGTATCCAGTATCTGGCAGGTGTGATCATCTGGTTTATCCCATATGCGGTAAATAATGTTTTCTATCTGGTTTTATGCCTGGGCAAAGGGGCTGGCGGAATAGGAGTGAAAACGGCAGAATCTGTGGCGGCTCATCTGGTATGTTTCATGCTTGTCTATGGATGTATGATTTTGGCTATGATGCTTACGGGAAAAATATTCGTGGCAATTGCAGGAATGATGGTGATAAGTGTTTATATTCCGGGAATCCGGCTGCTGGCAGACGGACTGATGTCTATTCATTTTGCTACCTATTCTGGGATGATGGAATTTTTTCAGGGTGGAACAGTAATGAAATTATCACCGGTATCGGTTTATTATCTGATTGTCAGAGATATGATGCAAACGGAAGGATATGTTTTTCCGAAAGAACTTCTTCTGGCTGTCCTTCTTACAGCGTTGTTGATTGCGGTGATTTGTTTCTGCATATATAAAAGAAGAAATTCTGAATCAGCAGGCAATTCCATGGCATTTATGATGGCGGCCAGGGTGATCAAGTTCCTTATCATGGTGCCATGTGTCCTTTTATGTTATGTTTTCTTCTGGGGTATGTCAGATGGCAGCACTTTATGGGGAGTTTTCGGATTGGTCTTTGGATTGATTATTTTCAGCGGTCTGATCGAATTCATTTACACACTGGATATCAGGGAAATCTTCCGGGATAAAGGACAAATACTTTTCACGGCAGTAATCTGTCTGGCAGTCATG
The DNA here is from genome assembly GCA_030539395.1 of Eubacteriales bacterium. Taxonomy (GTDB): domain Bacteria; phylum Bacillota; class Clostridia; order Lachnospirales; family Lachnospiraceae; genus Marvinbryantia. Next base: position 151,081 of record JAUNSC010000001.1, read on the forward strand.
GCGGAATTCTGGTTTGATCTGACCGGATTTGATAAATGGATACCTGCTGAAAAAGAAGTAGCATCTGCAGAAATCAGTATGGGCGGTATGCCGGTAAATACTTATCAGTTGATCTACAGCGAATATGGAACGGGAGAAAGTGCCCAATATGTATGTGAATATCTGAGAGAAAAGGAAAACATTGAAATTGGTGAGGATCAGATCGGGCTGGTCATTGATTTAGTTAAAAACACCGGGGAAATGGCCGGATTTGAAGAGACAGCAGATAAAGACGGAGGTATATACCAATCCGGTCAAAACTATCAATACTATATTGATAAGGAAAATGACATTTACAGGCTGGGCCTGGAGGTTACCTGGAATCTGAAAAACGGAAAAACAGAAATACGCAGTTACAGTCTGTCCAAACGGATGTGGAAAGAGTATTTCGGGAAAATATGGGAACTTCCCGGGGTGAAAGAAGCTTATTGCCCGGTTTTGAATGTAAATACGGAAGATATTCTTGCCGTCATAAAGGATAAGAATGACTTTAATTACAGTGTTGAAGAGGCATATGGCAGTGAAGGGGAAGAAGAGAAGTTCTCCGGTGATACAGGAGAATTAATGGAAACCCTGGAAGAAGAAATACGGAATCAGGAAATTGAAGAGCCGTACAAGGAATATGAAAATACACTGACGGTCATCTACCGGGATACGGATGGGGTGATTTATGGAGAAATCATTAACCTGACAGATGATTTTCCAAAAACAGAAGCGCTTCTTAGCAAAAACGTTTCCTGACAAAAGCAGGATGAAGATCGATTAACATATTGAGCTGCAGATTGCCGCAGGCGGAATTTCCGCCTGCGGCAATCTGTTCTGCAACAGGAAATTTCTTAGATTACCTGTTGATGTTTCATAAGACCTGCAGCTTTTGACATTTCCATTACAACAACAGGAACAAAAATCAGCAAAAGACCTGTGAGATACAGTTTGACAGGCAGATAGACCAGACCGAACAGAACAGACAGCGGTGTAAATAAAACGAAGAGAACCATGACAATGGAGACAAGCGCAGCACGGTTCAGGCTTTTGTTTGTGAATATGCCGATTTTAAAAAGCGAGTGCTCTGACCGCATATTGTAAGCCTGTATGATCTGAGAGAAAGCCAGCACCATAAATGCCATGGTCTGACCGCCTTCTGTCCGTCCGGTGACTTTTTGACCCAGTGAAAAGGCAAGCAGTGCCAGGGCACCAAACATAAATCCCTGCAAAATAATGCGTAATCCTGATCCGTGGGCAAAAAGTCCCTCGTTTTTAGGTTTAGGCTTCTGCCGCATAATATCTTTTTCAACCGGTTCCATGCCAAGGGCAATGGCAGGAAGACTGTCGGTAACAAGGTTGATCCAGAGCAGCTGTATACTGAGAAAAGGTGATTTATGCCACAGGAGCATGGCGGTAAATACAGTGACAACCTCACCGATATTGGTGCCAAGCAAAAAACCTGTCACTTTTTTGATATTGGCATAAATTCCCCGGCCTTCCATCACTGCATCTACGATAGTTGCAAAATTATCATCCATAAGAGTCATATCGGCAGCACCCTTTGCCACATCCGTACCGGTGATGCCCATTGCACAGCCAATATCTGCGGCTTTTAAAGCGGGAGCATCGTTTACGCCATCTCCGGTCATGGAAACCACCTGCCCTTTATGCTGCCATGCTTTCACAATACGGATTTTATTTTCAGGTGAAACGCGGGCATAAACGGAAATATTTTCCACACGGCTGTCCAGATCTGTATCTGTCATTGTATCCAACTGGGATCCGGTGACTGCTTCATCCCCATCCTGGAGAATTCCAAGTTCTCTGGCAATGGCGGAGGCAGTGACGATATGGTCGCCGGTGATCATCACAGGCTTTATTCCGGCCTGACGGCAGATTGAAACGGCGGCCCTGGCCTCCGGGCGAGGGGGATCGATCATTCCGACCAGCCCCATGAAGGTCAGACCGTTTTCAAGTTCCTCAGCGGAAAATTCTCCGGGAACATTATTGATTTTTTTATATGCAATAGCCAGAACACGGAGGGCCTGGGTGCTCATGGCATCGTTCATCTGACGGGCGGTATCCAGATCACCGTTTATGCAGCGGGAGACCATTACGTCAAAAGCACCCTTTACGATTACGAAAATTTCGCCGTCAATATGATTAACGACAGTCATGAGTTTTCGGTCAGAATCAAAAGGAAGCTCAGCCAGACGGGGATAAAGTCGGTTTAAAGCTTCTTTGGAAATACCGTTTTTTTGGGCGGCAAGTACAATGGCGGTCTCAGTGGGATCACCGATATGCTGCTCTTTTCCGTTCTGGAAGATGACACTTGCGTCACAGCAGAGTGTACCGAATTTAAGAAGTTTCAGGATGTTTTCGGAATTTTGGCTGCTGATATCTTCTAAAGTATTTGTTCCGTCCAGATATGTTTTTACCAGCGTCATGCGGTTTTGTGTCAGAGTACCGGTTTTATCGGAGCATATGATAGATGCACTTCCCAAAGTCTCAACGGCAGGCAGACGGCGGATAATGGCTTTTTTATTGACCATCCGCTGTACGCCGATAGAGAGGATGATGGTTACGATTGCCGGGAGGCCTTCTGGAATAGCAGAAACAGCAAGAGAGACTGCGGTAATGAAAATTTCCATGGCGGGAATGCCATTTGAGATACCCACTGCAAAGATAACGGTGCAGGCAGCCAGTGCCAGAATACCCAGGTATTTGCCAAGCCGGGCCAGTTTTAGCTGCAGAGGAGTCGGCGCGTTGGATTCATTGTCAAGAAGATCTGCAATTTTTCCTATTTCCGTATCCATACCAGTAGCAGTAACTGCAGCAGTGGCAGTGCCATAAGTAATGGTGCAGCCGGAAAATACCATGTTGCAGCGGTCACCCAGAGGAGCATTTTCATCTATAATTGTATCAGAATCCTTTTCAGCGGGGACGGATTCACCTGTCAGGGCAGATTCTTCGCTTTTCAGACTGGTGCTGTGCAGAAGCCGCGCATCTGCCGGAACAAAATCGCCTGCTTCCAGATGAATGATATCGCCGGGGACAAGTCCGGCAGCATCGATTATCTGTTCTTTGCCATCCCGAATAACTCTGGCGCGGGGAGCAGAAAGATTTTTCAGGGAGGTCAGCGCTTTTTCCGCTTTGCTTTCCTGTATTACGCCCATAATAGCGTTTATAATAACAATAAGAAGGATCAGGACGGGTTCAAAAAACTCTTTTGGTTTTCCTTCTATACAGGCAATCATAAAGGAGACGACAGCAGCGGCAATCAGAATCAGGATCATGACATCTTTGAACTGATCCAGAAACTGCTGGACGATGTTTTTCTTTTTGGGTTCTTTTAATATATTGGCACCGTATTGTTCCTGTTTTTCAGATACTTGTTTCTCAGAAAGTCCGTTTGCCATATCGGAAGAAAGTTCTTTGAGAACCTCCCGGACATCAGCGTGATGAAAAATCAAAAGATATACCTCCGTTTCATTTTTTATATTATTATTGTATATGTCGGGGCAAATTATTTTAATCAGCTGAGGTTTAAATAATGGGGAAAAGACGAAAAAAGAAGTTGCATTGTGTATACAAAAGGTTTTATAATATTTCTGGCACTTTGACGGGTGCCGGAAGAGGCTTTATGATCAGGAGGATGAAAAATGCTGAGAGGAAAAACCGTACTTTTGGGAGTGAGCGGAAGTATCGCTGCATATAAAATCGCGTGTCTTGCCAGTGCGCTTAAAAAGCTTCATGCGGATGTCCATGTATTGATGACGAAGAATGCATGTAATTTCATCACTCCGATTACTTTTGAGAGTTTGACCGGCAATAAATGCCTGGTTGACACTTTTGACAGGAATTTTCAGTTCCAGGTGGAGCACGTATCCATAGCACAGAAAGCGGATATTCTTATGGTAGCGCCGGCTTCGGCAAATGTGATCGGCAAGCTGGCCCATGGCATTGCAGATGATATGCTGACCACCACGGCTCTTGCCTGCAGATGCAAAAAGATAATTGCACCGGTGATGAATACAAATATGTATGAAAATCAGGTGGTGCAGGATAATATCACTGTTCTGGAGAAATATGGCTGGGAGGTCATTGCTCCGGTTACGGGGTATCTTGCCTGCGGCGCAACAGGCACGGGGAAAATGCCGGAGCCTGAAACACTTTTAGAATATATTAAAAAAGAACTTGCATATCCTGAAGATTTAACTGGTAAAAGGGTGCTGGTAACGGCCGGGCCTACACAGGAAGCAGTTGACCCGGTACGTTTTATTACAAATCATTCTTCCGGGAAAATGGGATATGCTATTGCAAAAGTTGCAATGCAGCGGGGGGCGCAGGTGACATTAGTATCCGGGAAAACGGCACTTGCAAAACCGATGTTTATAGAAACTGTTTCTGTTGTAACGGCTAAGGAAATGTTTGATGCGGTGACCGTACTGGCACCGACACAGGATATTATCATCAAAGCGGCAGCAGTGGCAGATTACCGTCCGGCAGCAGTCAGTACAGAGAAAGTAAAAAAATCTGATGATGCTCTTTCTATTGCGCTGGAACGCACGGACGATATATTGAAATACTTAGGAGAGCATAAGAGAAAGGATCAGTTCCTTTGCGGATTTTCCATGGAGACGGAAAATATGCTCGGTAATTCCAGGGAAAAACTGGCGAAAAAGCATCTGGACATGATCGTGGCCAACAATTTAAAAACAGAGGGCGCAGGATTTGAAACAGATACGAACGTCGTTACCCTGATTACACAGAATGAGGAAGTTTCACTCCCGTTACTCAGTAAGGAGGAAACAGCCGCACGCATTCTGGATAAAATTATTGCCCTGACGGGCAAAGCGTAACCCGTTAACAGGATAAGCGGCAGAGCCGCAGATTCCATCACCGTATTGTATCCCGTATGGGAATAATAACAAGGAGGAAACAACATGAACAGAAAATTAACAACATCGCAGCTCACAATTTTAGGTCTGATGACCGCGCTTCTTTTACTGATGGCGTATACACCTCTGGGTTATCTGAATATCGGCCCGCTGGCGATTACCTTTAATGTTATACCGGTTGCTGTCAGTGCTATTGCTCTGGGACCGGTGGGCGGTGCCATAGCCGGAGGCGTTTTTGGTCTGACAAGCTTTTTACAGTGTATCGGTATCGGCGGAACCAGCGCCATGGGCGTTGTTCTGTTTGAAATTAATCCGATTCTGGCATTTATCCAGCGTTTTGTTCCGCGTGTACTTGACGGATTGCTGATCGGATACATTTTCAATGCGGTGCGCAGGCATCAGAGTATTTATATTGCCTGTGCGGTCACTGGTTTTTGCTCTGCATTTCTGAACACGCTATTTTTCATGCTGGCGCTGGTGGTACTGTACGGAAATACAGAATATGTTCAGGGCCTGATGGGAGGAAAGAACGTTATTGTATTTATCTGCACCTTTGTGGGGATAAATGCGGTATGCGAGATGCTTTCATCTACGATTCTGACAGGTGCGGTGGGAGCTGCATTATATAAAGCCAGATTTTTACCCGCGCTTAAACAAAAATCACAGGCGGCGTAAGACAGATATTCTGACACAGGAGTATCGGAACCGGTTCGGAGGAAGAGTATGATTCTGGCAATTGATATAGGAAATACAAATATTGTTATCGGCGGGATCGATGAAACAAAGACATATTTTATAGAGCGTGTAACCACGGTACGCACGGGTACGGAACTGGAATATGCAATTGATATTAAAAATGTACTGGATATTTATGGTATCCGTCCGCAGGAAATCGAGGGAGGTATTGTATGCTCTGTTGTGCCTCAGATTACAAATATTCTGCGTACTGCAGCAGAAAAAATCCTGCGAAAAGAAGTAGAAGTTATGGTGGTAAAACCTGGCATGGAAACGGGACTGAATATCCAGATGGATTTTCCGAAGCAGTTGGGAAGCGACCTGATTGCGGATTCAGTTGCCGGGATCACACATTATCCGGTACCCCAGATCATTTTTGATCTGGGGACCGCTACAACTGTCTGTGTGGTTGATGAAAAAAAGAACTACATTGGCGGGATGATTTATCCTGGGCTCCGGGTATCACTGGATGCTCTGACAGCTCATGCGTCCCAGCTTCAGGGAGTGGGGCTGGACAGTCCGGAACATGTTATTGGAAAAAACACCATTGATTGCATGAAAAGCGGTATTTTAAACAGTAATGCTGCAGCAATTGACGGTATCATCGGGCGTATTGAGAGGGAACTGGGGCAGAAGACCACCGTCCTGGCTACAGGCGGTCTTGCAGAGAAAGTAGTTCCCCTTTGTGAACGGGAAATTATTCTGGATAAAGATCTTCTGCTCAAAGGAATGCTTGAGATTTACAAAAAGAATATTTAAGAGTAAAGAATAATGAAGAAAACAGGACATACGAATCAGATAAATATGCTAAGCGGCACACTGATAGATAAAATTTTGATTTTTGCCATGCCTTTGGCAGCAAGCAGTATTTTACAGCAGTTATTTAATTCGGCGGATGTGGCGGTAGTCGGAAGATTTGCAGGAAGCCAGGCGCTTGCGGCAGTAGGCGGCAACAGCTCGGTAATTAATCTTTTGATCAATCTGTTTGTCGGTATATCAGTGGGAGCGAATGTTGTAATTGCAAATTATATTGGGCAGGGAAAGGATAATGAGGCCAATGAAATTGTACACACGGTAATGGCCACATCTGTTTTAAGCGGGATATTTCTTCTGGCGCTGGGACTTTTGGTGGCCAGACCGATTTTGCAGTTGATGAACACGCCTCATGATGTGATAGAGCTTGCAGTATTATATTTGAGAATTTATTTTCTGGGTATGCCGTTTATTATGGTGTACAATTTTGGGGCAGCTGTTTTGAGAAGTGTCGGAGATACCAGAAGACCCCTGTATTGTTTGATTATCTCAGGAATTATCAATGTATGTCTGAATCTCTTTTTTGTTGTTGGCTGTGGGATGAGCGTTGAAGGTGTCGGCATCGCCACGGTAATGTCGAACAGTGTGAGTGCGGGAATGGTATTGTATTTCCTTCTGCATGAAGAAGGTACGATACGGCTTGACATAAGAAAAATCAGTCTGAATATAACATATCTGCTTCAGATTGTCAGAATAGGAGTGCCGGCGGGAATACAGAGTATGGTATTTTCTTTGTCAAATGTATGTATTCAAACGGCTATTAACAGTTTTGGCTCCAGTGCGGCTGCCGGTTCGGCGGCAGCTGTTAATTTTGAATTTTTTACATACTATGTGACGAGCGCTTTTGCTCAGGCCACTGTTACATTTGTCAGTCAGAATTATGGGGCGGGAAAGTTTGACCGTTGTAAGAAAGTGTTCAGACTCAGCATGGGAATGGGAATTGTCATGACGGGTATCATGACAACGACATTTGTTCTGGCGAGGGAATATGCCGTACGTTTTTATACGGTTGATCCGGCAGCCATTGATTATGCGCTGAAACGTATCTGTCTGGTGGAAAGCCTGGCTTTTTTGCCGGTTACTTATGAGGTGGCGGGAGCAGCTCTGCGGGGTATGGGATATTCCATGCTGCCGGCAATACTGACTATCATTGGATCATGCGGATTTCGGATTATGTGGATATACACAGTTTTCGATAAAGTGGGCAGTTTTGAAATTTTAATGAAAGTATATCCTGTAACATGGGTTTTGACAGGAACAATGGTCATAACCAGTTATCTTACAGTCAGAAAAAAGCAGGAGCGAAAGTATTTTGAAAATAAAATTTAATTTTTGAACTTGTATGGCGGAAGAATGTATGCTATAATCGTACAGTATCGTTGTACATTTCATGTATAAAATGAGAGAAAAAGGAGGAAAAAAACATGAAGAAATTAGGTTTTCTGTTATTGACTCTGGCAATGTGCCTGACATTCAACATGGGCGTATTTGCAGAAGAAGGAAACTGGAAGGTAGCAATCCTTACAGGTACAACTTCTCAGGGTGAAGAAGAATTCCGTGCAGCAGAACGTGCTGTAGCAACATACGGCGAAGAACATATCGTTACAGACACATATCCGGATAACTTTATGGATGAAACCGAGACAACTATTTCAAAACTGGTGTCTTTTGCATCTGATCCGGACATTAAAGCAATTGTTATGTGCCAGGCAGTTCCGGGGGCAAAGGCTGCGTTTGACAAGATCCGTACTGAGCTTGGACGTGACGACATGCTGCTGATCGCAGGTGTTCCGCAGGAAGACCCGGCTGTTATCTCTGAGGCAGCTGACCTGGTATTCTATACCAACGAGGCAAAACAGGGTGATACCATCATGGAGACATGTGCAGAATGGGGTATCGAAGTATTTGTACATTATTCATTCCCGCGTCATCTGGCAATGGAAACCATCGCAGCACGTAAAGCTCTTCTTGAGGAAAACGCTGCAGCACTTGGTATTGAGTATGTAGAAGCAACTGCTCCGGACCCGACAGGTGATTCAGGTGTATCCGGTGCTCAGCAGTTTATTCTGGAAGATGTACCGGCTAAGATGGAAGAGTATGCAGGAAAGAAAGTTGCATTCTTCACAACGAACTGCTCTATGCAGGAGCCGCTGCAGGCAGCAATTCTGGATCAGCCGGATGCTTATTATCCGCAGCCGTGCTGCCCGAGCCCGTACCATGCATTCCCGGCTTCTCTGGGTCTGGAAATCGCAGTCGGCGGTGACGACACAGTAGCACTTCAGGCAATCGCTGAGAAGCTTTCTGAGCATGATGCAGTTGGACGTTACTCTACATGGCCGTCACCGGTTAACATGACCATTATCGATGTTGCTGTTGAGTACGCTAAAGGATACATTGAGGGTACAATCACAGACAGCAACGACCATGATCAGGTTGTAGCAATGTTTGAAGAAAAATGCCCGGGAGCAATCGTAGAGAACTATGTAAATGCTGATGGAACAACTATCGACAATTACTATACTGTTCTGCTTACTCCGGTAGATTTTAATGATTACCTTGGATAATCCGCAGGAAAGTTACGAATTATAAACAAGTGAAAAGCCGGCCCGCTTCATATGGTTGAGGCGGGTCGTTTTCAGAGTTAATGAAGGAGGAAAGAAATTGGCTGCAGAATACATTCTGGAGATGAAAGATATCACCAAAAAGTATGGTGAAAATACTGTTCTATCCAATGTATCGCTGAAAATTCGTCCGGGCGAAATACATGCGTTGCTGGGAGAAAACGGTGCAGGAAAAAGTACGTTAATGAATGTTCTTTTTGGTATGCCTGTGATTCATGCAACCGGCGGTTTTTCCGGTGAAGTTTTGATTGACGGAGAAAAGACGGTGATTGCCTCTCCGCATGATGCGATGCTGAAGGGGATCGGTATGGTCCATCAGGAGTTTATGCTCCTGCCGGGATTTACCATTACCGAGAATATTAAACTGAATCGTGAGATTACCAAACCGAATATTATGTCCCGTATCTTTGGTTCCAAGATGGAATCCCTGGATATGAAGCAGATGGCAGAAGATGCACGTCAGGCTCTGGACAGCGTAGGTATGAGTATCAGCGAGTATACGATGGTTCACGGACTGCCGGTAGGCTACATGCAGTTTGTGGAAATTGCGCGTGAGATTGATAAAAAGGGCGTAAAGCTTCTGGTTTTCGATGAGCCTACAGCGGTTCTTACGGAAAGCGAAGCGGCTCAGCTGCTGAAAGTTATGAAAGAGATTGCGGCAAAGGGAATTGCTATTATCTTTATTACACACCGTCTGGATGAAGTTATTGCTGCAGCAAATAACGTTACCATCCTTCGTGACGGACAGTTTGTTACTTCCTGTCCTACGGCAGAGACAAATGCTGTACGGCTGGCAGAAATGATGATCGGACGTTCCGGAGAAGCCGGTGAATTTTCTCTTGTAACAGCCGAACCAAGAGAATTTGCAGAAGATACACCTGTTGCGCTGAAAGTCAGTCATCTGGCCGTGGATATGCCGGGTGAGATAGCCAGGGATGTTTCTTTTGAAGTACATGAAGGTGAAATTTTTGGTATCGGCGGTCTGGCCGGACAGGGAAAAATCGGTGTGCCCAATGGTATCATGGGCGTTTATGAAGCCAGCGGTGACGTTGAATTTATGGGTCAGAAGGTAAAACTGAACGACGCCAGAGCAGCGCTTGCCAGCGGCATGGTTATGGTTTCCGAGGACAGGAGAGGAGTAGGTCTTCTGCTTCACGAGTCTATTGAAGATAACATCGTGTTTAATGCCATGCAGATCAACGGTGATTATATAAAGAAATTTTTAGGCGCTACACAGAAAGATACCAGAGCGATTCGCAAACATGCGGAGGATATGATCAAAGAACTGGATATTCGATGCTTTTCTCCGCTGCAGCATACGGGAACACTTTCCGGCGGAAACCAGCAGAAGGTCTGCATTGCCCGTGCACTGACGATGCATCCCAAAATGCTGTTTGTATCAGAACCGACACGAGGAATTGATATCGGAGCCAAGAAGCTGGTACTGGAGACATTGGTTAAATTGAACAGAGAGCTTGGAATGACTGTAGTGATGGTATCTTCCGAGCTTATGGAACTTCGTTCTATCTGTGATAATATCGCAATTGTATCTGAAGGAAAAGTAGTGGATGTACTTCCGGTAAATGCTTCTGATGCAGATTTTGGTCTTGCCATGTCGGGTATTAAGCCGGAAAGAGGAGGTGAAGCGCATGAGTAAGTTGAATGTGAAAAAATCTCAGAAGATCGCGTGCGTTTTGCTTGTGATAGCAGCGGTTATCTGCGGATGCGTGGGAATGTATGGTATGTCTTCACGCTCTTCCGAAAAGGGAAGCAGAATTTTGAGCAATATGCGTCTTCAGGCAATTCTGGACACTGCCGGAACCGGAGCAATTGACGCTTATGTGGCAGCAGCGAAAACTGAGGCTACCGCAAAGGTCCGCGAAGAAGGCGGCGGTATGACAGAAATCCGTGAGGCAACAGCCAAAGCGGAAGAAGAAGCAAGAACCCTTGCAGAGAAAGAGGGTATCGGTTCTGTTGATCTGACGGAAATCGACACACTGCCCCTTGAAGATTCACTGGATGTTCTGGCTGCTGCGCAGAAAGCATATTTTGATGAAGAAGCTGCTGCTCAGGCGCGTTATATTGAGGAACATGCGGATGAAGTTGTCGTTGAGAGTACAGAAGAGCTGGCTACAGAAGCTGCGGATGCTTCTGCTGAGGGCGGCGATATGGCTGCAGAAGGCGGAGACGATATGGGTTCTGACATGGAAATGGCAGAGGAAACAGTCGATCTTTCCGGTTTTGAAGCAACGGAAGAGATGTTGGCTCTCCAGGAAGAAGTGGACAAAGCTTATGACGGTCTTTGCGTGGAAATCAAAAAAGTATTTCCGGCTTTGACAGATGATATCATGACTGCGCTGAAATCGACCATCACAAGTACGGTAGCGCAGTCCGGTGATACTTTCGAGACACAGTATGACCGTGCTCTTTCCTTAAGCGGCATGAATCCCGGACTTACTGGTACGATCATGCGTCAGGGAAAAACCCTTGCAACGACCGCAGTTGGATTGATTATTCTTGCACTGGCAGTCCTGTTGTATGCTCCGCTGGTAAAGAAACTGGGCATTCCGCGCCTCGTGATCGGACTGTTTTATATTGTACTCTGTCTGATGGCATTTGTTTATAATCTGTCTCTCCCGGGACAGATCAGTAATACACTGGTTCGTCTGGGTATGAATGGTGTGCTTGTACTGGCCATGCTTCCGGGCATCCAGTGCGGTATCAGTCTGAACCTTGGTCTGCCGATCGGTATTATCGGCGGTATCCTCGGCGGTCTTCTCTGTATTGAATTTGGTTTCAGCGGATGGTTCGGATTTTTATTTGCCATTGTGGTTGGTCTTGCAATTTCAGCAGTTACAGGATGCCTGTACGGCATGCTCCTGAACCGTCTGAAAGGAAGTGAAATGAGTGTTACCACCTACGTTGGTTTTTCAATCGTTTCCCTGATGTGTATTGCATGGCTGGTTCTTCCTTTTAAGAGCAAGATTATGAAATGGCCTCTGGGAAATGGTCTTCGTACCACCATTGGTCTGCAGACTTCCTATCGTCATTTGCTGAACGATTTCCTTTCCTTTAAGATATTTGGAATTACCATTCCTACCGGACTGCTGCTGTTCTTTGCGCTCTGCTGTCTGATTGTATGGCTGTTTATGCGTTCCAGAACGGGTATTGCAATGTCGGCGGCCGGTGCCAATCCGCGTTTTGCAGCAGCTACCGGAATCAACGTAGATAAAATGCGTATTGTGGGAACCATGATCTCTACAATGCTTGGTGCAGTTGGCATTATCGTTTATGCACAGAGCTTTGGTTTTATACAGTTGTATCAGGCTCCGCGTCAGATGGGCTTTTTGGCAGCTTCTGCAATTTTGCTTGGCGGCGCAACCACATCCCGTGCGAGAATCAGTCATGTAGTGATTGGTACCTTTTTGTTCCAGGGTGTACTGACTCTTGGTATGCCGGTGGCAAATGCAGTGGTTCCGCAGAGTACGATTTCTGAGGTATTCCGAATCATTATTTCCCAGGGTATCATTTTGTATGCTCTGACCAAGTCAGGAGGTGACAGCCGTGGATAAGAATAAACTGCGCGAGCTTGCGCGAAATAATATTGTTACAATTATGTTCATTATCCTCTGTGTTGTATGTATGACATTTTCAGGATATTCCGGTTCCTATGTTTTGTATGAGCTGTTTGGACGTCTTTCACGAAATATGTTTATTGTACTTTCGCTGATTATACCGATTGTAGCAGGTATGGGTATCAACTTTGCGATTACCACAGGTGCCCAGGCGGCTCAGATTTCCTGTCTTCTTGTTCTGGAATGGGGAATTTCGGGAATTGCAGGATTTGCTCTGGCTGCGCTTATGACCATTCCGCTGTCCACTTTGTTTGGCTGGCTGATCGGAAAACTGTATAATAAGATGAAAGGGCAGGAGATGATCGGCGGTCTGGTTATCGGTTATTTTGCAAACGGCCTCTATCAGTTGTTGTTCCTGTTTATTTTTGATAATATCATTCCAATTAAGAACCCGAACCTGACGATCAAAGGTTCCACCGGTATTGCAAACACCATGGACCTTTCCAGAGAGGGGGGCATTGCACAGGCGCTGGATAAGCTCTGGAGACTTCCATTCCATCAGGCCGTGCTGGTATTTGCGGCAGTGATTGCAGTGATTCTCGTGGTTGGCTATATGAAGAGTCATAAAAAGAACGGAAAAAAACTGGGAATCCAGATTGCTGCACTGGCTGTAGTAGCGGTAATTGCTCAGCTTGGACCGGTAAAAGCTCTGTTTTCTATGGTAAACATCCCAATGGTGACATTCGGGCTGGTAGCACTTTTGTGTCTCTTTAATGTTGTTATCATGCGTACAAAGCTGGGACAGCAATTCCGTGCTGTCGGACAGAACGGTACTGTAGCAAATGCTTCCGGTATCAATGTTAACCATGTGCGTATCATCGCAATCATATTCTCCACTGTTCTGGCAGGCTGGGGACAGCTGATCTTTGTACAGAACATGGGTGCATTCCAGACATACGGCGCTCATGGACAGGTTGGTCTTTATGCAGGCGCAGCTATTCTGGTAGGCGGTGCTTCCGTAGTCCGCGCAACAAATGCTCAGGCGCTGATTGGATGTGTACTGTTCCATTTGATGTTCATTCTTGCACCTGCAGCCGGAAAGAATTTGTTTGGTGATGCGGCAATCGGAGAATATTTCCGTGTATTCCTCTGCTATGGCGTTATTGCTGTTGCTCTGGTTATGCATGCATGGAGTGAGAATGTAAGAAAGAAGAAAGAAAAGTAATTTCAGGATGTTTCTAAGGGGATACTGATATTCTCACACTTTATTGAAGCGTTGGCTCCTGTACAGAAATGTGCAGGAGCCATCTTTATGTGCGTGGAAAGACATGTACTGCTTTTGAATCTATGCTTTTTTTATAAAGAATAGTGAAAAAAATATAAAGTCCATTGACTTTTAAACGAGAAATTTTATAATGTTTGAAAACGAACAGTTTAAATCATACTATTATTGAAAAAATATAGTAATGAAAGAATAAAGCGGAGGGAAAGAAAATGCATGAAATAAAAAATCCGAAGAAACCATTGGTTTTCTATTATGGAATAGCCCTGCTTGCCATTTTTCTGGTAAATGTGCTGGCCATGCCATACATTGCCAGAAGACAGATCAAAGAGGTGGATTACGGGACCTTTATGACAATGACAGAGAATAAAGAGATCGGTCAGGTTCAGGTGCAGGATAATCAGATTATGTTTACGGATAAAGACGGAAAGGCAGTCTATAAGACGGGACTCATGAATGATCCGGATCTGGTTCAGAGGCTGCATGATTCAGGTGCGAAATTTACAAGTGAAATTGTGGAGGAAATGTCTCCTGTTATGAGCTTTTTCGTTTCCTGGATTTTACCGATGCTGATTTTTATTGGAATCGGGCAGTTTATGTCAAAACAGATGATCAAAAAAGCCGGCGGTAAAAATTCTATGATGTTCGGCATGGGAAAGAGTAACGCCAAGGTTTATGTAAAATCTGCAGAAGGTATTAAATTTGATGATGTGGCCGGGGAAGATGAAGCAAAAGAGAATCTGGCAGAAATTGTAGACTATCTCCATGATCCGAATAAATATAAAGAGATCGGTGCCTCTATGCCAAAAGGAATTTTGCTTGTAGGCCCTCCGGGAACCGGTAAGACAATGTTGGCAAAAGCAGTAGCCGGAGAAGCAAATGTTCCGTTTTTCTCAATGTCCGGTTCTGAGTTTGTGGAAATGTTCGTTGGTATGGGCGCTTCAAAAGTGCGTGATTTATTTAAACAGGCAAAAGAAAAAGCACCGTGTATCGTTTTTATTGATGAAATTGATGCCATCGGTAAGAAACGTGATGGACAGCTGGGCGGCAATGATGAACGGGAACAGACATTGAACCAGCTTCTGACAGAGATGGATGGTTTTGAGGGTAATACGGGCGTTATTATTCTGGCAGCTACAAACCGTCCGGAATCACTTGATCCGGCACTGACAAGACCGGGCAGATTCGACCGCCGTGTGCCGGTAGAACTTCCGGATTTGAAAGGGCGGGAAGCTATCCTGAAAGTTCATGCAAAAAAAATTAAAGTTTCTGATGATGTAGATTTCAATAAAGTGGCACGTATGGCTTCCGGCGCCTCCGGTGCAGAACTTGCAAATATTATAAATGAAGCTGCACTTCGGGCGGTAAGAGATAAAAGAAAATTTGCGACACAGGCAGATCTGGAAGAAAGTATAGAGGTGGTCATCGCCGGATATCAGAAAAAGAATGCAATTTTAACAAATAAGGAAAAACTGGTGGTTTCTTATCATGAAATCGGGCATGCACTGGTGGCTGCAAAGCAGACAAATTCAGCACCGGTCCAGAAAATTACAATTATTCCAAGAACATCTGGTGCTCTTGGATATACGATGCAGGTGGAAGAAGGCAATCATTATCTGATGACGAAAGAGGAAATCGAAAATAAAATCGCAACGTATACAGGCGGCCGTGCTGCAGAAGAAATTATATTTGGCTCTGTCACAACCGGAGCATCCAATGATATTGAACAGGCAACGAAATTGGCTCGGGCAATGATCACACGATACGGTATGAGTGATGATTTTGATATGATGGCGTTAGAGACTGTGAATAATCAGTATCTTGGCGGAGATGCCTCTCTTGTATGTTCGGCAGAGACACAGACTGAAATAGACCGTCAGGTGAAAGAATTAATAAAGAGACAGCATGAAAAGGCCGCAAAAATACTTCTGGATAATCGTACAAAGCTGGATGAACTGGCGAAATTCCTTTATGAAAAAGAGACGATCACCGGAGAAGAGTTTATGCAGATATTAAATGCCTGAAGAGGTACGGTGTGAAATGTATTAAAGCGAAGGAGTTTGTAAAAAATGGAAATTGAACGCAAATGGATGGTGAATGGCTGGCCCCGGGGATTGAAGCTGTTGGAGACATATCGAATGGATCAGGGATATATCAGCGTGCGTCCGACGGTGAGAATCCGAAGAGAGGCTCTTGAAGGCGGAAGGACTGCCCTGGTATTGTGCTTTAAGGGAGCACCAGGGAAAGGTGGATTAAGCCGAAGCGAGATTGAGACGGAGATCAATGAGAAATTGTTTAGACAGTTGGAAGAATTAATAGGATTACCGATGATTCGAAAAATCAGGAGAACATATTTAACTCCGGATGGATACCATTTGGAGGTTAATTCGGTGGATGAAGGGCTTCCATCCGCTTTCTGGTATGCAGAGATTGAATATAAGACAGAAGATGAAGCCCGCAGCTGGCAGGCGAAAAGTGTCGGTCTTGGTGAATATCTGAATGATGAATGTACAGGAAAACCTGGATCAAGTATGGGAGAGTATTGGATTAGTACAAGACTGAAGGGCGAAGAAGAAGGCTTTGTTGATTAATATTTTTGTAAGGAATGAAAAACTCACTTATTGCACAATGTAATAAGTGAGTTTTTTGTGAACCAGGAAATTTCTATTCCTAAAAAGCTTTTTGTGAAGTTTAAGATGCTTTTTGTGAAAAAAGTATAATTAGGATGGGAATAAAATGTATTATAATCTGTATAGTAGAAAACAAAAAAGAGAAGTTTTGTCAGAATAAGACATTTAATCAGATGGTTAGATGTCTTGTTTTGGCGGTCATAATTCTCATGAAAGGTATGACATGATGAAGATTGCGGTATGTGATGACAGAAAAGAAAACCTGGAGGAACTGTGCAGCTATATAGCAGAATATTTTACAGAAAGGGAAGATAATGAATATCAGCTGTATAGCTGCCTTTCAGGGAAAGAACTTTTGAATGTAATAGAAAAGAAACAATTTGATATTTATTTTCTGGATGTCCTTATGCCGGAAATCGGCGGCATGGAAATCGGACGGATGATACGGGAAAAAAATCAAGAAGCGATTATCGTATATATTTCTGTTTCAAAGGAATTTGCTTTTGAAGCATTTGGAGTGAGAGCTTTCCAGTATCTGCAAAAACCGGTAAAAAAAGAAGAACTGTATGATGTTTTTGATCAGATTATGTGTTTTGTGAAAAGAAAACAGGACAGAAGGGTCGGTATTCGTACCAGGGAAGGTCTGGTAAATGTAAAAATAGATGAAATTATGTATGTGGAAAATATGTCAAGGTGTGCTGTTTATATGATTAAGGATAAAGAACCGGTAGTCAGTGTCTGCAATAGAGGCTCTTTCGAGAAAAGTGTAAGTTTTCTGAACAGCCATTTTGATTTTGTGCAGCCTCATAAATCTTATTTTGTGAATATGCATTACATTCATACATTTAGCTCAAAGAGTCTGATTATGGAGGATGGGACGCAGATTGCTATCAGCAGAAAGAGGTATGAGCATACGAAGAAGAGATACCTTGAATTTTTAAATAATGGAGAAAAATCATGATTAGTATGATGATGTTCTGGCAGTATCGCATCTCGATACTGTTTCTTCTTTTGTTTCTTGTTATTTTTTTGCCGTTGAGATATAGTAAATGGGTTACTTTTCTGTGTCTGACAGGCTGCTTTGTAATTACGGGTGTTATGGACTATTTATATCTGATCGTGGGAAAAAAACATGAGATTTCAGTGTTTTTCACATTGGGGGAAATTATTGTAGTGCAGACGGCTCCTTTTCTGATTGCAAAGTATCGTGACTTTCGTGCCATGTTTGTAGGATTTACTGCGGCGGGCTACGTGCTGGCTGGGAATATTGTCGGTTCTATTTTGTATATTGCGGGAGTGGATTTTTTGATAGATCTGGCCTGTGAAAGCATAATTCATCTTCTGATTCTTGGGATACTCATATGGAAAATCAGGGAGAGCTTTTTGATCAGCATGGAAAATACAGAGGTCCAGTGGGGAAAACTCTGCCTGATACCGGCTTTGTTTTATACGGCAACTTATGCAATTTCAACGTGGCCGGCCAATATTTATAAACAGCCGGAGAACTTATTAGGTGTCTGCTGTATTATGGCTCTTATGGTAAGCTCCTATATTATGATCATCGGAATGTTCAGCAAACAGAAGCAGGATGAAGAGATGAAACGGAGTATGGAGTACCTGGAAAATTATGCGGAGCAGCTTAAGCGGGAAGCAGATGTGCTCAGGGAAAAGGAAACGGAGACTGCAGTGATACGGCATGATTTAAGACATTACAGTATTTTAATCAATTCGTATCTTGAAGATGGGAGAACGGAAGAAATCCGGGAACTTTTAAGAGTATTGAATGAACACGGGGAAGATAGCAAATCTGTCCGTTACTGTGAAAATCTGGCAGTAAACGGTATTGTCACTCATTGTGCAAAGCAGGCGAATCAAAATAGCATACGCTTTGATGTTGATATAGAGATACCGCAGAAGATGCGGGTGAATGAGTTCGAGTTTGCCACGGTGGTATCCAATCTGCTGGAAAATGCTGTTCAGGCAGCAGCTCTGGTAGAAAATAAGCAGGAGAGGTTTGTTAAAATTACGGCTCACGGGATAAAAGACAAACTTATTCTGGAGGTTATTAACGGTTGCTCAGGTAAACCGGAAATATCAAAGTCTACAGGGCTTCCGGTGTCACAGGGCGGCAGACGGCATGGATATGGGATGAAGAGTGTACGGGCGTTTGCCAATAAAAATGATGCGGTATTTAGTTTTACTGCGGATGAGAAAAACTTTTCGGTGAAAATGTTATTGAAAATTATTTGATTTTAATAGTTGGATTTCTTCAGACGGCTGTGAAATACAGACCGTCTTTTGTGAAGAACGAGAGACGGAAAAAGTACCATATCGTATTATAATAAACAGGTGAAATATCAGTAGATTGTAATGACAGAGCGGGGGGAGGGTATTACATTTTAGATGTCGCAGACAAAGAAAGTGTGACGATTAACGGCAGTTTTATACATAAGTTTATGTGTAATCTATTTGGAAAGAGATACAAAAGGAAAGGAATAAAGTATGCAAAGATTTAAGAAAACAGGTGTGTTAGTGCTGGCATTGTTTTTTGTGCTGGCTGCAATGCCGGGAAAGGCTGCGGCATCCGGAAAAACATTGAGGGTAGGTGTGCGTGAAGATATCATGCATATGGGATATTTGAATTCCAATACCGGCAAATATTATGGACTGGAAATTGATCTGGCAGATAAGCTGGCAGAAATACTTGGTTATACTGCTGTAGAATACACCAGCGTAAATCCTGAGAACCGTAAGGATATGCTTTTGACCGGTGAGGTAGACTGCCTGATTGCGGCATATTCAGTGGAGGCAACACGCCTGGAGAATTTTGATTTTTCTCCGGCTTACTATACGGATTACAGCTGTGTTATGGTGGAGAAATCTTCTCTGATTCATGAATTGAGTGACCTGGTAGGAAAAAAGACCGGAGTGCTGGAAGGCGCGAATACGGCGCCTAAACTGTATCAGAAAATGCTTGATATGGAATTGCTCACAGAAGAGGATTCCAAAGGAAGCTCCCTGATAAAGCTGGCTTCTTATGAGGAGATGTCTGTTGCTCTTGAGGAGGGGACTGTAGACGCTGTGTGTATGGATGGATGTATTGCCAGGGCTTATATGGAAGATGACAGGGAAATTTTGGAGGAGACGGTCGGGCAGGAAGAATATGCGGTAGCTACTCTTAAGGATTCAGAACTCAGCCAGCCTGTGGCAGAGGCGATTCAGCGGATGCTGGATGATGGAACGATAGAAGGATTGATTGAAAAGTGGAACTAGGGGGAGAAAAAATGGCGAAGAAATTGAGAGGAAAAACAATTGCTGCATTTTTGATGATAGTTATTTGTGTCCTTCTGTTCGGGTTGTTTCTGATAAAAATGCAGACAAAGCTTTCTGTCAGCAATCAGCAGGATAATACAATGGGTAAACTGGATGAGATGCAGGCAGTTATTGATAATGCAGATGCCATGGCAGAGCAGAACAGGATCAGTTATGATGAGGTGTATCAGTCAAAAGCAGCCAGTGTGGCATATATGGCTAATAATGACCAGAGTTTCAAGTGTTCGGATGCACATCTAAAGGAACTGGCCGATATGATGAATGTCAGCAATATCCTGATTATTGATAAAGAAGGCAGGCAGATTGCCAGAGCGGATAAATCATCTGCCGATTTTACTTATCACCGCTATAATCAGCTTCGCACAGTGTTTGACACAGGAGAGCCTTCCGAAGCTTTCGAGGTAACAATAGATGATACTGTGCGCAGATATTACGCTGCTATGATTGATGACGAGCAGGAAGTGGTAATTGAACAAGACCCCGAGGAACTTCATTCTCTTCAGGAGGATACTTCTTCCTGGAAGAGCATATTGAGCAAAATCAGCGTTGGTCTGAAAGGATTTACTTTTGCCGTATCGAATCAGGATTATACATTTTTATATTATCCTGATGAGGAAATGATTGGAAGAGATTCACTGGATGCAGGACTTAAGGCAGAGGATCTTGCTGATTACAATTTTGCATGGATGAGTATAAACGGAGAAAAATTTTTCTGTGGGGTAAAAAATATTCCGAATGATGATGCTTTTGTAATTTGTGCAGTTCCTCAGGAAGAGATAAATTCTGCAAGAGATGTTACAGTAGCAATTGTCCTGTTCATATTTTTTGCAGTAATTACGATTGTAGCAGTTTACTCCATACTGATTCTGAAAGAACAGTGTCAGGAAGAAGCTGTGCAGGTAAAGGTTACAGATAAACTTTATTACAATAAGACAGTCGGAAGAAAAATTCTTACATTTTCAGGAGTGGGACTTATTTTGATTATTGTTGTCTCCTTCTATATGCAGACGTTATTTTCTCTCTCAATGCGGTCTATGAGCAACAACCGTCAGGTACAGGAGACAGGGGAGACTCTGAAAAAAAATGATAGTGACATTGAATTGATTACGGCACAGTATAATCGTCGTTACTTGAATAAATGTCAGGTTGCAGCTAAAATTCTCAGCGAAAACCATCAGCTTTGGAACAAAGAAGATCTGGCTGAACTGAGCAGAGCAATCGGAGCAGAATTTCTTCTGATTTTTGATAAAACCGGAAGAGAAATCGTATCGGATTCTACATATACCAATTTTCAGATCAGCATAAATCCGGAAGATCAGTCTTATGAATTCGGAAGTCTGCTGCAGGGCCGGGAATATTATATTCAGGAGGCACAGCCTGATCAGGTATCCGGAACATACCGTCAGTATATAGGTGTGCTTTTGCAGGATGAAGAGGGAGAGGCCGATGGATTTGTGCAGATGTGTGTCGTTCCGGAAAAACTTGAGGAGGCATTGCAGACTACAACACTTCCGTCCGTTTTAAGCGGTGTTAAAGCCAGTGCAGGCGGTTTTGCGTTTGCCATAGATAAAGAAACCGGAAACTTTTCCTGGTTTCCTGATGAGAGAGTAGACGGAAAGAATGCGCTGGAGTATGGAATGAAGGAAAAACAGCTTCGGGATGGCTATTGTGATTATATTACAATTAACAGCCAGAAATATTTTGCCTCCAGCCTTGAGACTGAAACGAATTATATTTATGTGGCGGTTCCTCAGAGAAAACTGATGGCTACAAGGCTTCCTGTAGCTTTGGCCAGCGGAGCGGCCAGCCTGGCTTGTCTGATTCTTGTATTTTTACTTCTGGCTTTCGGCAGAAAAAGTAATGTGCAGATAGAGCCGCAAAAACAGAAAGAGCAGGCTTCCGGTCCGATGGTAGATGTAATAATGCCTGACGGCTCAACAAAGAAATCTGAAGCTGCTGCCAACCGCTGGTCTGACATGGGAATACAATGGCATGAAAAAACGCCGGAGCAAAAATTAATAACTATTCTGGAAGCGCTTATGTCGGTTCTGGCACTGGCAATCTGTGTTGCGATTTTATTTAAGGACCGAATTTTTCAGGAAGATTCTATTTTCCTGCATATTATACAGGGAAACTGGGAACACAGTCTCAATGTCTTCGCATTAACAGGATGCATTATGATCATATGCGTGTGCGGTGTGGCTGTGATGATCGTGAGGGAGATTTTGCGGCTGCTTGCAAGGGCTATGAATGCCAAGGGAGCTACGATCTGTCATCTTTTACGCAATTTTGTAAAATATATTTCTGTAATTGCCATGTTATATTATTGCTTTGCACTTTTTGGTGTAGATACACAGACCCTGCTGGCTTCTGCCGGTATTTTGTCTCTGGTCATCGGACTTGGGGCCAAGGAATTGGTTTCGGATATTTTAGCCGGATTATTTATTATATTTGAAGGGGAGTTTCAGGTAGGCGATATCGTAACCGTGGGAGACTGGCGCGGAATCGTACAGGAGATTGGCGTACGTACCACAAAGATTCTCAGTGAAGGTAATAACGTTAAGATTATCAGCAATAGTGCTGTCAGCGGTGTTATTAATATGACCAAGAATAATTCCCAGTGCTGCTGTGATCTGGGCATCGTAAATGACAGGACATTAGATGAGATTGAAAGTATTTTGACATCAGAACTGCCGCAGTTGAAATATAAGCTCCCGGCTGTTTTAGCAGGCCCTGTCTATAAGGGGGTTTATTCTCTGAGCGGCAGCACGATAAATATCAGACTGGTGACTGAATGCAATGAGGCTGATAAGGCTCAGCTGGGCAGAGATCTGAATCGTGAGATAAAGATGATTTGCGACAGACATGGCATTACATTAAATTCAATAACTCACTCCTGACAGGAATTTCGTGACTATCTGCAGGGAATTCGTTGAAAATAATAATCCTGAAAGGAGGGGGTTCGTATGGAAGAAAGAGAGGACATTGAAAAGGCTAATATAGAATGGCGTTATCTGGATTTGAAACATCAAAGCGAGGAAATATATATCAGCCGTTTTGAAGAGTCAAAGAGTGGGGAAGAGGCGGCAGTCAATCCCGGGGAAATGCCGGTTCATTATGCCACTATCCGCTGCAGGGACGGAAAATGGGAGATAGAGGATACCAGCACAAAGTTTGGTGTCAAAATCAACGGGATAAAGATGAATGAGAATACTCTGCTGCAGGAAAATGATGAAATCTGCATTGGAGATACACTATTCTATTTTACCGGCATGCAATTAAAATACAGTCACAGACAGTATACAGAAAATCGACTGTCTATTCATATTGAAGAGCGCAGCGTGTGGACACTTTTTAAGAAGAAGACACTTCTTGAAGATATTGATTTGACTATTTATCCTGGCGAAATGGTGCTTCTGTTGGGAGGGTCCGGTGCAGGAAAAACGACTTTTATTAATGCGGTTACCGGATATGAAAAAGCAAAAGCTACGATTCTTGAAGGGGATCGTGATATTTACCGAAACTATAATCAGCTAAAATACAACATCGGAATGGTTCCGCAGCAGGATTTGCTGCGCATGGATGATACGGTACAGATGACATTGATGAATGCGGCAGAAATGAGGATGCCGGTACACTTTTCTGCACAGGAGCGGGAAGCGCGTGTTAAGGAGCTTCTGGAGATGTTTGGCCTGGATGCCGAGGCAGATGAGCTGGTGGGTAAACTTTCCGGAGGACAGAGAAAGCGTCTGTCCATATGCGTAGAATTTGTGGCGGCTCCGGATTTGTTTATCCTGGATGAACCGGATTCCGGTCTGGATGGGGTAATGGCGCGGGAATTGATGGAATATCTGAGAAAGATTGCTGATGACAGAAAAATCGTCATGGTGATTACCCACACACCGGACAGAGTAATTGATCTTTTTGATAAGGTGATTGTACTGGCTAAAGGAACAGAGGACCATGTAGGACATCTGGTTTATTATGGTTCTGTTGAAGAGGCAGGGGAGTTTTTTGGTATAGATTCTATGGAGGAAATTTTAAGCCTGATTAACAGTAAGGATGAAGGGGGAGAAGGCCTTGCTGACGAGTATCTTGAGAAATATCAGAAACTTGTCGGGGAAAAGGAGGAAGTATGCAAATAAAGCTCTGGTTCTCAGATGGACAGCGGCGCACAGGACGCTTGGGACAGACTAAAATTTACCTTGGTAAACTGTTTCGGATATTTATCCATGAGAGAGACTGGAAGGTGCTGCCCATGTCAGCATTAATTGCTTTCATGGTAGCGTATGTAGTGGGGAAAAATATGTTTATAAATATGGAGGGAACAAAAATTGGTTCTCTGGCATTTGTCTGCTGCTGTATCTGGAATGGGTTTTTTAATTCCATTCAGGTAGTCTGCCGTGAACGTCCTATTATTAAAAGAGAGCATCGTGCAGGTTTGCATATTTCCTCATACATAGCCGCACATATCATTTATCAGGCTTTTCTTTGCATTCTGCAGGTAATAATTACTTTGACAGTCTACTGGTTTGCAGGAATGAATTTTCCGTCGGAGGGACTGGTAACCGGAAGTTTTGTGCCGGACATGGCAATTACACTGTTCCTGATTACGTTTGCTTCGGATATGATGGCATTGATGGTATCCTGTATTGTACGCACCACTACTTCAGCTATGACGGTAATGCCGTTTTTGCTCATTGTTCAGCTGGTATTTGCCGGAGTGGCTTTTCCGCTGCACGGCATTCCGGAGAAACTTTCCAGCGCTACTATCAGTAAGTGGGGAATCTATGCGGTATGTACTGAATCCAATTATAACGGACTCCCATCTACTATTGTGATTAAGGAACTGCAAATGTTTCGGAGTATTCCGGAAGTAGCAGAGCTTTATAATGCGCTTAGTAAAGAGAATAAAGAAAATCTTGAAAAATATACTGCACAGTATCTGAATGTAGATCATTATGACTACCAGGTAAATAATATTTTGAAAGAGTGGGGGATATTGCTGGCCTTTGCAGTGCTGTATGCACTAATTGGAATGGTCAGTCTGGAATTTGTAGATTATGATAAGCGATAAGAAAAACATGGTTGATGAATTTGTTCATCAGCCATGTTTTTTAAGTCTTATTTATCTTTTTTTCCGTTATCTATTTCTTTTAAAGAATTTGTAACTGCTTTTGTCAGTGCAAACAGTGCAATGGCGTTGGGGATAACCATCAGATAGTTAAATGCATCTGTCAATTCCCATACAAGATCGTTGGACATCAGTGTTCCAAGGAAGATAAAGATAAGGGCAATTATGGTATAGAGTTTTGTGCTGATTTTTGTATTTTTCTCACCAAAAAGATAGACCACATTGATTTTACCAAACATGTTCCATCCAAGAATTGTGGAAAAAGCGAAGAAAAACAGGCAGACAGCCACAAACATGGCTCCCGGGTTTGTACCAAATACTGTGCCGAATGCTGTCTGGGCAAGATTAGCTTTGGTAATCGTTGTACTTGCAGCAGCGGCACCGCACTCAAAGAGTGGGCCGTCTGATGTATAAAGCGTAGAGATAATTACTAAGGCATTCAGGGTAAGTACTACAAAAGTATCAATAAACACACCGGCCATGGCAACAATACCCTGATCATGAGGATGAGCCACATTTGCCTGTGCATGTGCATGAGGGGTTGAACCCATACCGGCTTCATTGGAGAAGAGTCCGCGTTTTGCGCCCTGGCTGATGGCAGCTTTTAATGCGGCACCGAACGCACCGCCGATGACAGCCTGCGGCTGAAATGCATATTTAAAAATCATTCCCAAAGTTGCAGGAATATATGCAGCACGTGATATAAGTATGATTAAGCCGCCCAGCAAAAAAACAGCTGCCATGACCGGAACAAGTTTTTCACATACGGATGCAAGACGCTGTACACCGCCAAGAAAAATAAATCCGCAGATGATAACCAAAACGATTCCTGCAGCCCATGAGGGAATTCCAAAGGCTGTTTCGATAGTGGAGCCGATTGAATTGGATTGGACCATACATCCCATAAATCCAAGGGCAAGAATAATTGCTACAGCAAAGAAGCAGGAAAGAAATTTACCAAAGCTGCCTTTAAATGCGGTTGTAATGTAATAAACAGGACCGCCATAGATATTTCCATTTTTATCGATGATGCGTGTTTTCTGTGCCAGAACTGCTTCAGCGTAAATTGTAGCCATACCTAAAAAGGCAATTACCCACATCCAGAAAATAGCTCCGGGACCGCCGGTAAGAATGGCTCCGGATGCACCGATAATATTGCCGGTACCTACCTGGGCAGCAATGGCTGTTGCAAGTGCCTGAAAAGAACTCATACCTTTTTCCTGCTTACCGCCTTTTAATGACAGATTGCCGAATACTTTTTTCATACCGGCACCAAAGTAGCGGATCTGGACGAAACGGGTTTTGAAAGTATACCAGAGTCCCACCGCAATCAGCAGAAAAACCAGAATGTAACTGGATAAATAGTTGTTGATTGTCACCACAACGGGATAGAGTGACAATTCGATTGATTGTAACATTTTTCTCCTCCGTATCTGTTCAAATATCCTTGCACGGCATTTAACCAGCCTTTTCCTTCCTGCTAAATGCCATATGCATAAAAAACGGAACAGATGAAAAATCACTGTTCCGGAGAAGACAATATCAAGAAACACAAACAAGTTTGTCTGTGTTTCTTTACTCTGTCCTTTTACCTGAGAGATTCAGCATAATTTTGCCTTGCACCTTCGGTACTCATTGTTGAGATTCTCCAGAGCCACATCCATTCTTAGTCTTTATCCGAAACGGACGCCTGAGAGTTTTACTCCTTCGGCAGGCCTGTGCCATTTCCTAAGAATTTCATCTGCCGTTATTTAATTAACTACATCAGGTTATCATTGAAAGATATGTTTGTCAAATGATATTATATAGTGTTTTAATGATCAAAGATGCAAAATGTGAATCAGCAAAATCCAGGCAAGTCCATAATATGAGACTACCGCGACTAAATCATTTATAGTTGTAATCAGGGGGCCGGAGGCTACCGCGGGATCAATTTTTATTTTCTTTAACAGAATCGGAATGACTGTTCCTGCAATACTGGAAAGTACCATGGACACTAAAAGAGCGATTCCGGTACAGGCTGAAATTGAAAATGCCGCTATCGCTGACTGTCCTTTGAACAGAATCAGATAAACACCAATAAAGACAAAGGACAAAACACCTAAAATTAAACCATTTAGCAGACCGACACGGGCTTCTTTGGAAATCAGAATCAATTTTTGTTTTCCGCTGAGATGTTCATCCATCAGGACACGGATTGTAACAGCGAGAGACTGGGTTCCTACATTACCTGCCATATCCAGTACCAGGGACTGGAAGCATACGATCAAAGTTAAATGAGCTGCGACCGGTTCAAACAGACCGACAACACTGGAAACGATCATGCCAAGTCCAAGCAGAATTATCAGCCATGGAAGACGCTTGGCAACACTTTTTTTCAAAGGTTCCTGTATGTCTTCTTCTGAGGATAAACCGGCCAGTTTTGCATAGTCTTCGCCCAGTATATCATTGACCAGCTGTACAATGTCCTGCGCTGTCAGCACACCTGTAAGCCGATTATTCTCATCCAGAACCGGAATAGAGTCTTCGGAATAGTCGCGGATGCGTTCAATACAATCTTCAATCAGTTCGCTGGCGTAAACATACGGATAAGAGGTCATTATAATAGATTCTAAAGAAGAGGATTCTCTTGCAATTATTAAATCTTTCAAATCAATGGCACCGAGCAGGGTATTGTCATCATCCAAAACATAAATGGTAGAAATATTGTCATTATCTGCTGCCTGTTCCACAAGTTCTTTCATTGCCTGCCGTATACTGATTCCCGAGTGAATGGAAATATAATTTGTGGTCATTCTGCTTCCGATTTCATCTTTGTCAAAAGAGCTGGAAAGCGCTATTTCTTTTTTTAAATCATCTTCCAGCAGGTCAAGGAGTATATTGCGCTGGTTCTTATCCAGTTGATGGAGATATTCAACTGCCGTTGTTACCTCAAAGCAGGAGAGGATAGCAGCACGCCTGCGGATACTCATTTCATTAATATAGGTATTACGCTGTTCTGAATACTCCAGTACATCAGCCAGTGTCTGCGTATCCAGAATGCTGTACAGCTTGTGCCGTTCATCTTTTTTTAAAAGATCGATCGCTGCAGCAATGTCATTTTCATGATATTCCCTGATTTTTTCTTTTAATAGTTTGGGTGCCAGCGTGCTTCGGATGATGGAAATAATTTCATATTCATAGTCCGGATGCTGCGTTGATGTGGTAATGCTATTTGTGATGATCTTTCTGGTGTTCATTGTCTACATCCTCCTTTACTCATTTTAATCAGATAGATTTCATTAAGCAAAGACGGGATAGAGATTGCCAGCAGGAAAAAAGGCATAAAAATACCATTGTCACCTGCAAAGCTGCTCTACGCTCGTTTTTTGCCGATGTAGTGCAGGCTCAGAAATAGACAATGGCAGACATTTTTATATAGTAAAATTCAGTCAGAAAACAGACGACACATGGTCGCAGGAATTCTGATCAAAACAATGGCTGCCTTGTCTCTACTTCGTCCACTACTACTGCCGTCCATAATCTCACCTCACTTATACTCAGATTAAAATTTATTATATCATTTGTCTGTGGTAATTTCAATACGCAGGCTCTGTTTCCAGATATAAACAATGCCAGACAGTCAGATTTACTTTTAGTATAACAGACTACGAAAATCAAAATATAAAGCGGAGAGATTATATGTTATAATCAGTGTAATAAATCCGGATTAATCAGGGGGCGGGACAAATGGACAAGAATGAAAAATGGTTACAGTGGGCAGTTGAATTACAAAGTATAGCACAGGCAGGGCTGTTTTATGGAAAAGATGTATTTGATAAGGAACGGTATGAACAGATCAGAGATATTGCAGCTGAAATGATATCATACAAATCGGAGATTTCAATTGATAAGGTTAAAGGCTTGTTTTGCAATGAAGCAGGATATCAAACACCTAAACTTGATACTCGTGCAGCAATATTCCAGGATGATAAAATTCTGCTTGTAAAAGAAAAGAACGGAACATGGTCATTGCCGGGAGGCTGGGTTGATGTGAACATTTCCGTCAAAGAAAATACTGTTAAAGAGGTAAAGGAAGAAGCGGGCCTGGATGTTACCGCAGATTTAGTAATCGCAGTACAGGACAGAGAAAAACATAACCTGCCAATATATGCATATAAGGTATGCAAAATATTTGTATTGTGTACTGTAGTTGGAGGAAAGTTTGAATCTAATATAGAGACTGTGGAAAGCAGGTATTTTGGAATTGATGAACTGCCTGTTCTTGCAGCAGAAAAAAATAATGAGGAACAGATAAAAATGTGTTTTGATGCACATCATGCAGATTATTGGAAAACGTTATTTGACTGATTATTTGTATTGATTTGGCGCCCATTTTATAGTGAGGCTGCTTTATAGCGTTGTTCCATATCGTCAGTCAGCCGCCGGATACGTTCTTTGATTTTCTGAATATCAGGCGGCATGTTTTCCAACGGCATATTATCATGGACAGCAGTGGTTCCTGCTTCCAAAGCCGTCTCATAAAGCCAGGTTTTGTATTTCAGTACGTCAGGTGCATCCTGTAATTCGGTTATCTGTTCTTCTACGTCAGCTTTTTGATCTGTAATAATTTTTAATCTTTGTGCGATTGTAGCATCTCCTTTATCACAGAGTAATGTGAACTCCCGGATTTGTTTAATGGACATTCCCACCCGTTTCAGGGACGCAATAATAAATAGCCGTTCAAAATCGGATTCTTTAAAAATACGGTTTCCATTTTGATCACGTTCGACAAAATTCAGCAATCCTTCTTTACCATAGAAACGAATTGTATGCGGCGAAAGATTCAGTCGCCTGGCTACCTCGCAGATTGTATAGTACATACGCATTTCTCCTGTTCCCCAATTGCGGTCAAATAAGAGATCAGATAAGAGATCGTGACTGAGAGTATACTCTAAGGTTTATGATATTGTCAATATGTAAAAAGGAGAGAAACAGATGAAAAAAATATTGTGTTCTATTTTAACTTTGCTGTTTCTGTTTTCCCTTGTGGGGTGCTCACAGGAAAAGGCAGCTGAAACAGATATGCCGCTCACCGATATTGTGGCGGCTGTTACGGAAAGCCAGTCAGAACTTCCGGCATTGAAACAAATTACTTCAAAAGATCAAAATTTTGATATATGGATATCGGATTACTATTCTCTGCAGAAAGAAAATGTGGAGGATGGGGTGATTTGTTATGCCGACGGTGTGGAAGCAAGTGAAATTGCCGTGCTGGCTCTGTCAGATGAAGAAGATTGCAGGGCCGCTGAAAAAGCGTTGACTGAGTATATTCAGGATCGGGCTGGTGCCTTTGAAGGATATGCACCACAGCAGGCTGCAATGGTAAAAGACGGAATTATAGTGGAAAATGGCAGATATATGGCGTTTCTGATTTGTCCGGAACCGTCAGCAGCAAAAAGTGCGTTTTTAGGCTGCTTCGAAAAAAATCCGAATCTTATGATGCCGAGGCTGTTTTGCAGGCATGGAAATCAGGAGATGATTCAGATTTGTCAGAGTTAAACCGCAGGATTCTGGGGGCGGCAAAAGAGGTGATTGAATCAGAAATTGACGAGACCATGAGCGACTATGAATACTGTGTGGACGTGGTGTCAGTGGTTTTACAAATCCTTCTGAAAGCGAGCATGATGTTTTCTCTATTGGTCATACATCCACGGCAATCAGCCTTGCATGCGGACTTGCAAAAGGGCGTGACGTAAAGGGCGGGACAAATAATGTTATTGCAGTGGTTGGTGATGGCGCACTAAGCGGCGGTGAAGCTTTTGAGGGATTGAATAATGCGGCTGTACTTGGAAGTAATATCATTATTGTAGTGAATGATAATGAGATAAGTATTGTTGAAAATCATGGTGGATATTTTGACAAAAGTGGAAGATACCGGTCACCCGGTTGTAATTCATATGTGTACGGTAAAAGGAAAAGGATACCGATTTGCAGAATCGGACAGAGAAAACTGGCACTATATGGGACCTTTTGATATTGGTACGGGAAAACTGCGTTATGAAACACTGTCTGCTCCGACTTATGAAGCGTTGACTGCTGCATATTTGTCAGGCCAGATGGAAAAAGATTCAAGCATTACAATAATTACTGCCGGAACACCAAAGGTGCTGGGATTTGATGAAAAACTTCGGAGACAGTTTCCGCAGCAATTTGTAGATGTAGGGATCGCGGAGGGGCATGCAGTGTCTATGCCAATATTATTTATCTGGCCCCGACCTGCAGTGAAGAATATTGTCATATGCTGGAATGGGACATAAAGAGTTGGGTATAAGTGTGAGAAAAAACTGGAAACAGACCATAAAATCTATGCTACTCTTATTAATCCACGTTATGTTTCTGATGTGGATGAAACCATACTGAATGCATTGCCTGAATGGGGCCACCGTCTGGTTGTCACACTGGAAGATGGTGTGATTGACGGCGGCTTTGGCGGAAAAATTGCGCGATTTTACGGAAATTCGTATATGAAAGTATTAAACTTTGGGGCAGGAAAGGAGTTCGTTGATCATGAAACGGTGGAAGAACAATATTACAGATATCATTTAACGGCGGAGCAGATCGTTTCGGATATATTGAGGAAAATTATGATTTTAACAGGTACTTTTGTGTGTTAAAAATTTAACTAAATTATCAGAAAAGTCTGAAAATAGTCAGAAAGTTTTGTTGTAAATCTCATGGTCATAGTGTATAATAAAGTCAATATGAGTAGAGAGTTATGCCAAACTTATATGTGGGTTGCAAAAAACAAAGGAGGTAGGTTATATGCTTGATCAGTCGTATTATGCAAAAGCAGATGAGATCATTTTGCGCTACGGGCGGAAGGCCGGTTCGCTGATTCCCATTATGCAGGATATTCAGGAGGAATATCGGTATTTGCCGGGTGAGCTTTTGTCGTATGTTGCGGATCAGATCGGTGTGACGGAGGCTAAGGCTTACAGCGTGGCAACATTTTATGAGAACTTTTCTTTTGATGCAAAAGGAAAGTATGTCATCAAAGTCTGTGACGGAACGGCATGCCATGTGCGTAAATCCGTCCCGGTGCTGGAAGCTCTGCACAAAAAACTTGGGCTTAGCAAGACCAAAAGAACGACGGATGATATGATGTTTACGGTAGAAACAGTTTCCTGTCTTGGTGCCTGCGGATTGGCGCCAACAATGATGGTGAATGATGAGGTGCATCCGAGAATGACACCGGAAAAAGCGGAAGCACTGATTGACACTTTGAAAGGGGGCGGACAGGTATGATTCAGAGCAGAGAAGCATTGCAGCAGGTAAGAGATGAGGCGAAAAAAGTCCTGAATTCCTATGATTGCCGAATTCTTGTCTGTTCCGGAACTGGCTGTATTGCAACTGGTTCTCAGAAAATATATGAAAAATTTATGGAAATTGCAAAGGACGCTCCGGGTGTTACCATTGAGTTTGGTCCGCATGACGGGAAAGCTCATGTGGGTGTGAAGAAGACCGGCTGTCAGGGCGTCTGTGAATTGGGTCCTCTTGTCCGTATTCAAAAGGGTGAGGATGTGATTCAGTATACAAAGGTTCAGTTGGAAGACTGTCGGGAAATTTTTGAACAGAGTGTCCTTGGAAATGAAGTGATTGAGCGCCTGCTTTATCAGAAGGGCGGCAAGGTAAGCAAAGGCCCGGATGATATCCCGTTTATTGCAAAACAGACGAGAATCGTGCTGAAGAACTGCGGCAAATTTGATGCAGAATCGCTTCAGGAGTACATAGCGAGCGGTGGTTTTGAAGCGCTCTGTAAAGCGATGTATGAGATGAGTCCTGATCTTGTAGTGGATGAGGTTGATAAATCCGGCATCCGCGGACGAGGAGGCGGAGGATTCCCGGCAGGTCAGAAGTGGAAACAGGTAGCACGCCAGGCGGATCCTGTTCATTATGTAGTGTGTAACGGTGATGAGGGCGATCCGGGTGCATTCATGGACGGTTCCGTTATGGAAGGCGACCCGTATCGTCTGATTGAAGGTATGATGCTGGCGGCATACGCAGTAAAAGCCCAGCATGGATATATTTATGTGCGTGCGGAGTATCCGCAGTCAGTGGCCCGGCTGAAACACGCGATTGCTGTACTGGAAGAGGCGGGACTGCTGGGGGACAACATCATGGGCACTGATTTCAGTTTCCATATGCACATTAACCGCGGTGCAGGTGCGTTTGTGTGCGGTGAGGGTTCTGCGCTTACGGCGTCTATTGAGGGAAGCCGGGGAATGCCGCGTGTAAAACCGCCCCGTACAGTTGAACAGGGTCTCTGGGCCAAACCGACTGTTTTGAATAATGTAGAGACTTACGCAAATATACCTGAAATTATTTTGAACGGTGCAGACTGGTACCGCAGCATCGGTACGGCAGGATCACCGGGTACAAAGACGTTCTCCCTGACCGGAAGTATCGAGAACACAGGTTTGATCGAGGTACCGATGGGCACGACTTTACGGGAGATTATATTTGACATCGGCGGCGGGCTGAAAGAAGGCGCTGCGTTCAAGGCTGTCCAGATTGGCGGACCGTCCGGCGGCTGCCTGACAGAAGAACATCTTGACGTGCCGCTTGATTTTGACTCAGTTAAGAAATATGGTGCAATCGTAGGCTCCGGCGGACTTGTTGTTATGGATGAGCATACGTGTATGGTAGAGGTGGCGCGCTTCTTCATGGGCTTCACACAGAGAGAATCCTGCGGAAAATGCGGTCCGTGCCGTATCGGTACAAAACGTATGCTTGAGATTCTGGAGAAAATTGTGGACGGCAAAGGCGAGATGGAAGATCTCGACAAATTGGAGGAACTGGGCCGCTTCATAAAAGACCGTTCTCTCTGCGGCCTTGGAAAGAGTGCTCCGCTGCCGGTTCTTTCTACGCTCAAGAACTTCCGGGATGAGTATGTTGAGCATATCGTAGATAAGAAATGTGCGGCACATGTATGTAAGTCGATGCAGGTATATGCAATTGATCCGGACAAATGCAGGGGCTGTACGAAGTGTGCAAGGAATTGTCCGGTGAATGCAATCACAGGCAACAAGAAGGAGGCACATACGATTGATACCTCCAGATGTATTAAGTGTGGAACGTGTCTGGATAACTGTGCATTTGGCGCAGTATACGTGAATTAAGGGGGAATAACTATGATTCATTTGAAAATAGACGGCATTCCTGTGGAAGTCGAAAAGGGTACGACAATTCTGCAGGCGGCGAAAAAAATTGGTGTTAAAATTCCGACACTGTGTTATCTGGAAAATGTGCTGCCGGATGGTTCCTGCCGCCTGTGTGTGGTGGAAGTGACAAATAGTGGCAGAACGAAGTTTGATACGGCATGTACACTTCGCTGCTCAGAGGGCGATGAAGTGCAGACCATGTCTGAAAAGGTGGTTGAATACCGCAGAAAAACACTGGATCTGCTTCTTTCTGATCACCGCATACATTGTTTTTCCTGTGAGGCAAATGGCGACTGTAAGCTGCAGGATTATTGTTTTGAGTATGGGGTGACGGAGACGAGCTGTCCCGGCGAAATGAAACCCGGTGAGATCGATGACACGAATAAGTTCTTTACATATGATCCGAGTCTTTGTATTCTCTGCCACCGCTGCGTAAATACATGTAAAGAGATTGTTGGACGCGGCGCAATTGATACAATGGACCGTGGATTCCAGTCTGTGATTGGCGCGCATTACAAAAATAAATGGGCAGAAGGTATCTGCGAATCCTGTGGTAACTGTGTTCAGGCCTGTCCGACAGGTGCCCTGTCTATGAAGCGCAGGAAAAATTACCGTCCATGGCAGATTGAAAAGAAAGTCCTTACCACCTGTCCTCACTGCGCAACCGGCTGTCAGTATTATCTGATTGTTAAGGATGGAAAAATTGTTGATACGGAGGCATATGACGGTCCGTCTAACAAAGGGCTGCTCTGCGTGAAGGGCCGCAGCGGAAGCTTTGATTTCGTGCATTCACCGGAACGTATTAAATATCCTCTGATTAAGAATAAAGAAACTGGCGAATTTGAGCGTGCTACCTGGGATGAGGCGCTTGATCTTGTGGCTTCCAAATTTATGGAAATCAAGAAACAGTATGGTTCTAATGCATTGGCAGGATTTGCATGTTCCCGTTCTCCGAACGAAGACATTTATATGGTGCAGAAAATGGTTCGCTGCTGTTTTGGTACTAATAATACCGATAACTGTGCGCGTGTCTGTCATTCTGCATCCGTATCAGGACTGGCAATGACACTGGGTTCAGGTGCCATGACGAACCCGATTGAAGATATTACGAAGAATGCAGAAGTAATTATGCTGGTGGGTTCTAATCCGGAAGAAGCACATCCGGTTGTAGGTATGCAGATTCGTCAGGCAATCAAGCGCGGCTGCAAGCTTATTGTTGTTGATCCCCGTGATATCGGTCTTGCGAAAAAGGCTGACATTCATTTGAAGCTGAAACCGGGTACCAATGTTGCATTTGCAAATGGTATCATGAATGTCATTATTGAAGAAGGACTTCAGGATGAAAAATTTATTGCAGAGCGTACAGAGGGATATGAAAAATTAAAAGAAATCGTAAAAGAATATACACCGGAGAGAGTGGCGGAAATCTGTCATATTGATGCGGATGATCTGAGGAAAGCAGCTATCATGTATGCAAAGGCAGACCGTGCCCCGATTATTTACTGTCTGGGTGTAACAGAACACTCCACAGGAACAGAGGGTGTTATGTCCATGTCCAACATGGCAATGATGGTTGGCAAGCTGGGCCGTGAGGGATGCGGTGTAAACCCGCTTCGTGGACAGAATAACGTACAGGGTGCCTGTGATATGGGCGCTCAGCCAAATGTATATCCTGGTTATCAGAAGGTAACGGATCCGGCAGTCAGAGAAAAATTTGAAAAGGCATGGGGCGTAAAACTTGATCCTGAAATCGGAACCCATGCAACGGATATCTTCCCCAAGGCTATCTCCGGAGAGGTAAAAGGCCTGTATATTTACGGTGAAGATCCGGTGGTAACGGACCCGGATACTTCTCATATTATTAAAGCATTGAAGAACCTTGATTTCTTTGTATTGCAGGAATTATTCATGACAGAGACCGCGCAGTATGCAGATGTAATCCTTCCGGGCGTAAGTTATGCGGAGAAGGAGGGGACCTTCACCAATACGGAGCGCCGTGTACAAAGAGTGCGCAAAGCAGTGACGCTGGAAGGTGAGATGAGACTGGATACGGATATCATTATTGATCTGATGAACCGCATGGGATATCCGCAGCCGCACCTGACTTCTGCTCAGATTATGGATGAGATTGCTTCTCTGACACCGAGCTTTGCGGGAATCAGCCATGAGCGCCTTGACAGCAAGGAAGTAGGCGGAAGAGGGCTGCAGTGGCCATGTATCGCTAAAGATCATCCGGGGACAAAGATTATGCATGTGGGCAAATTTACCCGGGGTCTTGGCTGGTTCTATCCGGCAGAGTATGTACCGTCAGCAGAGCTTCCCGATGAGGAGTACCCGATCATTCTGATGACAGGACGTATTCTGTACCACTATACTACAAGGGCAATGACCGGAAAGACACCGGAACTGATGGAAATCGAGGGCAAATCCTTCATTGAAATGAATATCGTGGATGCCGAGAAGCTTGGTATCGCAGACGGTGACAAAGTTAAAGTATCTTCGAGACGCGGTTCTATTGAATCCACAGCACGTGTCGGTACAAAGACTTCACCGGGTGAGACCTGGATGCCTTTCCACTTCCCGGATGGAAATGCCAACTGGCTGACAAATGCAGCACTTGACAAATATGCGAGAATACCCGAATATAAGGTATGTGCAATTAAAATTGAAAAAGCATAAAGCTTGTAATAACGCAGGATGGGGTATCCCTCCTGCGTTTTACTGAGAAAACAGAAGGATGCGGCGGCTGTACCGGGCAGAATGCTGTTTGATATGGCTGCAGATGTGCATCTTTTCTTTGAAAGCGCCTTTTGCGCTGTGGGCGCTGTAGAGAGGATGGTATGAATGGGAGTTTTGAAGTGTGTCTGCATCAGTAAAGAAAGAAAGGCCAGTGCGTATAATGTTCATAATTGCGGTGCCACAAAGAAAGGTCTTGAGGGGGATATCCATTATGGAGTCAGCAATAAGCAGATAAGTTTGCTGCCCTGTGACAAGGTGAGGGAGTATTTTGAGGAAAAGGGTGAGGACATTCTCTATGGAAGGTTCGGGGAAAATCTGGTTGTAGAGGGAATCGGATGGAAAGATATATGTATAGGAAAAAGGTTTATCAGTGGAAATGTTATATTGGAGGTCGTTAAGATCGGAGCGGGCGGACCGGCTTCAGATGCTTATAAGGGTGAAAAGGTGTGTTCTCCCATGGAACCGTATTTTGTGTTTTGCAAAGTGATTCGGAGCGGTATATTGGCGGAGAATGATGAGATATATGAAATGGATGAAAGGATGTAACCGGAAAGGAGTTTTATGGAAGGAATTACAGTAGAGCAGGCGGTGGAACTGATCCTGGAGCATACGCCTGTGATTTGCGAGACGGAGGAGGCAGGTCTGTTGGAAACCCCGGGACGAATACTTGCGGAGGATATGAAGGCGGCATTTGACAATCCTCCCTTTGACCGGTCGCCGATTGACGGTTATGCCTGCCGTGCGGAAGATGTTGCGGGGGCTTCGAAGGAGAATCCGGTACGGCTTAAAGTGACAGAAGAAATTGATGCCGGACAGTATTCTGTGAGAAAAGTAAAACCCGGGGAAGCCGTGCGGATTATGACGGGGGCGGCAATTCCACAAGGCTGCGATTGCTGTATTCGTCAGGAAGATACGGATTACGGCGAAGAAACAGTGGAAATTTACCGTCCGGAAAAGAAGCGGGGAAATTATTGTTTTGCCGGAGAGGATTTTAAAAAGGGAACCGTATTGCTGGAAAAGGGAACAAGGCTGGGATATGTGGAGGCAGCCATTCTGGCGGGAATGGGAGCTGACCGGGTGAAGGTGTACCGTAAACCCAGAGCCGTGCTTCTGACATCGGGGGACGAGGTTGTGGAACCGGGAAGAGAACTTACACAGGGAAAGATTTATAACAGCAATCTGACGCTTCTGACTGCGAGAATGATGGATTTCGGAGTTTGCCCTGTTTATACAGTTACGGTGGGAGATGATGCGGCAGTAATGGCAGATCAACTGCAGAAGGCTGCGAAGGATGCAGATGTGATCATTACGACAGGTGGAGTTTCGGTTGGGAAAAAGGATATTATGCATGAGTCACTGCGAATGATTGGAGCAGAGCGCATTTTTTGGCGTGTGCAGATGAAACCGGGAATGCCAACATTGTTTTCTGTTTATCAGGGGGTTCCGATTGTCAGTCTGTCGGGAAATCCCTTTGGCGTCGCAGTAACAATGGAACTTTTGATTCGTCCGCTGCTGCAGAAAATGATGCAGGATGATACGCTGGGACTGGTGCGGGTAAAAGGTATTATGGCGGATACATTTGAGAAATCTGCCCGTGGACGCAGGTTTATTCGGGCAATCTGGGAAAATGGTGTATTCCATCTGCCAGATGGGCTTCATTCGAACGGAATTTTGTCATCTATGGTGGGGTGTAACTGCCTGATTGACAGAAAGTCCGGGCTGGGGCCTCTTCAGACAGGCTGTGAGGCAGAGGCGATTTTGCTGTAGTGTTTGAAAGAAAATATCGGGAGGGCTTTAAATGGGCAGTCAGCAGAAAATTTTTGCTATCAGTGGAGTAAAAAATTCCGGTAAAACAACCTTGATTTGCAGGCTGTTGGAAATCTTTTCAAAAATGGGGATGAAAGTAGCTGTTATTAAGCATGACGGCCACGAGTTCGATGCGGATGTTCCCGGCACAGATACATACCGGCAGTTTGAGGCTGGCGCTTATGGAACTGCCGTTTTCTCTTCCGGGAAATACATGGTTGTCAAGGAACGGAAAAATGTAACGGAAGAGGAGCTTATGAAGCTGTTTCCGGAGGCGGATATGATCTTGCTGGAAGGATTTAAGAATGATCCGTATCCCAAAATTGAGGTGATCCGCAGGGGAAATTCGGTAAAAAGCGTCTGCAGCGGATGTAATTTAGCAGCGATTGCGACGAACATACCGTCAGAAGAGATTTTACAGGATAGTCCTGGGGTTTTGCTGCTGGACATAGATGATCCACAGGCCACAGCGGAGTTTATTTTATCTTATCACAGCGTGTAATTTTATTACTGAAAATATTAAGGATGATTTTTATGAAAACAGCTGCACTTATTGTCGC
Organism: Eubacteriales bacterium; assembly: GCA_030539395.1. GTDB lineage: Bacteria > Bacillota > Clostridia > Lachnospirales > Lachnospiraceae > Marvinbryantia. Next base: position 190,437 of record JAUNSC010000001.1, read on the forward strand.
TGCAGGTATGGATAAAGGGACGGATGCCATCGGTCCTATGAGAAATCTGGGTTCCATATCTGTGGCACAGAGAATTATTGCTACGTACCATCAGGCCGGAATACGCAGGATTGCTATCGTGACTGGATATCAGGCAGATGAACTGGAGCGTCATCTGTCAAATAACGGGGTAGTGTTTTTGCGTAATCCGGAATATGCTGATACATTTATGTTTGATTCGGTGAAAATAGGTATTGAATATCTTAAGGATAAATGTGACAGAGTCTTCCTCTCGCCGGTAAATATCCCGCTGTTTACCTCTGAGACAGTCAAGCAGCTGAGCGCTTGTCCTCAGTCTCTGGTCTGTCCTGTCTGTGATGGGAAAAGCGGTCATCCGATATTAATTTCAGCTGCATTGTTTGATCAGATCCTGTCTGATTCCGGCGAGAACGGAATTCAGGGAGCGCTCTCAAGATGTAATGTGGATATGGCGATGATTCCGGTAGAGGATTCAGGCATCTTCAATGATTTCAGGGCCACCGGAAAATATAATTTGCTTTTGGAACAACACAATGCCAGGCTGGCACGTCCTGTTATTCATGTCTCTCTCGCAAGAGAGAAAATATTTTTTGATGCAAAAGTGGCTCTGCTTTTGAACCTGGTGGATGAGACAGGTTCTGTACGGACCGCGTGTCAGCGAATGCAGATATCTTATTCCGGTGGCTGGAATATGATTCGGACACTGGAATCCCAGCTTCATCATCAATTGATTGAGCGCAGTCAGGGGGGAGCCAGGGGAGGAAGAAGCAATCTGACAGAGGAGGGACGGTGGTTCATCCGAAGCTTCCAAAGATTTGAAGAGGAACTGCGTGTGCAGGCAAATATCCTTTTTGAGAACTGTTTTGGCAGTTTTTTTAATGAATAAGGGCAGCGGAATCTTCGTTCCGCTGCCTTTGTGCTTAAAAAATATATGATTTAATACAAAAAATTATAAAAAATGCACAAAAAAATGAATGTTTTTTTGACGACTTCTTTTTTTTTACAAGTTGCTGCGGAGGAGAAGGAAAGTTAAAATAATATTAAGGAGGTGTTAGGGTGGAAGAAAAAATTTTTGAAATTGTGGCCAAAACAGTTACCGTGGAGGTCACAGACCAGAACACCGGCAGAGTTTATCGCAGAGAGCTGCCGATTGATTATTATGAGAATGCTAATTGTATCCGGATGCAGGGAGAACGGTTGGATGGAAGCTTTTCTGAACTGATTTTCTATTCTGAGCGGGGACTTCAGCGATTGAAAGACCTGACTGGTGCAGGTGCAGACCATGATAACTGCAGCCATTGAAAAATAACGGAATGGGATATACCTTTCTTCTGGATACAGAGGACAGTAAAAATAAAGGTATTCGAACAGAGCAACACGTAAAAATTATTTTGGAGAAGGGGGCAATAATATGGTAAGAAAAACATTGGTGATCAATGGTGTTACAAGGATTCTTGTGGTAGATGAGAACGAGAGCCTTGCAACAGTGCTTCGTGAGCATCTGCTTTTGACCGGCTGTAAAATCGGATGCGGTGAGGGACATTGCGGTGCATGTAATGTAATTATGGACGGAAAAGTTACAAGATCCTGTGTTTATAAGATGGGCAGGATCCGTGACAATGCAGAAATTACTACCATTGAGGGCATCGGAACCATTCATGACATGCATCCTCTGCAGGTTGCGTGGATGGCACATGGATGCGCACAGTGCGGATTCTGTACACCTGGCTTTATTGTTACGGCAAAGGTATTGCTGGATAATAACCCGAGTCCGACCAGAGAGGAAGTAAGAGACTGGTTCCAGAAGAATCGTAATCTCTGCCGTTGTACCGGATATAAGCCGCTGGTGGATGCCGTTATGGATGCAGCAGCTGTCATGCGCGGTGAGATGACCAGGGAAGACTTGATTTTTAAACAGACCGGTGACAGTATTGTCGGAACAAAATATGTTCGTCCGTCGGCTCCGCAGAAGGTGACAGGTACCTGGGACTTCGGTGCAGATGATGCATTAAAGATGCCGGAAGGAACACTTCGTCTGGCATTGACGCAGGCAAAAGTTTCTCATGCAAATATCATTTCCATTGATACGTCAGAGGCGGAAAAGATGCCGGGTGTATTTAAGGTTATTACCGGAAAAGACATTATTGCAGCAGGCGGAAAGAATAAGATTAATGGTCTTGTCATGCTGCCGCTGAATAACAAGTGTGACGGTTGGGATCGTCCGGTACTCTGCGATGAAAAGATTTTCCAGTTCGGCGATGCTATTGCCATTGTTGCGGCAGATACTGAGAAACATGCGAGAGAAGCAGCAGATGCTGTTAAGGTTGAACTGGAGGTTCTGCCTGCATATATGAGCGCACCGGAGGCAATGGCTGAGGATGCAATTGAGATTCATCCTGGTACACCGAATGCATATTATGAAACAAGCTGCATTAAGGGACCGGATTTTGATTTTGACAGTGCACCGAATGTAGTTGAGATTGAGAGCTATTGTTCACGTCAGCCGCATCTGCATCTGGAACCTGACTGTGGATATGCTTATATTGATGAAGACGGTATGGTTACCGTTCATTCCAAATCCATCGGTATTCATTTGCATATGCCGATGATCGCAGATGGTATTGGTGTCCCAATGGAGAAATTACGTCTTGTTCAGAACCATGCAGGAGGAACTTTCGGTTACAAGTTCTCACCTACCAACGAAGCAATTCTCGGCGCGGCTGCAAAGATCTGTGAACGTCCTGTATCGCTGGTATTTAATCAGTTCCAGAATATTACTTATACCGGAAAACGTTCTCCGGCGTTCATGCATATTAAGCTTGCGGCTGATGAGAAGGGCAAACTTCTGGCTCTCTGGGGTGACAATTATGTGGATCATGGTCCGTACTCTGAGTTTGGCGATCTTCTGACCCATCGTCTCAGCCAGTTTGTTGGTGCCGGATATGGTATTCCGACGATCCGTAATAAGAATACTACGGTATTTACCAATCATGCATGGGGATCTGCATTCCGTGCTTACGGTTCTCCGCAGTCCTTCATGGGCTCTGAGATTGCCATTGATGTGCTGGCAGCAAAAATGGGCATCGATCCCTTTGATATCCGTGAAATGAACTGCTATAAAGAATCTGAGGGAACAACGATTCCCACAGGCTATGCTCCTGATGTATACTGTGAAGAGGAAATGTATCGTCGGGCACGTCCGCTGTATGAGGCTGCAAAGAAGAGAGTGGCAGAGAAAAATGCGGCATCTGACGGCCGTTACAAATATGGTATCGGTGTATCAAACGGCGTTTATGGCTGCGGTCTTGATGGTGTTGACTCCTCACAGGCTTATGCAGAGCTGAATCCGGACGGTACGGTTACGATTTATGTATCCTGGGAAGATCATGGTCAGGGAGCAGATATGGGAGCTCTTGCTTCTGCACATGAGACACTGAGGCAGGCAGGCTTTAAACCGGAAGATGTGAAGCTGGTTATGAATGACACAAAATATACTCCGAACTCCGGCCCGGCAGGCGGTTCACGTTCTCAGGTAATGTCAGGTAATGCATGCCGTCTTGCAGCAGAGAACCTGTTGGCAAATATGAAGAAAGAAGACGGTACTTATCGTACATATGAAGAGATGAAACAGGAAGGTATTGAGACAAAGGTTCTCGGTCAGTGGGTATGCTCTTATTGTGCGGATCATCCGGTGGATCAGGCTACAGCCCAGGGTGAACCGTTTGCAACCTATATGTACACCATATTCCTTCCGGAGGTATGTGTTGATACCCAGACCGGCAAAGTTACTGTTGAGAAGTTTACGGTAGTAACTGATGTAGGAACTATTATGAATAAGCTTCTGGTAGACGGCAACTTCTACGGAGGTCTTGCACAGGGTATTGGTCTGGCATTGACAGAGGATTTCGAAGATCTGACAAAACACACCACCCTTGCAAAATGCGGTATTCCTTATCCCAAGGATGTTCCGGATGATATTGAGCTTCATTATGTTGAGACTCCTCGTCCAAACGGACCTTACGGCGCAGCAGGCTGCGGCGAGGCACCTCTGGATGCTCCGCATCCGGCTATCCTGAATGCGATCTACAATGCGACAGGAGCGCGTATCACTCGAATTCCGGCGCTTCCTGAAGTAGTTCTGGCAGCATTGAAAGAGTTAGAGAACTAAAATATTCCGCCCTTCTGTAAAGAAGGGCAGAAATTACAGTAAAAGTTGTAGAAATCGTAAGATGTCAGGTGCGGCATCTTACGATTTTTTGATAATAATGCTATAATTGAAACATGATTGGATTATCAATTTGGCACCGAATATATAAATGTAATTTTAAAGAAAAACAGGACGAGAGGGGAGGCGGTATAATGGATTTTGAAGAGCGTTCCACCCATGTTTACAGACAGAAGCAAATGATGTCCAGGGAAGAATTGGTGGCAAGAGAAAGTCTGTGCGTTTATGAGCAGCCAGCGTATTGTGTTGCAGCCTGTCCCCTGAAGCTGGATACGAAGGCGCTGATTAGAGCCATAGCTTCAGCGGATTTTAATCAGGCACGGCAGTTATATGAGAAGATAACCATGTTTCCCCATATCCTGTCTGCAGGCTGTGATGCTCCCTGTCAGGAAAAATGCAAACTGGGAGAAGTGGGAGATGGCGTTGCCGTCCGGCAGCTGGAATATGCAGCTGTAAATTACGGGGAGAAATCCAAAGCAAAAGGTATGTTCAGGTTTAAAAAGAAACAGACAGTATGCATACTGGGCAGTGACTTGTTTACATTGTTTCTTGTCGGGGAGCTTGCTCAGAAAAATTATCCGCTGACGGTTTTCTGCAGTGAGTCATCTGCAGAAAAATTTTTTCTTTCCTGCATCAGGAGCCAGCTGGAAGGCGGGGATTCGCGAAAGACGTTTCTTCTGGAAGATTTAAAGGCATTGAAGAATCTGGATATTCGGTTTGAGTGCGGTATGGAATTTACAGCGCCGGAGGCAGAAAAACTGCGTGACCGATATGATGTGACATGTATTTCTCTGACGCTTGCCGGAGAATTATTTGGTGAGGTATCCCATGATGAACAGCTGATGATGTGTTTTGAAAAAAATATGGTTATGGGAGGAGAACAGTTCTCTGTCCGGAGAGCAGCTTTTGCAGCAAAAAAAGCAGCTCTTACTGTTGACCGTCTGGCGCAGAAACTGTCGCCTGATAACAGCCGCGGCGAAGAAGGAAGCTGTGAGACGAAGCTGTTCACAAATCTGGAGGATGCAAAGGAGCTGCGGAGAGTTCCTGTCGGGGAAGAAGGATACAGCCGGGAGGAGGCTGTGTGCGAAGCGGGGAGATGCATTCAGTGTCATTGTGATGAATGTATTAAAGGCTGTGCTTATCTGCAGCATTACAAGAAGTTTCCCAGGGTATTGACCAGAGAAATTTACAATAATGTGAGTATCATTATGGGAGATCATATGATGAATAAGCCCATTAATGCCTGTTCGCTTTGCGGGCAGTGTACAGTAACCTGCCCAAATGGTTACGATATGGCTCAAATTTGTCATGCTGCACGGGAAAATATGGTTTTCACCGGTAAGATGCCGCTGGCGCCACATGAATTCGCTCTGCACGATATGCTGTTTTCGAATAATGAGGCATTTCTGTGCAAAAAACAGCCCGGATTTGAAACCTGCAGATATGTATTTTTCCCGGGATGTCAGGCGGCTGCAGTCTCTCCGGAAACTGTGAAGGCCGCATATCTGGATTTGTGTTCCCGGCTGAAGGGCGGCGTGGCCCTGATGCTGGGCTGCTGCGGTGCAATCTGTGACTGGGCCGGCAGATATGAGATGTATGATGATACAAAGAAGTTTATAGAGGAAAAACTGAAAGAGCTTGGGAATCCACAGATAATAGCGGCCTGTCCGATGTGTAAAAAAGAATTGTCGACACATGTAGAAGCGGATATTATGGGTATGTGGGATATTCTGCTGGAAATTGGTCTTCCCGGGAAACACATAAAGTACGATTCTTCCTATGCATTGCATGACAGCTGCGGGGCCAGAGGAGATGCGCACACCCAGGAGGCAATACGCAAGCTGTTAAATCAATCAGGCTGCAAAGTGATTGATACGGAATATTCGGGTAATCGCTCGCCCTGCTGCGGTTATGGGGGCCTGACCTCCTATGCAAACCGGGAGGTGGCAAAAAAGATGACAGAAAAATGTCTGGAGCGCTCCCAGCTTCCGTATATTTCTTATTGTATGGCCTGCAGAGATCGATTCGCACGGGAAGGCCGGGAGTCGGTACATGTTTTAGAATTGATTTATGGCATTGTACCCGGTTCACCGCCGGATATCAGTGAGAAGAGATATAACCGGCTGAAGCTGAAAAATCATTTGCTGGAATTACTCTGGGGAGAGGAGATAAAACCTGTGGAGTTAGGATTTCAATTAGAGTATACAAAGGATGCTTTGGAGATGATGGATGACCGCATGATTCTGAAAAGTGATGTGGAAGCGGTCATGAAGAGCTGTCATGAGACAGGGGAAGCACTTCTGGATATGGAGACAGGTCTGCTGGTATCCAGAGCGCGGCTTGGAAATGTGACCTTTTGGGTGAAATATACCAGGACGGATAACGGTTATCTGGTTCATCGCGCATATAGTCACCGAATGAATGTAGAAAAGAGAATGGGGTAAGAAATGGCGGTATCAGAGAAAAACTATTATACAATTGATCCGGAAGGCAAACTGATCTGTATGAAGTGTCAGGTGCCTCTGGTAAAAGGAAAAGCGAAATTTATGTATCTGGACAATGGCTTTCCGGTGGAACTGCCGGTTTGTCCGGTGTGCGGATTTGTTTATGTTCCGGAAGAGTTGGCGCTGGGTAAGGTGCTGGCTGTGGAAAAAGCACTGGAGGACAAATAAATGAACCGGCATCCGGGCGGAGAAGCCCGAACCAGACAACTGCTGGAGAAGGCGGGATTTGATTCCGGCGCAAGAATTCTTGATATGGGAGCAGGTGACGGAAGTGCGGTTCGTTTTATGCGTGAGCAGGGACTGCGGGCGGAAGGCATCGATCTGTGTCCTCAGGGGCCCTGGGTAGAGAAAGGTGACTTCCTTAGAACCGGTTTTCCGGCAGAGGCATTTGACGGAATTCTGAGCCAGTGTTCCTTTTACGTCAGCGGAGATGTGGAGGCTGCTTTTAAAGAAAGCGTCAGACTTTTGAAAACCGGCGGCAAGCTTTTGTTTTCAGATGTATGGTTTTCCGGAGAGGATGAACTGCGGAAAATTCTGGATAAGAATGGCTTATGTCTCCTTTTTCTTGAAGACGAGACTTCTGCGTGGAAGGAATATTATATAGAGGCGATCTGGAACGGAACAATGGAGGCGGCACCTGCGGGAGCAGGAAAATGCAGGTATTATTCATTGACAGCGGTAAAGCAGAGCGGCCAGGAAATGTTGGTGTAAGATAAGGAAAGGAATACAGATATGGATATTTTTGACAGAATTATGGAGCTTTCTGCTTCAGGTTATTACTGTTCTCAGATTTTGGCAATTTTGCTTCTTGAAATGACGGAGGAGGAAAATGACGGTTTAGTAAAAGCAATGGGAGGACTTTGCGGCGGAGTGGGTTATTCCAGTGGCTGCTGCGGCTGCATGACCGGAGGCTGCTGCCTGATTTCCTATTTTACAGGTAAGGGCGGTCAGAATGAAATGGATCTTGAGGAACACAAACCGGCAATGAAAGCATTTGTCGACTGGTTTACGGAAGAAATGCAGATGGAGCACGGGGGAATTGAGTGCAGTGATATTATTCGGGGGAACCCTGCAAAGCGGGTGCAGTACTGTCCGCAGATTATTGCCGCCTCCTTTGAAAAATGTATGGAAATCCTGGAGGAGGAAGGAATCATATGAGGATTTTGATTGATAAGACCCGGAGCGTTTGCCCGGTATGTCTGAAAACCATTGAGGCAGAGCGGATACTGGACGATGATGACAAAATCTATATGCAGAAAAAATGTGAGGAGCATGGCAGTTTTCGGACACTGATCTGGGAGGATAATCTGACCAGCTATTACCGATGGGGTATGCAGAAGAAAAAGCAGGAAACGCCGGTAAATCCGGAAAAGACACTGCAAAAGGGATGTCCCGGCGACTGTGGACTGTGCACAGAACATCTCAGTAAGGGCTGCTGTATGCTGCTGGAACTGACCAATCGCTGCAATCTGCGGTGTCCGGTCTGCTTTGCATCTGCGGGAGAAAAATCGCTCAAAGATCTGTCTCTGGAAGAAATCGGACAGCAGTATGATTTTCTTATGAATCATGGAGGTCCGTTTAATATTCAGCTCTCCGGAGGAGAACCGACAATGCGTGATGATCTGCCTGAAATTATCCGTATGGGGAGAGAAAAAGGGTTCACCTTTTTTCAGTTAAATACTAACGGAATCCGACTGGCCAGGGAGGAGGCCTATGCGGCGGAATTGAAAGCGGCGGGGCTTAATACCGTATTTCTTCAGTTTGACGGTGTTACAGATGAGGTATATCAGATCCTGAGAGGACAGGCTTTGATGGAGGAAAAACAAAGTGCAATCTGCAATTGCGGTGCAGCCGGCCTGGGTGTAGTTCTGGTTCCGGTGATTGCGCCGGGGATTAACGAAAACCAGGTGGGAGATATCCTGAAATTTGCAATGGAACGAATGCCGGAGGTTCGGGGAGTACATTTTCAGCCAATCAGCTATTTTGGAAGATGTTCTTTAGACCCTCAGGGAGATCGGATTACCATACCCAGAATGCTGCGCTTGATTGAGGAACAGACAGGCGGGCAAATGAAGGCAGAGGACTTTGCCGGCGGAGGTGCCGAGAATCCGTACTGTTCTTTCCATGCCAGTTATATGCAGGGAGAGAGCGGAGCATTCAGGGCTTTGAGGAAAAAGAATACCTGCTGTTGCTGTACCGGCTCTGACGATTCCAGAGAGTTTGTGGCGAAGCAGTGGAGCGGTGAGGAAACGCGGTTTGAGATGCCGGAGGACGGCCCCCTTTCTGATACTTCTGAGTTAGATGCTTTTTTGGAACAGGCAAGAAAAAGGACATTTGCCGTGTCCGGTATGATTTTTCAGGATGCCTGTAATTTTGATATAGACAGAATCCGCCGCTGCTATATTTGTGAGATGGATACAGATTATGGCATGGTACCATTTTGTGCCTATAACTTAACAAACAGAAAGGGAGAATATCTTTACAGGAAATAAAGATGAAAAGAAGCAGACTGGATGATATGATTATGAAACTGGAAGGAATCGATAATCTGGGGCGCAGGGAAATTGAGGAACTGCAGTTTCGCAAATTGAATGAATTGCTGCACAGAGAGCATGAGAGGGGAGGATTCTATTCGGGGCTTCCCAGGAAACTGGATTCTCTCGAAGAGCTGTCCGCGTTGCCTTTTACTACGGCGGAAGATCTGCAGCAGCACAGCGGTCGTATGCTGCTGTGTTCGCAGAATGAGGTGCAGAGAGTCATCACAGATCGGACAAGCGGAACCACCGGTCACCCTAAACGACTTTTCTATACCAGAGAAGATCTGGAACATACGGTGCTTTTATTTATGGCAGGACTTGGCGAATTCATTTACCGGGGAAGCAAAACTATGATATGTATGCCCTTTTCAGGGCCATACGGCTTAGGTGAGCTGATTGCGGAGGCTGTGGAGAGGCTGGGAGCGGAAGCACTGCGCATCGGTCCGTTTCTCACATATTCAGAGTATGAAGAGGTAATCCGCAGGGAGCAGCCGGATACTTTTGTGGGAATGCCGGTACAGCTGCTTTCTATTTTGCGCTTCTGCAAAAAAGGCAGCCTGCAGCGCGCATTGGTCAGCGGTGATGCCTGCCCGGAAACTGTAATGGCTCAGTGTGAGTCTTTACTGGGGACAAAGCTGTTTCCCCATTACGGCTCCAGGGAAATGGCATTGGGCGGCGCAGTTACCTGTCCGGCACACAGGGGGATGCATTTGCGGGAAAATCATGTGATTGCGGAAATTATAGATGAACGGGGAAAGGTACTTCCTGATGGGCAGTATGGGGAACTTGTGATCACAACGATTGGGATGGCTGCACAGCCCTTAATCCGCTATCGGACCGGAGACTTTACCAGAATTCTCGCAGATCCGTGTCCCTGCGGAAGTAAAGTAATCCGCTTAGATCAGGTGCGGCGAAAAGAGGAAGACGAAATACCTGTTATAGAGGATCTGGATAATATTCTCTTTGGATTTCCGGAGGTGGTGGACTATTATGCAGGTTATGAGCCTTCCGGTCTGCATCTGGAGCTGCTCATCCGGAAGGAATGTCAGGAAGAAGTCATTTGTCAGATGGTCAGAGAAAAATACAGAGATCTGAATGTGACAATAAATGCAAGGCAATGTACCGGTGAATTCAGATCTCTGTATAAGGCAAAGCGCTCTGTGGAGAGGCCGATTACTTCAGAAGAAATGGTTTGAGTCCTTCACATTTTTCCTTCCAAAGGGGAGAATGGTCTCTGAGGGAAGCCACTGCCTGGGTTACGGCCCCAATTACTTTTTCTATTTCTTCTATGGTGTTGTCTGCACACAGTGAGATGCGAAGAGAGCCGCGGGCCAGCTCATGGGGAAGGCCGATGGCCCGGAGTACATGGCTGGGATCTGCCGAGGAGGCAGTACAGGCGGAACCGGCCGAGGCACAGATTCCCTGCTGATCCAGAGCAAGGAGCAGACGCTCTCCCTCGATACCTTCAAAGCATATATTTATATTTCCCGGCAGCCTGCAGTCCGGGCTTCCGTTTAAAGCGGAATGAGGAATTTGCAGCAGGCCGTCTAAAAGCCTGGAACGAAGGGAGGATACTTTGGAGGAATTTTCTTCCATGTGAAGGCAGGATTCCTTCAGGGCAGCAGCCATTCCGAGAATGGCAGGTACATTTTCTGTGCCGGCTCTCCTGCCGCCTTCCTGACCGCCGCCTTCGATGAGACTGGCTACCGGAATTCCCTTCTGCGCATATAAAACGCCGATTCCCTTTGGACCGTGGAATTTGTGGGCAGAGAGTGAAAGCATCTGAATTTCCTGCTGCTTCACATGAATCGGAAGATGGCCCACTGCCTGAACGGCATCCGTGTGGAAGAGGACCTGACGCCTGGCGCAGAGACGGCCGATTTCCGGAACAGGGAGAATGGTACCGATTTCATTATTGGCATACATGACAGTGACCAGAGCTGTATCCGGCCGGATGGCATCGGCCACCTGCTTTGGAGTTATCTCACCAAAGGAATTTACCGGGAGATATTCTATGGAAAAACCTTCTTTCTGAAGTCTTTGCAGCGTATGAAGGACAGCATGATGCTCAATGGGAGTGGACAGGATATGTTTTTTTCCCTTTCTGGCCCCGATCCTGGCAGCAGTAAGAATTGCCTGGTTGTCCGCTTCACTGCCACCGGAGGTGAAAATAATCTCCTTTGGATGACAGCCGAGGCAGGCAGCAATCTGTGTTCTGGCTTCATAGACGGCATCGGCAGCCTGCTGGCCGATGGAATGCAGACTGGAAGGGTTGCCGTAAATGCGGTCAAAGCAGGTGAGCATTGCCTGGATTGCGGCAGGAGACATTTTTGTGGTTGCGGCATTATCTACATAAATTTTCATTTTCACACCTCCATTCGAATGGGAGAGCAGGGACGGTAACTTATAAAAACGTTCTGAATTATTATAAAAATTATAGCAATTATTATTGAAATAATCAATAAAGAGCAGCAGTACAACAGGATTATTGTCTTATTGAGAGATCTCTTTAAAAGAATTCAGGTGGATGAGAAAGGAGCTTTTTTGAATATAATATCAGAAACAGGAGCAAAATTTGGAGCGGGACTGAAAACGGGAGCGGTGATTACAGCTGCAGGACTTTCTTCCAGAATGAGTGATTTTAAACCGCTGCTGCCTTACAAAGATACTACGATGGTAAGATTTCTGGTAAGTCTCCTGCGTGATGCAGGGGCGGCGCCTGTTGTTGTGGTAGTTGGCTATCGTGGGAATGAACTGCGGAAACATCTGGAAGACATGGATGTTCTGCTGGTTGAGAATCCGCAGTACGCAGAGACAGAGATGTTTGATTCTATTAAGCTGGGGCTGCAGAGACTGGCAGGGCATTGTGATCGCGCAGCATTTGTGCCGGTGGATGTGCCGGATCTGTCTCCTGCGCTGCTGCAGCGCGTATTTCACACTGAGGGAAGTATTGTCCGTCCTGTGTATCATGGGAGACCAGGGCATCCGGTGGTGATGGATGCAGCGCTGATTCCTGAAGTCTGCGTATATACAGGAGACAGGGGATTTCGCGGTGCGCTGGAGTCGCTTGGCTGCGGTATTACTGAAGTGGAGGCAGAAAATGATGGTATTTATAATGATATTGATACCATTGAGGATTATCAAAGCCTGATAGGAAAAGAAAGAACAAGGACTCTTTATATTGTGAGGCATGGGGCCGTGGAATTTCCGGGAGGAGAAAAACTGTGTATCGGCAGAACAGATTTGCCGCTTTCGAAGACCGGGCGCAGACAGGCATTGCAGCTGCAAGAATATTTTCATAATAAGGGAATTGAAGCTGTATATGCCAGTCCTCTGAGACGTGCCCGGGAAACGGCTCAGCTTATAGCAGGGGGAGATATTGCTGTTCGCATCCGGGATGATCTGACGGAGATGTATATGGGAAGCTGGGAAAATCAGCCGCTTGCCAGCCTTCAGAAGAAATTAGAGGACGAGGCACCCGGCGGGGAAACGCGATATAGTGCGCTGCTGCGTTTTTCGGAGGCAGTAAATCAGATTATTGCAGAAACCAGCGGGGATATTGTAATTGTTTCCCATGCGGGGGTGATATGCGCTTACCTTTCAGAGCGGATGAACACTCCGTTGGAAACGTCACGGGGACTTCGTCAGCCTTACTGCGGGCTTAACATTTTTGAAGTACGCATCGGAAGCAGTCCGAAACTTCGGGAATATGGAGTGAGAGCAAATCAGGTACCGGAAGAAACGTCATGACCGAAAGGACGGTGCTGCGGGAGCGGGATATCCGGATTACAGGCATAACTTTCCGTCATCATAAGCCGAAACAGATTTTTCCGGGCGGGGCAGCTGTGATTTTTGATGCGGAAAAGGTTTCAGAATCATACAGGAGCCGTGGAGATCAGCCAGGGGTATCAGACAAAGAGGACCATGAAGAACTTCATATTCTTCAACAGCCCGGTATACTCCCTGAAATCGCTGATTATTGTAATCGTGCAGTATAATAACGCCTCCGGGATTCAGACGGGGATAGAAATAATCCAGTCCCGCCCGGGTAGGTGCATAGAGATCCGCATCCAGACTGACCAGAGCAAATCGCTCCCGGCGCAGATCTTCGGCAGTGTCTGGAAAAAACCCTTTTTTGATAACAGTGTTTTCCGGATAGGGAATACGTGCCAAAACTGTCTCGGCAGAGGTGTCTGAAAAATCCCCTTCCTTTGCGCAGGAGAGATTTTGAGACTGCTCCAGAGCAGTGTCACGAGAATCAAAACCGGAAAAGGTATCGAACAGGTACAGAGTTCGCTCAGGAAAAAGCAGGGATAGCAGGACAGAGAACTCGCCCTGATAGACTCCCAGCTCAGCAATGGCGCCGGGGATGCAATGGTGCTGAATGCGCTCTGCCATTTTCTGTATGGAAGCACCCCGGATATCTATGGCTTCATAGAAATCAGTCAGCAGACAGATACGGCCGTCATACCCAAGGTCTAAGAGCTGCTGTTTCAAATCTGCTGCTCTTGCCCTGCTGATGGGGCAAAGCAGCATTACATCACTTCGGCAGGCTACAGCCTTTTCCACGGATATGATTCGATGTGTTCCGTCAGGTAAGTCTTTCGTCCATTTTCCGGGATCATTATCTGCAAATCCAAGAATATCCCAATGAGAAGTATGAAGCAGAGGTAATACGGCTTTTCCCATTTGACCAAATCCGACCAGAATAATTGTACGTTTCATAAAACACCTCAAAATGAATGGAAACAGTTGATTTAATTGGTAAAAAGTGATATAGTTAGGTGAAAATATATAATCAGAATATTATATTTTGCACAAAAAATCAATAATAATCAGACTTTTCAATCGAAAATGCTGTGAGGTGTGAAGGACTGCAGGCAAAGATATAGTAATGAAGCTGGCCCGCGGACAATGTGATGATATAGTCTGGGGAGGACACGAAATGAAGTTAATCAGAACAGAAGATGCGGTAGGACAAGTATTATGCCATGATATTACACAGATTATCAGAGGAGTGACAAAGGATGCAGTATTCCGCAAGGGTCATGTAGTACGGGAGGAAGATATTCCGGTTCTCTTATCAGTGGGGAAGGAAAATCTGTATGTGTGGGAATGTGATGAGAATATGCTGCATGAAAATGATGCGGCAGAGATACTGAGGGAAATATGTCAGGGCGAGAACATGCATCCGTCCGAGGTGAAGGAAGGAAAGATCGAATTAATCTCAGATATCGACGGTTTGCTGAAAATTGACACGGAGAAAATGAACCGCATTAATTCTCTGGGAGAGATTATGATCGCCAGCCGGCACGGGAATTTTCCGGTACATAAGGGTGATAAGCTTTGCGGAACAAGAGTAATACCGTTGGTTATTAAAAAAGAAAAAATGGAAGAGGCGGTACGGATAGCAGGGAAAACACCCTTGTTCCGAATTCTGCCCTATCAGAAAAAGAAGGTGGGTATTGTCACCACAGGCAGTGAGGTATATAAGCATCGGATCGAAGATACTTTTACACCGGTGGTGGCTGCCAGGGTGCAGGAGTACGGAGCGGAAATTGGAGGTCACGAGATTTGCGATGACAGTCATGAGATGATTACCGGGGCGATCCGGAAACTTTTAGCAGCAGGATGCAATATGATTCTGTGCACTGGCGGCATGAGTGTGGATCCGGATGATCGGACACCATTGGCCATTAAAAATGCAGGCGTGGAGGTTATAACGTATGGCGCACCTGTGTTGCCGGGAGCGATGCTTATGCTCTCATATTACAACGGGGATATTCCGGTGATTGGCCTTCCGGGCTGCGTAATGTATGCAAAAAGGACTGTATTTGATCTTGTTTTACCGCGCATTATGGCGGGTGAGAAGATCACCGCAGAAGAAATCAGCAGACTGGGAGAAGGCGGTCTTTGCCTGTCATGTCCGGTTTGTCACTTCCCAAACTGCGGTTTTGGAAAGTAGCATAATTTGAGCAATATAAAATGTAAATTACAGGGGCAGGGAATCAGGATGGAGATGATAGAGTTATATGAGCGAATCCGCGAATTCGGAAGCAGTCGCTTAAGTATGGTTCTTACAGCGATTGACCCGGAGCTGCTGGGAGAAAAGGCGCTGTTTTCAGAAGGAGAAATACTCTGGGAGGCTTTAGACGGCGGTTTTTTTTCACAAAATGTCATAGAAGCAGCAGCACTGCATGAAACTGGTGTATTTTGTATAGGCGGCAAACGGGTTTTCTGTGAATTAACAGGACATGGTAAACGGATGGTAATCTGCGGCGGCGGTCATGTGGCCATCCCTGTTATCAAAATTGCCAGGATAGTTGGGTTTGAAGTGACGGTGATTGAAGACCGGGCACAGTTTGCACAGAACGCGCATGAGGCCGGGGCAGATCATGTGATCTGTAATGCATATGATGCTGCGTTGGATGAGATTGAAGGAGATTCGGATACATATTTTGTAATTGTTACACGGGGCCACAGGCATGATCAGGCATGTCTGGAAAAAATTGCATTCAAGCCCCATGCTTATATTGGTATGATCGGCAGTCGCAGACGTACCAGAATGGTGATGGATCTGCTGGCGGAGCGGGGAGTATCCAGAGAAGTGTTGGACAGAGTATACACTCCTATCGGCATGGATATCGGCTCAGAGACTCCGGAGGAGATTGCTGTTGCCGTTCTGGCCGAAGTGATTCAAGTGAAGAATCGAAGTCAAAGGGCGGGAGGGTATCCCAAAGAAATTCTGAGGGCAATACTGGGAGATGAACCACTTCCGGGGGTTGTACCTGGACCAGAAAAGTCCAGGGCATTGGCTACCATTGTGAATCGGGATGGCTCTGCTCCAAGAGAAGCAGGTTCTAAGATGGTGGTTTATGAAGATGGAACAATTGCGGGCACTGTCGGCGGCGGACTTTCCGAGGCTGAAACTATCTGCAAGGCTGTTGCTATGCTTCAGGCGGGGGAGAAGAGACCATTTTTGCTCCATTCTGATATGACGAATGAGAAAGCGGAGGAAGAAGGCATGGTCTGCGGCGGAATCATGGATATCATCATAGAACCGGTATATTAAATTTCCTGGAGGCAGACAGATGAAATGTATTGATACGACAGATGCTGTTGGACATGTGCTGTGCCATGATATTACAAGAATCATTAAGGATGTGGTGAAAGATACAGCCTTTCGGAAAGGACATGTGGTGACAGAAGAAGATATTTCGGTGCTTTTGTCTCTTGGCAAAGATAAGCTTTATGTATGGGAACAGGATGAGACAATGCTTCACGAGGATGAGGCTGCACAGATTTTGTATGACATTTGTAAAAATGACAACATGCATCCAACAGATGTGAAAGAAGGAAAAATTGAGTTAGTTGCAGATTGCGACGGTCTTTTTTGTGTGGATGTGGAGCGGCTGAATGCTGTCAATGAAATTGATGAGGTTATGATTGCTGCGAGACATACAAATTCTGCGGTGAAAAAGGGTGACCGGCTGTTGGGGACAAGAGTGATTCCGCTTGTTGTAAAGAAAGAAAAGATGGAGATTGTGAAAAAAGCTGCAGGCGATGTACCGCTTGTTTCTCTGACACCATACAAAAAAATGAGGGCTGGCATTGTGACAACCGGAAATGAAGTCTACTATGGAAGGGTTAAAGATACCTTTACTCCGGTGATTGAAGAAAAACTGGCTTCTTACGGAATTGAAGTATGCGGACATGTCCTCTGCAACGATGACCGGCAAAAAATAGCGGGGGCAATTCTGGAATTGAAAAATCAGGGCGCAGACTTAATAGTATGTACAGGCGGTATGAGTGTGGATCCGGATGACAGGACACCGGGAGCTGTTTTGGAAGCCGGCGCGCGCATTGTCTCCTATGGAGCTCCGGTACTGCCGGGTGCAATGTTTCTGTTGGGGTATTTTGAGGATGGGACGCCTGTTATGGGCCTGCCCGGCTGTGTAATGTATGCAAGGGCAACGATATTTGATCTGATTCTGCCAAGGATTGCGGCAGGACATGAGGTGACAAAAAAAGATCTGTCACATATGGGAAACGGCGGTTTTTGTCTTGGATGCAGGGTATGCCGCTATCCGGACTGTCCATTTGGAAAGGGAGTATAACCGGAGGAAAATGGAATGAAAACAGGAGCTTTAATTGTTGCTTCACTGAGTCTTGACAGCGAAAGCAGGAGCAATGAGGATATGACAGCTTTTTTGCCGATGCAGCATCTGGAGGGCACGACAGTAATTAAGAGAGAAATTTCCATACTTCGCAAAGCCGGAATCACACCAATTATTGTACTGTGCGGATATCAGATGGAGGTTCTGAAAAATCATCTGATTCACAATGGGGTTATTTTTTGCGAAGACAGGCGATTTGAGGAGCATGGGTTTGATGAGACACTTGAGGTTGGACTTTCATTTGCGGAGAGAATATGCGACCGTGTGATCATCGTTCCGGTAGAATGTCCGGTTTTTTCCGGAAAAACAGTGGAAAATCTGGCAAAATGCAGGGAGAGTACCATACCGGTATATCAGGGAAAGGCGGGATGGCCGGGGCTGTGTGTGTTTGGAAAGAAGACGAAGGTATTAAAAGAAGCAGATTCGCCGGATTTTTATTCAATAGATGATTGGAAAAAGACAGCGCTGCGGCTGGATACGGAAGATACAGGAATTCTTTATTCATTGACGGATGCAGATGGCTATGGACGGGTGCAGGTGTATGCAAGACAGAAGCGTCAGGCAAATGTTCTTCAGATGAAACTCAAAGTGATGCTTACAAAAGAAGAGGATTTCTTCGGGCCGGGTGTATATCACCTGCTGCGCAATATTGATGAGACAGGGTCTATTCAGGCAGCTGCGGGAAAAATGCAGATGTCTTATTCTAAATGCTGGAAAATGATCAATAAGGCTGAGGCACAGATGGGCTTCAAATTTGTAGATCGTGTAAATGGCGGAAAACATGGGGGAAGCTCTACACTGACGGAAGATGCGCGGGTATTTTTGGATCGGTATAAGGCACTGACGGAGGATATCGGGCGTATGAGCCAGAATTTTTTTGATGTTTATTTCAGAGATTTCCAGTGATTTTATTGCCTCACGGAGATGCTGCGTCTTTTGATTGACGGAAGCCGCTTTGTGGGGTATAATTTATTTAACCGTTATTTTTTTAAAAAAATAACGAAAAACGCAGAGGGCGTACACACGACAGGAGGTAAAAAAATGAACAAATTATGGAAGAAGGCCAGTGTAATGATTCTTGCAGGTGCGATTGCAATGGGCATGAGTGCATCCGCAGAAGAAGAGGTTGAAATTGTTGTATTTGCAGCAGCATCCATGACGGAAACACTGACAGAGATTGCAGAAATGTATAAGGAGACAGCTCCGAATGTTACAATTACGTACAATTTCGATTCGTCAGGCACTCTGAAAACTCAGATTCAGGAAGGCGCTGACTGCGATTTGTTTATTTCTGCAGCACAGAAGCAGATGAATCAGCTTGACATCACAGCGGATGCTTCCGTGAATGAAGAAGGACTTGACTTTGTAATAGAAGACAGCAGAATCGATCTTGTTGAGAATAAAGTGGTTCTTGTAGTACCGGAGGGCAATGCGGCAGGCATTGAGTCATTTGATGATCTCACTTCTGATAAGCTTTCCCTCCTCTGCCTTGGAAATGAGGATGTACCGGTAGGTGCTTATTCAGATGAGATTCTTGAGAATCTGGGTATTGACAAAGCACAGCTTGAAGCAGAAGGAAAAGTGACTTATGGATCCAACGTTAAAGAAGTCACCTCTCAGGTATCTGAAGCAGCAGTGGATGCGGGCATTATCTATGCAACGGATGCTTACTCAGCAGAACTTACTGTAGTGGATGAGGCAACATCAGATATGTGCCGTCAGGTTATTTATCCGGCAGCAGTTCTGAATGTTTCCAGTAATCCGGAAGCAGCGCAGGCCTTCCTTGATTACCTGCAGACAGATGAGTGTGCAGCAGTATTTGAGGAGGTTGGTTTCACGATGGTTCAGCCGGCCGGAGCTTAAATAAAAGACGCGGCAGAATAGCCGACGTATCCGCCGGATATATTTTCAGGAGAATAAAACATGGATTGGTTTCCTTTATATAATTCACTTAGAATTGCATTGATTTCCAGTGTGATCGTGTTTTTTACGGGCGTGTTTGCCGCATATTATATAGCAAAATTGAATCCGGTACTGAAAGGTGTGCTGGATGTAATTCTGACGCTCCCGATGGTATTGCCGCCGACGGTGGTGGGATATTTTCTTCTCGTGCTGATGGGACCAAAACGCCCGTTCGGAAGCTGGTTTCTGGACACGTTTCATACGAAACTCGTGATGACCTGGTATTCTGGGATTTTTGCCGCTGTTGTGGTGGCGTTTCCTCTTATGTACCGCACAGCGCGCGGTGCGTTTGAGAGTTTTGATGAGACGCTGTCCTTTTCCGGAAAAACACTTGGATTGTCTAATGCGTTTATTTTCTGGCGTATCAGAATGCCTGCATGCAGGCAGGGAATCATGGCTGGCGCCGTACTTGCGTTTGCAAGGGCTTTGGGAGAATATGGGGCGACCAGTATGATTGCGGGATATACACCTGGAAAGACGGCCACTATATCAACGACAGTTTATCAGCTTTGGAGAACGAATGATGATGAAATGGCATTTCGCTGGGTTATGATTAATATTGCAATTTCTGCCGTGGTACTGCTGGCGGTAAATCTTCTGGAAAAAAGAAACGCAACCAGGAAAAAAACGGCAGAGGATACGGTCGGGAGGAATTGAAATGGCTTTGCGCGTGGATATCAAAAAAGATTTTGGTGGATTCGTACTTCAGACTAAATTTGAGACAGACGGCGGTGTGATGGGGATTCTTGGTGCATCAGGCTGCGGGAAGAGCATGACACTGCGCTGTATTGCCGGTATCGTAAAGCCGGATGAGGGCAGAATCGAGTTGGACGGTACGGTATTCTTTGATTCTGATAAAAGAATCAATTTAAAACCGCAGGAGCGCCATGTGGGACTTTTATTTCAGAACTATGCGCTTTTTCCGAATATGACAGTGCAGCAAAATCTGATGATGGGATTAAAACCATATGAAAAGGATAAAAAGAAGGCGAAGGCTGAAGTGGAGCAGATGATACGTAAATTTTATCTGATTGGTCTTGAGAAACATAAACCATTTCAGCTTTCCGGCGGACAGCAGCAGAGAGTCGCCCTGGCGCGTATCCTGCTGTCAAAGCCGCACTTGCTGATGCTGGACGAACCTTTTTCGGCTCTGGATGAGTTCCTTCGCTGGAATCTGGAACTGGAGCTTTCGGAAGTTCTGAAAGAATTCAGTGGCAATACTTTGTTTGTATCCCACAATCGGGCCGAGATTTACCGTATTTGTGACAGAGTATGTGTTATGGAGCAGGGAAAATCCAACCCGGTCATTCCGGTGAAGCAGCTCTTTGAAGATCCGGATACTCGCGCGGCGGCATATCTGTCGGGATGTAAGAATTTCTCACGCGCACATGCAAAGGGAGAGCGTGAGATTTTTGCAGATGATTGGGGTGTAGCGCTCGAGAGTGAGGAAGCTGTGCCGGAAGGGTTTTCCTGTATTGGGGTCCGCAGCCATTATATTTATCCGGTTGAGGCAGCAAAGGCACCCGGACAAAAAAATACTTTTCTCTGCAGTATCCTGAAAGTTGTGGAGGACGTGTTTTCTATTGTGATTATGCTTCGTCCGATAGGAGCAAAAAACAGCGGGTTCCCGGAACTTACGGATCGGCAGGAAGGGCAGATTAGAATGGAAGTTACGAAAGAGTGCTGGAAGGAATTTTGTGAAAAAGAGCACCCGACACAGGAAGTGTGGGTGCAGATTCAGACTCATGATATAATGCTGCTGCGGTAAAAAATCAGATACCTGCCAGATTATGGTGTTGCATTTGGGGACCCGTCCACAGGAGATGGTCCGCAAAATTGCTTCATACGATCGCGTCGGGCTGCACAGATCAGGGTAAGCTGATATTTGTCTGCAAGTCGGATCGCTTCAGCAGAAGGTGAAGCTTTGCTGGCAAGAATCGGGATACCGGCACGGATGGCTTTGGCAGCCATATCTGTGGGAATGCGCCCGCTGGAATATACGATGCATTTTGTCAGGTCAATGTGATGGCGGAGTGCATAACCGATTGCTTTGTCAAGCGCATTGTGCCGGCCGATATCTTCGCATTGGAAAAGCAGTTTGCCTTCAGATGCAAGGAAACAGCTGTGAGTTGCCCAGGTCTGGCTGTGCAGAGGCATTCCTCTGGAGAACCGGTCTGCAAGATCGAAGATCCAGGATGTTTTCCAGGGAATCGGTGCAACCGGATAAATTTCTGTATGTGTCAGAAAATAATTGTTCAAAATGTGATTTCCGGTACAACAGGAAAGTGTCGATTCCACATAATTACTGCTGTCAGGAGATGGCTGGCTTTTTATAATGCGGAAATCAGTGGAATTTTTCAGCATAACTCTGACACGATTACCAAATTCACATACATATATTTGTTCGACCTCGTCAGAGGTGCGGATGATGCCTTCGGTAAGCAGGCGGCCAAGAACAAGCTCGGTCAGAAATTCAGGGATACAGATCAGCTTCATTGTGAGCCGGTCATTCACATATACATCAAGCAGATGCTCAATGAGTACCGGTTCTGTCTCATCGTAAGATTCTCCGTCACGTCCGATAAACTGATGCTTCACATTTTTCAATAATGAAAGATTATGATACTGCTCATTAATATGCATGGTTTGCTCCGATCAAAATAAGATGTTTTCTGTCATTGTACTCTGATACAACAGCGTCTGTCAAATAAAAAGATCATTGCTTTTTGACAGTGAATATTGTACTATTAAGATAGTTGCCGGTCGGTGCTCAGGAGGTATTGGTATGGGGAAAATTATGGCTGTAAATATCAGTGAAAAAAAAGGAACACAAAAAGTAAACGTACATTCTGCAAAAGTTATTGAAGATTTTGGCCTGGAAAATGATGCTCATGCGGGTAAATGGCATCGCCAGGTCAGTTTGTTATCTTATGAAAAAATTGAAGCCTTCAAGGCAAAGGGAGCACCGGTAGAGGAGGGAGCGTTCGGAGAAAATCTGATTGTTCAGGGCTTTGATTTGAAGACACTGCCGGTAGGCACGAAGCTTTGCTGCAATGATGTGGTGTTGGAAGTGACACAGATCGGAAAACAGTGTCACAGTGGTTGCGAGATATATAAGATTATGGGTGATTGTATTATGCCGCGGGAAGGAATTTTTACGCGGGTGCTGCATGGTGGAGTGATATCTGAAGGCGATGAAGTGAGGATCATAGATGGAAACGAAGCTGAATCATTTTGATAAAAAGGGAAATGCAGTGATGGTCGATGTGTCCGGTAAGATGCCTGCGTCGCGTACAGCTGTCGCAAAGGGTGTGATTCGCGTTAATGACATGGTTATGCGTGCCATTATGGAAGGAACGGTAAAGAAAGGGGATGTGCTTGGTGTAGCCCGGGTAGCAGGTATCATGGGCGTAAAGCAGACATCTTCGCTGATTCCGATGTGTCATCCGCTGATGATCCAGAAGTGCAGCGTAGATTTCGAGATTGATGAACGGGAACTGTCAATCACTGCTGTCTGTACTGTGAAGACAGAAGGACAGACCGGTGTCGAGATGGAGGCGCTGACCGGCGTGAGCATAACGCTGCTTACGATTTATGATATGTGTAAGGCCCTGGATAAGTCCATGGAGATCGGCAGTGTTCATCTGGTGGAAAAGATTGGAGGAAAAAGCGGGCATTATGTGAACCCGAAACAATAGAATGGTTGATAAATATGGCAGAACGATTGACTATCTGCGCATCTCATTGACAGACCGCTGCAATCTGAGGTGCGTGTACTGTATGCCGGAAGAAGGAATTCATCAGATTCCGCATACGGAGATTTTGACGTATGACGAGATTTTGCGCATCTGTCGGTGTGCAGCAAAGCTTGGAATACGCAAAATAAAACTGACAGGCGGTGAACCGCTGGTGAGAAAAGACTGTGCCTGGCTTACGGGGATGCTGAAAACAATTTCGGGAATTGAAAAAGTGACCCTGACGACCAATGGAATTTTGCTGGGGGAGCAGCTCGGGGCATTAATGGAGGCAGGGATTGATGCGGTCAATATCAGTCTGGATACGCTGGATGAGGAGTTGTTCCGGCAGATTACAAGAAGAGACGATCTTAATAAAGTGATGGATGGGCTGACGGCGGCGCTTGCTTATCCACAGCTTTCGCTGAAGATCAATTGCGTTCCGGCAGTGAAAAAGAAAGAAAATTTTGTGGCAATGGCCGGGCTTGCAAAAAAGTATCCGCTGCATGTTCGTTTTATTGAGATGATGCCCATCGGATATGGTAAGCAGTTTCCGTTCCAGGATGAAGAATCTATTAAGGCGGTTCTGGAAGAAGCGTATGGTCCAATGACTCTGATTGCAGAACGCTTCGGCAATGGACCATGTCATTATTATGCAGTGGAAGGTTTTCAGGGAAAAATCGGGTTTATCAGTGCGGTGACACATAAGTTCTGCAATCAGTGTAACCGGGTACGGCTGACTGCGGAGGGATATTTGAAAGGCTGTCTTCAGTTTCAGGAGGGAACTGATCTTCGGACACTTTTGCGCGGCGGCTGTACAGATGAGGAACTGACAGAGGCAATAAAGAAGGTAATATGGAACAAACCTGTCAGTCATAATTTTTATGAGGCGAAGACGGAACAGGATGAAGTGCGCGTTATGTCTCAGATTGGCGGATAGCGGGAGTAATGTTTAGAAGGGAATGGAAATCTGGATGAGAGCAGCAATTATTACATCAAGTGATTCAGGATATGAGGGAAAGAGAGAGGACCTTAGCGGACCATTGATCAGGGAGATTCTGGAGGAGAACGGTTATGAGGTAGTGCATATGGTTCTGCTGCCGGATGATCGGGAAATGCTGGCCAGAGAGATGGCGGGAATTGCAGATGAAGGCATGGCAGAACTGATTGTGACAACGGGGGGAACAGGATTTTCTCCGAGAGACTGTATGCCGGAAGCAACGGCTGATGTTACAGAACGGGCTGTACCCGGCATTCCGGAGGCAATGAGAGCTTACAGCATGACGATCACACCGCGGGCGATGTTAAGCCGTGCTGCGGCGGGAATAAGAAAATCCACGCTTATTGTGAATCTCCCCGGCAGTCCGAAGGCGGTTCGGGAAAGTCTGGAGTATATAATTCCTGCGCTGCGCCATGGCCTTGAGATTTTGACGGGGGAGACGGCGAATTGTGCCAGACAATAAAAATATGTTCAGACAGCAGAAATTATCCATGGTAATCCTGGCAGGCGGGGCCAGCAGCCGTATGGGCAAAGACAAATCAGATCTGCCGATATGCGGAAAAACTTTTCTTGAAATACAGATTGAAAAGGGACAGCTGCTTGGCATCAAAGATATTCTTGTTTCAGGTTACCGGGGAAAAAAGTGCAGTGTACGTGTTGTGGAGGATCGTATTCCGGGCAGGGGACCCCTCGGCGGGCTTGAATCATGTCTTCGTGAAGCAGAGAATGAATGGTGTCTGGTACTTGGCGTTGATGTACCGATGGTTCCGGCAGATGTTCTGGAACGACTGATTGAAAAGGCTTTTAACAGCAGTGCACCGGCGGTTATTCTGCGGCATGGGGAGCATGAAGAGCCTCTTATAGGTGTTTATCGGACAGATCTGGCGGATGCGATGGCGCAGGAGATCACTGAGAGGAAAGGTTCTGTTTTTGCGTTCCTTCGGCGGATTGGATACGGGACGTACGTAAGTGGGGCGGCGGATAAATATTTTGCGAATGTGAATGATCCGGCTGCTTACGATACTTTAATAAGAAATGCATGTGTCCGGTGATATCTGAGAAAATGCAGGGAAGATAATCGATAAAAAAGAATGGTTGAATAATATATTATGAAAAATAAAGTAATTAAAATATCAGGTATTGCCGCTTCGGCAGCTGTTGTATTTATGGCGTTTGGATGGTCGTTTTTTGAGATGACGGTTCGCTGTAAAAAGAACAGGAAGCTGGTTAAAAAGAAATGGTTTCGATTATCTCATACAAAAATTAATCATCCAGTGGATAAATTTGAGAAAGAATACGAGGATGGTAAAGCGTGGTGCAGAGAGCAGAACATGCAGGATTGTTATATCAGAAGCAAAGATGGGCTGGTATTGCACGCATATTATTTACCGGCAGAACATGCAAAACGGTTTGTTTTGTTAAGCCATGGGTATAAAGGCAGCGGTTTTGGAGATTTTGCGTATATAGCCGGATTTCTTCATGAGAATAACTGCAATCTGCTTTTTATTGACCAGAGATGCTGCGGAGAGAGTGAAGGGCAATTTATTACCTTTGGAGCGAAGGAACAGTATGATGTACAGAGCTGGACATATTATATCGCAGATAGAAACAAGGATAAGCTTCCCATATATCTTTATGGGGAATCTATGGGAGCGTCAGCGGTACTTATGGCATCCGGGCAAACCTTGCCGTGGGAGGTGAGGGGACTCATTGCAGATTGTGGATTCCGCTCCATGAAAAGTCAGCTCCAGGATATGGCGGCCAATTGGTTTCATCTCAACTGGGTTGAGCTGCTGCTGTTTCGAGTAGACTTGTTTTGCAGATTTTTTGCCCGATTTCGCATGAAGGATGCAGATACGACAAATGCCATGAAGAAAAATAGAAGACCGGTTCTGTTTTTTCATGGAATGAAGGATACTTATGTGGTTCCGGAAAATTCACAATATAATTATTCCGTATGCCAGGCTCCCAAAGAGCTGGTGATGATACCGGAGGCAAGGCATCTCTGCAGTGCATATGAAGCTCCGGGATTATATAGGGAAAAGATTTTAGAATTTTTTGCAAAATATGATTAAAATAACAGGACGTCGGCTTAAACAGGCCGGCGTTTTTGTTCTTCTTTTGTCATGTTATTGAACACTTTTTTTTAAACTGTTTGATAAGTCTCGGACAATTTGGGGCAAACTGTTTGTTAAGTCCTGAAGGGGCTGGAAATCAAAAATGAAATGTGCTAAGTTCTCGAAAGAAGGAAGGAAACAGGAGGTTATACATGAAAGAATTTTATCCTTTAACAGCCGCACAGAAAATGCATCACAACTGGATTCAGAAATACAAAACACAGCAGGTGTCAGGAGTCAGTGTTGTGGCTTCTCTGCAATCAGCTTTGGATTTTGGCCTTTTAAAGAAATGCATTCAGCTGGAAATTGAACGCTATGGATGTATGAGAATCCGTTTTACCAGGCCTGATGAAAAGGGAGAGGTAAAGCAGTATATTGCGGAAAAAGATACCAGAGATATCCCGCTTAAGGATCTGTCCGGGATGAGTATGGCTGAAGCAGATGCTCTGATGCAGAAGTGGGCATATGAGACTTTTGACGGTGACGATATTCCACTGTGTGATGTGACAATGGTAAAACTTCCGGAGGGATACAATGGATTTTTTATTCATATGGATCATAGGTTGATTGATTCCTGCGGCCTGGTGGTTATGATAAACGACCTGATGCAGCTGTATACACATTATAGATTTCAATCGGACTATCCGCAGGACCTGGCAGATTTTGAGGCAGTTCTTGCAAAAGATTTGAAAAAAGCAAATAATGAAAAACGTTTTGCAAGGGATAAGAAGTTTTGGGATGATCAGCTGGATGCTTTGGGAGAGCCGATTTATTCTGATATTCAGGGCCCGTCGGTTCTTGAAGAGGCGAGAGGACGGCACGGTAATGAAAACTTGAGAGCTGCTGATATAGAATTGAAGAATTTGTTTGTGGAAGTAAAGGATTATTATCTGGAGCCTGAGCCGACAAAGCATTTGATTGATTTTTGTATGAATCACCAGCTTTCCATGACGAATCTTTTGCTGCTTGGTATCAGAACTTATTTGTCGAAAGTAAATAATGGTCAGGAAGATATTACGATTGAAAACTTTATTTCAAGACGATCCACCCATGACGAGTGGACATCCGGCGGAAGCAGGACGATCATGTTCCCTTGCAGGACAGTGATTTCTGCCGAGACGGATTTTCTGGCAGCAGCTTATGAGATTCAGAATGTGCAAAACAGAATTTATATGCATAGCAACTATGATCCGGCACTTATCGAGGAAGAAATGAGAAGACGCTATCACACGCCGGAAAATACAACGTATGAGAGTTGTTATCTCACATATCAGCCGATGCCGGTTAAGATGGAAAATCCGCATCTTATAAATATTCCACAGCATTCGAAATGGTTTGCAAATGGTGCGGCTACTAAAAAGATGTATCTGACCGTATCCCACACGGCGGATGGAGGAATGAACTTCTCCTACCATTATCAGACGGCTCATTTGGAAGAGCATGATATGGAGCTTTTATATTATTATATGATGCGTATTCTTTTTAAAGGAATTGCAGAGCCGGATATGAGTATAGGGGAAATTATGAAA
This sequence comes from Eubacteriales bacterium, assembly GCA_030539395.1. GTDB lineage: Bacteria > Bacillota > Clostridia > Lachnospirales > Lachnospiraceae > Marvinbryantia. The sequence continues at coordinate 218,240 of JAUNSC010000001.1, forward strand.
CTGGTATAAAAACACGAAAATAGATTGTTTATGGAGGAAATATGATGACACAGGAAATGCAGTTTAAGACAATTGCAGCTCAGTATTGTAAAGTGAAGCCGGAAGAAATGACGGAAGATATGAGGTTCAGAGAGGACCTGGGTTTTAGTTCTCTTGACTTTATGTCTTTTTTGGGAGAACTGGAAGACACATTTGACGTAGAACTGGAAGAGGAAGATGCTGTGCAGGTTCTTACTATTGCAGAAGCTCTTGAATTATTAGAAAGATTGCGGGGGTAATTATGGAAATGCTTATCCGGGATATTTTAGAAGAAAGTGGAAAAAAATATTCAGAAATTAAGGCGGTAAAGTGGCTGAAGAAAAAGGAAATTTTTGAGAGAAGCTATCGTGAGATGGCAGAGAATGTTGCAGAGATAAGGAAGGGACTGCTTGCAGAGGGATTCAAGAAAAAGCACATTGCACTTATTGGTGCCAGTTCTGTGGAGTGGATTGAAAGTTATCTGGGTATTATTACAGGAAATACAGTTGCTGTACCCCTTGACGCAGGTCTTCCGGGTGAGGATCTGACCGATCTTATCAATCGCTCAGATTCAGAGGCACTTTTCTTAAGTCCTAAAAATAAGGCACTTCTGGATGTGATTTTAGCTGAATGTCCGAAACTTAAAAAAATCTGGCTGCTGCAGGAGGAAGAAACAGAAGTTTCAGATGATAGAGTGGCGACCCTGGCTGAGATAAAGTCAGCTTCTAAACACAGTGATACTGATGCGGACAGACCGGATTCTGAAGACGTGGCAACTATTATTTTTACATCCGGAACAACCGGAAAAAGCAAGGGCGTAATGCTGACACAAAATAATCTGGCAGCAAACGTGAATGCTGTGAATTACTGGACAAAGCCGGGCAGTGTATTGCTCAGCGTACTTCCGATCCACCATGCTTTTTGTCTGGTCATGGACTGGCTTAAGGGATTTTCTCTGGGTACAACAGTGTGTATCAATGATTCTTTGCTGCATATGGTGAAGAACATGAGCGTGTTTCAGCCTGAAGTGATGCTTATGGTTCCGTTAATGGTGGAAACTGTTTATAAAAGACTTGCCAGTGCAGATACATCTATCCCGAAAAAGGTTTTAGCAAATGCGGTATTTGGCGGAAATCTCAGAATTATATTTACCGGAGGTGCACACCTTGATCCATATTATATTGAAAAGTTTGCTGAATATGGAGTGGATGTCTATGAAGGATATGGTATGTCAGAGTGTTCACCGGTTATCAGCTCCAATACGCCGGAAGATCATAAGGCCGGATCTATTGGAAGGCCTCTTTCCAATGTTGAAATTGCATTTGATAATGGAGAGATTCTGGTAAGAGGCAGCAGTGTTATGAAGGGATATTACAATATGCCGGATGAAACAGCAGAAACGCTGAAAGACGGCTGGCTGCATACGGGAGATAAAGGCTATCTGGATGAGGATGGTTTCCTGTTTATAAACGGTCGTGTAAAGAATTTGATTATTCTTTCGAACGGAGAGAATATATCGCCGGAGGAAATTGAAAATAAACTGGCACTGGGTGAGCTTGTTGGTGAAGTTATTGTAACGGGTGAGAATAACGGACTTACAGCAAGAATTTATCCGGATCAGGATGTAGTTTCGGCAAAAGGGTTGGATGAAGGGTCTATCCAGACTACTTTGCAGGCATTTTTGGATCAATATAATAAAACTCAGCCCACATATCGTCAGATTACGGGGCTGGTTGTGAGAAAAAATCCATTTATTAAAAGCTCAACAAAGAAAATAAAAAGGCAGGAAGCTATGATTGATGAGGCTGTGCTTCCCGGAGAACATCAGGTCAGGACATAAAAGGGAGCATGCCTTTTACAAAAGCATGTGTCAAAATATCAGCAATGACTTCTGAGGATGTCTGAAAATTTTCCATGCTCCACTTGTGCAGTACACCGATTGAACTGCCAATTGCGCAGGCGATCATATAGGAAAATTCCTCTTTGCTGTGGCAGGAAGGGGTTGTGTTCTGCATAACGTTTGTTACATAGCGGTGGAGCATGGTTAATGTTTTCTCAAAAAATGTATTTCCCTGTGGATTTCGAAGAAGATTGGCCAAAAAAGGATTTGTCCGGGTGTAATTGCAGATTGTCAAAAAATATGATTTACACATATCCTGGTCATTTTTCGGATGAAACGTTTCCATGAGGGAGAATATATCATGGATGGTTTTGTCTTCAATAGCAGTTATAAGGGCTGGAATGTTTTCGTAGTGATTATAAAAAGTGCTGCGAACAATTCCGGCTTTTTTTATTACATCAGATACCGTTATTTTATCTAATTCCTTTTCTTTTAATATCAGAAAAAACGCATCATAGATGGCTTCATCGGCTATATGATATCTCTCGTCCTGTATTTCATTATTCATATTGGCCTCCTGTGTTATGGTAAGTATATTGTACTTTATCAATTGTAACATAAATTGATTGGAAAAACTATTCTTGAAAAACATACCAACGGCATGATAATGTAACATTATACTGGCTTCCGTCTCGATTTTCTTTACCAATGTTCTTTTTGTGCAAAAATATGATATAATCCGTTTAAATGCTTAAACCAAAGGGGAATTTTATTATGGATATTTTAGAAATTATGAAAGTACGTCATAGTGTACGGCAATATAGCACAAAAAAGATTGAGAGCGAGAAAAAAGAAACACTGATTGGCATGGTAAAGGAGTGCAACATAGAAAGTGGTTTGCACATCCAGATTATTTTTGACGAACCAAAATGTTTTGACAGTATGATGGCGCATTACGGAAAATTTAGCGGTGTAGAGAATTACATTGCACTTGTCGGAAAAAAGGGGGACGATCTGGAAGAAAAAGCAGGATACTATGGTGAGAAACTGGTATTAAAGGCTCAGGAACTTGGATTGAACACCTGTTGGGTTGCTATGACACATGGAAAGAGTACCGCAGAAATTAAGAAGGGTGAAAAACTGGCATGTATTATTGCATTAGGATATGGGGTTACACAGGGAGAGGCACATAAAAGTAAGTCTGTAGACCAGCTCTGTAACTGTGCATCTGCTATGCCAGACTGGTTTGCAAAGGGAATGGAAGCGGCTTTGCTTGCACCTACGGCGGTGAATCAGCAGAAATTCTATTTTATGCTTGAAAATGAAAAGGTATCTGCTAAAGCAGGAAAAGGATTTTATGCAAAGATGGATCTTGGTATCGTAAAATACCATTTTGAAGCTGTTACAGGCCGTAAGGTGGAATAGCAGAAATGTGACCTGCTTATTTCAGTTTCATATTTTTCACTCCCCATATTCCAAAATCTATGGTAGAATAATCGCAGCAGCACAATTGGATAGACGGCTTCGGTCTGATTCTGTTGGGAAGATACTGCATAGTACGTTTTAAACTGTATATTTTTAAGGGGATGAAAGATGGCTTTTAATTCAATTGATTTTTTGATTTTTTTTCCAATTGCCGTAGCAATATATTTTATTATTCCGAGGAAAATCAGATATATATGGCTGTTAGTCATAAGCTACTACTTTTATATGGGATGGAATCCGAAATATGCACTTTTAATAGCTCTTTCAACTGTTATTACATATATGGCCAGCCTATTAATCAGCTCATGCGCAAAGAAAAACAATGTGGCGGGTAAAAAATTTTTTTTATGGGGAAGTTTACTGGTTAATTTAGGAATCTTAGGCATATTCAAGTATGCTGATTTTTTCTTGAGTAATTTGAACATTGTGCTTGCACATTTGGGATTTGAGACCCTCGACAGGAGGTTGGATTTGTTACTTCCTGTTGGTATTTCTTTTTATACTTTTCAAGCATTAAGCTATACCTTAGATGTTTATTATGGAAAAATCAAAGCTGAAAAAAATATGTTCAGATATGCCCTCTATGTGTCTTTTTTCCCTCAGCTGGTAGCGGGGCCTATAGAAAGATCAGTAAATTTACTTCCACAGATCCAGAATGTAGAAAATATCAGTGTATGGAATTATGAGCGAATACGTGATGGATTGCTTTTAATGATTTGGGGATTATTTCAGAAGCTGGTAATTGCCGATAGAGCTTCTTTGCTGGTGGATAATGTTGTGAACAACTATACCAATTATGGTTTTTTTGAAATATCTATAGCAGTTTCTTTATTTGCAATACAGATATATTGCGATTTTGGAGGCTATACGAATATTGCAATTGGGGCTGCCAGGGTCATGGGATTTAATTTAATGAATAATTTCAGACAACCCTATCTGGCTGTGAGTATAAAGGATTTTTGGAGACGCTAGCATATATCACTTACATCGTGGTTCACGGATTATTTATATATACCGCTGGGTGGAAATCGCAAGGGAACGTTAAGAAAATATATTAACATTTTGATTGTTTTTGGAGTTAGCGGACTTTGGCATGGTGCGAGTTGGAATTATGTCGCATGGGGGTTAATTCATGCCCTTTTCCAGATAATCGGGGACATGAAAAATAAAATTTTTGCTGAAGAGAAGAAAGAAGATATAAAATTAAGTACACGTATCAGAAAATGTATGTGTACTTTTGTGCTTGTTGATTTTGCATGGATTTTCTTTGTTTCTAATGGGGTTTTTCATGCAATTGGTTTGATTAAGCAGATGCTTATCTGCTTTCAGACAACAGGAATTTATGAACTTGGATTAGATAGAGGAAATTGGTTCTTTTTGATATTCGGAATACTTATTCTGGTTATTGTTGATATTCTTCATGAAAAAGGGATTTCGATTTATAGGATAGTTAATTCACAGGAAATATGGTTTAGATGGATACTGTATTTAGGATTGATATGGACAATTATAATGTTTGGCATATATGGAATCGCTTATGATGCCAGTGCGTTTATATATTTCCAGTTTTAGAAAGGATGGCGAAAATGAAAAAAATATTTACAAGAAGCATTTCGGTCATTCTGTTTATAGTATGTTTTGTTGCTTGCGGAAAAGGCTTGAATTATATATTAGTAGATGATACGAATTCATATACAAGGGTTATGATGCATCAACTGTATGAGCCGGAAAAAAATATAGATGTCATTTTTATTGGGTCATCACATGTGTATCGATCACTTATTCCGGCTGTAACAGATGTTGAGTTTGGATGTTATACATTTAATGCAGGCAGTTCGGGTCAGTTTATGGACGGATCGGCAGCTTTGATTAAAGAAGCCGCAACTTATAATGATTTAAGTCATGTATATTTGGAACTTTATTATGGTGTCGCAGAAGACGTTGATCATAGTGAAAGAACGAATATGACAGCTACATATATTATATCCGATTATATGAAACCATCATTACGACGCATAAGATATTTGCTGCAGGCAAGTTCTAAGGATTATTGGACAAATGGTTTTATACTTGCAAGAAGAAATTGGACAGATTTTTTTGATTCTGATTATGTTAGGAATTTAATTGAAAAAAAACAGTCTAATAATTACAAAAATTATATTTTGACAAATGCAGAAGGACAAGAGGAGTATTATGTTGACAGAGGATTTGTTGCCAATGATAATGTAGTTTCAGAAAGGACTTATTGGAACAGCATTGCCTATGGATCAATAGCAGTTGACAATCTTTCTGGGAGTGACTGGGAAAGATCATTACTTGAAGCGATAAATTATTGTAAAAAAAACAATATTGAAATCACTCTTTTTGTGGCTCCCGAGCCGGAGTGGACGATTGTGGGAAAAGGAAATTATCAGGAATATCATGATTATGTTCAGAAACTGGCTGCTGATAAAAATGTAACGTTTTATGACTTTAATTTGTGTTCAAACAAATATTTAGATGCAAATGATGGGAATTTGTTTAAGGACTCTGATCATTTGAATACATATGGAGCAGAAGCATTTAGCCATCTTTTTGGACAATTCTTCACAGGAAAGTTAAAAGCAGATGACTTATTCTATGATTCGTATTCGGAAAAGTTAAATGAGGAAGAGCCTGTTGTTTATGGGATAGCTGGTCCAAAGGATAATTCTGAAACGGGTCTAAGAGATTGCTATATGATTTCTAATAGGAACTCGGGAATAGAATATAGAATAATTGCCACAACATCGGAGGGAAAACAGTATTACATTCAAGATTTTGATGAAAACAGGAGCTTTTCATTACCAACAGATGAAGCGGGTACTCTTACTGTTGTATGGCGTATTACATCCGAATCAGATACGGTTAACTCTTTTGAAGCGGCGTATTAGTAAATATGAATGTTTTTTTAACCGAAGAATTTGATTCCGGTTTTTCGACAAGAGAGGAGACATAGTACATGAAAGCAGCGATTTATTTAGGACAGGAAAATGTGGAAGTTCGGAAATTGCCCAATCCTGTTTGTGGTGATAATGATGTGATTATTAAAAATATTTATTCCAGCATTTGCGGCACTGACGTGGCGGTCTATACGAAAGGACCGAACACTGGTCATCGGGTTACTGTGGGCGGAGAGTTTGGACATGAAACAGTTTCCCGTATCGTAGAAGTGGGTAAAATGTAACGGAATTTAAGGTCGGTGAGAGAGTCTACCCATATCCCCTTTACGCAAAGAACGATACCAGACGGGCAGGAATCATCGGCGGGTTTTCTGAATATATTCTTGTACCGGAGGCAAAGCGCGATCATTCCCTCTACGCTGTTCCGGAGGAAATCTCAGATAGGCTGGCCTGCCTGATTGAGCCGTTTACGGTAGGATGCCGCGCTGCCCGCCGGGGCCAGCCGCATAAGGGCGAAAGTGCTGTAGTGTTTGGATGTGGGACGATTGGTCTGGGCGCAGCTGTGGCATTGAAATATTTCGGCATGGACAAGGTTATGCTTTGTGATGTGTCCGATTTCCGGTTAAGAATTGCAGAGAACCTTGGGTTTGCTGTCTGCAACACGGAAACAGACGATTTTATAAAAAGAGCTGCAGATTACTTTGGAACTGCCGCTTCTCTGACTGGCATGGTACCAAAGATTGACTGTTGGATCGATGCTGCCGGTGCAGAGAGTATTCCAGAGTCCTTCATGCAGCACGGTAAGATCATCAGCCGCTTTGTGTCAGTGGCAGTAAATAATAAACCGCGTCAGCTCGATCTTCTGCATATGACTTACGCACAGAAAAGTATCATTAGTTCCGGCGGGTATTTCCCGGAGGATGTTCGGGATATTATGAAGATTATGGCAAGCGGTAAATGGAACCTGGAATCTATTATTACACAGATATTTCCTTTAGAGCGGATTTCCGAGGCAATCAACCGCGGCAGACCCGGAAAAGGCTTTTAATGTAACAATTATGTTTTGATTCAAAAGGATTTCTGTACACCAGGCAGGAATCCTTTTTTAAATGCTTAAAGAGCTGTCAGCATTTTATGTCTGAAGTAAGCCATTTTCCAGTAAAAAGTACTGAGATTATTTCAGTATTTTTTAAACTAATTATTGACAGCCATTATTATAATGATTATAATAATGGCTGAGTGGAGGATGAATAATCTATGAATAAGAGAATGCTGGGTAAAACAGGGCTTCTTGTAAGCGAGATTGGATTTGGTGGTGAATGGCTGGAACGACATCCGGAAGAAGAGTCTATAGAGCTTATCAGATATGCCTCAAAAAAAGGAATCAATATAATTGACTGCTGGATGCCTGATCCAAAGTCCAGAGACATTATTGGAAAGGCAATTCAGGGAAACAGGGAACAATGGTACGTTCAGGGGCATCTGGGTTCAACATGGCAGGATGGGCAGTATGTTAGAACAAGAGAGATGAAGTATGTAAAACCTGCTTTTGAGGATTTACTTGCAAGACTGCAGACAGATTATATAGATCTTGGTATGATCCACTTTGTTGATACGTTAGAAGACTGGGATTATATTCAGACTTCTGATTTCCTTAAATATGTTAAAGAGCTTCAGGAAAAAGGGATTATCAGGCATATAGGAATGAGTTCACATAATCCTGCGGTTGCTAAAATTGCTGTTAAATCAGGATTGATTAAAATGCTTCTTTTCAGCGTAAATCCTGCTTTTGATATGCTTCCGGCAGGTGAAAAACTGGATGATCTATTATCAGAGAATTACAAATACGGAGAAAATCTTTCGGGGATTGATACGGAAAGGGCAGAATTATATAGATTATGCGAAGAAGAAAATATAGGCATAACTGTGATGAAAGGGTTTGCCGGAGGTCGGCTTTTTGATGCGGACCGCTCGCCTTTTGGAGTTAGCCTTACGCCTTTACAGTGTATTCATTATGCCCTTACGAGACCGGGAGTTGCATCTATCATGTGCGGATATGACACAGTGGAGCAGGTTGAAGAGGCTCTGTATTATGAAGAGGCCAGAGAAACTGAAAAAAATTATGCATCAGTTCTCGCAAACGCACCACTTCACTCCTATAAGGGGGAGTGTACTTATTGTGGACATTGTAAGCCTTGTCCGGTAGATCTGGATATCGCAATGATAAATAAGTATTATGATCTGGCAATTATGCAGCCTGAGGTACCTGCAACAATAAAATCGCATTATATGTTGCTTGAGCATAAGGCATCGGAATGTCTGGAATGCCATGCATGTGAAACAAGATGTCCATTTAACGTTGCTATTTCGGAAAGAATGAAAAAAGCAAAGGAATTGTTTGAAAAATAATAGGAATAAAAAGGTGCATTATTATGATTAATTCATCTGATATTAGAAAAAAGAATAAAAAGATTATATACAAAACAATGCTCGATGGTCGCCATTATACGAAACAGCAGATATCAACTTTAACAGGGTTAAGCATTGCTACCTGTAATACTTTGCTTAATGATATGAAATCAAATAAAGAGCTTGATGTTGATGAAGAGAAAGAACTTCGTGGTGTTGGCAGGGGATCTGCTCTCTTTGCAATCAGTTCAGAACATGAATATTATATTCTGATAAATATTCATGTTAGAAAGGGGAAAAGGATTGCTGATTTCTATCTGGTGAATGCAATAGGAACCATTGTTGAAGAAAAGCAAAATACTTACGATATTTTTGACCTGGATGACATGATTTTTGCAGTGAATATCATGAATGCCAAATATGAAAATGTAAAGCAGATTGTCATTGCTGTACCTGGAGTAATAGACGAGGACGAGGTTAAGTTTTGTGATATAGAAGAACTCGAAGGGGTAAAAATTGCATCACATTTTACCAGAGTAACGGTCTGTATGATTTCAGTAATTAATGATATGCACGGAATTGTCTATGGATATCAGGCAGAGCGGAAAGATGAAAAAAGCGTTGTAACACTTGCAGGATTTACCAGTCATCTTCTTCCAGGTACAGTGACAATGCATAAAGGTCAGGTTATCAGTGGCAGTAATGGTATTGCAGGTCTCGTTGGCTTTATGCCGTTTGATGTTGATGTGGCTGAAATTCCAGGTATGATGGCAGAGGGAAAATGTTTTGATATTATAGCCAAAACCATCGGATCTATTATTGCGTTTCTTAATCCGAATGAGATTGTTCTTACGGGAGATTTGATCAACCGTAATATCGTAGCAGACCTGATTACTTATTGTAAAAGAAGTGTTCCTGAAAAGTACATGCCGGAGTTTATTATTGTTTCCGGCTTTGATGAGTATCTGTTCCGGGGAATGTTTCAGATCGCAGTTGATAATAAGATGTTATAACAGAACTTGTAATAGTAGAAAAGAACAGGAGACAGAATCAATATGAAGATTAATTGTAATGAATGGATATGGACAAGACAGCCAAAAGACTACAGCATCAGCGAAGATAAGATAGAGATTACTACGAATCCGCACACAGACCTGTGGCAGAGAACCTACTATCATTTCCGTAATGATAATGCACCGGTCCTTCAGATGAGAACAAAAGAGAAGTTTTTTTCTTTTGTCGTAAAAACAGAATTCCCGGAAAGCCATCATCGTTTTGACCAGTGTGGAATCGTGATGTATCTGGATAGTGAAAACTGGCTGAAAGGTTCCATAGAATATGAAAATGAACAGTTTCAGCATCTGGGAAGCGTTGCAACCAATATGGGATATTCAGACTGGGCAACCACAGCAATCTCAGCTGATGTCAAGTCTATGTGGTACCGTTTCAGCAGACGTGAAGATGATTACTGTATTGAATGTTCAGAAGATGGTGTTAACTATTCTCAGATGAGAGTATGCCATATGTGGAAAGCATCCGATGAGATTCAGTTTGGAATTTATGCATGTAGTCCGGAAGATTCTTCTTTTACAGCGGTCTTTACCAATATGGAAGTAACAGAATGTAAATGGCTGGCACACAATGGTCAGGCACCAGATAAGGAGTAAGGATATGAAAGAGTGGGAAAAGGCTCAGGCAGGATATCTGTATGATGCGAATTATGAATCGGAACTGCTTGCAATGCGTGAGAAATGTGCAGATCTTTGTTACGAATTCAATATGTGCAGACCATCCAACACGGAAAAACAAAAGGAACTAATCAGAAAAATCATAGATCAGATCAAAGGAAATATCACAATCACAGCACCGTTTTACTGCGACTATGGAAGGAATATTTCTGTAGGGAATAACTTTTACACAAATCATAATGTTACTATTCTGGATGGATCAAAGGTGATTTTTGGGGACAATGTGTTCATTGCTCCGGATTGTGTCTTTTCGACTGCTGGCCATCCGCTTGATGTAGAACAGAGAAATCGCGGACTGGAGATTGCTTTACCAATCACAGTAGGGGATAATGTATGGATTGGAACGCACGTTTCGGTACTTCCTGGTGTTACGATTGGAAATAAAATATCTGGATTAATAAATATACTCAACAGTAAAAAGTTTACATGCTTAAGAAGCCTGTGAATCCCAGTAGATACCAGACTGCTCCTGTTTTTCATGAATTAATTGTGTTATGTATAATTCAGAGCTTTTCGTTATAAGTCGAAAAATGTGATGCCTCAAATAATACATGATTGTTGTCTCGGACAGTTTGCCTTCCGAAGGTGTCAGCAGATAACGGATCTCTCGGGAGTTCACAGTTCCGGTCAGACGTACAGACAGAATCTGTTCTGACTTCCGGGGGAAAAGTGACATGGTTGAAGCAATCCATTGAAACCATTCTGGTCAATGAGAAATATGTGGGTGATGTGATCCTCTAAAAATTATATTTTGGAATTAGAAAGATTGGAATTAGTGGTGAAAAACAAATGACTGTACAGCAATTAAAATATATTGTGACTGTGGCTGAAACAGGATCGGTTCGGTGTCTCTGCTCAGCATTATACTTTTACAGAAAATGCGTTTGTGGAACTCGTAAAGAAATTCGGACAGGAACGGTATGAGTTTTATTTTAATGCAACCAGTACGAGAATGGGATAGGTTTACAAAGTAGGTGTTGATATTCGTTTCAGGTTTTAAAGTGTTGCAGTTTTGGGTTGGAATGTCTCTCTGACAGATTCTACTGCATGAAATTGCGATTACTCGCAAAAATTTTCAGTAGAAAGAAGGAGTATAGTATGGAAATTAAGAGAGACATCTATTTGAATAAGCTTATCAGTAAGCAACACAATGGACTTATCAAGGTGGTAACTGGCATCCGTCGCTGCGGAAAGTCCTACTTGTTGTTTAATCTGTTCGAGGATCATTTGCTGGCAGAAGGAGTGGATGAACAGCACATTATAGAAATTGCGTTTGATTCCTTTGAGAATAAGCGTTTTCGTGATCCAGAAGTTCTGTATCCCTATCTCAAGGAGCAGATTAAAGATGATGGAATGTACTATGTGCTGCTGGATGAGGTGCAGCTTTTGGGAGAGTTTGAATCCGTATTAAACAGCCTGATTCGTATGAAAAATGTGGATGTATATGTGACAGGAAGCAATGCCCGGTTTTTGTCCAAGGATGTGATCACCGAATTTCGGGGACGGGGAGATGAAGTTCATATGCATCCTCTCAGTTTTGCTGAATTTATGTCTGTCTATTCGGGGACAAAACAGGATGGCTGGAATGAATATATGCTTTACGGCGGACTGCCGCCTATCATGAACATTTCAAGTCCGGAGGAAAAGATTAATTTCCTCAAGTCGCTGTTTGAGGAAACCTATATTTCGGATATTGTAGGAAGGCATAATGTACGCAATCGGGCAGAATTGGAGGAACTTCTGAATATTCTCTCATCTGCTATCGGCTCGCTTACAAACCCGACAAAGTTGTCGGCTACCTTCAAAAGTGTCAAGCAGAAAACTATCAGCAACACAACCATCAAAAGGTATATCGACTATCTTTGTGATTCTTTTCTGATCGACAGTGCTGTCCGATATGACATTAAGGGTAAAAAGTATATCGACACGCCAATCAAATATTACTTTACCGATTTGGGGTTTCGGACTGCCCGTCTCAATTTCCGCCAACTGGAAGGAACTCATGCTATGGAGAATATCATCTTCAATGAGCTGAAGATACGCGGCTTCAATGTGGATGTGGGCGTTATCACTCTGAATAAAACCAATGAAAAAGGTCATGGAATCCGCAAGCAGCTGGAAATTGATTTTGTCTGCAACAAGGGTTCTAAGCGTTATTATATCCAGTCGGCCTATGCAATTCCGGATCAGGCAAAGATGGACCAGGAGCAGCGTTCTCTGATGCTGACTGGCGATTTCTTCAAGAAGATTATCATAACGAAAGATGCACCTGCGCCGTATTACAATGATGATGGAATACTGGTTATGAGTGTCTATGACTTTCTGTTGAATGAGGACAGTTTGGATAACTGATTGATGAGAAAACGAAAAGTTATAGTTGGTAAAACGGATTGAAATGCGGTTTCTCAGCAGGATCTGCATTTATGATAAAGAGAGGATATGTGTGGAGGACTTAAATTTAAAACCTGTTCAGAAAGCGGCATTATCTTTGATTCAAAATGATCTAAGATTTTTGTACACAGTTATAAAAAGAATTAATCCTAATGAATCAAATTATATTCCGTCACTTTTGCCATATATGGGTGTTATAATTGATGGAGCAGAAGAATGGGTAAAAGCTATTAATAATTCCAGTAAAGTGAAATTGAAGATACCGGCTTTTTCCAAATCGGAACAGACTTACTATGAAGAAATGAGAAATTCTATTAAAATGTGGCAGAATGATTATTCTGTTATTTATGAAACTCTTAAAGAAGCGTATCATGTAAGTGATGACTATTTCGGAAATGTTTGCAAACCAATTGCTAAAAAATTCAAGTTATATGATATTTTTGGTGTTGATAGGGCAAATGGGGTAATTTGTGGAAATACAATTTTATACTATTATTATACTCCGCTGTTTTTATATGGTCGGAATAATGGAGAATATATCAAAGCAATGTCAGTTATTGGAGGCAAGTATATAAAACTTTTTAATGGTAAGCGTTTAATTCTTGGGTAGATGGACATTTACCTATTTCAAGCTCATAATGA
>JAUNSC010000045.1 GCA_030539395.1 Eubacteriales bacterium
TCACTTTTTTTGTAACTTTTTTAGCCATGATAAACTAACCTACTTTCTTCCTATTCTATTATTTCTTCTTATTAGCTACTGTCTTTCTCGGGCCCTTACGTGTTCTTGCGTTAGTCTTTGTCTTCTGACCACGAACCGGAAGACCTTTACGATGACGGATACCTCTATAGCATCCAATTTCCTGAAGTCTCTTAATGTTCAGGGCGATTTCTCTTCTGAGATCACCTTCTACTGTGTAATGTTCGTCCATTACGTCACGGATTCTGGAAACTTCCTCATCTGTCAGGTCTCTGACACGAGTGTCAGGATTTACATTTGCCGCTTCCAGGATCTTGGTTGCGCTTACTCTACCGATACCGTAGATGTAAGTCAGACCGATTTCGATTCTTTTCTCTCTTGGTAAGTCTACACCAGCAATACGAGCCATGTAATTTTTCCTCCATTTTCTCTAAGCTCCCGTCATCACGCAGCCCGTCCATAGCCAGACGTCTGAAATGTAGTGCGCAGCCCGGTGCTTTGCTATATTGTCTTTAATTGGGGTTATGGAAATTTTTTCCATTACCCAGCCGCGAAAAAACATTGCTGCCGCGTATTTTCAGCAGCAATTCAACGACCTTTCCGCATGACCGACGGTACCGGTCATCCGGTATTAGAAGCAATATATGGTGAAGCCATTCTCCACTAAATATTGTCATCAGCATGACACTATGTATCACGCTGCAGCCGCAATCGTTGAATCATCAAACAACACAGTCTTATCCCTGACGCTGTTTGTGTTTCGGGTTCTCACAGATTACTCTGATGCTTCCCTTTCTCTTGATGATTTTGCATTTTTCGCAGATAGGTTTTACTGATGATCTAACCTTCATGTTAAATCCTCCTTTCTTCCTATTTACTCACCCTTATTCAGGGCATAATAACCCCTTTAACAAAGGTACGTTAAAGAGTATAGCACTGCAGCCTGTAAAAAGCAAGAAAAAATTTGAAAAAATCTTTAAAAATAAGCAGCTTCTATCTATACAGTCTCATAACCTCATCCCCGGGCTGCACCTCTTTGTCCAGAGTACAGTTAATTTCAGCAAAGTCACCTGTATTGCAAACTACCAACATAGCCGCCGTGTCATAACCCTCCCCACGTATTCCTTCCAGATCCGCCCTCAGCAATACGTCTCCTCTTTTTACATTCTGCCCGTCGCTTACTTCCATATGAAAATATTTCCCCTGGAGTTCTACCGTATCTATCCCCACATGCAAAAGCAATTCTGCGCCTTCCAAAGTCTCCATACTGACCGCATGTCCTGCAGCAAAAGCCATCGTTACTTTTCCGTCCGCCGGAGCATAAAAAACTCCCTCCGAAGGAATTACCGCAATCCCTTTTCCTAAAACTTCCGCGCTGAATGTTGGATCATTCACTTTTGTAATGCTGATACATTTTCCCTTTACAGGTGAAGCTGCTGTAATTACTTTTTTCTCTTCTTTTTTACCAAACAGTCCGCCAAAAATACCCATATAAAATTACCTCCATAAATTGTCTTTTATTTCAGGATTTTTCCCAAAAACAAACGATCCATTCTATGGAGGTAAAAATTTTATATTATGATCATATTTCAATGTCCTGCAGCCAGCTGTCTATCAATTCCCAGATTTCCTCCCTGCCCTGCTTCGTCTCAGCGGAAAACGGCATTACCACACCGTCCCCACTCATTCCGAGTCCTGTCTTTATCAGTTTTATCTGTTTTTGAACCTGACTGCGTTTGATTTTGTCGAGTTTTGTCGCAATTATGATGGGTTCATATCCATTATATATGATCCAGTCATACATCATCTTGTCGTTTGCCGAAGGCTCATGCCGGATATCGATCAGCAGAAATACCGCCTTCAGCATTTGAGAATGCTGTAAATATTTTTCAATAAGCTTTCCCCATTTTTCTTTTTCTGACTGGGACACTTTTGCATAACCGTATCCCGGCAGATCCACCAGATACATCGCATCATTAATATTATAGAAATTAATGGTCTGGGTTTTCCCCGGCTGGGAACTGGTACGGGCCAGTGCCTTACGGTTCATCAGCGCATTGATAAGCGATGACTTTCCCACATTGGATTTACCCGCAAAAGCCACCTCAATCTTATCATGCTCCGGCAGCTTGCTTGTAATCCCACAGACCGTTTCCAGTGCTACATTTTTTATAACCATATAAGTTCTCCGTTTCTTTGCATTCTCTCACTCGGCGCTCTTTTTCTTTTTATGGGTTTTGGACATTCCGGATGGTTTTCCGGTCAAGGTTCCCGGAAGGATGTCAACCATCGTTTCCGCATACCGGATATCCAGTCCTTCTTTAATTTCATCCTGGATTTCTTCCACATCAGGTTTGTTTTTCTTCGGCACAAACACAATTTTTATTCCGGCATTTTTCGCCGCAAGAAGTTTTTCTTTCAATCCCCCGATTGGCAGCACACGTCCACGAAGCGTAATTTCACCCGTCATTGCCACATCCGCTCTCACCGGTGTCTCCGTAACGGCAGAAATCATTGCCGTTGCCATAGTTACACCCGCAGACGGTCCGTCTTTGGGAACCGCACCTTCCGGAATATGTATATGTATATCATGCTTCCTGAAAAAGTCTTCCGGAATATCATAATCGCTGCTGACAGAGCGAATATAACTAAGCCCCGTCTGTGCCGACTCCTTCATCACATCTCCCAGCTGTCCTGTCAGACTGATATCGCCTTTGCCCGGCATGATATTCACTTCAATCTGCAGGGTATCACCACCCACGCTGGTCCACGCAAGTCCCCGGACAATACCGACTTCATCACTTTCATTACGCTCCTGAATAGTATACCGTCCTCTTCCAAGATATTTTTTCAGATTCTTTTCTGTAACTTTCACAGATTTTTTCTTATTCTCAAGAATCTCTCTTGCAGCTTTGCGGCAGATTTCTCCCAGCTTGCGTTCCAGAGAACGTACTCCGGCCTCCCGGGTATAATCCGAGATTACCTTTTTTAATGCTTCATCTGTAATGGTGATCTGTTTTTTTGTAAGACCGTTACGCTCCACCTGTTTTCTCCACAGATGTTCTTTTGCAATATGGAATTTCTCATTTTCTGTATAACTGGTAATCTCAATCAATTCCATGCGGTCCAGAAGCGGCCGCGGGATGGTCTGCACATCATTGGCAGTGGCAATAAACAGCACTTCTGACAGATCCAGCGGTATCTCAATATAATGATCACGGAATTTATCATTCTGCTCGCCGTCCAGCACCTCCAGCATGGCTGATGCTGTATCGCCTTTATAATCACTGCTGAGCTTATCAATCTCATCCAGAAGCATCAGCGGATTCTTTACACCGGCGCTGCGGATTCCGCTTGCAATCCGTCCCGGCATGGCCCCAATATAAGTTCTTCTGTGCCCTCTGATTTCCGCCTCATCCCGAACACCTCCAAGACTGATTCGAACATATTTTTTATCCAACGCTCTTGCAATAGATTTTGCAATGGAAGTTTTTCCTGTCCCCGGCGGTCCCACCAGGCACAAAATCGGGCTGTCTCCCTTTTTGGTAAGAATTCTCACTGCCAGAAATTCCAGAATTCGTTCCTTTACTTTTTCCAGCCCATAATGATCAGCCTCCAGAATCTCTCTTGCCCCGGCAATATCTTTATTATCTTTGGAAGCATAATCCCATGGCATTTCCAGAAGCGTTTCTATATAGCCGCGGATCACTGAACTTTCCCCGGAATTCATACTCACATTTCTGTAACGTTCAATTTCTTTTTTGATTTTTTCTTTCACCGCATCGGAAGCCTTTTTCTTCTCCAGTTCTTCCAGAAAGACATCCGCTTCATTTACATTGTCCTCCTTCAGTTCTTCCCGGATCAGTTTCATCTGTTCCCGCATGAAATATTCACGCTGGCTTTTATCAATGCGCCCTTTTACTTTTTCCTGCAATTCCTGCCGCAGCTGAAGGATATCGATTTCTTTCTCCATTATCGTCAAAAGGAGTTCGCATCTTTCCTGAAGTCCGGCCGCCTCCAACACTCTCTGCTTCTGTTCATAATAGAGCGGCAGATTCATTGCAATCTGACCTGCAGCTTTCTCCGCATCTCTTATTTCTGAAATCTGATGAATCAATTCTTTACTCATCTTGCCATTCGCACGGCAATAACGCTCAAAGGTCTCTTTCATAGATCGCAGAAGAGCTTCTTTTGTCTCATCGCCAAGCCCCTCTTCGTCATCCGAAAATGTAACAACTTCCGCTTCCAGAAAAGTGCTTTCATCTGACAGCTCTGTCAGCTCAGCTCTCTGGATTCCTTCCGCAAGAATCCGCATAATATTTTTCGGTAATTTTACTACCTGCTTAATTTCCACAATCGTCCCTACACGATAGAGATCTTCCATTACCGGGTCCGGCACCTGGGCATCTTTTTGTGCGATCACAAAAAGTCTCTGTCCCTTTTGCATCATTGCCTGCTCTACCGCCTTAACAGACTTCTTCCGGCTAATATCAAAATGAACGATCATAGCCGGAAGAATTGTCATTCCCCGCAGTGCTACTGCGGGGATATTCTTTATTACATTCGTCATAATACTCACTGCTTTCTCTTACGCTGATTCAGGAGCTTTTACAACTTTCTTCTTTGTATTCTGCACCGGAATCAGGCGTTCTTCACTGTGTATCAGTTTTGCTTCTCCTTTGCCTTCCACAAGCTCTTTCGTAATGGTACATTCTGTAATCGTCTCATCCGACGGAATCGTATACATCAGGTTTTGCATACATTTTTCCATTACAGCGCGAAGACCTCTGGCCCCCGTTTTTCTTTCCATGGACTGGTGTGCAATTTCTCTGATCGCATCTTCTTCAAAATCAAGCTTTACGCCATCCAGCTCAAACAGCTTCTGATACTGCTTGATAATCGCATTTTTCGGCTCTTTCAGAATTCGAACCAGAGCCTCTTCGTCCAAAGCATCCAGAGATACAACTACCGGTACACGACCCATAAACTCGGGAATCATGCCATATTTCACAAAATCCTGGGGCACTGCTTCTTTCAAAACTTCTCCCACATTCTTTTCTGCGCTGTCACTTAATGTACGGTTAAATCCCATGGTCTTTGTACCCGTTCTGTTTTCAATGATCTTATCCAGTCCCTCGAAAGCTCCGCCACAGATAAAAAGAATATTTGTAGTGTCCAGAGGTATCAGTTCCTGCTGCGGATGCTTTCTGCCTCCCTGAGGCGGAACACTTGCCATTGTTCCCTCCAGGATTTTCAAAAGCGCCTGCTGTACACCCTCTCCCGAGACATCTCTCGTAATAGATGCATTCTCCGATTTTCTCGTAATCTTATCAATTTCATCAATGTAAATAATACCATGCTGTGCACGCTCAAGATCATAGTCTGACGCCTGGATAATCTTCAGCAGAATATTTTCAACATCCTCGCCCACATAACCGGCTTCTGTCAATGTCGTTGCATCCGCAATAGCAAAGGGCACATTTAAAAGCCTTGCCAGTGTCTGTGCCAGATATGTTTTTCCGGAACCTGTAGGGCCAAGCATCAGAATATTACTCTTCTGAAGTTCTACGCCCAGATCTCTGCCTGCAAGAATTCTTTTATAATGATTATATACGGCAACAGATAATGCAACTTTTGCTTCATCCTGCCCGATCACATAATCATCGAGCACAGCCTTTATCTCTTCCGGTTTCAGAAGATTAATCTCCTCATCACCGCTTCGTGCATATTCTTCCGCCAGTTCCTCATCTATGATTTCACTGCAGATATCAACACAGTCATCACAGATATATACTCCTCCGGGACCTGCGATCAATTTTCTGACCTGATCCTCAGTCTTATTACAAAAAGAACATCTGATTTTTGGTTCTCCAACTCTTCCTGCCATTTTATACTCCTGCTATTATATATACTCCTGCTAATAATTCGTAAAAAAGAATTTTCCTTTGAAGTAAAACCACGATAAGACTCCTACTGCACAGGAGTCTTATCCGCATTTATCTGTTTGTAATAACCATGTCAATCAGGCCATATGCCTTTGCTTCCTCAGCTGTCATGTAATTATCACGTTCTGTATCTGCTTCAATTACATCAATAGGCTGTCCGGTATTTTCTGCCAGACACTCATTCAGACGTTTCCTCGTCTTCAGAATTTCTTCTGCCACAATCTTAATGTCAGTGGCCTGTCCTTTTGCACCACCTGACGGCTGGTGAATCATGATCTGTGCATTCGGCAGTGCAATTCTCTTGCCTTTTGTACCGCCTGCCAGAAGAAATGCTCCCATGCTTGCTGCAAGACCGACACAAATTGTTGAGACATCACACTTGATATATTTCATAGTATCATAAATTGCCATGCCTGCCGTAACAGAACCGCCCGGGCTGTTAATATACAACTGAATATCCTTTCCCGGATCTTCAGACTCCAAAAACAGCAGCTGAGCTACGATCAGGTTCGCACTCACATCCGTAACTTCCTCGCCGAGAAAGATAATCCTGTCCTTCAAAAGCCTGGAATAGATATCATAAGAGCGCTCGCCTCTGCTGGTCTGTTCAATTACATAAGGTACAAAACTCATAGTACCGCCTCCTGTTTTGTCTTAGACTTCCTTTGCGGAATCTCTTAACAGGTTTACAGCTTCCTGAATTGCCAGATCATCTTTGATCTGCTGCAGGCCCTGCTCACCCATCATATTTTTCACATTTTCGGCTTCCATCTTATACATTTCAGCCATCTTATTTATTTCTTCATCAACTTTTTCATCACTGATCTCAAAGTTTTCAACTTTAGCAATCGCTTCCAGTACCAGAGAATTCCTGATACGTTTTTCTGCTTCCGGCTTCATCTGTTCCAGAAGTTTATCTGCAGTCATTCCTGTAAACTGCATATACTGCTCTACTGTCAGACCCTGAGACTGAAGTCTTCCTGCAAAATCATCTGCCATGCGTCTTACCTGGCTGTCGATCATTGCCTCCGGAATATCCATGGATGCATTTTCTACTGCCTTTTCTACTGCAGCAGTTTCTTTTGCATTCTTAGCTTCTGTTTCTTTCTTTTCTGCAAGTTTCTTCCTGATATCTTCCTTGTACTCAGCCAGTGTATCAAACTCAGAAACATCCTGTGCAAAATCATCATCTGCTTCCGGCAGTTCCTTTGTCCTGATCGCATTTACTTTGCATTTGAATACAGCTTCTTTTCCGGCCAGCTCTGCTGCATGGTAATCTTCCGGGAAAGTAACTTTCACATCGACATCCTGGCCGATTTCAACACCCACCAGCTGTTCTTCAAATCCCGGAATAAAACTTCCTGAGCCAACTGTCAGATCATAGTTTTCTGCTTTTCCTCCTGCAAACGGTACTCCATCCACAGAACCGTCAAAATCAAGCTTGATCATATCGCCGTTTTCAACTGCTCTGTCGTCCACGTCGATTGTTCTGGAATTGTTCTCGCGTTCTTTATCAATTTCTTTCTGGATATCTTCTTCTGTCACTTCAACATCTGCCTTCGGTACTTCCAGACCTTTGTATTCGCCCAGAGTTACCTCCGGTTTTACTGCCACTTCAGCAGTGAAGATAAACGGTTTACCTTTTTCAATCTGCACTACATCAATCTTCGGCTGAGAAACGATATCCAGTCCGCTTTCAGCAACCTCTTTGTCATATGCTGCCGGAATAATTTCGTTTGCAGCATCTTCATAAAAGATTCCTGCGCCATACATTTTTTCAATCATTACACGCGGTGCTTTTCCTTTACGAAAGCCCGGAATGTTGATTTTGTTCTTGTTCTTCTGGTATGCATTCTGCATAGCCTTATCAAAATCTTCTGCACTGGTCTCAATTGTCAGTTTGACCATATTGTGTTCTAAGTTTTCTACTTTTAAGCTCATCTTGGATAGTTCCTCCTTAAAAATTAACTTCTTTGTCTTTCAGAAATGGGTACATTACCCCATACTCACAGTCATTTTACTACTATAGCACAAAACTTTTTGATTGGCTAGTATTTTTTCAAAGGATTTTGCCAAAATCAGCGGTAAACAATAGATTTTGCCATCTGAGCAGCTTTCTCCGGTCCAAAAAGGCGGGAAATCAACTCCAGACTGAAGTCAATCGCTGTCCCCAGGCCTCTGCTGGTAGTGATATGCCCATCTGTCACCACATTGTCTGTACACACATCCGCACCTGTAAGATGTTCTTCTACCCCCGGATAACATACAGCCTCTCTCCCTTTTAATAAACCAAGGCTTCCAAGTACTCTCGGTGCCGCGCAGATAGCAGCAATACCGGTCTTGCTTTCATCTGCTTTTTCCAGAACCTCAGCAAGTCCCCGGTGCTCTAAAAGATGTAATGTGCCCGGCATACCGCCTGGAAGCACCAGCATATCCGCGTCTGAAAAGTCCCCGTTTTCAAACAATTCATCTGCTTCTATCCGAATCTTATGTGCACCGCAAACTGTTTTATTTCCGCTCACAGAAACCATTACTGTATCTGCCCCTGCCCGCCGCATCATATCAACTACTGTAAGTCCTTCTATTTCCTCAAAACCATCTGCAAAAAAAACATATACTTTGCTCATCTGCTTCTCCTTTTTTGCGCCTTGACACCATTTTTGCGCTTTGCTAAAATATTTTCAAACATATTGTATATCATCATGACCTTATCGTCAAGATATTGTGGAGAAGGCTTATATAGAAGTTAAATTTGTATATGGGCGAAATCAGGTCAGGATCATATACCCTGCGGACAAATTCCGCATGCTTTTACGGGCATGAACTGCGGTATGCCCTGCCGGTATACTGCCAAAGACCGAATCTTGCATCAGGAGGTAAATCAAATGCAGAAAACACTTGGAGAAAAACTGCGGACTCTGCGTCAGAGCCGCAACTATACCCAGCAACAAATCAGCCGGATACTTTTTATCGGACGTGCCGCATACTCCAACTATGAGAATGACAAACGTCTTCCTTCCTATGACTGCATAGCCGCAATAGCAGATTTTTATGAAGTAAAGCTTGATTATCTTATCCGGTCCGATTTCTCCGGAAATCCCAAACGTACATCCGACGCAGAAAATAATATCCTAAATGCATTCCGGCTCCTGGACTCTTCAGCACAAAAAGAATTATGGGAGTATCTTCAATTCCGCTTAAAAAAGCAGCAGCTGAAATACACCTGATTTCCGCTGCCGAAGTAATTAAACATATTCAATTTTAAGCAGCGTCAGCCCCTGTGGCGGCGCTGTTTCTCCTGCTGCCTGCCGGTCTCTGGCTTCCAGCAGTTCTTTCATATATCCCGGTTCATAATATCCGCTTCCTACGCGAAGCAGCGTTCCCACTATAATCCGTACCATATTGTACAAAAATCCATTCCCCTTTATGCGAATGGAAATTTCATCAATTTCTTTTGTAATATCCACCGAATAAATCGTCCGCACTGTATTCTCCACTTCTTCTTTATGAGTGCAAAGACTTTTGAAATCATGCTCTCCCACCAGATAACCGGCTGCACTGCGCATTTTTTCCACATCCAACGGATAATAATAAAACAGAGAATACAGTCTTCTTGTTGGATCAGGAAATCTTCGGTTTAAAATACGATATTCGTACGTCTTAATGGTTTTGCAAAACCTCGGATGGAAATCCGCCTGCACCTCACAGGAATTTTGAATCCGAATATCCTGGGGAAGTCTTGTATTCATGGCATACGATATTTTTTCTGCCGGCATTCTGGCATTCGTATCAAATACAGCCACATTCCCGAGAGCATGTACTCCTGCATCTGTCCTGCTGGCCCCGATTACTTTAATCGGTTCCTGCAGAAGTTCCGTCAAATGTTTGTTCAGCATCTCTTCTATCGTAATTCCGTTCGGCTGGATCTGCCATCCATTATAATTTGTGCCGTCATAAGCTACAATCAATTTTACTCTTTTCATTTTAAAAACCTGCCAGACGTTTTGCAAGGTACATGGCCACCAGGTAGATCAGCATTATAAGATAAGCCATATGATCCCTTCTCTGATACCGGAGGGGTTTCATTTTAGTACGCCCCTCTCCGCCATGGTAACCTCTGGCCTCCATGGCCATAGCCAGATCATTCGCTCTTCGAAACGCCGAAATAAACAGCGGCACTAACAGTGGCACCATGCTTTTGGCTTTTTTAAGGAGTCCGCCTGTCTCAAAATCGGCCCCTCGCGCCATCTGCGCCTTCATGATTTTATCCGTCTCCTCCAATAGAATCGGAATAAAACGAAGGGCAATTGACATCATCATCGCCACTTCATGTACCGGCACATGAATTCTATTTAAAGGCCGAAGCCCCTTCTCCATTCCGTCTGTCAGCTGATTCGGCGTAGTCGTAAGTGTCATTACCGATGCACCTATGATCAGATACGTCAGACGGATAGCCATAAATACGGCCTGCACAACACCTTCATGAGTAACCGTGAGCTTCCATATTTTAAAAAGCGGCGTTCCCGGCGTCAGGAAAAGATTAAACACCACTGTGATCATCAGAAGAATGAATACCGCCTTCAGGCCTTTTATCATGAATTTAAAGGGTACTTTCGATGCCGTGATCACACCTGCAAGAAAAATCGTTGCCACAATATAAGCCGCAAAGGACCGGAACACAAAAAGAGAAATCAGATATACTAATGTTCCCACAAGTTTTGTTCTTGGATCCAGACGGTGAATCACCGAATCTGCAGGGTAGTATTGTCCGATTGTAATATCTCTGATCATTTTCTTCCCCGCCCTTCCTCATACGACATAATAGATGCAACTGCCTCTTCAATAGTAGTGGCATGTGTATCCACATTCATCCCCCGGTTTTTCAGTTCCTGCATAACATAAGTCACCTGCGGGGCTGCAAGTCCGATACATTCCAGTTCTTTATAATGCTCAAAAACTTTTTTCGGCGCGTCGTCAAAACGGACTTTTCCCTTTTCCATTACGATAATACGATCCACATACTTCGCAATATCTTCCATACTGTGAGATACAAGTACAACCGTGATATTCCGCTGTTTTTGAAGTTCAGCGATCTGATCAAGAATATCGTCCCTGCCTTTTGGGTCAAGTCCCGCTGTCGGTTCATCAAGGATCAGTACCTCCGGCTGCATTGCAAGAATGCCTGCAATTGCCACGCGGCGTTTCTGTCCGCCGGACAATTCAAAGGGTGATTTCTTATAATACTTTTCCTTAAGTCCAACCTGCCGAAGTGCCTCTGTGGCCCTTTTTTCCACTTCTTCTATTGGAAGCCCCAGATTTTTCGGTCCGAAACACACATCCGTAAACACATCTATCTCAAACAGCTGATACTCCGGATACTGAAAAACCAGCCCCACTTTGCTGCGCAGCTCTTTCATGGAATACCCTTGTGCATAAATGTTTTCTCCGTTAAAATAGATGGTTCCGTCCGTGGCTTTCATCAGTCCATTCAGATGCTGCACCAACGTGGATTTTCCCGAACCCGTGTGGCCAATAATGCCCACAAACTGCCCATCCGGTATTTCCAGATTGATATTATTCAATGCTTTTTTCTCGTAGGCAGTTCCCTGGCTGTATACATAATCCAGATGTTCAATTTTTATTGACATCACTCTATCACCATTCCTGTATTATTTCTTCAAACCTTCAAGGGCATCTGCCAGTTCTCTTACTGTCAAAATTCCTTCCGGCAAAGCAAGCCCTTTCTTTTTCAGTTCATGGGCCAGCATAGTCACCTGCGGCACATCCAGCCGGTGCTCCTTCAGTATGTCTACCTGAGAAAAAACTTCTTTGGGCGTACCCTGCATCAGGATTTTTCCCTGATCCATCACAATTACATGATCTGCCTCTATTACTTCTTCCATATAGTGCGTAATCAAAACAATCGTAACACCCTTTTCCCGGTTCAGCTTCTGTGCAGCTTTTATAACTTCCCTTCGCCCCACCGGATCCAACATAGCTGTCGGTTCATCCAATACGATACATTTCGGCTCCATGGCAACTACACCCGCAATGGCTACCCGCTGCTTCTGTCCGCCGGACAAACGATTGGGAGACTTGTCCCTGTATTCCCACATGCCAACCGTTTTCAGGCTTTCTTCTACTCTGGAAACAATTTCTTCAGTGGGGATCCCCATATTTTCCGGTCCAAACGCTACATCCTCATCCACCACAGTCGCAATAATCTGGTTGTCCGGATTCTGGAATACCATCCCGGCCGTCTGACGTATCCGGCTGAGTTTTTCTTCATCCCTGGTATCCATGCCATCCACCCACACTGTTCCTTCGGTGGGAAGCAGAATCGCATTGAGATGTTTTGCCAGTGTTGATTTTCCTGAACCATTATGACCCAAAATCGCAATAAACTGCCCGGGTTTTACATCCAGGTCAACGCCGTTAACGGCACGGTACACTGCTTCCACCTGTCCGTCTTCACCGATTTTTTCATAATCATGTACTAATTTTTTTGCCTTAATGATTCCCATCATACCACCCTTATTCCCGCGGGGTCTTTGATTGCGCCGTTTTTTCTGTCTTTTCTTTAGATATCTTCTCTTTTTCTGCTATGCTGTCCAGATACATCTGGTGCGCTTTCCGTCCCGAAAGGCGGCTGCTGAGCTTACACAATTTTATGATACGGCCGCAAAGCTGCGGTGTCAGCATATCTGCAGACATTCTCCATTTCCAGTTATTTCCCAGTGTAGACGGGAAATTCATGCGTGCCTCCTGTCCAAGCCCCAGATAATCCTGGAGAGGTACAATACACGTATCGGCACTGCTCATCATGGCAAGCCGGATAATAGCCCAGTTGACTTCATCCCTTTTCAGATCCGGTTTATCCAGATACTCTTTCAAAAAGTCGATTGTCTCTTCATCCTGATGATCATACCACTGCATC
The DNA here is from genome assembly GCA_030539395.1 of Eubacteriales bacterium. Lineage (GTDB taxonomy): Bacteria > Bacillota > Clostridia > Lachnospirales > Lachnospiraceae > Marvinbryantia. Next base: position 12,901 of record JAUNSC010000045.1, read on the forward strand.
AGCGTCTCATTATCATGGGTTCCTGTATAAACCACACAATTCTGTCCATAATGGTGCGGAAGATATTCATTGTTTGCATTACTTTCGAACGCAAATCCCAAAACTTTCATATTCGGATAACCGCTGTCTTTAACCAGCTGCCGCACTGTACTTGTCATAAAGCCCAGATCTTCCGCTATCACATTTCTGCGGCCCAGCCGGCTCTCAAGAGTGCGGAACAGCTCCATGCCCGGTCCCTTTTCCCAGTGTCCGCCGGTGGCATCCTCATCACCGTAGGGAATGGAGAAGTACTCATCAAAACCTCTGAAATGATCGATGCGCACTACATCATAAAGTTTATAACAGTGCTCCATACGGCGTGTCCACCAGTCATACTGCTGATTACGATGTACATCCCAGCGGTACAGAGGATTTCCCCACAGCTGTCCTGTAGCAGAAAATGCATCAGGCGGACATCCTGCTACCGCCTCTGGCATCCGGTTCCCGTCCATCTGGAACAAATCCGGATGCGCCCACACATCCGCACTGTCAAGGGCCACATAAATAGGAATATCACCGATAATCAAAATATCCTTTTCATTGGCATATTTTTTAAGTTTTGTCCACTGCTGCATAAATTTATACTGCAGATATTCATAAAACTCAATTTCTTCTGCACATTCTCTGTAATAATAATCAAGAGCATTTCCCCATCTGAGACGGATGTCATCAGCCCACTCCAGCCAGGAAACGCCTTTAAAGCATTTCTTCACCGCCATAAAAAGTGCGTAGTCTTTCAGCCAGGACTGGTTTTCATCCACAAATCTTACAAATTCTTTATCTTCTGATATATTGCTTCTCTCATACGCCTTTTTGAGAAGTGCAAATCTCTTTTCATAAAGCTCACCGTATTCTACATAATTTGGATGATGAGTGCAATCTGCCTCTTTACACTCTTTTTCTGTCAAAACACCTTCCCGGATCAGTTCCTCCAGATCGATAAAGTACGGGTTGCCCGCAAACGTTGAAAAGGACTGATAAGGCGAATCTCCGTAACTGGTCGGCCCCAGAGGAAGAATCTGCCAGTAGGTCTGACCGGCATCCGCCAGGAAATCAATAAAATCATATGCTTCTTTGGAAAACATTCCGATTCCGTATGATGAAGGTATGCTGCTGACCGGCAGCAATACACCGCTTGCTCTATTCACGTTTTTCTCTCTCCTTGTGTTTAAAATATCTTGTATTTCCGTGGGAATCTACACCCCGGCATCCTGCTGAGAAGTCCCTGATTTATCCTACACGGCGGCGGTCAATCTTTCTTGAAATAAACATTCCGATCATCTGGATCAGCTGAGCCAAAATAACCAGCAGTACCACTGTAACGATCAGCATGTTAGGCTGCCATCTCTGATAACCGTAACGGATGGCAATATCCCCCAGACCGCCTCCGCCACAGGCACCGGACATAGCCGAATAACCAAGAATTGTCGTTGTGGCGATGGTAGCATTTACTGCCAGTGAAGTTCTCGCTTCCGGAAGAAGAACTTTATACACGATTTCCCACACACCTGCGCCCATACTCTGCGCTGCTTCGATCACGCCATGATCTACTTCTTTTAATGAAGACTCTACCATTCTGGCAATATAGGGAGCCGCCGCAATTGTCAGCGGAACGATTGCCGCTTCCGCGCCGATACTCGTGCCCACAATTTTTCTGGTCAGCGGAATGACCAGAATCATCAGAATCAGAAACGGTATGCTTCGGAAAATATTTACAATAACATCTATTATTTTATAAACAAACGAATTTGAACGGATTCCATCCCTGGCTGTTACTGTAAGAAGAATTCCCAGCGGCAATCCGAGGATATAACCAAACACGGTGGAAAGCAGAGTCATCTGCAATGTCTCACCGATTCCGCTGATTATCATTGCAATTTCTCTTTCGTTAAACATAATCTTTCAACTCCTCCACCGATAATTTTGCATTTTTCAGATATGCAGTCATCTTTTTTGCCAGCAGCTTATCTTCGGGAAGCTGCAGTACCATCTCTCCTTTTGCCACACCATCCAGATTTCTTGTATTAGCATACAAAATGTTCACCGGTGACTTAAAAGCCATTACCATATTGCTTATAACCGGTTCAAAAGAAGAATTTTCGGAAAATACAATACGCACACAGCGTTTTCCTTTCATTTCCGCAACTTTTTCATATCCCTGATAGATCAATTTCCTTCCCTCTTTTGATTTCGGCGAAAGGAAGATGTCTTCTACCAGCCCGAACTCTGCCAGATTTCCGTGGTCAATAATCGCCACATGGCTGCATATTTCCTGAACCACTGACATTTCATGGGTGATAATCACTATCGTAATACCATATTTCTGATTGATCTCTTTTAAAAGCTGAAGGATTGATTTGGTGGTCTGAGGATCCAGCGCACTTGTCGCCTCATCACACAAAAGGATTTTGGGATCAGACGCCAGCACCCTTGCGATTGCCACACGCTGCTTCTGACCACCGGAAAGCTGGGCCGGATATGCTTTTGCCTTTTCTTCCAGTCCCACAACTTTCAGATATTCCATTGCCTTCTCTCGTGCCTGCTTCTTTTTCATGCCGGCAATTTCCATTGGAAAACATACATTGTCAATCACACTTCTCTGCATCAGCAGATTAAAATGCTGAAAGATCATTCCAATATCTTTTCGCGCCTCACGCAGGTCTTTTTCCGAAAGCTCTGCAAGATTTTTTCCGTCAACAATCACCCTCCCGCCGGTGGGTTTTTCAAGAAAGTTCAGACACCGTACCAACGTACTTTTACCCGCGCCGGACATTCCGATAATTCCGTATATATCGCCTTTATGTATGTCAAGACTGATATCTTTGAGCGCCTGGACATCCATGTCTTTTACTTTAAACTGCTTATCCAGATGTTCAATCTTAATGATAGGCTCTCCCATAATTTCCTCCCTGCATCTTCTGCAACTAAACGCACATATGCTTTATCTTACACTAAAAACGGAGCTGTTGCAAGATACAATTCCTGTAACAACCCCGTCATTTTACCAGCTGTGCATTTTCAACAGAATTATAAACTACTCTGCAGTTTCTTCTGCCGCTTCCTCAAAAGGAATTACAGCTCCGTCATATGTGCTGTTGATGTATTCTTTGATCTCATCAGATTTCAATACATCTACGAGTGCTTTAATTCCCTCGTTCTCTTCATTGCCTTCTTTTACAGCAATTACATTCACATAAGTCTTTGCAGCCTCAGAATCAGAGGACTCGTATGCAATAGAATCTTTCGCAACAGAGAATCCTGCCTGAAGAGCATAGTTACCATTTAATACAACCAAAGCTACATCCTGCAGATAATTCGGGATAGAAGCTGCTTCCAGCTCGACAATATCCAGATTCAGCGGATTTTCTTCGATATCATTTACAGTTGCTGTCAGGCCCGCACCTTCTTTCAATGTCAGCAGACCGTTATCCTGTAAAAGCAGAAGCGCTCTTGCTTCGTTTGTAGTATCGTTCGGAACAGCGATAGAATCACCGTCTTCCAGTTCTTCCAGTGTGCTCTTTGTTCCAGGATAAATTCCAAACGGCTCATAATGAATACCGCCGGCATTTACCAGATGTGTTCCCTTTTCCTCGTTAAAACTCTCCAGATACGGAATATGCTGGAAATAGTTGCAATCCAGTTCACCGCTCTCTACAGCTTCATTCGGCATAATGTAATCTGTAAATTCTGTAATTTCCAGATCCCATCCCTGCTCTTTCAGAATTTCTGCTGCCTGTGCAAGAATTTCTGCATGGGGTGTCGGGCTTGCTCCTACAGTGATCGTTCCTTCTGCTGCTGCCGGTACTGCCATGGCAAATGCCAAAATTGCTGCAGCCGCTGTTGCTAATCCTTTTCTCATAATACTGTCCTCCTCCTTTATTTTCCTACTATTCCAGTAGGTTTTTATAATTATACATCATACGCTTGATATACCTGCTTGTCAAGCGTTATTTCAGTTGTACTTCCAAAAATACCCTTTCCGCATTGTCTGTGCCGGATATCCGGCGAAATCCAAGTTTTTCTGCCAGATTGCAGGAAGCTGTATTCTCTGCAGAGGTGCGCAGCACTGCTTTCTCAAAACCATACTGCTGCCGGACATATTCCAGAATTGCTGCAGCCGCTTCATAAGCATACCCCTTTTTCCTGGCTTCCCTTCGGATCATATACTGCAGTTCCGGAATCATATTGTCCCCGCACACCTTTTCATTACTGCATTCTTCAAAACCAATACGACCGATCACATCCTCACTGCTTTTTTCCGCCACCGTCCAAAGGCCATAACCATACAGCCCATACCGTTTGCTAATGTAGGCCAGAAGTTCCTCTTCCGGTTCTTTTGAAAAAAGTTTTACATCTTTATTTCCCGTCTCCTGTGCATATATTTCCAGCAAAGCGGGCAGATCCTCCGGAATCGTTTCACGAATCAGAAGACGCTCTGTCTCTGCAATCGTCCATGGCAAATGATAATGACGTTTCCAGATACTCTCCAGAAATGCCCGGTCACTTCTCCAATCCCACTCCCGGGATTGATCTTCCATAATAATCATGTCTGCTCCGAAAATATCTGCCGGTTCTCTTTCCAGGAAAATACAGGGAAGCGCCCTTTCAATCAGAGCTTTTGCAAAATCCGGCTGTCCCGTCACATACAGCACGCGGTCCTCCTGCGCTGCCGGAGCAGCGAGCATCTCCTCCAGCCGGTCCTGCTGCTCCACCTCGATCAGCTTTATCAGCATTTCTCCGGTTCCGGATAATCTACTCCAAAAGTATCTACTGTGACCTGTTTCATTTTCTGTTCGGCTAAAGGTCTGTCATTGTAGTCGGTGTCCTCCTCTGCAATACGGTTTACTACATCCATTCCTTCAATCACTTTTCCGAATGCCGCATAAGAACCATCCAGATGGGGAGCTGCCTTATGCATAATAAAGAACTGTGAACCTGCAGAATTCGGATTCATTGCCCTTGCCATGGAAAGTACGCCTTCTGTATGTTTCAGATCATTTGCAACGCGATTGTTTTCAAATTCACCTTTAATGCTGTATCCCGGACCTCCCATACCGGTTCCCTGCGGGCATCCGCCCTGGATCATAAAACCATAGATCACACGGTGAAAAATCAGTCCGTCATAAAATCCTTTTTTCACAAGACTGATAAAATTATTTACGCTGTTGGGAGCCACCTCCGGATAAAGCTCTGCTTTGATTACATCTCCATTTTCCATTGTAAATGTTACAATCGGATTCTGTGCCATTTTTCATTCTCCTTTAATTTTCTTTTTGTTTATGATAGCTCATATTTATTTTTCCTGCAAGGTTTTTTCACTTAAGGTTTGTGTCAGGTAATCGTTGGCATTTCCCTGTTAGAGCGCGCCAACAAAAATAGTGACAGACTAAAAAGAGGCCTTTTAGATTTAATTTAGCAAAAAATGCAACTCAGGCCTGAATTCAAAGAGAATCATTTTGTCAAGATTTTCTGTGATATTTTCGTCCTGAAGCATTGTGTGTCGGATCATTCCAGTATTGTTCACGCTTCCGTTCCAATTTTTTCAGTTCCTCCGGAATTTTATTCCATTCTCTCGTTGGGATACGACAGAAAAACTCATCATAGAAAACACTTGCATAATCCCATTCAGCCCCAAATCCATCGTCATCCGCAGGGCAATAACTATCCACATACCAAAAGTCAAAATACTTCTCTGAGAAATGGAAATCCAGTCCACAGTCCTCATGGTCACGTATCATGTCAATAAAACCGATTTTCCACAAAAAATTGCTTGCCCATAATTTTTTAGAGAAATTCCCCTTACCAGCCAGCATATCATATGGCAGGTATGCATTCTTCTTATAGAATGGCCAGTGTTCCATCATTTGTGCAGCCTCATCATTTCCATACAGTGCCGCCCGGCAAAGCCACATCATATACGCCTTTGCCGTATTTTCTTCATGGTAGTATACTTTCAGGTGCTTTTCTATCAATGTTTCGTTTTCTCTTGTCGGTTCGGCCTCATATTGATCAAGTAATTTCACCAGGGGTTCTGTACACCGGTCACGGAAAAATTTTGCCATATCCATCATGGCTACAATATCGCCCATTTTGCACTGTTCTGCCAGTTCAACCACCTTTGAATTATCATAAATATTCTCCATAGAGCGTTTCACATCCAACGGAATCTCCTGCTGTCCGGAAATTGCTTTTTCTTCCGCGGTTAAAACAGTAACCTGCTCTTTTACCGTTGAAGAAGTCTCCCCGGATTTGCATTCACTGAAAGCAGCCGGTTCCTCCTTCTGTTTTCTTCCAATAATAACCATTTTTAATAAACCAGATAATCCCATTCAATTCCTCCCCAATCTTCTGCACTCAAACACATACCCATTCCACAGCCCGTGCTTCTTCAGGTAATGGAAGCTCTGTTTTTCTTAAAAGCTTATTCACAGCTTCCTCCGGAACAGCATCTGCCCTGCCAGTATTGCGTTCCTTTCTCTTTTTTTCATCCGTTTCCAAATAGACAATTTTCACAGATGCCCCGTACTGTTCAAACAATCTTATCTGCTTCTGTCTGATCTCTCTTGACAGATTCGTTGCATTCCAGACAAAAGGCTGTTTTTTCCGCAAAAATACTTTTGCTCTCGCCCGCGCTTCCTGTATGACCGCGCCCTGATCATCTGTCGGTTTTACCTTCATCTCTTTTCTGATATCATCCAGAGAAATCATCGGAAGTTCAGGCAGATGCCCGGAAATCCAGGTATCTTTCCCACTCCCCGGAAGTCCGGACATCAGCGTAACCTCTCCCCATGTATCATCATATAGAGCCTGATCCGGCAAAACATTGCGCCCTCTCAGGTATGCATGCTTTGTATAAATATCATGATATGGGTATGACCTGTACAAACATCCGGATTCTTCTGCCAGAATTCTGCACAAAGCAATTTTTTCCCTGCATTCATTTATATCTCCTGCAATCCTTCCCTGAATATCTGCATCTGCAATCATACATAGTTTCTGCCAGGAAAAACCTTTTGCCAATTCTCCAACAGATGCCACCTGCCGTATCCGCAAAGCCGCATCCTCCTGATCTATCATATGAACCGGAAGCATATGATATCGAATCAAACCACATATGGACTCTCTGGTTTCAATGGCTTCTTTTGAGCCGCAGAGCCCGCATTCCTGCCATAAAAAAGTTCTGGTCATATGACTTCCTGCTGATGAATGATGAGGTGATATCCAGTTTCCGTCTTCTATAGCCGTCGTCTTAATTTTTCCGATATCATGCAGAAGCACGGCCAAAAAAAGTTCTGCCCGTTCATTCAAAGAAAAAGCCGATAATTCTGCATTCTTCATCAGCGCCTCACAGACCATCTTCGTATGGAGATATACGTTTCCTTCCCCGTGGAATATCGGATTCTGCATAACACTCTGCATCTCTGATAAAAACGCACCTGCTTCAGACTGCAGCAGCCAGTTCCACAAAATATTAAAATCCTGTTTCTCAGACAGCAATAATTTTAATTTTTCTACAAATTCCATGTTCTTTTCTAACCTTTTCTAATGACTTTCCATAAATGCCCGGGTCAAAAGTATTTGACCCCATGATGCCTTCGGATTTTTCCGCGCTTCGCGCTTCCAAAATCCCTGGCATCATCAATTTAATTTTCAAAAAGTTTTTCCATCGGAACCGCCAGCTGATTGGGAATAATCGGCCGGTCGATCCAGTGTGTTTCCGAAAAATCCACGCACTGCAAAAATGCCGGTCTGACATATTTCAGCCGTCCTGCAACCTGTCCGTTTTCTTCAATTTTAATATATAATCCTTCCATCAGACCAGAAAGTTCTGTTTCACCGCAACTTTGCTGCGGATCAAGTCCCAGATTTACAACTGAATCATACAGACTTTGTCTCTGCTTCCCCGTTACATAATTGGACTGACCCAAAAGTCCAAGCAGCTCATCCTTACTGCTAAACACCTTCTCTCCCAGCACCGGTACCGATGAAACCGACATCTGACTTGTTAATCTTCTTCGGGAAGGCGTATCTAAATAAATACCCTTTTCTCTGTCATAAATATCAAACTCCATAAAATAGTGAGGGAGTGCATCATAATAAATCGTATGTTTTGCATACATCCATTCGCCATACATAATATAACGGCTGCCAAGTACGGAATAAAATGTATCCTTATGTACCATGGCCCATTGTTTCATCAGATTATAATGCCGTTCCCGGTATCCTCCGGTCAGATAATGCCCACGGCTCTGCAGCATCATATTTCCTTCTGCATCAAAAGAAACCCCACTGTTCGCACCGTCAATTTTTTCTTCCACCACTAAATATTTGCCCTGAATACCGGAAAACGGTATCTGGCTTAAATCCTCATCCCCCGGCTGGAGACGAGATCCCTCCAGATGAGGCGTTCTGGGATATTTTCTTATCATAAAATCTGCATTCATTATCTTAGCCTCCCTCCTTTCAGCTTCCCTTTTCTACCGCAGCCACCAAAAACAGATGCCCTTCCACCCCATCAAAATGCAGTTTTGTGCAGCCTGCCTGCCAAAACATTTCTGTCAAGACAGCCTTCGTCAGTAAATGAATATGTTCCGGATTATCATCCGGTTTTGATGGAACTGTTACCACCACATATTGTTTAGCCATTTTTACAGCCGCTTTAATTGCTTTATCCACCTCCGGTATATGCTCAAGCACCTCGAGAAGCGTTACTATATCAAAAGAATTCTCCGGAAACGGCTGCTCACAGATATTTTTTTGTAAGGATTTAAGCTGTGGATACCCGCCCTCCGCAAGTTCCTTTAAAAAAGTCACTCTCTTCTCCAGAAGGTCTAATGATGTAATCTGTACCCATGGAAACTCCTTCATAAAAGGCAGCAAAAACACGCCCCGTCCGCTTCCGACATCCAACAGTGTTTCAAACTGTAAAGAATGTAAAAATCCCATAACCCGCCTTACCCGGGGCAGTTCTGCCTTTCCCCTTTTGAAAGGATATAATTTGAGTTCCGCCAGCTCTCCGGCGGCCACAATTTTTATCAGTTTCTCTTCTCCGAGATCATTCAACGGGCACTCCAATAATTCTTCATCAAGTGCAGGATTACCTGTATATTTTGCATGCCCGCGTATCCAGGCTGCAGCGGTATATAAATCATAGCGTTCTGCGTAATCAATCATCATATTTTCCCTTCCTCACAAACAGTTCAATACTCACATTATAGCATATACTTCAGCTAAGAGGTACTTTTTCCAAATCCCTTCTCTGTTTTCCGATATAAAAGGAGCGGCCTGATGATTGCTTCATCAGTTGACCGCTCCATTCTCTTTAATGTCTGTCAGGCATTCTGTCTTTCAGAAAGCCGCGACCTCAATTGTTCGTTTTCTTCCTGCAGATTTTTAATCCGCATCTGCAATTTATCAATCTGCTGATTCTGTGCACGTATCACCCGATCCGGAGGCAGCAGTTTTTTGTTACACTTCATAATCATATCCTGATAATCCCCCAGAGTTCCGGACGCAAATGACTCCCGCCATCTTGCACCTGCACGTTCGATTCGTTTACTTCCCAATATTTTGGGATCAAAGCCGGCATCCTGAAATATCTGTTTTGGTTTCTTTCCTTTAAGATATTCTCTCATAAACCGTTGTTTGAATTCATCAGAATACACTACACGATCTTCAGATACACTGACAACATATGGATTTTTCTCCAATATGCTGACTTCCTCTTTATTCAGCCGTCCTCTTCCCATATTGATCCCTCAAATCTTTTATCTGCTCTTTCTGCTTCTTTTTACTGCAAAGACAAAAATTACTCCTACACCAGCCAGCGCCATCAAACACAGCCATAACACAATATCAGTTGTATCGCCGGTCTTTGGTGCATTTGCAGAAGAACCTGTATCAGATGCATCTTTTTTATCAGAAGACTTTGAATTTGCAGATTTGTTCTGATTATCCGGTTTCGTTATCTTCTCAGATTCCGTTGTCTCTTCTGATTC
>JAUNSC010000010.1 GCA_030539395.1 Eubacteriales bacterium
AATATGTGGAAACAGAACCCGAGTATGTAGAGACAGAGTCTGAGTATGGGGAACCGGAAAATACAGGTCTTGGCCAGCAGATTGCAGATTATGCAGTACAGTTTGTAGGTAATCCATATGTATATGGCGGAACAAGTCTGACAAACGGAACAGACTGTTCAGGATTCACACAATCAGTTCTTGCCAACTTTGGAATTTATATTTCCAGAACTGCAGCTGACCAGTCTTACGGTGGAACTGCGGTAGACATGGGAAGCCTTCAGCCGGGTGACCTGATATTTTATGCAAGCGGTGGTTATGTGGGACATGTTGCACTTTATATCGGCGGGGGACAGATTGTTCATGCCAGCACGGAAGAAACAGGAATCATCATTTCAAATTATGATTATTCTACACCTTATTGTGCAAGGAGATATTGGTAGAAAAATTTTCAGCATCCTATAAAATAGTAAAAGATGGGACGCATATCAGAAATTCAATTTCAGAGAATTTCCGGTATGCGTCCCGCTTATTTTTTTAGTCTTCTTTTTCTTCTTTCTTCGGCATTACGATCTGAATATGAACGTCATCCAGCTGCTTCTGTTCTACTTCTGCAGGAGCACCCATCATAATATCCTGTGCATTTTTGTTCATCGGGAAAGGAATGATCTCGCGAATGCTTTCTTCACCGGCAATCAGCATGACCATACGGTCAACGCCAGGTGCAATACCTGCGTGTGGCGGAGCACCGTAGCAGAATGCGTTGTACATGGCAGGGAATTTTGCTTTTACATCATTTTCACCCAGACCAACCAGATTAAATGCTTTTACCATGATTTCAGGATCATGATTACGGACAGCGCCGGAAGAAAGCTCAACACCATTACATACCAGATCATACTGGTAAGCCAAAATGGAAAGCGGATCCTGTTCTTCAAGGGCTTTCATTCCACCCTGAGGCATGGAAAACGGATTGTGGCAGAATTCCAGTTCACCGGATTCTTCACCGATCTCGTACATTGGGAAGTCTACGATCCAGCAGAATTCGTAGCAGTCGGTTTTCATATGGTTCGGGCAGGCGTTTCCAAGAACTTTGCGCAGTACGCCGGCTGTCTTCTGAGCAGCGAGTTTCTTTCCGGCAGTTACACCTACAAAATCCCCAGGCTGCAGGCCGAGAGCGGTGATAACCTGTTCTTTTCTTTCCTGCAGGAATTTGGATATACCGCCAACGAACTCACCGCCTGCATCCAGACGGAACCAGTATGCTTTATTTCCGCTCTGCACTTCTACATCTGCACAGAGTTTATCAATTACTTTACGCGTTCCTTCAAAACCGGATACGACAATTGCTTTTACAGTCTGGCCTTCAAAAGGTCCGAAACCGCAGTCAGCCATGCATTTTGTCGCATCCTGAACAAGAAGGTCAATACGAAGATCCGGTTTATCGCTTCCGTATTTTTCCATTGCATCCAGATAAGAGATCCGCTTAAACGGAGCAGTGGAAGCGGTGTGATATACACCGTATTTTGCAAAAATCGGCGGAAGGACATCTTCCAGAATTGCAAAGACATCTTCCTGGCCGGCAAATGCCATCTCCATATCCAGCTGATAAAATTCACCGGGAGAGCGGTCAGCTCTGGCATCCTCGTCACGGAAACACGGAGCAATCTGGAAATAGCGGTCAAAGCCGGAAGCCATCAAAAGCTGTTTAAACTGCTGTGGTGCCTGAGGCAGAGCATAAAACTTACCTGGATGATTTCTTGACGGAACAAGATAATCTCTGGCACCTTCCGGAGAAGAGCATGTCAGGATCGGAGTGGTGATCTCCATGAAATCATGAGCAGTCATGCTGGCACGCAGATCTGCAACGATATTGCTCCTGAGGGTGATACGCTGCTTTACTGCCGGATTTCTCAGATCCAGATAGCGATATTTCAGACGTGTGTTTTCATCTGCTTCTTTGGAGCGGTTGATCTGGAAAGGCAGTTCATTGTAGCGGCATTTTCCCAGCACTTCAATGCTTGTAGGAACCACTTCAATCTCACCTGTGGGAATAGCGGTGTTTTTGCTGGAACGTTCCCGAACTTCTCCCCAGATGGAAAGTGTGGATTCATAGTTTACAGAATCAATGATGTTCATCATTTCTTCTGTTTCAATAACGACCTGTGTGATACCGTAATAATCTCTTAAAATCAGAAAGCCAAGATTTTTGCTGACTTTTCTGAGATTGTCATACCAACCTGTAATCTGTACTTTTGCGCCCACGTCGCTGATGCGAAGCGCGCCGCAAGTATGCGTTCTTCCCTGCATAGTAATTTACCATCCTTTTTTCATATCCGCAGTGTGTTTTCAAATCCGGGCACTGCTCAATATATTCGCGTATATTATACTATCCGCATCTTTGTAAGTCAACGCCGTGAAAATTTATTTTTGATTTTTAATAAGGCTTTTAATAAGGAAGGGGAAGACTCTTGACATCAAATACACTGATGGCATATAATATCAGCAATTAAGGGAGTAATCGGCGCATAGCGCGGCATGCCAACATACTGGTTTGAGACCTGGTTTGCCTTAATTGATGAGACTTAAGGACAGCGGATAGCTGTGTCTGTCTCATGTACTTCCCAAATACGGTAATGATTCAGGCATAATGCTATGCCTGATATTTTTTTCTTTTTCAGGAGGACATGAGATGGGATTATTGGAACTATTGCTGTTGTCGGCAGGATTGGCCATGGATGCTTTTGCAGTGTCTGTCTGTAAGGGCCTGTCACAGAAAAAAGTAACTCTGAAAGCGATGCTGGTCTGTGGTATCTGGTTTGGGATTTTTCAGGCATTGATGCCTGCGGCAGGTTATCTTCTTGGAGTACAGCTTTCCGGATATGTGACGGAAATTACTCCATGGATTGCATTTGCCCTGCTGGCAGTCATCGGTGGGAATATGGTGCGGGAAGCTCTTTCTGAAGAGACGGAGAGCGAGATAAACGCTTCCCTCTGTGCTAAAGTTATGTTTGCCATGGCAGTTGCTACCAGCATCGATGCACTGGCGGTGGGAGTGACGTTTGCCTGTGTTCCGGTGAAAGTGTTTGCAAAAGCGGGCAGAACGGTCAATACATTGTTTGGCGTGGGATGCATCGGTATTATTACGTTCCTGATTTCCTGTATAGGAGTAAAAATAGGCGGTGTTTTCGGATCAAAATATGAAAAGAAGGCAGAACTTGCAGGAGGGATCATTCTGGTCTGTCTTGGCCTTAAAATTCTGATAGAACATTTAATATTATAAAATATGGCATCGGATGCCGGAAAAAGCGAGGAGATATACATATGATTTCGTTTGAGTGTGATTATGCGGAAGGGGCGCATGAAGCCGTCCTGAAAAGACTGATGGAGACAAATATGGAGCAGCTGCCGGGATATGGATGCGATTCATATTGTGAAAGCGCCAGGAAAAAAATCCGAAAAGCCTGCGGATGTCCGGATGCGGATGTCTTTTTTCTGATGGGAGGAACGCAGACAAATGCGGTAGTGATCAGAACAATGCTTGCCCAGTATGAAGGTGTACTTGCGGCAGCGACAGGGCATATTGGAGTTCATGAAGCCGGGGCAATAGAGTATACGGGACATAAGGTGCTGGAACTTCCGCAGCATTTGGGAAAGATTGATGCGGCAGAACTGGAAGATTATTTAAAAAGCTTTTTTGCGGATGAAAATCATGAACATATGGTATTTCCGGGAATGGTCTACATTTCTTTTCCTACGGAATATGGAACATTGTATACTAAAAAAGAGCTGACGGAAATTTCCGGTGTCTGCAGGAAGTATGAAATTCCACTGTATATAGACGGAGCACGTCTGGGCTATGGCCTGACATCGAAGGCAAATGATGTGTCTTTGCCGGAACTGGCATCTCTTTGCGATGCATTTTACATCGGCGGCACAAAGGTCGGAGCACTGTGTGGTGAAGCAGTGATTTTCCCGAAAGGAAATTCACCGAAACACTTTATGACCATGGTGAAGCAGCATGGTGCAATGCTTGCCAAAGCGCGCCTGATCGGAGTGCAGTTTGATGCTCTTTTTACAGATAATCTGTATTTTAAAATCAGCCGTCATGCAAATGAGATGGCGGAAAAAATGAAAAAAGGATTTGCAGAAGCAGGCTGCAGGTTTTTGCTTGACTCCCCCACAAACCAGCAGTTTCTCATTCTGGAGAACAGCCGGATGGAGGAATTAAAAAAGAAGGCAGCGTTCAGTTTCTGGGAAGTTGTAGATGAAAAACACACGGCAGTGCGCTTTGCCTCAAGCTGGGCTACCACAGAAGAAAATGTGGATAAATTGTTGGAAATTGTGAAAAAAATGTAGCATGGGAAAACCCTACGGGATTGATTTTCGATAAGCCAGAGGGCTCATACCCATTGCCGCGTGAAATGCGCGGTTAAAGCTGCGCTGGCTGGAAAAACCGGCCTCTTCCCAGATGTGTGCAAGAGGCTTCTGGGACATATGCATGGCTTCGGCAGCATATTCTACACGCAGATAATTCAGGTACTGAGGAAAGCTTATATGGAGTTTTTCTGAAAAAGTATGGGATAGATAATATTTATTTACATGTAAAGCTTTTGCAAGAGTATCCAGGGACAAGGGTTCCCGGAAATGTTCTGTCATATAATGGACCAGCTGATAAGTGAGACCCTCACTTTTTGGCTGGTTTTCTTCTGTTAATTCCAACATGGGAAGGATGAGGGTGAGGATTACCTGAATCCATGCGGAGCCGAGCCCCGGATTTTTTTGCATATCCAGTGTGTATATCCGCTCAATGGCAAGACGGACATCATCCGGCACGGAAGCTTTTGGCAGCCAGGGGCGTCCAGGACGGAATTTCTGAAGGGTATACTGGAGAGAACCGGCCAGATTCGGATCAAAGATCAAAAGCCAGAGACGGTTATGGCCTGTGGCATGGTAGCTGTGAATCTGTTCCGGAAAGATAATGGCGCAGTCTCCCTGTTTCATGTTATACACGGTGCCTTCGATGGAAATCTGTGTTTCCCCTTCTATAATATAAAGAAATTCTGTATGTGAATGAAGATGTTCAGGAAAAGAGAGCTGTTCATTTATTGAGATACGCAGCTTTCCTTCTTGTTTCTCGTAAAACGGATTCATAAATCTATCTCCTTTTAAGACCGCAATATTTGGCTGAAATTACTGATGTTTTGTCCATAATTATAACTGAGACTGTGATAAGATTCAAGTATGTGAAAGGAATATCTGTAAGGGACGGATATTTACAGATTTCAGGTGAGGAGGGTTTAACATGAAGTATTACGTATCTGCGAAAGCCAAAAGAGGTGGAGACGGTTCTGAGAAAAAACCGTTTCAAACCATCAGTGAGGCAGCAAAAATTGCAGCTGCAGGGGATGAAGTAATTGTGGCACCCGGAGTATACCGGGAATACGTAAATCCGCAAAATGCAGGAGAAGAGGGAAATCCCATTGTTTACCGTTCAGAAGTGCCTGGCGCAGCGGTAATCACCGGGGCAGAGGAAGTAAAGAACTGGGAGAAAAAAGAAGGAAATGTATGGGCGGCACGAATTCCAAACGGCATTTTTGGAGAATATAATCCTTATACGGTACTTGTAAAAGGAGACTGGTATGATGAAACGATCAAGCCGGTTCATACAGGCGAGGTTTATCTGAATGGAAAAGCCATGTATGAGGCTGTTACAATGGATAAGGTAATAAATCCGGAAGTTGACAATACATCATGGGAGCCGGAAAAAACTGTATTTACATGGTATACGGAGCAGGATGGCAATGATACGGTTATTTATGCTAATTTTCAGGGGGCTGATCCAAATGCGGAAAATGTAGAGATCAATGTCCGCAGGAACTGTTTTTATCCGGATAAGACAGGAGTAAATTACATTACGCTTTCTGGTTTTGTGGTAAAACAGGCTGCTACCCAGTGGGCACCGCCAACTGCATATCAGGAAGGTATGGTGGGACCGCACTGGTCTAAGGGATGGATCATTGAGGACTGTGAAATCTCTGATTCCAGATGTTCAGGAATTTCTCTTGGAAAATATCTTCAGCCGGAAAATGAGAATAAGTGGACCACAAAATGGTATAAAGACGGCACACAGACAGAGAGAGATGCTATCTGTCAGGCACAGCTGGAAGGCTGGACAAAAGAAAATATCGGTCATCATATTGTGCGTCGGTGTAATATTCACGACTGCGGACAGACGGGTATTGTAGGCCATCTGGGAGGAGTTTTTTCGATCATAGAGGATAATCATATCCATCATATTAATAATAAGCAGGATCTGGCAGGAGCAGAGATCGGAGGAATTAAAATGCATGCGGCAATTGATGTTATCTACCGCCGCAATCATATTCATCACTGTACACGCGGACTGTGGCTTGACTGGCAGGCACAGGGAACCCGTGTGACCGGAAATCTGTTTCATGATAATGTTCCGCCAAAAGGAACGGTTATCAGTAATTCGCTGGCCCTGGCAGAAGATATTTTCATTGAAGTATCTCATGGCCCGACACTGATTGATAATAACCTTCTGCTGTCTAACTGTGCATGTCGTATCAGTACGCAGGGAATTGCACTGGTACATAATTTGATTGCAGGTTCGTTTACCTGGGTAGGAGACGGTACAGATAATGGGGCGCAGAGCTTGCCGTCTAACCGTTATACACCGTATCATGTACCTCATCGAACAGAAGTGGCAGGGTTTATGACTATTTTGCACGGTGATGCCCGTTTCTATAATAATATTTTTGTGCAGCAGGCTGTTCGCGAGGATCTGGAAAAATATTCCAGAGAGAACAATTATATAGAACAGTACCAGTATGTCTGCGGCACAAAGCCATATGACGGATATCCGACAGAAGAAGAGTGGAAGGCTCAGTTTACGGCAAAATCCATTGTCAGTCATGGGCAGAAAGATTTTTACTATGACCATATGCCGGTATATACAGGCGGCAATGTATATTTCAACGGAGCGCAGCCCTGTGATAAGGAAGTGAATTGCGTGGTAGATACAGAGCACCAGATTCGATGGGAGCTGAAAGAAGCAGATGGAGAGATGAAGCTTGAGACAAATCTTTATGAGTATGTTCCCAGGTTTGCAACTCCGTTTATATCCACAGAATACCTGGGAGAGGCCTTTGAACCGGAACAAAGATTTGAGAATCCGGATGGTACACCAATTTTCTTTGACGCAGATTATGCAGGTGCCCACAGAGGAATCCGCCCGCTGTCAGGACCGTTTGAGAGCAGGGAAACAGCAGAAAGTGTATTATTCTAAATGTAAACCGGCGAAAGGGGCAGAAGAAGTCTGCCCCTTTCATATTTTGAGAGAAGGAGAGATGAACTATGAAGGTACAAAATCCCATTTTGACTGGTTTTAATCCGGATCCGTCCATTTTACGCGTGGGTGAAGATTATTATATTGCCACCTCGACTTTTGAATGGTTTCCGGGGGTGCAGATACATCATTCTAAAAATCTGAAAGACTGGGAACTGATCTGTCATCCTCTTACCAGAGTATCCCAGCTTGATATGGGCGGCGTAATGAATTCCGGGGGTATATGGGCGCCCTGTCTGTCCTGGGATGGGGAACAGTTTTATCTGATTTATACGAATGTGCTTACAAATGGCGGGGTGTTTATGGATCCCGAGAACTATCTGGTGACAGCACCGGATATTATGGGACCCTGGTCAGACCCGGTATTTTTGAATGCCAGTGGATTTGATCCGTCGCTGTATCATGACGGGGACGGAAAAAAGTGGCTGGTAAATATGCGCTATGATTATAGAAGCAATAATAAATTTTCCGGTATTGTCCTGCAGGAATATTCCGCAGAGGAAAAGAAACTGATCGGAAAGCCGCAGCTGATCACTAAGGGAACAAAAACAGGAACTACAGAGGGACCGCATCTCTATAAAAAAGATGGATGGTATTATCTGATGCTGGCAGAGGGCGGTACAGGCTACGAGCATGCCATGACCATGCAGAGGAGCCGCTGCATTGAAGGACCGTATGAGGACTCGCCATATAATCCTGTGATCACGTCTGCAGGGCATGAGGAACTGGTTATTCAGAAGGCGGGACATGCCAGCCTTACAGATACAGTAAATGGCGAATGGTATATTGTGCATCTTTGCGGAAGACCGGTGGGAGCAGGCCGAAGCTGTATTCTGGGCAGAGAAACGGCGCTTCAGAAGGTGGTATGGACTCAGGATGGATGGCTGAGACTGGACAGTGGCAAACATACACCGGAAGAGTATGCTGAGATAGAAGATGCACCGTCAGTTCCGGTAAGCAAAGATATGAAAGAAGACTTTGACAAAAACAATTGGAGCATTCATTTGAATTCTCTGCGAAGGCCCCTTGGAAAACTTGCGTCTCTGACTGAAAGACCGGGATATCTGCGGCTGTATGGCGGGGATTCACTGCAGTCAAAGTATTCTCAGAGCATGCTGGCACGCAGGCAGCAGGCTTTCTATACAGAAACAGTTACAAAGATAGACTTTCAGCCGGAATCTTTTCAGCAGCTTGCGGGCCTTGTTTATTATTATGATACTATCAGTTTCTACTACTGTCATATTACCCGGGATGAGGAAAAGGGGCGTGTATTAAACGTCATGGCTTCTGTTTTGGACCAAAAATTTTTTCCAATCGGGCACGGGATCGGTATTCCGGAAGAAGGGGAAATATGGCTGAAACTGAAAACGATGAAAGAGACGGCACAATTTTATTATTCGCTGGATGGAAAACATTATGAAGAGGCAGGGCCGGTGCTGGATGCTTCTGCTTTGTCTGACGATTATTACCAGAAAATAGGAGAATGGCGTTTTACAGGTGCATTTGTTGGCATTTGCTGTCAGGATCTGGACCGTAAAACTGCACATGCAGACTTTGATTTTCTGTACTATACAGAAAACGAAAAAGAAAAAGAAAGTGATCAGCATGAATGAACACAAAACGGAAGAAAATAATTCTGCATATGAATCATTAAAAGCAGATTATTGCAATCAGATTTTTTATAACCGGGAGAATCATATTGTTCATAATCCATATAATCAGGAAATGAGAGTATTGGAAGCGATTGAACGCGGAGATCCGGATACTGCCAGGGAGGCAATTTGGGAGGATTTTTCGGCTTTTGTAGGAATTCTTTCGGAGGATCCGCTGCGGCATGAAAAGAATATCGGAATAGTCAATGTCACTACCTCATCCAGAGCGGCGATTCGCGGAGGGCTTCACTACGAAAAGGCATATACGTTAAGCGATTGCTGTATCAGGCAGATAGAAAAATGTGATGATATCAATGAAATCAGAGCACTGTATAAAGCTGCCCAGCTTCAATATGCGGAAATGGTACGTGATTCCAAATCGGCCGCTGCAGATGCTCAGGGCGGGAACAATCCTCATATTGAACATTGCAAGGATTATATTTTTTCTCATCTTCATGGCAAGATTACGGTGCAGGAAATCGCGAATTATGTCGGATTGACACAAAATTATCTTTCTGCATTGTTCCAGAAATGTGAGCATATCAGTCTCAAACAATATATTTTAAATGAGAAGATCAAGCTTGTTCAGAGAATGTTGATTTATTCTCCGTATTCGTATATTGAAATTTCCAATTATCTTGGTTTTACATCCCAGAGCCATATGGGACGGGAGTTTAAGAAGGCCACCGGTATGACCCCGCGAAAATACCGGGAAAAATATCAAAAAGATGATTTCTTTGAACGTGAATAGATAAAAGGAAAGGAGAACTTAAGTTGAAAAAATTTTTTGGAATGGATACCAGACTATATCGCTTTTGTGCGTTTGTCTGGAATCTGATTTATCTGAATCTGCTGACGTTGATTTTATGTATTCCTGTTATTACGGCAGGTGCATCTCTTACAGCCATGCATTATGTTCTTTTAAAACTGGTTCGCAAAGAAGAAGGCTATATTGGAAGAATGTTCTGGAATGCATTTAAAGAGAATTTTAAACAGGCAACGATTCTTTGGATTGCCGTATTAGCCTTGTTCTTTTCTTATCGGATAGACTGGGTTGTGGTTACATCTAATATGGATATATTTGGTAAACCGGTGCAGTATGGGATTTTGATTCTGGCCAGCATTACCTTTTTGCTGTTTCAGTTCCTTTTTCCGGTACTTTCACATTTTGAAAATACTGTTTTTATGACGGTGCAGAATACGGCATTTTTATGTGTTTCTAAATTTCCGCGTACGATTGTAATGGCATTTTCCTGGATTATCCCCTATGAAATCCTGACGCACAGCCTGGCGCTTTTCCCGTTGGTGCTTATGCTGGGATTTACGTTTCCTGGGTTCATTTGTGCTAAAATGTATGATCCGGTGTTCAAATTGCTGGAGCCGGTGGACGAAGAAGCGGAACCGTGAAAAACAAAGAAAAGTGATAAAAAGCAAAGATTTGTGATATATTCAGAATGTTTGAAGGAGTAAAATAAAGTTATCTTAAGTTTCAATTACAAGGAGGGAAATTGATGAAAAGAAAACTTTTTACTGCTTTAACAGCCTGCGTTATGGCCGGCGCATTATCCTGCTCGGCTTTTGCAGCAGAGACAATCTCATTCTGGCATCTGGGAACAGATGAACCGGACAAAACAATGTGGAATTATGCTGTAGAACAGTATAATACAAATGATTCGGAAGCATCCGGTTACACTGTTGAACAGGTTGCTACTGTAAACGATCAGTACAAGTCCAAACTGGCCGTTGCAATGGCATCCGGCGAATGCCCGGATATGTATATCCACTGGACAGGCGGTCCGATGGTTGACTACATAAACTCCGGTTATGCAGCAGATCTGACAGAACTGGTTGACAAATATGGTTTGAGAGATCTGTACACAGAGGCTTCTCTGGCACAGGCATCTGTTGACGGAAAGATTTATGCAATTCCTGTTAAGAATAACTCTATAGCTGTATTTTTCTATGACAAAGCAATGTGGGCAGACAAGGGATATGAGGTTCCGGAAACAGTGGATGATCTGGAAGCTCTTTGCGACCAGATGGTAGCAGACGGAATCACTCCTTTTGCTCTGGCGAATCAGCCGCAGTGGACAGGTTCCATGTATTATATGTATCTGGTAGCACGTCATGGCGGACCGGAGGTCATCTCTGCAGCTTATGACGGAACAGGCTCTCTTGTAAATGATTCTACTATCTATGCAGGTACAAAAATTGAAGAGTGGGTAGAGAAAGGCTACTTCCCCGAAGGTGTGAACTCCCTTTCCCCGGATAACGGCGACGACCGTGCTCTTCTGTATCAGGGCGCAGGTATGATGCTTCAGGGTACATGGCAGGTAGGTTCCATCAAGGAAGAAAACCCGGATTTCTATGAGAATCTTGGCGTATTTACATTCCCGACTATCGCTGATTCTGAGGCGGATCAGTCTGTAATTGTTGGTACACTCGGTGATAACTTTATTTCTATCAATGCTGAAGGAGAAAAGCTGGAAGAAGCATTTAAAGTAGCTGCTTATTACTCCTCAGAAGGATTCAGAGAACTGACTCAGTCTCTTGGTAATATTCCGCCTCTGCAGGCTGCTACATCTGAGGAAGCTGTTAATCAGGATCTTATTACAATTCTTGGAGAAGCATCCGGCGTACAGCTGTGGTGGGATCAGTATCTCCCCAGCGCAGTAGCAGATGTTCACAAGACCGCTACACAGAAACTGTTTGACTGTTCTGAGACTCCGGAAGCAGTTGCTCAGGAACAGCAGGATGCAATGGATGAATATCTTGCAGAAAATGCAGGCTGATCTAACAACATAAACATTTGTACTTTTGATGGGGAACCTTGTCAGGGGTTCCCCATATTTTAAGAACATTTGGTATGAAAACAGTGATAAAAGGAGTGGTTATAAATGAATAAGAATTCTCTGGCGTATAAAAAACAGAAATCCGTCAACCTTTGTGCTGCGGTATTTCTTATGCCTGTCATACTCCTGATGGCGATCTTCCTTTTCTATCCTATTGTACAGACCTTTATAAACAGTTTTATGAAGTGGAACGGTATTTCTGCAGATAAGACATTTAATGGCCTTTACAACTGGAGCAAGCTGGTTCGTGATACAGATTTTTGGAGAGCGTTTTTAAATAACGTAAAAATTATGGTACTTTCTCTGATCATCCAGATGCCGATCGGTATCTTATTGGCGACATTTCTGGATGCAGGCGGAAAGAAGTTTAATATTTTTAAAATACTGTGGTTCCTGCCATTGTTGATGAGTTCTGTGGCAGTCGGTTATCTGTTCCGTTATGCATTGGCGACAAACGGAGGAATTATTTCTTCTATTTCTCAGCTGTTTGGCGGCGGCAAGGTGGATCTTCTGGGAAATCAGTCGACAGCGTTGTATGCGGTTATCATGGTTGTGTGCTGGCAGTTTGTACCTTTTTATATGGTGTATTATATGGCAGGATACTCGTCCATCAGCAGTGATGTCTATGAAGCTGCGATTATTGACGGAGCTACCCGCAGCCAGTATGTAATGAGAGTTGCTCTGCCGCTTCTGGTGCCTACAATCAAGAGTGCGGTAATCATGTCTGTGACAGGTTCTCTGAAATATTTTGATCTGGTATATGTAATGACCGGAGGCGGTCCTGGTACTTCTACTGAATTGATGGCTACTTATATGTATAAAAATTCCTTTGTAACTTTTAATATGGGCTACGGTTCGGCAATCGCCGGAGGTATGTTTATTTTGATTACATTGGTTGCGGCTACGATCATGAGACTTATGAACCGGGGAGGTGACGATTAAGATGGCATATGATGGCGTTCAGTCTAAGGTGACGAAAAGAAAAAAAGCGGTCAGTTGGACAATCGTTATGATTCTTGCTGTTTTTTGGCTGCTGGTGGCATTCGTTCCGTTCCTGTTTATGGTTTTGACCGGATTTAAACAGAAGCTGGAAGTGATTATGGGAACCGCATTTGATTTTCCGGAAACATTTTTCACGGAAAATTACATATCTATTATTACAGATCCTGGTTTCTGGAATTATTTTAAGAACTCTGTGATCGTGCTTGTATTTGCGCTTTGTATTTTGCTGATGTTCTGTGCTTTTGCTGCATATCCGCTTTCCAGATTCAAATTCAGGCTTCGGAATTTTATTTTCCTGGTAATTGTTGCATCTATGTCGATACCGATTCATGTTACCATGATTCCGGTATTCCAGATGGCAGTAAAGACGGGGTTGTATGATACGGTCTGGGTGCTGATTCCTACGGCAGTCGCATTTGCACTTCCCATGTCGGTGTTTATTATGACAGGCTTTATGGAGGGCATTCCTAAGGAATTGGAGGAGGCTGCAGATATAGACGGATGCGGCAGATACGGAAGATTTTTCAAGGTCATCTTCCCGTTGTCAACACCGGGGCTTTCTACTCTTGCAATCTATAATGGCGTTAATATCTGGAATGAATTTATTTTTGCGTTTACTTTGACACAGTCTGAAAAGAATCGTACCCTTCCGCTGGCATTGTGGAATTATCAGGGACAATATTCTTCGAACACAGCGATGATCATGGCTTGCCTGACATTGTCTACTGTTCCGATGATTATTATGTTTATTATCCTTCAGGATAAATTGATCAAAGGTATGATGGCAGGAGCTGTAAAAGGTTAATTATGAAGTCGGCAGGAGGCGAAAGCTTTCTGTCGGTTTTTATTCTCAATAGGAAATTCCCTGAATTTCCATTGCACAAAAAAATTCTAAAATGGGAAGGAGCAGATGTAACAAAGTGAAAGTAAAAGGAGTAAATCTGGGAAACTGGCTGGTGTTGGAAAAATGGATGAATCCGGCTTTGTTTGATGGGACGGATGCAGAGGATGAATATTATCTCCCGCAGAAATTGCCAGGAGAAGTTTATGAAGCGCGAATTAAAATGCATCGTGCAGAATTTATTTCGGAACGCGATTTTGTGACGATAAAGGCAATGGGACTGGATACGGTAAGGATTCCCATTCCCTATTTTATTTTTGGAGATCGGGAGCCGTTTATAGGGTGTACAGAAGAAGTGGATAAAGCTTTTAGCTGGGCAGAAAAGTATGGTCTGCAGATACTGCTTGATCTGCATACTGCGCCGGGCAGCCAAAATGGTTTTGACAATGGCGGTATAAGCGGCATTTGTACGTGGGCAGAGCAGCCACAGGAGGTAGAGTTTGTCCTTGGCGTTCTGGAACGTCTGGCAGAGAGATACGGCATGCGAAAAGGATTATGGGGAATTGAGATTCTCAATGAGCCGGCAACGGCGGAAATCTGGGATACACTCCGTGTGCCTGAGCGGTATCCGGCGGCAGATCAGGAGCTGGCAAAGAAGAATAAGCCGATTACACTGGAATTTTTAAGAGAGTTTTATTGTAAAGCTTATGATCGGATTCGCTTACACATGCCGGAAGAGAAGTATGTGGTATTTCATGATGGCTTTCAGCTCATGGCATGGAAGGATTTTATGCGGGAAGAAAAATACAAAAATGTAGTACTGGATACGCATCAGTACCTGATGATGGCTGAAATGCATGGCTGTGAGCAGAGTGTAGAAGGATATGTAAAGTATATAAAGGAAGTATATGAGCCGGCAATTCGTGAAATGGCGGAATATTTCCCTGTGATCTGTGGCGAGTGGTGCCTGTTTAATTCTCTTGCCTGCGGACATGATACAAAAGGCGGACAGAGTGTGCTGAACGGAGTAGACGGACTTCAGGAAGAGGTAATGCTGCCGGAAGAAAAGAAGGAAATCTATCAGGCGCTGGCAGAAGCGCAGCTGGCAGCCTGGAATGCCGGGAACGGTTATTTTTACTGGAGTTATAAACTTCTGACGGATACTGTCAACACCTCCGGCTGGGTTGGATGGGACGCATGGGATCTTGGACGATGTGTGGATTTTGGCTGGTTCCCTAAACAGTAGATAAAGAATGGAGGCTACAGATATGAGAGACAGAAAAGCAGCGGCAGAAAAAGCGAAGAAACTGGTCAGCAAAATGACGGTACTTGAAAAAGCTGCTCAGTTGAAATACGATGCAGCTCCGGTAGAGAGGCTGGGAGTGCCGGCTTATAATTACTGGAATGAGGCTTTGCATGGTGTGGCGAGAGCCGGCACAGCTACCATGTTTCCACAGGCCATTGGCATGGCGGCCGTATTTGACGAGGAGTTGATGGAGAAGATTGGTGATGTAATTGCCACGGAGGGGCGTGCGAAGTATAATGCATACGCCGCACATAATGACAGAGATATCTATAAGGGACTGACGTTCTGGTCCCCGAATGTAAATATTTTCCGTGATCCCAGATGGGGCCGCGGACATGAGACGTATGGTGAGGACCCATATCTGACCAGCCGCCTTGGAGTCGGATTTGTAAAAGGGCTGCAGGGGGACGGTGAAGTGATGAAAGCGGCAGCGTGTGCAAAGCATTTTGCAGTCCACAGCGGTCCGGAAGACCTGCGGCATGAGTTTAATGCAGAGGTGACACAGAAGGATATGTGGGAGACATATCTGCCGGCTTTTGAAGCGCTTGTAAAAGAAGCAAAAGTAGAATCAGTCATGGGTGCATATAACCGCACAAACGGAGAGCCATGCTGCGGAAGCAAAACCCTGATCTGCGATATTTTGAGAGATAAATGGGGTTTTGAGGGGCATTTTACCTCAGACTGCTGGGCAATCCGCGACTTTCACGAAAATCATCATGTAACGGAAAATGCAAAGGAATCTGCAGCCCTGGCTCTGAAAAACGGATGTGATGTGAATTGCGGAAATACATACCTTCATTTGATGGCGGCATATGAAAAAGGACTTGTAACGGAAGAAGAAATTACAACAGCGGCAGAGAGGCTGATGACAACCAGATTCCTTCTGGGATTGTTTGATGGAAGTGAATATGATGAAATTCCATATGAGGCAGTAGAATGTAAAGAACATGTAGAACTGGCCATAGATACAGCGAGAAAATCAATTGTGCTTTTAAAGAACAATGGTATTCTCCCGCTGAAAAAGGAACAACTTAAAACGGTGGGAGTTGTTGGACCAAATGCAGACAGCCGGATTGCACTGATCGGGAATTATCATGGAACTTCATCCAGATATATTACGGTCCTGGAAGGAATTCAGGATGAAGCAGGAGATGATGTGCGGGTACTTTATTCAGAAGGCTGTCACCTGTATAAAGACAGAGTGGAGAGTCTGGCATGGAGACAGGATCGTATTTCAGAAGCTGTTACGGTGGCTGAACACAGTGATGTAACAATTGTCTGCGTTGGTTTGGATGAGACGATGGAAGGCGAGGAACTTGATACAGGAAATATGGTGGGCTCAGGTGATAAGGCAGACCTTTCCCTGCCGGAGGTACAGCAGGAACTTTTGAAAGCAGTAACGTCAGTGGGGAAACCGGTTATAGTGGTTCTTATGACAGGAAGTGCCATGGACATGCAGTTTGCCCAGGAACATGCAGATGCATTGCTTCAGGCATGGTATCCGGGAGCCAGGGGCGGAAAAGCAGTTGCAGACATTTTGTTCGGTAAATGTTCACCATCGGGGAAATTGCCAATCACGTTCTACAGGGATTTGGAAGGGATGCCGGAATTCACTGATTATTCCATGAAGGGCCGCACCTATCGCTACATGGAGCGTGAAGCTTTGTATCCGTTTGGGTATGGTCTCAGCTATGGAAATATCAGGGTCAAGAGTGCGGAGTTTGCCGAAACACCGAAGGCGGACTGTGATGTTCAGGTCAAGGCAGTTGTGTCAAACGATTCAGAATTGGAATGCGAGGATGTAGTTCAGGTTTACATTAAGAATTTGGAATCCGCAAACGCAGTGCCCAATACAAGCCTTTGCAGTTTTAAGAGAATTAAGTTTACGGCATGGGAGGAGAAGGAGGTAACTCTTACGATATCGGCAAAAGCTTTTGAAGCTGTAAATGAGAAGGGAGAGCGGTATCGGGACAGCAACAGCTTTATGCTGTATGTCGGATGTTCACAGCCGGATGAACGCAGTGCGGCACTGACCGGAAAAAGACCGGTAGAATTGGCAATTTGTTTGTAATAAAGAAAATCAGAGGAGGGTATCAAAATGGATGGCATGATGAAAACTGCAGTAATGACGGACATTATGGAAGTAGAGATCCAGCAGCGTCCCATACCGCATCCGAAGGAAAATGAGGTTCTTGTAAAAGTTGAATATGTGGGAATCTGCGGATCGGATCTGCACTATTATGAAACAGGAAGAATAGGTGACTTTGTAGTAGAACCGCCGTTTGTCCTTGGACATGAAGCCGGAGGAACGGTTGTGGAAGCAGGAGAAAATGTAAAACATCTAAAGGTGGGGGATCGGGTTGCCATGGAACCGGGAAAAACCTGCGGACAATGTGAGTTCTGTAAATCCGGGAAATATAATCTTTGCAAAGATGTGGTCTTTTTTGCTACACCGCCTGTAGATGGAGTGTTTCAGGAATATGTTGCTCACGAGGCAGGACTTTGTTTCAAACTGCCGGATAATGTGTCCACCATGGAGGGGGCACTGATTGAGCCATTGGCGGTAGGAATGCATGCGGCAAATCAGGGCGGCGCTCACCTGGGACAGACTGCAGTCGTTACAGGGGCAGGCTGCATTGGTCTGGTAACGCTTTTGTCACTTAAGGCAATGGGTGTATCAAAGGTAATTGTTGTGGATGTTATGGAAAAGCGTCTCCGGAAAGCGCTGGAGCTGGGCGCAGATGTGGTGATTAATGGAAAAGAAGAAGATACTGTTGCAAAGTTGATGGAAATTACGGGCGGAAGAGGATTTGATCTTGGAATTGATACGGCTGGATCACAGATTACAGCAACACAGCTGATCAAAGGGGCTAACAAGGGAGCAACGATTGTTTTTGTGGGCTACAGTCCATCCGGACTGATGGAACTTCCGATTGGCATGGCATTGGATAAAGAGCTGACATTTAAAACAGTATTTCGTTACCGGAATATTTATCCTATGGCGATTGATGCAGTGGCAAGCGGAAAAATTAATATTAAAAATATTGTGACAGATTATTTTGAACTTGATGATATTAAAAATGCCCTGGATTCCTGTGTGCATAACAAAGCAGATATTGTTAAAGGCGTGATAAAGATTGGATAAAAAGATGTCAGAGAGTATTGATAAGATCAGGGAAGAATAAGAGTGTCTGCAACAGCGGGCATGAAAAGTATGATAAGGTTTTTGTTTTAGAAGGCGCTGGATATTTTAAAGATGTCCAACGCCTTTTTTTGAATTTTTATTAACCCGAAACGGATTTGCCGTTTTAATCTGATGCTTAATTCACAGGCTTCGTTTCATCTGCAATATATTCAAAGAAATCAAAATCAGCATAGTGTCTGTGTTTTACACGGTCGGCACAGGTGATTCCGACCATTGTACCTGTAAATTCGCCATATTTGCAATATTCGTCAGAGAATTTTGTCGTGTCAAAAATCTGTCCTATATTTGTATAGTTCATATTATCATAGCTCCAGGAAAACTGCGACTGTCTGCCGGAAATCGTAAGGCGCAGGCAGACAGGTTTGTCTTCAACCGGTATTCTTGTATTTAAAAATTCTGTTTTTTCTCCATTCTCCAGGTGAATAATAGAAAGAGCATTTTGCCCGAGAGATTCACTGTGATATTTGCGGAGATAAATATAATTCATATTGTCATAATAAAGAATCAGACCGGCACTGTGCTGATGGATCTCCGGGCAAAAATCCATTTTTGTTGTGATGCGGGCATAAACACTGGTGAGCTTTCGCGCAAGGAGGCTGACTTTGTTCAGGGAAGTTTGAGACTCCTGACCGTGCAGGCGGACAAATCCGGGACGCTCGGTGACGGAGGCAAATCTTTCCGGCATGATGCGGGGAGCATAGTACCAGTTTCCCAGCACATTGGTGTCGAAATCATCAAAATCAGGAATATGAGACATGGGAGTTTCCGGAAGGGCTGTCTCAGGAACTTCTGTTTTTGCCAGATTCGAACCATCAGCCATCCGAAGCCATCCGTCATTTGTCCATTTCATTTTCTGAATGGCGGTTTCACGTCCCAGGGTACAGCACAGTTCGGGGACAAAAGGCCTGGCGCAAAGATGTACCAGATAAGTTTCACCATTTGGCAGATCCACATAACTTCCGTGTCCTGATTTTTGCAGAACAGAATCAGGATTGTAGTATTGCGGTTTCAGATGATCCGGATCATGGCGTTCATAGGAATCTCCGGGAATGCTTGTAACAATAGGATTTTCGGGGTCCTTCTCATATGGCCCCCAGACATTGCGGGAGCGTCCCATGGTGACACAGTGATTATACCCGGTTCCCCCTTCCGCACACATAATATAGTAAAAGTCTCCTTTTTTAGTCAGATGAGGAGCTTCAATACAGCCGCGGTCCGTGCCGCCGTGCCAGACACGTTTGGGGTATCCGATTATTTCTTTCTTTTCCGGAGAATATTCCACCAGACAAATGGCACCCGGCTTTTCATAACCTTCCCGTGTTTCCCACTCCAGGGATACGACATATTTTCTGCCATCTGTATCGTGCAGAATAGAAGCATCAAAACCGGAAGAATGCAGGTACACGGGTTCTGACCATGGACCGGTAATATCTTTTGCTGTGATCAGAAAGTTGTCAACATCAAAATAACGCGCATTCATAGAATTCATAACGCCGTAAACAACATAAAAGAGGTCCTCGGATTCACAGTAGGTCAGACAGGGAGCCCAGATACCTTTTGCGCTGGGGAGTTTTTTTAAATCGACTTTTGTATCATTTGTCAGTACATGGGTGAGGAGTTCCCAGTTTTTTAAATCTTTTGAGTAGTAAACAGGGATACCTGGAAACCATTCAAAGGTTGATACTGCCAGATAAAAATCATTGCCTTTGCGGCAGATACATGGGTCTGGATTGAAACCGGGAAGAATAGGATTATATATCATATAACATATCTCCTTTTCAGAAAATTGCTGTTATTTATATATTAACATAGCATTTTCAGGGATTCAATAAAATAAAGAGCCTTTTACACAGAGACGGATGCATAATACGACTCACAAAAGTCAACGATTACGAATTTTCAGGGCGATTGGTGTGATTTTTTTAATTCAAAACAAAAAGTTTTGAATTAATCAAACAAAAAATATGGAAATTGAAGGAAAATATTGGAAATTACGTTAAAATCAAAACAAAAAGTTTTGAAAAGGGGTTGACAAAAAACAAAAAGTTTGGTAATGTAAAGTTACAAATAGTAAAAAAATAAAGAGGTACCTGATGGAATTGAACAGCAAATTTTTTGACATGGATTTCTTTAACAGACTGATTGATATGCTTGAACAGCAGTTGGGAAAAAGCTCCGAAATTGTTTTGCATGATCTGAGAAACGGATATGAACATACCATTGCGGATATCCGCAATGGTGAAATTACAGGAAGAAAGATAGGGGGAACCGGAAGCAATCTGGGACTTGAGGTACTGCAGGGAACAACGGGTCATGGTGATAAATACAATTATATCACAAAATTGCCGGACGGACGTTACCTTAGATCGTCATCGCTTTATATAAGAGATAAGGAAGGCGAGATCATGGGATGTCTTTGCATAAACACTGACATAACAGAGACTCTTAAGTTCGAGCAGGTTTTGAAGGATATGAACAGATGTGATCTGAACAGTGGATCGGAAGACGAGATTTTTGTTACGGACGTCAATCAGCTTCTGGAATGTATCATTGAAAAGACGAGGGAGACGATCGGTAAATCTCCCGAGGAGATGACGCGGGATGACAAAAAGGAATTTGTAAGAATCTTAAATGACAAAGGAGCATTTTTAATAACCAAGTCTGGCGAGAGGGTACAGGAATATCTGGGAATTTCAAAATATACCCTTTACAATTACCTTGGCTCAGGCAAAAATACGAAATAGCACATATGGTGCAGGATAGTTTGAAAATGATACCCATAACAACGAAGTTAGATGACAGGATTAATTTTGCTGTTATGGGTATTTTTTTACTCAAAATCAGGAAAATGGAGGTTTATTATGAAGCTGAAAGGGAAAATTGCAGTGATTACCGGAGCAGGGGCAGGATATGGAATGAGCAGAGGATTTCCCACTGCCTATGCAAAAGAGGGTGCGAATCTGGTATTGAATTATTACAGAGACGATCCGGATATGATGGATGAATTAAAAAAAGAACTGGAAGGCTATGGAAGCAGGGTCATTCTGGCAGAAGGAGATATTTCAAAGCCGGAAGTTGCCCAAAATCTGATTGAGACAGCAATAGAAAATTTTGGAAGAGTAGATATTCTTTTGAATGTTGCGGGTATATCGAATCCAAAACTTCTTGTGGATATGACACTTGAGGACTGGAACAGAATGTTGGAAGTAGATCTTACAAGTGCATTTCTTACATGCAAGTATGCGGTGCCGTATATGATAAAACAGAAATTTGGACGAATCATTAATTTATCGTCTCAGATTGCACAAAAGGGCAGTGTGGAGCATTGCCATTACGGTGCGGCGAAGGCGGGACTGATCGGATTTACAAAATCCCTTGCAAGGGAAGTGGGACAATATAATATTACGGTCAATTGTATAGCACCGGGCCCTATCGAAACACAACTGATGGGAGTAGTAAGTCCGGAGTGGAGAAGGCAGAAAGAATCAGAACTGGTGCTTCCGAGATTCGGAGAGCTTGAGGAGATCTTGCCGACAGCGGTATTTCTGGCAGCAGAACCGGATGGAAATCTTTATACGGGGCAGACTTTGGGACCGAATTTAGGCGATGTTATGATTTAGGCATACAAAACGGAGAAGGGATTATGAAAGAAGTTCTTTTAGAATTAAATAATATTGAAAAATCATATTCCGGTAATGTGGTATTAAGGGATATCAATCTGAAGATCTGCAGAGGCGAAGTACATGCGCTTATGGGTGAGAACGGAGCAGGAAAATCAACGCTGGTGAAGATCATTACCGGAGTAGTGCAGGCGAATGGCGGAACTATGACTTATGAGGGAAAACCTCTGGTAATCAGTCATCCTAAAGCAATGTTTGATCTGGGGATAGGGATCGTATATCAGGAATTTAACCTGATGCCTGATCTGACAGTGGCACAGAACATTTTTATTGGACGGGAACCGCAGAAAAAGGTAAAAGGATTTTTAGATGACAAAAAAACAAATGCACAGGCCAAAGAAATCCTTGAGGAACTGGAGTGCCATATTGATCCGGAAAAAAAGGTGGAAGAGTTGAGTGTTGCTGAGCAGCAGATGGTGGAGATCGCAAAATCGTTGTCATACAACTGCAAATTGCTCATTATGGATGAACCGACATCTGCTCTGACGGACAACGAAATAGAAATATTATTTCGCATTGTCCGAAAACTGAGAGACCGCGGAGTGGCGATCATATACATTTCTCACAGGATGAGTGATCTGGATGCTATTGTGGACACGGTAAGTGTACTGCGTGACGGAAATATGATCAGCACCAGAGTATATACGCCGGATATCAGGGAACTGCTGATCAGCGAGATGGTGGGCCGTGACCTGACACAGCAGTTTCCGCCGAGACCGGATTATAAAAAAGGAAAACTGATGCTGGAAGTGGAACATCTTAATTCAGGAAAACGGCTGAAAGATATTTCATTTCAGGCATATCAGGGAGAGATACTCGGTATTGTGGGATTGATGGGAGCCGGAAGGACGGAACTGATGAGAGCAATATGCGGTTCTTTTCACAGAAGTTCCGGGGTAATTAAAGTTGAGGGAAGAAGGGTAAATATCAGAAATCCGCAGGATGCGATCAAAGAAGGGATTGCTTATCTTACGGAGGACCGGAAAAAAGATGGACTTTTTCTGAATCTGTCTATCCGGGAAAATATTATTTCGGCAAGTTATGACTACTTTTCCAAAGGAGGCTTTGTTGACGATTCTAAAGCTGAAAGAGAAGTTCGGAAATATACGGAAAAAATGAGTATAAAAATGCGCAGTGCCACACAGCAGGCGGGAACGCTTTCCGGAGGGAACCAGCAAAAGGTCATGGTAGCTAAGTGGCTTTGCAATCAGGCTAAAATTGTTATTTTTGATGAACCGACCAGAGGGATTGATGTCAAGTCGAAATATGAGATATATGAGCTTGTGTATGAACTGGTACAGTCAGGGGTGACGGTCATCATGATCTCTTCTGAGATGCCGGAAATATTGGGTATGAGTGATCGTATTCTGGTAATGAATGACGGGCATCTGGTGGGAGATTTTGATAAGAAAGATGCAACGCAGGAGCTGATTCTTCAATATGAAATGATGGAGGTGGATTAAAATGGGGAAAAAGAAAGGATTACCCCTGTCTAAGGACAGAATAAATATGCAGCTTGTGGTTATTACCATAGGATTGATTTTGCTGATGATGTTTTTTTCTATCAATACAAAAAACTTTTTGAGCAGCAGAAATCTTATAAATGTGGCGTTGCAGACGTCAATTTCGATTATACTGGCGATTGCTGAGACCTATGTTATTATCACCGGAGGAATTGATCTTTCGATTGGTTCCATGTCTGCGGCAGCAGGCATGATAACGGCGATCTGCCTGAACAGATCCGTTCCTGTACCGGCGGCTATTCTGGCAGGCATTGCAACAGGGATATTATGCGGAGCGTTTAATGCTTTTACCATCACGGTTCTTGGGATCGTACCATTTATTGCAACTCTTGGTACAAACAGCATTATGAGAGGCCTGATTTATGTAATGCTGAATGGGATTCCGCTTTCAGCATCTTCAGCGGGAAAGGCATTTACCTGGATAGGACAGGACAAGCTGGGCGGATGGCTGCCGTATCCGGTACTGTTTATGGCAATTATTGCCGTGGTCTGTGTTATTGTACTGACAAAAACAAAATTCGGAAGAATGATATTTGCTATTGGCAGCAATGAAAATACTGCGTTTTTGTCTGGCATAAAAGTGAAAGCTGTGAAGTTTAAGGTTTATCTGCTCAGCGGACTGCTGTGTTCCATAGCAGGAGTGATCCTTACCTCCCGCGTGGCATCTGCATCACCTACCGCAGGGCAGGGAGATGAAACGTTTGCCATTGCAGCAGCAGTTATCGGCGGAGCAAGTCTTTCCGGCGGAAAGGGAAATATGGTCGGAACGATTATCGGAGCATTTATTATCGGCATTTTGAATAATGGATTGAACCTGATTGGACTGAGTTCTTTCTGGCAGCAGGTGGCAGTGGGATGTGTAATCATCCTGGCAGTTTTCCTGGATGTTATCCGGGTAAAATTGAAAAATCAATAGTGGAAAATATTTTTGATCAAAAATATAAAAAAGAAAGAAAAGGAGAAAAGCAGTATGAAAAAGATGAACAAAAGAATTGGAACGGCAATGATGGCAAGTATGATGGCAGCAGCATGTATGAGTGCGGGAGTTTCGGCAGAAGAAAAGACGATGACAATTGGTCTGATTCCGCAATCCACACTGTTTGTTTTTTATGATTATGTGCAGAAAGGCGCCAATGATGCGGCAGAAGAGGCAGGCTATACGATTAATTATCAGGGAACGACAACAGATACTGACGGAACCGGACAGAGAAAGATTGTGGAGGATATGCTGGTGACGGGTATTGATGCACTTGCAATTTCAGCTACAAATGCGGATGCGGTCAGCGATCTTCTTCAGTCTATGGAGGTGCCGGTTATTGCATGGGACTGCGGACTGGATACTTCTTCCTGCAAAACTGTAGTTTCTGTAGACCATTATAAAGCTTCTGCCGCTGTTGCAGATTATGTAATGGAAAAATGCCCGGATGGAGGTCTGTTCGCAGTTATTTCTACAAATGCAGGAAATGCAGTAATTCAGGATCGTGAGAAAGGATTTATGGAGACGCTGGCTGCCAAAGAAGGTTTCGAATGCATTGGACCTTTCTATACAGACGGTGATCTTGAGAAAACTGCAAACACCATGCAGGATCTTTTGATGGAAAATGAAGATCTGAAAGGTGTATTTATGGTAAATGAAGGAACTACTGAAGGAGCATGCCAGACAATTAAAAATGAAGGCAGAGAAGATCTTCTGGTATTTGGCTATGATACATCTGAATCCCTGATCAATTATGTGTACGACGGTGTTTTGGATGGCATGGTTTCACAGAATCCTTATGGCCTTGGATACAATGCGGTAAAACAGGCAATTGCGGCAGCAGAAGGCCAGGAAGAATTTCCGGAATTTATTGAAAATGAATCTGTGCTGATTACATCTGACAATATTCATGATGAAGATATCATTCAGATTCTGGATCCAATTGGGACAATGAATCTGGAATAGGAATTCTGAGACGGGAAATCTGGAAGGAATGGGGAAAGTTAAGATGTACGATTTGGTGGTTAAAAATGGACTTCTTGTATTGGAAAATGAAATAGTCCGTAATAATCTTGGCATCTGTAACGGAAAAATTGCGGCCATCTTTGAAGATGGCTGCACTTCCAGTGCAGCAAAGCATGAGATCGATGCCGCAGGGTGTTATGTTATGCCGGGGGCGATTGATACCCATACTCATTTCTTTGAGCCGGGAGGAGAATGGAGAGAAGATTTTGAACACGGGACGCGGGCGGCTGCCAGCGGAGGATTTACCTGTATTATGGAAATGCCGAACAGCAATCCGGCGGTTACGGACAGAGAAACATTTCTATTGAAGAAACGTCTGGCAGATAGAAATTCTGTTGTAGATTATGCAATCTGGGCCGGAGCTACGGCAGTAAATCTGGATAAGCTGGAAGAATTAAAAGCACTTGGAAGCGTGGCGTTTAAAGCATTTACACTTGATGCAGGGCCGACATTTCCGTATCTGAATACGGAAATGGAAATGGAAGCGATGAAAAAAATAAAGGAACTGGATTGCATTTTCGGATTCCATGCGGAAGATCCGATTGTGGTATCTGAACGGAGAAAGCGCTGTGAAAAAGAAGAGTGGAGCGTTGAGCAAAATGACAGGGCGCGGCCGTATTATGCGGAACTGTCGGCAATCAATCAGATTATTCTTTTTGCGAAAGAGACCGGCTGTAAGGTGCATATCTGCCATCTTTCTATTCCGGAGGGGGCAGAACTGATTGCGCAGGCAAAGAAAAACGGAGTTGATATTACAGTGGAAAGCTGCTCACACTATTTCCTTTTAAATTTAGAAAATGCAGAAAAATTTGACACATATGCTCTGATTCAGCCGCCGATCCGCAGCAGGGCGCGAATGGAAAAAATGTGGGACTATCTGTTTGACGGTTCCATAGATTATCTGGCAACAGATCATGCACCCTATCCGGAAGAAGATAAAGAACCGGCTGATGGAAACAAGTGGAATGTGATCGGCGGAACACCTTCGATTGACGTGGCTTTTGAATTGATGTTTGACGAGGCCGTTCTGAAACGGAAAATGAGTCCGGTGCAGTACGCGAAATTAAGCGCTACGAATGCGGCAAAACGTTTTGGGTTGTATCCGAAAAAAGGAAGCATACGAATTGGAGCAGATGCAGATCTGGCGATTTTAAATCCGGATCATTCCTGGATTATTGACCGGAATAAGAGTTTTTCGAAAACCAGGAATACAAAATTTCCATATCAGGGAAGGAAAGTGGATTGTAAAGTGGAAACTACGATCGTCAGAGGAAACGTTGTTTTTAAAGATGACAAAATCGTGGCACAGGATGGCTATGGAAAGCTGGTGTGTCCGGTAAGAGAATGATCGGAGGAAATGAAAATGAAAATAAACGCACAGCGATTATGGAACAGGGAACAGGAAATCGGTGAATTCGGAAGGGATCCCCGGGGAGGAATCAGCCGTTTTGCATGGACGCCTGAGTACCGTGAGGCTGCTCTGCTGTTGATAAAATGGATGGAGGAGGCAGGATTATCCGTACGGATCGATACGGTCGGAAACATTTATGGCCGCTGTGAAGGAAGGGAAAATTTGAAGCCGGTACTTACAGGCTCTCATTTTGATACTGTTCCAATGGGCGGAAAATTTGACGGACTTGCAGGAATAATGACTGCTCTGGAGGTACTGACAACGATGAAGGAGCAGGGATATTGTCCCAGGCGTCCGATTGAGATGATAGCGTTCATTAATGAAGAGGCAAGCCAGTTTCTGGGAGGACATTTTGGCAGTAAAGCAATTTGTGGGATGCTGCCGCACGATTTTGCAGAGACATCCGTTGACCGCAATACAGGGAAGACAATGAAACAGGCAATGCTTGAATATGATATGGGATTGGAACCGGATAATTTTGAGGGATCGCTCATTAAGGAAGAGGACTATTTTGCTTTTATTGAGCTGCATATTGAACAGGGAAAATATTTGCTGAAAAAGAACCTGCCGTTGGCAGTGGTAGACGATATTGCAGGTATTCATCAGTTTTATATAACATATTACGGAGAATCTGCACATTCCGGAGGGATGGCGATGGAAGACCGTCATGATGCCTTTCAGGCAGCGGCGGAAACGGCCTGTGAAGTAGAAAGGCTTGCTCTGGAATCAGGCTCACCCACAAGAGGGACTGTAGGGTATGTGACGGTGGAACCGAATGAGCATAATATTGTAGCAAACAAAGTTACCATATCTGTGGATTTTCGTGAAGTGCAGGATGATATATGGCAACGTTTGTACGATGACGTGATAAAATTTACTGAAAAGCAGTGTGTGAAACGCGGACTTACCTGTGAAGTCAAGAAAACGATTTCTACTGCGCCGTGTCATTGCCACAAGGTGCTGAAAGAGATTATAGAAGAGAGTACGAAAGAAAACCAGATTCCATATATGCATATGGTCAGCTATCCGGCACATGATGCAATGCAGATGGGAAGATTATATCCGATGGCAATGATATTTCTGCGCAGTTCAAACGGAGGTGTGAGCCATTGCCCGGATGAATTCACAACGAAAGAGGATCTGGCGGCAGGTGCAGAGGTCCTTTATGATACGATCTGTAAGATTTGTGAATTAGACAGTATATAAGGAAGGGGGACAGATATGAAAGCAGAGGTAATTAAAACATCAAAGGCACCGAATCCGGGAGGATGGTATTCTCAGGGATTTCGAGTAGGAAATCTTGTATTTACAGCGGGAGTAACAGCGAATGATCCCGAGACGCAGGAATTAATTGCACCGGGAGACATTGTGGGACAGACCAGACAGATTTTAAAGAACATGGATCAAATTCTTAAAGCGGCAGGTTCTGATCTGCAGCATGTTTTCAAAACACTGGTATTTGTAGCAGATATCGATCAGTTTAAACTTTTTAATGAAACATATAAAGAGTTTTTCCCTGAGAACCCTCCGGCAAGGAGTACAATGCAGATTGGGAAATTTAATAATGGCATGATGATTGAAATTGAGGCAATTGCGACTGTAGCAGAAGAATAGAGCATAATATTACAATATGAATATGAAAGGGATAAAGGGTGTCTTTGAAGACATCCTTTATATTTTATACTTGCAAATACAGAACGCTTGTTCTATAATAAAAGAAACAGATGTTCGATAGATGATTATAGATTTATGAATGTTTAAATGATGTATGGAGTTAATATGGAAATAAGCAGAGATTTATCACTTCAGGAAAAACTGCATATTCTGGCTGATGCGGCAAAATATGATGTAGCCTGTACTTCCAGCGGGGTTGACCGGAAAGGAAAAACGGGATATCTGGGAAATTCTGTGGCAGCAGGAATCTGCCATAGTTTTGGTTCGGACGGACGGTGCATTTCTCTTTTGAAAATTCTTTTGACGAATCATTGTATATATGACTGTAAATACTGCATGAACCGCTGTTCAAATGATGTTAAACGGGCGGCATTCACCCCGCAGGAAGTCTGTGATCTGACGATGGAGTTTTATAAAAGAAATTATATTGAAGGACTTTTTTTAAGTTCCGGGGTTCAGAAAAATCCGGCTTATACGATGGAGAAGATGTGTGAGACGCTATATCTTTTGCGCAATGAATACAAATTTAACGGATACATCCATGTGAAAGCGATTCCGGGAGCACCTGACGAATTGCTGGCGGCGGCAGGATATCTCGCAGACCGCATGAGCGTTAACCTGGAACTTGCCACGGCAGAAGGAATGAAAAAGCTGGCGCCTAATAAAAATCATAAGGCTATCCTTCGCCCCATGCGGATGATGACGGACACTATTGCCCAGCACAGATTGGCCATTGGTAAAGACGCAAGGATGGAACGCGGCAAGGGTAACAAGTATCTTCCGGGCAGTATTTTCAGCAGTCAGAGAATTGAGATGCAGCAGGAGACGGCAGATCAGAGTACAGGACTGGCACAGGATAATATGCTGCCTGTTCAGTTTAAGAAGATGGACTGGAACAGAGCATTTTCTCCGGCAGGACAGAGCACTCAGATGATCATAGGGGCAACGCAGGAGACGGACTATCATCTATTGAAGACTTCTCAGCATCTTTATCAGAATTATGATTTAAAGAGAGTGTTTTACTCCGCGTATGTGCCGCTGAATGAAGATAAAGACTTGCCGGCCCCCGGTACACCCACACCGCTTTTGCGTGAACATAGATTATATCAGGCGGACTGGCTTCTGCGTTTCTATGGCTTTCAGGCAGACGAGCTCCTGAGTATGGACCGGCCGAATTTTAATGAACAGCTGGATCCTAAATGTGACTGGGCGCTGCGTCATTTGGAACAGTTCCCGGTAGAGATTAATACGGCTTCTTTTGATGTGCTGCTGCGTGTACCGGGAGTAGGGCCTAAATCAGCGGAGCGGATTGTAAAATCACGGCGTTTTGGGCGGCTGGATTTTAATCATTTAAAGAAAATGGGAGTAGTGCTGAAACGGGCCCACTATTTTATTACCTGCTCCGGACAGATGATGTACCATATTCCTCTTGAGGAACAGTATATTACCAGACAGCTTATCGGGACAAATCAGAAAGAGAACTGGCAGATAGCCCACAGCGGTGATCAGAATTTCCGGCAGATGTCACTGTTTACGGATTTTCAGGTACAGGTATAGGAGGAGCGTATGACGGTTTTTACATGTGAAGATACATTTGAGGGAATGATGACCTGTATTTATGATGCGTGGGCAGCGCGGCTGGGACACAAAAATGTGAGACTCCAGACGGAACCTGTACTTCAGCAGGAGTTGTTCTGCCAGTATGTTCATGTGTCAGGAGATACACGAAAGACGGAAAAAGTAGTACGCTCTGTACAACGGAAAATTTCTGTCCAGGCATATCGGCGGATGTACCTTGCAGCCATGTCTTTTGAGACGGATAAACTGGATG
Organism: Eubacteriales bacterium; assembly: GCA_030539395.1. Lineage (GTDB taxonomy): Bacteria > Bacillota > Clostridia > Lachnospirales > Lachnospiraceae > Marvinbryantia. The sequence goes on from JAUNSC010000010.1 coordinate 30,331, forward strand.
CCATATACCGGTTTCTGGTGCTTGGATTTGCATACGGACCGGACATATTGGAAAGAATGTCAGAGCCGGCGGTAATGAGGATCTGGGAACTGAGCCGGAAAGTAGGAAATGAGGCACATTTTTTCAGGGAATTCACCAGATTTACATCACTGGACGGAAGAGTATATGTGGCTCATATTGAGCCAAAATGCAATATTACGGCAATATCGGCAGAACACTTTGCGGATCGGATGCCCTCGGAAAACTGGATGATAATTGATGATAACCGCAGGATTGGTGCGGTACATCCGAAAAATCAGCCCTTTTATATGACAGAATTTTCAAAAGAAGAGATGGACAGGCTTCTTGAGTCTGAGGAACAGACAGATGAGTATACAGATTTGTGGAAAGAGTTTTTCCGGAGCATCGGGATTGAGGCGAGAAAGAATCCAAAATGCCAGAGAAATATGATGCCGCTGTGGTATAGGAAACATGCAACGGAATTCAGGTAATCCCTGTTAAGATTTTCAGGGATTCAAAAGCCATGCCGATGTCTGTGGTCTGCTGGCAGCAGACGGAAATTATATAATCTCTTTGCTTTCCGGTATGGCGTAAACTGTACTGTTTTGTGCGGCAATATGTCTGGAAATCGCAGAAATGTTGATTTTAAGGAAAAGCCATGATATATTTATAACGTAATCATGCGATAACCGTGCAGGAAAAGAACTGAGACAATACGTAAGGCGGAGATGAAAAATGATTCTGGCAATTGATATTGGAAATACAAATATTGTGATTGGATGTATCCGTGATACCGGAATTGCTTTTAAGGAATTGATATATACAGATGAGAAAAAGACTGCGGTAGAATATGCGATTACGATAAAGAATATTCTGGGACTGAACGGAATAGACATGGATGATATCAAGGGGGGTATCATGTCTTCCTCTGTTCCGCCTGTCACAACAGTTGTCCGTCAGGCCCTGGAAAAAATGCTGAAAAAGAAAGTTTTTGTGGTAGGCCCGGGGGTAAAGACGGGGTTGGATATAAAAATTGATAATCCGGCGGAACTGGGGCCGGACCTGGCAGTAGGAGCTGCGGCGGGCATTGCGGGATATGGAGCACCCTTGATTATAATTGATATGGGCACGGCCACCACCATCACAGTGGTAAATGAAAAGAAACAGGTAATAGGCGGAATGATTATGCCGGGAATTGGGGTTTCCCTTGAGGGAATGAGTCTTCGGACTTCACATCTGCCTAAAATCAGTGTGGAACCGCCTAAGAAGCTTATCGGCAGCAATACTATCGAATGTATGCAAAGCGGCATACTTTACGGAAATGCAGCCTGCATGGACGGAGTAGTCCAACGTATCCGGGAGCAGCTTGGATGTGAGGCGCCTGTTGTTGCTACGGGAGGTATGGCTAAAAAAGTGATTCCTTTATGCAGGGAGAAAATGGCAATTGATGATGAACTGCTTCTTAAAGGTTTGAAGCTCATTTACGACAAAAATCACAGATAGATACAATAAACTTTTACAGGGTATAATATGGTACCTTTTATCTCAATAGTTCTTAAGGAGAGATTGGATGACATCAGAAAATTACGCAAAAGCAGTGAAAATGGGGAAAAAAGAAGTGGCGCTCAGGACGGCGAAAGGCGAGTATCCGTATCTTGCCGTTCTGGATAATATTCCTGAGGCGGCAAATTCTGTTATGGAATATCCGCTTGGACTGGTACAGATACCTACGGATCAGATTGCAGGCACAAAGACAGATGGCAGAAGTCGTGCATTTGCTGCAAATTTTATGCCTGTTCTTGGGGAAAATTCAGAATTTGCAGTGAAATGGGCTCAATTGTGTGAATCTCATCTTTCAGAAGGAATCAGGGAACCTATAAAAGCTTATGAATATATGAACAAATTTTATGTTCTGGAAGGAAATAAAAGAGTCAGTGTGCTGAAGTTTTTTGGCGCGGTTTCCATACCGGGAACGGTTACGCGTATTGTTCCGTCCCGAACGGAAAAAAAGGAAAATAAAATATATTATGAATTTATGGATTTTTATAACCTGTCAGAAGTGAACTACGTCTGGTTCTCGCAGGAGGGTGGTTTTGCAAGACTTCAGCGTCTGGTTGGAAAACGTCCGGATGAGATATGGAGTGAGGATGATAAGCTGACTTTCAGTTCATTGTTTTCCAGATTCAGCGCTGTTTATAAGGCAAATGGCGGCGATAAACTGGATATTACGCCAGGAGATGCGTTCCTTGACTTTATCGAAATATATGGATACAGTGAATTGGACGATATGACAACTGCCGAGCTGAAAGAAAAGGTCACAAAATCCTGGAAAGTGTTTGATACTCTGGCAGATGAATCATCTGTAGAAATTCAGATGAAGCCCAGTGATATGAAGAAGACTTTGCTGCAGAGGTTGATCCCGACCAGCTCACCGACATTAAAAATTGCGTTTGTACATGAGACAGCCCCGGAAAAATCAGGGTGGACATATGCTCATGATCTGGGAAGAATGCATCTTGAACAGGAGTTTAAAGGTCAGGTAGAAACTACGCCGTATCATCTGGAGTCAACAGATGAGAAAGAACAGATGCGAGTGATAGACCGGGCTGTAGAAGATGGAAATACCATCATTTTTACTACATCACCGGTCATGTGCCATGCCAGTATTAAAGCAGCCATTGCGTATCCAAATGTAAAAATATTGAATTGTTCTCTTCTGGCAGGTCATGGATCTATCCGTACATATAGTGCCAGAATGTATGAAGCGAAGTTCCTTATGGGAGCAATTGCGGGAGCAATGGCTGAAAATGATCGTATAGGCTATATGGCAGATTATCCGATCTATGGTTCTGTGGCAAATGTAAATGCTTTTGCATTGGGTGCAAAACTGGTAAATCCCAGAGCGAAGATTTATGTGGAATGGACCTCCAAGAAATATGTGGATGTATATAAAGGTTTCTGGGATAATGGGGTATCCTATGTCTCAGGAAGAGATATTATTATTCCGGATAAGAGTCTCGGCTCCAGACATTTCGGTGTTTTCCGCCTGGATGAGGAATCGCCGCATAATCTTGCCATGCCGATATGGCATTGGGGAAAATTTTATGAAAAAATGATTCGCAGTATTCTTGCAGGTACATGGAAGAGTGAGGAAACCGGCAAGGTGAAATCGGTGAATTACTGGTGGGGTATGTCATCCGGGGTAATAGATGTAATCTGTTCCCATAATCTTCCGGTAGGTACTGCACGACTGGTAAGTCTTTTGAGAAAAACCATCTGTGAGGAAAGTTTTAATCCTTTCTCAGGAATTTTGTATTCTCAGGACGGAGTAATCCAGGAAGATGAGGACACGACATTGAAGCCGGAGAGGATCATTACGATGGACTGGCTGGCAGAAAATATCATTGGCTCTATTCCCAAAATGGCAGATTTGGAAGAAAAGGCAAAACCTGTGGTTCTTCAACAGGGAGTGGAATCGGCAGAAGAATAAAACAGCAGAAATGTGAGGGCGTGAAGGAGAAGGGACTTCATGAAGATACTTGCGGTAGCGGACGAAGAATCAAAGTATTTGTGGGATTTTTATGAGAGAGATAAACTTGACGGGGTGGAACTTGTTCTGTCTGCCGGCGATTTAAAGCCGGAGTACCTCTCATTTTTGACTACAATGTACAATGTACCGGTTCTGTATGTTCACGGGAATCATGATGATAAATATGAAACGAAGCCTCCGGAAGGATGTGTCTGTATTGATGATGATATATATGTGTATGAGGGAATACGGATTTTAGGCCTGGGTGGTTCTATGAGATACCGAAACGGCGGAAATCAGTATACAGAAGCTGAGATGCGTAAAAGGGTGCGCAGGTTGTGGCTGAAGATTAAATTCCATCGGGGATTTGATATCCTGCTCACACATTCCCCGGCTTATCAGATCAATGATGGAAGAGATCTTCCCCATCAGGGGTTTGAACAGTTCATTACCCTGATAGAGAAATATAACCCGAAATATTTTATACATGGTCACGTGCATATGGCATATGGCAGACAGCATAAACGTTATGATAAATATAAAGACACCCATATTATCAATGCATTTGAAAGGTGTATTTTTGACTTTGATGATGATAATCCGGGAGCGCATATCAGATGAACATATTTTATGTGTTCTCTGATATGTTTTTTGCTGCCAGAAAGCGTTTTATTTCAGGCAGTTTTTTTCGTGCATCGTGCCGGCCCAGTTTGTACATGGTCATAAGCTTGCGGCGGTCTTTCTCCATACGGTGAACGTTGAGCTCGCGGGATGGGCGGATGATCAGTACTTCGCCCCGCTTTTGAGCGGCTTCAATTTCCGCCACTTCGTTGTTATAGACATTTGGGCGGTTTTTCATAGCTCTTCGAAATAAGGGATATTTTTTGTATGCATGCTTCAGGTTGTTCATCCTGGAGCTTTTTTTCTGATATCCGGCTACTTGAGTAAGGACTACAATATTTCGGTCAAAACCAAGATCACAAAAAGCCTTATAAGGAATACTGTCAGCCACGCCGCCATCAAGATAAGGTTCTCCGTCGATCCAGACTATTGATGACACCAGCGGCATGGAAGCAGAGGCCCGCATCCAATCCATGTCTTTGCGGAAATCGGTGCAGTGTTTGTATTCAGCTTTGCCTGTTCGCAGATTGGTACAGGTTACGTAAAATTCTGTATCAGATGCTGCAAAAGTATCATAATCGTAAGGATCCAGATGATTTGGAATTTGATCGTAGCAGAATTTTGTATTTACCAGATTGCCCGTCAGCAGAAGTGAACGGAAACTCATAAATCTCCATTTCCGGCAAAGGTTCATATAATAACGAATGCTTCTGCCGCGCTGTTTTGAGACATAGGAACAACCGTGGATAGCGCCGGCGGAGACACCTATGACCCCATCAACAAAAATATTATTTTCAAGAAAGACATCAAGTACGCCGGCGGTATAAATCCCCCGCATGGCTCCGCCTTCCAGAATAAGACCTGTTTTCATGATGCAACACCTCCTGTTTGAATATGTTCCTATTATACACCAATTATGTGGGGATTCAAACGAAAAGCAGTATAAAAATTTTTGATCGGCCAGACAAAGAAAAATTGGGGAAAATGATAGAAATCCCTTTTAATTTACGAATATATAGTGAAACACAAAAGCGAGGACGGCGCCGCCCGCTGTGAAAGGAGTCACTATGAAAATTACGGAACAAAATTTTATCTTTCAAATGAGACAGGGCAACGAAAAAGCTCTGGAATATGTAATGGTACATTACGGCGGACTTACCAGGCCGGTGATATATAATCGTGTTTCCAGGGCGAAAAAGAAGATTCGCCGTTTGTTTCCAAGATAAGATCGAACCGTAAAATCAGAAAGGGTAAAAGGTGGAATTTATGAAAGAAAATATATATAACTTATTAAATGATATAGATCACCACATTGAGAAATACAACAGTTTTCCGGCTGATCCGGCAGATGTAAAGAAATGGAAAGGAAAAATGTTCTTTCATAAGAGGGCAAAGCAGGGCTGGATGAAATATGCAGCAGCTGCCGCCTTTATCTGCATAGCAGGCATTGCGGTAAGTCCGGTGAGATATGAGGTTTATGCCCAGGTGGGCGCAGCTGTTTACAATCTCGCCAGACTTTTGGGAATTCAGAAAGACTTGAGCCCATACAGTACAGTGGTGGGGGAGACGATTGAAAGGAATGGGGTATCTGTTACACTGAATGATGTGATTCTGGATGATGAATCATTGTTGATTTCATACATGGTCCGGTCAGATAAGAAAATGGATTCGGCAGAAACGGAAATGGCTCTGCATCCGGATATTCTTCTTTCTATTGATGGCGTGATGATGCAGATCGGAGCATCAGGCAGCTCTGAAAAAGTGGAGGAAAATAGCATCGCAGGAAGTGAAACGATTGAGGTTCCGGGAATCGATGTGCAAAAGCAGATGGATATGAAACTGGATTTTTGGGTAAACGGAAGAAAAATAGGGGACATGGCGTTTGAAGCCACCGGTGCAGAGCTTATGGCAAATACAAAGACGGTAGAAATAAGCAGAAGTTTTACCCTCCCGGATGGATCTGAAGTAACATTGGAGAGATACACCACCAGTGATATTAACCAGAAAGTATATTTAAGCACCGCGGCAGAACGGCTGCACTATGACCTGAAACTTAAAGGAGCAGATGATCTGGGGCATGAAGTGGAATTTAATATGAGGATTTTTGCTGATGGCAGGGGGCGCATGGAAGTCAGCACGATTGATAATGGATTTGTAAATGAAAATGCCAAAGAACTTTATCTGACATTATACGCGGTGGAATTTCCAGAAGAGAGTGGTCGTATGAGCAATGATTTTCAGCCTGTGGGGGAAGAATTTACAATTACGCTGCCGGAGAAGTGATGACAGGAAAACTTTGAGTAAAAGGCCGCTGTCTTTCCGACTGAAACAGGTGGATAAAACAGCGGCCAAAATAGCACAACAAATTCAAAAAAGCGTCTTTGCACGGAAACAACTGATTTACTTTTCCCATCGTCCGGAAGCGCCGCAGGGCAGTACCAGCCCGTTTGAAGATACGGGAAGACCAACCTCCTGGGAATCTACATGTCCATGGAATGATTTTAATTCAGTGGCGAGCATATAGGACAAAACAGCAGGGGCGAGACCCGTCGTATAAGAGTTGATCAGGAAAAACAGCGGCTGTTCGCTTAAGAGCTTTGCGCAAAGCTGAACCAGCGGATGAATCGCATCTTCGATTTTCCAGATCTCACCTTTGGGACCGCGGCCGTAAGAGGGCGGGTCCATAATAATGGCGTCATAATGATTACCGCGGCGGATTTCGCGTTCTACAAACTTAACGCAATCATCCACGATCCAGCGGATAGGAGCTGATTCCAGGCCGGACGAGCGGGCGTTTTCCCTGGCCCAGGTAACCATACCCTTTGAAGCATCGACGTGAGTGACAGCCGCTCCGGCTGCCGCAGCGGCCAGTGTGGCGCCTCCTGTGTAGGCAAAGAGATTCAGAACCTTGACAGGACGGCCCGCATTTTGGATTTTTTTAGAAAACCAGTCCCAGTTTGCTGCCTGTTCCGGAAAAAGTCCGGTATGCTTAAAGCTGAAAGGCTTCAGATTGAATGTCAGTTTTTTATAAGAGATGGTCCACTGCCGGGGAAGGTCGAAAAATTCCCATTCGCCGCCGCCCTTTTTGCTGCGGTGATAGTGTGCGTTTGGGTGTTTCCAGTCCCGCAGTGTTTTGGGAGTGTTCCAAATGACCTGAGGGTCGGGGCGTATCAGAAGATAATCTCCCCAGCGCTCGAGTTTTTCACCCTGGGAAGTATCGATTACTTCATAATCTTTCCAGCCGTCTGCAATCCACATAATATTTCCTCCACATACCGATTGAAAAATGATTTCTCACCTATTATGATTTCCTACCTATTATAGTAAAGAAATATTTTAAATGCAAGCATACAAAACAGCGTTCTCGGCATGTCGTAAAGAGAAAACGGTGAATTAGTATCGAACAGCCCTAATTTTCTGTTTTCTGTGTTGCCTCATATCCGGTGATATCAAGGTAAAAGGCGGTCAGCTCGAGTGTCTGCTGCCGGACGGCGGGCTGATGTATGCAGTAATAATGATTGTCCAGATATACACAGGTGAAGAGGCCATGCTGCGTTATGTATAAAGTAAAGTCTGTTTCCGTAAAAGCGGCCTCATATACAGGCGTATTTTGGTGCGCATCCGGCATCCAAAACTGCAGTGTGCGATCCTTTATTAAAATGGTAAAGACGGCTTGCTCTCTTTCAAGAATCCGAACTTCCAAAGAGGAAAAGCTGCAGAGAAGACGGCAGGTGACGGATTTCGCAAAATTATTGGTTGGATGAATTTCTGTCAGGCAGACAGAGGTCTTTGTCCGGCAACAGACAGCGGAGTCAGAAAAAGTAACGGTCTGACTGCATTTAAAGAGTTTTGAGAGAGAAGCCAAATTTTTTCCGTATAATTCGGTGTGCTTTGTGACTGCAAAAAATGCGGTGTCAGCCTTTGTGTATCTGGCAATAAATCCGACTCTTCCGTACGATATATCAGAAGAAACATGTGAAATGAAAACATTGTCCAGATAGACGGAAAACTGTTCAAAATTTCTAAGTATTCTGATATTGTGTGAAACACTGTGGTTGTAATCGGCGGACAGTGATATTTCTGCAAGAACCCTGCGCAGATGATGATCTTCCTGAACAATCATTGCACGTCTTTTTCCGCTGTCGAAGAGCAATTCAAGATAATTTGCAGGATCCTGGTAGGATAACAAAATACCATAACAGGCACCCATGTGAGTCGGGCGGCAGGAAAGATCCCATTCCATAACATAATTCTCAAGAGAATGTTTAAAAATTTTGCGAATGATTCCGTTTTCCTGTGCAATATCGAAATCAGCAGGGGTGGGATTACCGTAACACATGAAAAATGGTTTTCCCGGGGCATCCTGCTGTTGGTAGGAGGGAGCATTGGTGTACAGCCGGCTGCCGCTGAAAAACAGCGGATCTATCCGCATAAGTCTCTGCTCTGTCTCTGGCAGAAAGGGGATATCCTGATTTCTTCCATGATAAATGAGCCAGGTATCAATGAGATTCGGCGCCTGAATTACTGAGCAATGTCCGGTTCCCTCTACGTGTTCATTTTTTTGGACAAGCGGAGAAAAAGTGTAGTCGTCAGGATATTTTTCCCATTTAATATCCGGAATCAGGGCATTATTTTCGGCGCGGCTGTATCCGAGAAAATAATTTTCCCGCACATACGCATTTGCGGCATATATAAGAAAGGCATGGTTGTTTTTGCGCAGGAAAAAGGCACCTTCCACCGTATACCAGTCACGCATGTCGCCGAAACGGTTTTCTTCGAATATCTCTTCTTTGACAGAGGGAAGGACAACGGGAAATTCTTCTCCGGCAAGCTCAGTATAGTCGATAAGCCTGTCTGCCAGGATAGCCGTGCCGGGGCAGGCTTCGTCGATGCCGCTATAATCGTTTACAGAGTAAAACAGATAAGGCGTACCGTCTGTATCTTTGACAACATGAGCATCTATAGAAAATTTCTCAAAAAATGTTTTTACATAGGTAAAAGGCCCGGCGGGATCTGCGGAGGTATATAGCTGCAGATATTCCATATGGTTGTCCCGGGTGTTGATGCCGGTGTTAGAGCAGTATAAATAGAAAATACCGTTGTCGTAAATGACACAGGGTGCCCAATAATCATGCTTGCCGTCTTCTTTTGCAACCTGTCCGAGAAACTCCCATGAAACAAGATCTTTTGAGCGGCTGACATTGACCCCGTTTTCGTCTGTGGAATAGCAAAAATAGATACCGTTATACTTGATAACATATGGATCCGGATTTGTCGGCGGGGTATTCAGATTCCGGTATACCGTCGGATTAGTATAAAAATCGTTTTGGTTTAAAACGGGCAGATGATAATTTTTTTTCATAATGTCTCCTTTTTAGATATTTATTTGTGATAAAGAAGTCTCTGCGAAAACGCATTTCTGTAAGCGGTCGGTGTCAGTCCGGTCTTTTTTTTATAGACTTTTACAAAATGCTGGGCGCTGGAAAAAGCTAATTCGGCAGAAATCTCACTGATAGTTTTGTTGGTATCTACCAGTAAAATATTTGCGGCATCAATTTTCAAATTAAGGATTAACTGCTTGAGCGAAATATCTGCGATCGATGTAAAAAAATGTGAAAGATACGATTCGTTGTAGCTAAAATGAGAGGCGATATCGGATACTTTCAATGGTTTGCTGATATTTTGTTTTACAAAATCGATAATGTCGTAGTAAATCTGCTGCTTGCTCTTTTTCTGGGAGATACTGTTTTCCGGCGTAGGGCTCATTTGAAAATGAAGCTCACATAAGATAGAGGTGGTAAAGTAGTCCAGAAGACTGGGAGGATATTTCTCTTTTACGGCATCCTGAAGCTGTTTCATCAGAATGACAATTTTGTCTATGTTGGCGAGTTGCCCTTCATAGGGTATGGATAACGTGTTTTTGGGCAGGTGTGTTTTGTAAGCATCAAGTTCTGATTCCGGAACATTCTTCTGGATAATTTCATGATTGACTTCAAAATGAAGCCAGTAGAATGAACAGGGAGAAGGACGGAATCCGATTCTTCTGTTCATAGGCGCAGGCCAGGGAGGCAGTATTATATAGGAGCCTACCGGGATAGTATGGTTTTTTTTAGCAAAATTCAAATATAATGTATCTTTAGTAGGTATAATCAGTTCATAGTTTTTTAAAGGATATTCATCACTATGCATCCAGTTGGGTGAAGGTGCTTCAAATTTGCCGGCCATGTCGTAAGACAAAGGCCTGTCTATTTTAAATTCCAGATATTGCATTTTTCTTATATTTCCTCCTCGCGAAAAAAACAGTAAAAGATCATTAATATGAAAACAATTAATCGTTAAAATGCCCAAAATAGAGAAAAATATGAAAGAGTATTTTCTGTATTTACCACAATATGATTTTATCAGTAAATAAAAGTGGATACAATCTTTTGATTCAAATATATAAGAAAATGACACTTATTCAAAGGTTTATGTAGTTTACGAAGGGAGAGATGTAGAAATATAATGAGACTATAAAAGAGATTCGGCGCCGGTTTCTAAAAAAGTAAATCAAAAAGCAGAGGAGGAGAATAATGAGCACACACAAAAATTTCAGCAGACTTTTAACGGCTGGCATGATAACCGCATTAGTAACCGCAGGCAGTTTTGGAGGAGAGGTTTTTGCAGATTCTGAAACAAAAACGATCAAATGGCTTCATCATTATGGGGAAGATGCCACAAGAAAGTGGATTGAGGATGTTACACAGCTTTATACAGAGCAGACAGGTGTACAGTTTGATATTCAGGCGGTATCCTATGATGAATATCAGACATTGCTGCAGGCGAAAACGGTTAGCGGGGATGCACCGGATTTATTTGATATCACGGCTTCTGATCTGCCGCACTATATAGAAAACGGCTATGTGGAAGACTTAAGTGATGCAGAATTCTGGGATAATCTGATCGAAAGCGCAAAAGAGAGTTCTGAAACAGACGGAAAAAATTACCTGATGCCTTTTGAATCAAATGCATCCGCAGCTTATTATAACGTAGAAGTATTCAAAAATGCCGGAATCGAAGAAGTGCCGCAGACGTATTCTGAGTTTATTGAAGTATTGAAAAAACTGAAGGACAGCGGCGTGATACCGATTGCTCTGGGCGCGCAGGAAGCATGGACAATTACGAATGATTACCGTGCAGATATGCTGCAGAGAGTGCTGGCGGCCAACCCGAACTGGATGACAGATTTGGAAGCGAGAACAACAAGGTTTGCACAGGACGAAGTGTTCATTGAGACTCTTGAGAAGTTTAAAGAACGTCATGAGTACAGTAATCCGGATCCGTTCGGTGCGGACTGGAATAAGGCAACACAGATGGTTGCAACCGGAGAAGCGGCTATGGTGCTGAACGGAAGCTGGGCAATCAGTGCAATTCAGGAGAAAAATCCGGATGTGGAAATCGGATGCTTCCCGGTGCCGGCAACAGATGATCCGGAGGATACGAAGCTTACAACATGGAGCGGAGACGGGTTTGTTGTATCGTCAAGTTCTGAAGTAAAGGCAGAGGTATTAGATTTCCTGAAATTTATGACAGGTGAGGAAGCGGGAAGCAAGTGGCTGAATGATGCGAAGAGACTGTCTGTTATCAAAGGACTGTCGGAGGCGCAGGAACCTGCATTGGGAGAAGTCAGCAGATATATGAGTGAAGGCAAAGTGTTTGATGTGTCGGCTATGCAGAATGAATTTAACAGTGAATATTCTGATGCAAACATTGAGGTTTTGACAAAATATCTGTTGGGAGAGATCGATACGGCAGAAGAGGCGGCGGAGGAACTGGATAAAAAGTTTGACGAAATCAGTTCCAGACAGTAAAAAATGAGGGCAGACTTCAAAGGGAAGCCTGCCCTGTTTTTACTGGCTGTATATAGAAGCGATGAATTGCAAAGACGGTGAAAAGAAGATGGAGGTATAAGATGCAGTCAGGGAAAAGGGCAAAAGAACAGATCTGGTATATGATTTTACTTTTGCCGGGATTCGCTATATTTGCTTTTTCGGTGATCATTCCGTTTGTATCCGGTATTCGGGTGTCGTTTACAAATTGGGATGGACTGGGGCAGACAATGAATTATGTGGGGTTAAAAAATTATTTACTATTGTTCAGGTCAGAGGATTTCTGGAATGCGACAAAACATAGCTTTTACTTTGCGGTATTGATAACGGCTGCAAATAATATTTTGTCTTTGGCGGTAGCTCTGGGACTGAATCGAAAATTTCGCGGAAGAGGGATACTCAGAACGGCTTTTTTCTTTCCGACTTGTCTGAGCACAGTTTTGGCAGCGTTTATCTGGAGTTTTCTGTTCAGGGAATCGCTTGCGCCGCTGTTTGGAGGAATCAGTCTGCTGGGAAATTATAAAACGGTTATTCCGGGCATAGTGATTATCGCTTTGTGGAATGGCTTGGGAATCAATGTGGTCATCTATCTTGCGGGATTGTCGAATATACCAAAAGAGCTTTATGAAGCGGCGAAGGTAGATGGGGTGAATGCCTGGCAAAATCTTAAAAGCATTACAATTCCTTTGCTGATGCCGTCTATTACGGTGTGCGTTACAATGACATTGATCGGCGGACTCAAAGAATTTGCTACCACAATGGCTACGACAGGGGGCGGTCCCGGAAAAGGAAGCGAAATGGTTTCGATCTATATTTATAAAAATTTGTATTCTTATTATCAGGCGGGATACGGGCAGGCTGTTGCGATAGCGTTTGTCCTGATTCTAATTGTCTGCGGCGGAATTTTAAGTAAAATTCTCAGAAGCAGGGAGGTTGAGGCATGAAAAAGAAAACAGTGAATCTTATGCTTTGTTTGGCGGCGGTAATTTTTATGATCCCGTTTTATATCTGTATTATTACTGCTTTTAAAAGTCCGGAAGAAACGGCCATATCAACATGGAGCCTGCCCAAAGTCTGGAATTTGGCAAACTTTGCGGAAGCGATGGAAAAGAGTAATTTCCTGAGATCGTTTGGAAACAGTATTGTGGTGACGGGGATAGCTGTATCAGGTATTGTATTATTCAGTGCCATGATGGCATACAGTATTTGCAGAAATCAAAGAAACCGTTTATACAGGATGTTTAACAGTATCCTTTTTGCAGGTATTATGATACCGTTTCAGGTTATTATGATACCGGTATATGGAATGTTCAAAAAGCTGGAGCTGCTGAATACCTATCAGGGTATCATTGTCCTGATGATAGGAACAAGTCTGCCGTATGCCGTTTATCTTGTGACGGGATTTATAAAATCCATACCGATGGATCTTGAAGATGCCGCGAGGATAGACGGATGCAATATCTGGCAGACGTTCTGGAAAATTGTTTTCCCGCTTTTGAAGCCCATCACATCAACGGTAGGCATCCTGCATGTGCTGTGGATGTGGAATGAATTTAATATTTCTTTTATTATATTGCAGAAAGAAGAGCTTCGTACACTGCCGATTCAGCAGTATCATTTTTTTGGACAGTTTACGATTAATCTGAATCTTGGATTCGCTTCGGCGTGTCTGTCTATGATACCGGTAATTATATTTTTCCTGTTTGCGCAGAAGATGCTGATCAGCGGAATTACGAATGGAGCAGTAAAGGGGTAAAATGATGAAAATGGATTTTTTAGAAAGCAGAGGCAAAAAAATATTTGTGGTCGGCGGACAGGCACACAATTCCAGCTCCTACGGAGCTGCGATAGAGGATGCGTGCGCAGCAGTCAAAATGGTTGGGGGAAATACTGTAGAGGTGCCGGTTTACTGGGAGTGTGTTGAACCGGAGGAAGGAAAATTCTGTTTTGAGGAAGTCCGGAGCATTTACGAGAAAGTGAGGGACAGCGGGCTGTACCTTATTTTCCTGTGGTTTGGGACATGGAAAAACGGAACCAGTAAATTTGCACCATCCTGGGTAAAGCAGGATAAAAAGAGATTTTGGCGGGTGACTGCCGAAAACGGCGCTGTAATGCCGGTGTTGTCACCGCATTGCAGGGAGACGATGAATGCAGATGCCAGAGCTTTTAAAAAGTGGATGGAATATTTGAAACTGCTTGATCCGGAAAAAAGTACACTGATTGCAGTGCAGGTTGAGAATGAGCCGGGAATTATGAACGGTCCGGCGAGAGACTTTGGAAAGACAGCTTCAGAAGAGTTTGCGAAACCGCTTCCCGAGAGGATGACGGCTATGATGTCAGAATGTCTGCAGGCGCCGGTCACGAAACAGTGGGAGAAAAACGGATGCCGGACCGGAAGCTGGCAGGAGGCGTTTGGAGAACGTGCGCAGGAAATTTTTACGGCAGATGCGGTGGCGTACTATGTCAACGAAGTAGCAAAGGCAGGCCGTATGGCATATGCGGATATGCCCCTGTATACAAATGTATGGCTGGAGGATCACCGGCTGAAATTAGCGGGAAAGGATTATCCTTCCGGGGGTCCGGTAAATTTTGTGCTGGATGTGTGGAAATACAGGGCGGATAGCCTGGACTTCATTTCGCCGGATAACTATCAGCAGACATATTCGGGATATGCAAAATGCTGTGATAATTACAGCAGAAAGGACAATCCGCTTTTTATTCCGGAGTCGGGCCTTTTGGAGTGGAACTCCAGGTTTCTTTTTTCGGCAGTGGCAGATTATAAGGCGATAGGAGTCTGTGCATTTGGTATTGAAAGTATTTTAGAGGATGGCAAGATCGGAGAAACCTGCCAGGCGGTAGCGGAAAGTTTGAGAATACTCGGAGCATTGGGCGCCGGATTGATTCGGTATCGCGAGAAACCTATGTGTGCAATTATGCAGGAGGAGTATGCGCAATATCAATATCTGGAGTTTGAAAAATATATCGGTATTGCATACTTTACGAACTGTAATCCGCTTGTTGGGCGGATAGGGACGGACTGGAACTGGCATGGTTATCAGCATAAGGATTATCTTACGAGGCAGCATAAGGGCGGAAGCCGTGGAAGAGGCATTGTGATCCAGAGCGGCGAAAAAGAATTTTTTGTTGCGGGCGATGCGTTTCAGTTGGTGCTTCTTCCGAAAGACGGTGAGACACCCCTTCATTATTTATCTGCCAGCGATTTTCATCTGACGCGCAGTATGGATTTTATATCTATTGAGGAAGGAAGATTTTTGGAAAACGGAGAGTTTAAGGCCTGCCGCCGGAGAAATGGAGATGAAGCGGATTTTGGTATATGGGTAGAACCGGATGCGGAAGTTGTGCGGATCCGTTTGTGTTAAGAACAGTTACAGGGAGACGAATATGGGAAAATTTGAAAGATCATATCAGTTGAAAGTCAGTGATATAAAAATAAAGGATGCTTTTTGGACTAAGATACAGAATCTTATTATCGAAGAAGCTATTCCTTATCAGGAAAAGGTCCTGAGAGACGAAATCGAAGGGACTGAGAAAAGCCATGCGGTAGCTAATTATAAAATTGCGGCAGGACTTGAATCAGGTGAATTCTATGGAATTGTATTTCAGGATAGCGATGTTTCAAAATGGCTGGAGGGAGTGGCTTATGCGCTGTCTGTAAAGAAAGATAAAGAACTGGAACGGCGCGCAGACGAGATTATCGGCTATATAGAAAAGGCACAGGAAGAGGACGGATACTTAGACACTTATTTTACGCTGAAAGAACCGGAACATAAATGGCAGAATCTTCAGGAGTGCCATGAACTGTACTGTGCAGGTCATTTGATGGAGGCGGCGGCCGCCTATTACCGGGAAACAGGAAAAACAAAGCTTTTGGAGATTGCAAAACGCCTGGCTGATCATATAGAGAGACGCTTTGGGGAAAGAAAAGAACATGGGATTCCGGGGCATCAGGAAGTGGAAGTCGGACTGATGCGTCTCTATAAAGAGACCGGGATTGAAAAATATAAGAATCTGGCATCCTATTTTATAGAAGAAAGAGGAAAAAATCCTGACTATTTTGTAGAGGAAAGAAAGAAAAGAGGATGGATCTATTTTGATATGGATCCGGAGAACCGGGAGTATTTACAGTGCCATGCACCTGTCAGAGAGCAGACCGAGGCGGTCGGACACAGTGTGCGTGCGGTATATATGTACATGGCAATGGCGGATCTGGCAATGGAGATGCAGGATGAGTCTATGTATGCGGCGTGCAGAAAACTGTGGAGCAATATTGTAAATAAAAGAATGTATATAACGGGAGGAATCGGGTCAACGGCTGAGGGAGAGGCTTTTACCCTGGATTATGATTTGCCGAATGATTCGGGATATGCAGAAACCTGCGCATCCATTGCGATGGTGATGTTTGCCAGGCGCTTGCTGGATATTGAGCCGGATGGAGAATATGCGGATATGATAGAGCGCGAATTGTATAACGGTGTATTAAGCGGTATGCAGTTGGATGGAAAAGCTTTTTTCTATGTGAATCCGTTGGAGGTCGTGCAGGGTGTTTCCGGTGAGCTTTTTGGTTATAAGCATGTGCTGCCCCGCAGGCCCGGGTGGTATGCATGTGCATGCTGCCCGCCGAACCTTGTGCGCTTGATCATGGCGCTTGGGACATATGCATGGACGGAAAAGGAAGATATTATTTATTCTCATTTTTACCTGGGACAGGAGACAGAATTGAAGAAAGCACGCATTTGTATAGAAAGCAAATATCCCTGGGAGGGAGATGTGTGCTATAAGATTTCTCCGAAAACAAAAGATGAATTCACATTGGCAGTGCATCTTCCCCAATACGGAGAGGACTATGTGATAAGCTTAAACGGTGAAATCCTGGATACGGCGGACCGGGTGAAAAAGGGTTATTTATATCTTAGACGTGTGTGGTCGGAAAAGGATCTGCTGCGGATTCAATTTAACATGCGTACAAAGCGGATATATGCAAATCCGCTGGTAAGAGCAGATGCAGGCTGCGTCGCATTTATGCGCGGCCCGCTTGTATACTGTTTTGAACAGGCGGATCAGAAAGAGCCGCTTCAGACATACAGGATTCCGGAGCGCGCGGATGTAAAAGAATATTTTTGCACAGACGGTGCTTTGGAAGGGATGATACTTCTTAAAATAGAAGGAGAACATCTAAAAGCGCAGGACAAACTGTATTTGCAGGAAAGAGCCGCAAAAGAGAGAGTATGGATGACGGCGGTGCCCTATTTTGCGTGGGGAAACCGGGAAGAGGGCGATATGCGCGTATGGATGGTTGAATAGTTATTTGCAGGGAGGGGATTTCCAACTGCCGGATGCTGTATCCGGCAGACGGAAATCCTTAAAATTGTACTAAAAAAAATACAAAAAAATTTCATATTTCTCAAAAATTCCCTTGCATATAAGTTTTTTTTCATATATAATTACAGCTGTTGTGACCTTGATAGCGTTGAAGCGTGAGGTTGCTGCGGTTTAAGCCGCAGGTTTTCCGTGGAGCGAATGTCAAGTTATGAAAACTGGCGACAAGTCACTGTACAAAATAACTGTCCGGCTCTGCCCGGAAACAACGTGTGGACTTCAAACGAAACACACGGGAGAGTGTACAGTCACCGCTTGTCGTACTGCTAACAAGAGTGCGAAAAGGAGGCGACTTTTTTTATGGCAAGTCAAGTAATGAGAATCACATTGAAAGCGTATGATCATCAGCTTATTGATGCATCCGCAAAGAAAATCATCGAAACTGTAAAGAAAACTGGATCACAGGTGAGCGGACCGGTACCCCTTCCGACAAAGAAAGAGGTTGTTACGATTCTGCGTGCCGTACACAAGTACAAAGATTCCAGAGAACAGTTCGAACAGAGAACTCATAAAAGACTGATCGATATCATCACACCGACTCAGAAGACGGTTGATGCACTGTCCAGACTGGAAATGCCGGCTGGCGTATATATCGACATCAAAATGAAAACAAAATAATGAGTAAATTATCCTAATGGATTGATATAGAAGCAACGCGGCAAGAAATGCCAAAGTTCCACTTATATCGATTGTTTTACTAGGATGATTGCACAACACAGTGTAATCCGCTGTAGAAAAACAGGAGGTAAAGAAATGAAGAAAGCGATTTTAGCAACAAAAGTCGGAATGACTCAAATCTTCAACGAAGACGGAGCACTTACTCCGGTAACTGTTCTTCAGGCTGGCCCGTGTGTTGTAACACAGGTAAAGACAGTTGAAAAAGATGGTTACAGTGCAGTACAGGTTGGTTTCGGCGAAAAGAGAGAAAAACTTGTAAACAAACCGGAAAAAGGTCAGTTTGACAAGGCTGGTGTTTCCTGCAGGAGATATGTCAGAGAGTTCAAATTTGAGAATGCTGAAGAATATACTGTTGCACAGGAAATCAAAGCAGATATCTTCGCAGCAGGCGATAAGGTAGATGCTACTGCAATTTCCAAAGGTAAAGGTTTCCAGGGTGCGATCAAGAGACTTGGTCAGCACAGAGGACCGATGGCTCATGGTTCTAAATTCCATCGTCATCAGGGTTCTAACGGCGCTTGTTCTGATCCGAGCAAGGTATTCAAAGGAAAAGGCATGCCGGGTCATATGGGAAGCAAACGTATCACGATCCAGAATCTGGAAGTGGTAAGAGTAGATGTGGAAAACAATCTGCTTCTGGTAAAGGGCGCTGTACCGGGACCGAAGAAATCTTTAGTAACAATTAAGGAAACAGTAAAAGCTGGCAAATAAGTTTTTACTATAGGAAAGGAGGAACACACAGATGGCAAACGTATCTGTTTACAATATGGAAGGCAAAGAAGTCGGCACAATGGAGCTGAATGATGCAGTGTTCGGTGTTGAAATTAAAGAGCATCTGGTACACATGGCAGTAGTTCAGCAGCTGGCAAACAAACGTCAGGGCACACAGAAAGCCAAAACTCGTTCCGAAGTTTCCGGCGGCGGTAAGAAACCGTGGAGACAGAAAGGAACAGGTCATGCAAGACAGGGATCAACAAGAGCTCCGCAGTGGACAGGAGGCGGTGTTGTATTTGCTCCGGTTCCCAGAGATTACTCTTTCAAGATGAATAAGAAAGAAAAACAGGCAGCTCTGAAATCTGTTCTGACATCAAAAGTTCAGGAGAACAAACTGGTGGTTCTCGATGAACTTAAAATGGATGAGATTAAGACAAAGACAATGGTAAATGTTCTGAACAATGTAAAAGCTGAAAAAGCTCTGGTAGTTCTGAATGATAATGACCAGAATGTTGTTCTGTCTGCAAGAAACATCGCAGGTGTGGAAACAACACTGACAAATACCATTAACGTATATGACATTCTGAAGCATAACACACTGGTTATGACAAAAGCAGCCGTAGAGGCAATTGAGGAGGTGTACGCATAATGGCAGCAATTCAGTATTATGATGTAATCCTTAAACCGATCGTAACTGAGAAGAGTATGAACGCTATGAGCGAAAAGAAATACACTTTCCAGGTACACACAGAAGCAACAAAGAACCAGATCAAAGAAGCTGTTGAGAAGATGTTCGAAGGAACAAAAGTTAAGAGTGTAAACACAATGAATCTGGATGGAAAGCAGAGACGCCGCGGAATGACCGTTGGACGTACAGCTAAGACGAAAAAGGCAATTGTAACACTTACAGAAGATTCCAGGGATATCGAAATTTTTGAGGGACTGTAAGATTTGCCTGACTATATGCGGCGACGCATGATAAATAATATCGAAAGGAGAAACAATAATGGGAATTAAAACCTATAGACCATATACCCCTTCAAGAAGACATATGACCGGTTCTGATTTCTCTGAAATCACAAAATTCGAACCAGAGAAGAGCCTGCTGGTTTCTCTCAAAAAGAATGCCGGACGTAACAATCAGGGTAAAATCACTGTAAGACATCATGGAGGCGGCTCCAGAAGAAAATACAGAATTATCGATTTTAAACGTAATAAAAAGGACGGAATTCCGGCTTATGTTGCAGGTATTGAATACGATCCGAACAGAACAGCAAACATTGCGCTGATCGTTTACGCAGATGGTGAGAAATCATACATCCTCGCACCGGAAGGATTAAAAGACGGTATGAAGATTATGAATGGACCGGAAGCAGAGGTAAGAATCGGTAACTGCCTGCCGTTGTCAGAAATTCCGGTTGGTACTATGGTACACAATATTGAGCTTTATCCGGGCAAAGGCGGTCAGCTTGTTCGTGCAGCTGGTAACAGCGCTCAGCTGATGGCAAAGGAAGGTAAGTATGCGACACTTCGTCTTCCGTCCGGCGAAATGAGAATGGTTCCGATCATCTGCCGTGCTACAATTGGTGTGGTTGGCAATGCAGAACACAATCTGATTAATATCGGTAAAGCAGGTAGAAAACGTCACATGGGTATCAGACCGACAGTTCGTGGTTCTGTAATGAACCCGAATGACCATCCGCATGGTGGTGGTGAAGGTAAGACCGGTATCGGCCGTCCGGGTCCATGCACACCGTGGGGCAAACCGGCTCTGGGTCTTAAGACCAGAAAGAAGAAAAAAGCTTCTAATAAACTGATCATAAGAAGACGCGATGGTAAAGCTATCAACTAATTACCAGGAATATTAAAGGAGGTTAGAACCTATGGCTCGTTCACTTAAAAAAGGACCATTTGCAGATGAGAGCTTACTGAAAAAAGTAGATGCAATGAATGCAGCAGGCAGCAAACAGGTTATTAAGACCTGGTCCCGCCGTTCTACAATTTTCCCGCAGATGGTTGGACATACAATTGCAGTTCATGATGGAAGAAGACATGTGCCTGTATATATCACAGAAGATATGGTAGGACATAAACTCGGAGAGTTTGTTGTTACCAGAACATACAGAGGACATGGAAAAGACGAGAAAAAATCCCGTTAAGGATAATTTGCACCCTGCGGGTATCCCTGAACTGATGCCTGCCAGCAGGGAATATGAAAAAAGGAGGTTTCATTCATGGCAAAAGGACATAGAAGTCAAATTAAGAGAGAAAGAAATGCTAAGAAGGACACAAGACCATCCGCAAAGTTATCTTATGCGAGAGTTTCAGTCCAGAAAGCATGCTTCGTATTAGATGCCATTAGAGGCAAAGATGTAAACACAGCGCTCGGTATCGTTACCTACAATCCGAGATATGCTTCCACATTAATCAAAAAACTTTTAGAGTCGGCTATCGCAAATGCTGAAAACAACAACGGCATGAGCAGAGAGAACCTGTACGTAGAAGAGTGCTACGCAAACAAAGGACCGACAATGAAGAGAATCAGACCGAGAGCACAGGGCAGGGCTTACAGAATCGAAAAGAGAATGAGCCATATCACTGTTGTGCTGAATGAAAGATAGGAGGTAAAGCATGGGACAGAAAGTTAATCCACACGGCCTTAGAGTCGGTGTTATTAAAGACTGGGATTCCAAATGGTACGCAGATGCTGAGTTTGCAGATTATCTTGTAGAAGATAATGAAATCAGAAAATACCTGAAAAAGAAATTATACAGCGCTGGTGTTTCCAAGATCGAAATCGAAAGAGCATCAGGCAGAGTAAAAGTGATCATTTACACAGCTAAACCGGGTGTTGTAATCGGCAAAGGCGGTTCTGAAATTGAGAAAGTAAAAGCTGAAGTTCAGAAACTGACAAAAGAAAAATTGCTGGTTGACATCAAAGAAGTAAAAAGACCGGACAGAGATGCTCAGCTGGTTGCAGAAAATATCGCACAGCAGCTTGAAAAACGTGTATCCTTCCGTCGTGCCATGAAGTCTACAATGGGAAGAACCATGAAGACAGGTGCAAAAGGAATTAAGACATCCGTTTCAGGACGTCTGGGTGGCGCAGATATGGCCCGTACAGAGTTCTACAGCGAAGGTACTATTCCGCTTCAGACTCTTCGTGCTGATATTGATTATGGATTCGCAGAAGCAGATACCACATACGGCAAACTTGGCGTAAAGGTATGGATTTATAACGGCGAAATCCTTCCAACAAAAACAGAAAAGGAAGGGAGCGATAAATAATGTTAATGCCTAAAAGAGTAAAAAGACGTAAACAGTTCCGTGGAAGCATGGCTGGAAAAGCCCTCAGAGGAAATACAATTTCCAACGGTGAATACGGACTTGTTGCTATCGAACCGTGCTGGATCAAATCTAACCAGATTGAGGCTGCCCGTGTTGCCATGACTCGTTATATCAAACGTGGCGGTAAAGTCTGGATCAAGATTTTCCCGGACAAACCGGTAACAGCAAAACCGGCAGAAACTCGTATGGGTTCCGGTAAAGGAACATTGGAATACTGGGTAGCAGTTGTTAAACCGGGTCGCGTTCTGTTTGAACTGGCAGGCGTACCGGAAGAAGTAGCCCGTGAAGCATTACGTCTTGCTATGCACAAATTACCGTGCAAATGTAAGATCGTTTCTAAAGCGGATTTAGAAGGCGGTGATAACAGTGAAAATTAATAAGTATGTAGAAGATTTAAAGAACAAATCAGCTGCAGAATTAAATGAAGAATTAGTAGCTGCTAAAAAGGAACTTTTCAATTTGAGATTCCAGAACGCAACCAACCAGCTGGATAACACAAGCAGAATCAAGGAAGTTCGCAGGAACATCGCAAGAATTCAGACTGTTATCACAGAAAAGGCCAATGCGTAAGCGAAACCTGAAAGGAGCTAATGGACGTGGAAAGAAATCTTAGAAAAACCCGTGTAGGTAAGGTTGTCAGCAACAGGATGGATAAAACGATTGTTGTTGCAGTGGAAGACCATGTGAAACATCCTCTTTACAAAAAAGTCGTAAAGAGCACATACAAACTGAAAGCGCATGATGAAAACAACGAGTGCAACATCGGTGATACCGTTAAGGTTATGGAAACAAGACCGCTGTCTAAAGATAAGAGATGGAGACTTGTGGAAATCACTGAGAGAGTGAAATAGTATAGGAGGTATATCAGCATGATTCAGCAGGAAAGCAGACTTAGAGTTGCTGATAACACTGGTGCAAAAGAATTGCTGTGTATCAGAGTTATGGGCGGTTCTACCAGAAGATATGCAGCTATTGGTGATGTTATCGTTGCTACGGTCAAAGATGCAACACCAGGCGGCGTTGTTAAAAAAGGTGATGTCGTTAAAGCTGTTGTTGTTCGTACAGTAAACGGAACCCGCCGTAAAGACGGTTCTTATATCAGATTTGATGAGAATGCTGCAGTCATCATTAAAGATGACAAAAATCCGAGAGGAACCCGTATTTTTGGACCGGTAGCAAGAGAGCTTCGTGACAAACAGTTTATGAAGATCGTTTCCCTGGCTCCGGAAGTATTATAAGGAGGTACCAGATGTCAGCGTTAAAGATCAAAAAAGGCGATACAGTTAAAATAATCGCCGGTAAAGATAAAGATAAAGAGGGCAAAGTTCTGGCAGTTGATGCCAGAAACGATAAAGTCCTGGTTGAAGGCGTTAACATGGTTGTAAAGCATACAAAACCGTCTGCTGCAAATCAGCAGGGTGGTATTGTAAACAAAGAAGCATACATCCATGTATCTAATGTTATGCTGCTCCACAACGGTAAAGCTACAAGAGTTGGCTTTAAGATGGATGGAGACAAAAAAGTTCGTGTGGCAAAAGCTACCGGCGAAGTGATCGATTAATATAAGAGAGGAGGCCGAACAAGTTGAGTAGACTGAAAGAACAGTACCAGAATGAGATCGTAGATGCTATGATCAAAAAGTTTGGTTATAAGAATATTATGGAAGTTCCGAAGCTTGACAAAGTAGTTGTCAACATGGGTGTTGGCGAGGCAAAAGAAAATGCAAAACTGCTGGAATCAGCTGTTAAGGATATGGAAACAATCACTGGACAGAAAGCAGTTCTGACCAGAGCTAAGAATTCTGTAGCGAACTTCAAAATCAGAGAAGGTATGGCCATCGGCTGCAAAGTTACACTGCGTGGAGAAAGAATGTATGAGTTCGTTGATCGTCTGATCAACCTTGCTCTTCCGCGAGTACGTGACTTCCGCGGAGTTAACCCGAACGCATTCGACGGCAGAGGTAATTATGCTCTTGGTATTAAAGAACAGTTAATTTTCCCGGAAATTGAATACGACAAGGTTGATAAAGTCAGAGGTATGGATGTTATTTTCGTAACAACAGCCAAAACTGATGAAGAAGCACGCGAGCTGCTGACACAGTTCAATATGCCGTTCGCTAAAGCTTAATACTGTTAACAGGTCAATTTGATTGAATATAGGAGGAAAATTCATGGCTAAGACAGCAATGAAGATCAAACAGCAGCGTAAACAGAAATTCTCTACAAGAGAATATAATCGCTGCAGAATTTGCGGCCGTCCGCATGCTTATCTGAGAAAATACGGAATCTGCAGAATCTGCTTCCGTGAACTGGCATATAAGGGTGAAATCCCGGGTGTTAAAAAGGCCAGTTGGTAACCTGGAGCACTTAATGAGAGCAAACCGACAGGTTTGACTTGAATTTAGTGCGCAGGCCGTTCCGGGGAACCTGGCGATTGGTGAGCCGCAGGCGATGCCAGAGCTTAGTGAGCGGAACTGCCTTAAAGTAGAGATGCAAAACCAAATATATATAAGGAGGACATTTCAAGATGACTATGAGCGATCCGATTGCAGATATGCTTACAAGAATCCGTAATGCAAATACTGCAAAACATGATACAGTCGATGTTCCATCATCGAAAATGAAACTTGCCATCGCAAACATTCTCTTAGACGAGGGTTATATCGCAAAATACGATGTTGTTGAAGAAGGCGGTTTCCCGATTATCCGCATCACACTGAAATATGGTGCAGATAAGAATGAAAAAATCATTACAGGCATCAAGAGAATCTCTAAACCGGGTCTTCGTGTTTACGCAGGCAAGGATGAGATCCCGAGAGTACTCGGAGGACTGGGTGTAGCAATCCTTTCCACAAACAAAGGTGTTATTACAGATAAAGAAGCACGTAAACAGCAGGTTGGCGGCGAAGTATTAGCATTTGTCTGGTAATCGAAAGCTTTATGAAATAACGTTACTGAAAACAGAGAGGGCAAAAGGACCCTTTCCGAAAATCTAAGTAAGGAGGACATACAAATGTCACGTATCGGAAGATTGCCGGTAGAAATCCCGGCAGGTGTTACCGTTACTGTTGCAGAGGGCAACAAGGTAACTGTAAAAGGCGGCAAAGGAACTCTGGAAAGAGTACTTCCGGCTGAAATGGAAATCAAGGTTGAAGACAATCATGTGATTGTTTCCAGACCGAATGATCTGAAAAAAATGAAATCCCTTCATGGCCTGACCAGAACACTGATCCACAATATGGTTGTTGGTGTTGATAAAGGTTATGAGAAGAAACTGGAAGTAAATGGTGTAGGTTACAGAGCAGCAAAACAGGGTAAAAAACTTGTTCTGTCACTGGGTTATTCACATCCGGTTGAGATGGTAGATCCGGAAGGACTTGAATCTGTAGTTGAAGGAAATACCATTACAGTAAAGGGTATCGATAAAGAAAAAGTTGGCCAATACGCAGCTGAAATCAGAGAAAAGAGAGCTCCGGAACCTTATAAAGGCAAGGGTATTAAGTATGCTGATGAAGTGATCAGACGTAAAGTTGGTAAGACTGGTAAAAAATAAGTAAGGAGAGTGTGAAAATGGTTAGCAAAGAATCTAGAACGAAAATTCGTGAAAAGAAACACAGAAGACAGCGCAATCGTTTTGCAGGTACTGCCGAGAGACCGCGTCTTGCAGTGTTCAGAAGTAATAATCATATGTATGCTCAAATTATTGACGATACAGTCGGAAATACTCTGGTTTCTGCAAGTACACTTCAGAAAGAGGTTAAGGCAGAGGTAGAGAAGACAAATAACGTCGATGCAGCAGCATACTTGGGAAAAGTAATTGCAGAAAGAGCTCTGGAAAAAGGTATTAAAACAGTTGTCTTTGATAGAGGCGGCTTCATATATCAGGGAAAAATTCAGGCATTAGCAGATGCAGCTAGAGAAGCTGGTCTGGAATTTTAGGAGGTAGACGCATGAAACGTGAAATTATTGATGCTAATCAGTTTGAATTAAATGAAAAAGTAGTGTCAATTAAGCGTGTTACCAAGGTTGTAAAGGGTGGACGTAATATGCGTTTTACAGCTCTGGTTGTTGTCGGTGACGGCAACGGACACGTGGGTGCCGGACTTGGAAAAGCTGCTGAAATTCCGGAAGCTATCCGTAAAGGTAAAGAAGACGCTGCAAAGAAACTTATCACAGTTGCATTAGATGAAAATGCAAGTATCCCGCATGACTTTGAAGGAAAGTTCGGCGGTTCTCATGTAGTTCTTAAGAGAGCTCCGGAAGGTACTGGTATCATCGCCGGCGGTCCGGCCCGTAACGTACTGGAACTGGCTGGTCTGCGTAACATCCGTACAAAATCTCTGGGATCCAGAAATAAACAGAACGTTGTTCTGGCAACTCTGGAAGGCTTAAGACAGCTGAAATCTCCGGAAGAAGTAGCCAGGCTGCGTGGAAAATCTGTTGATGAAGTTCGCGCATAAGGAGGATTGTAAGAGATGGCAGACAAAGTAAAAGTTACATTGGTAAAATCCCCGATTGGTGCAATTCCGAAGCATCGTGCAACGGTTGCAGCACTGGGACTTAAAAAAGTAAACAAATCTGTTGAGCTTCCGAATAATGCAGCAACACTCGGAATGGTAAAACAGGTACAGCACTTGGTAAAAGTAGAAGAAATCTAAATTTAGAATAAGGAGGTGCCATGATGGATTTATCAAACTTAAGACCGGCAGAAGGTTCCAGGCATAATGATAATTTCAGAAGAGGTCGTGGACACGGTTCAGGAAACGGCAAGACAGCTGGTAAAGGACATAAAGGTCAGAAGGCTCGTTCCGGCGCTCCGAGACCGGGCTTTGAAGGTGGACAGATGCCTTTGTACAGACGTCTTCCGAAGAGAGGTTTCACAAACAGAAACTCTCTTGACATTGAAGCAATCAATGTAAGTGCACTGGAAAGATTTGATAACGATACAGAAGTTACTATTGAAACTCTGATTGAAGCTGGCGTTATCAAGAGTGCAAAAGACGGAGTTAAGGTACTTGGAAACGGAGAACTTACTAAGAAGCTGAACGTTAAAGTTAATGCCTTTAGCGAAAGCGCAAAAGCTAAAATAGAAGCACTTGGTGGAAAAGCAGAGGTGATCTAATGTTAGAAACACTTCGCAATGCATTTAAGGTAAAGGATGTCAGAAAACGATTAATGTATACCCTGGCTATGCTGGTTGTCATCCGTCTTGGATGCCAGCTGCCGGTGCCGGGTGTTGACCGTGAGTATCTGACAAACTGGTTTGCAAGCCAGACTGGAGATGCCTTCAATTTCTTCAGTGCTTTTACCGGTGGATCATTTGAACAGATGTCAATCTTTGCATTGAACATCACACCATATATCACATCCTCTATTATTATGCAGCTTCTTACAATTGCAATTCCTGCTCTTGAAGAAATGCATAAAGATGGAGAAGAAGGAAGAAAGAAAATTGCAGCGATTACACGTTATGTGACAGTTGGTCTGGCACTGATGGAATCTCTCGCAATGACAGTCGGTTTCGGAAGAGGCGGGTTGATTCCTGATATGAATTTCCTGAAAGGAGTAACTGTTGTTGCTTCTATGACAGCAGGTTCTGCTTTCCTGATGTGGGTTGGTGAGCAGATTACGGAACATGGAGTAGGAAATGGTATTTCTATCGTCCTGGTAATTAATATCCTTTCCCGTATCCCGTCTGATCTGGCATCATTGTATGATACTTTCATTAAGGGCAATACCCTGGCGAAAGGTGTGCTTGCGGCAGTTATTATTCTTGCTGTTATTGCAGTTACGATCGTACTTGTTATTATGCTCAGTGATGCCACAAGACGTATCCCGGTACAGTATGCAAAGAAAATGCAGGGAAGAAAAATGGTGGGCGGTCAGTCTACATTTATTCCGCTGAAAGTAAATACAGCTGGTGTTATTCCGGTTATCTTTGCTTCCTCTTTGCTTAGTATACCGCAGATGATTGCATCTTTCATGAAAGTTTCAGCAGACGGTATTGGTGGAAAGATTATTGCGGTTCTCAGCCAGAATAACTGGTTTAATCCGTCAAGACCGGTATATTCTATCGGAGTAATATTATACATTCTGATGATTATCGGTTTTGCATATTTCTATACATCCATTACCTTCAACCCGATTGAGGTTGCTGACAACATGAAGAAACAGGGTGGATTTATTCCGGGTATCCGTCCGGGTAAACCAACATCGGATTATTTGAATAAGATTCTGAATTATATCGTATTTATCGGTGCTATCGGTTTGACGATCGTTGTGCTGATTCCGATATTCTTTAACGGTGTATTTGGTGCGTATGTTTCCTTTGGTGGTACTTCTATTATCATCATCGTAGGTGTTGTGCTGGAAACACTTAAACAGATCGAATCTCAGATCGTAGTCCGCAATTACAAAGGCTTTTTGAGTGAGTAAAGATAAGGTGTACTGTTCTGCTGTTGCGGCAGAATAGTGCACTAAATGTGTTTTATTAGGAGATGATAATATGAAAATTATTATGTTAGGTGCACCGGGAGCCGGAAAAGGAACTCAGGCAAAGAGAATTGCTGCTAAATATGATATCCCGCATATTTCTACCGGTGATATTTTCCGCGCAAACATCAAAGAAGGCACAGAACTTGGAAAGAAGGCAAAAACATATATGGACCAGGGACTCCTTGTTCCGGATGAACTGGTAGTTGATCTTGTTGCTGACCGTATCCAGAAAGATGACTGCAAAAATGGTTTTGTTCTCGATGGATTCCCGAGAACGATCCCTCAGGCAGAGAGTCTCGACGCTGCTTTGGAAAAGCTGGAGCAGAAAATGGATTATGCCATTGACGTTGACGTTCCGGATGAGAATATTGTAAGCCGTATGAGCGGAAGAAGAGCTTGTGCAGGCTGCGGTGCCACATATCACATACAGTTTAATCCGACAAAAACAGAGGGGATCTGTGATGCATGCGGTGATAAACTTATTTTAAGAGATGATGATAAGCCGGAAACCGTACAGAAACGTCTGGATGTTTATCATGACCAGACTCAGCCGCTTATTCAATATTATGAAAAGGCAGGTATTCTGGAATCTGTAGACGGAACTATGGCAATGGACGATGTTTTCGAAGCAATCGTTAAAATATTAGGAGCGTAATTATGTCGGTATCAATAAAAACTAAAAATGAAATTGACTTGATGAGAGAAGCCGGAAGAAGACTGGAAATAGTTCATCAGAAACTGGGTGAATTTGTAAAGCCCGGCATTTCAACAAAAGATATCGACCGTTATGGTGAAGAATTAATTCGTGGCCTGGGATGCATACCGAATTTCCTGAATTATAATGGATTTCCGGCATCCATCTGTGTGTCAGTAAATGATGAAGTTGTTCATGGTATTCCCAATAAAAAGCATATCCTCAGAGAAGGTGATATTGTGAGTCTGGATGCCGGCCTGATTTATAAAGGCTTCCATTCAGATGCCGCCAGAACACACGCTGTGGGAGAAGTCAGCAAAGAAGCACAGCAGCTGATGGATGTAACGAAAGAAAGCTTCTTCCGGGGAATTGAATTTGCCAGAGCAGGACACCATTTACATGAGATCTCCGCAGCAATCGGCGCATATGCGGAATCCTTTGGATATGGTGTAGTAAGAGATCTGGTAGGTCACGGAATCGGAACCAGTCTGCATGAAGATCCTCAGATTCCAAACTTTGCACAGAAGAGAAGAGGAATCCGCCTGCAGGCAGGAATGACACTTGCAATTGAACCGATGATTAATGCCGGCAGATATGATGTATGCTGGTTGGATGATGATTGGACAGTTGTAACAGAAGACGGTTCACTTTCTGCGCACTATGAAAATACAATCCTGATAACGGATGGTGAGCCGGAAATATTGACACTTGGTCAGATATAATCCGGATGTGTTATCGACAGATGTGAGGTGCCGTGATGGAAAGATTTGAACCGGGAATGTTTGTCTGGTCCAGAGCCGGCCACGATAATGGACAGTTGTATGTCATACTGAGAGTGGAAGGTGAATATTTATTCTTGACGGATGGACGTTTAAAGCCCATAGAAAAACCCAAAAAGAAGAAAAAGAAGCATGTGCAGGTGGTCCGGCAGATTGTACCGGAACTCCAAAACATGTCAGAAATAATAATAAAGAACGAAGATATCAGGCGAATAATCAGGAGGTTTGCAAATGTCTAAAGCAGATGTAATTGAAGTAGAAGGAACCGTATTGGAGAAATTACCCAATGCCATGTTCAAAGTAGAACTGGAGAATAAACATGTAGTGCTGGCACATATCAGCGGAAAGCTGCGTATGAATTTTATCCGTATCCTTCCGGGGGATAAAGTTACGATAGAACTTTCTCCATACGATCTGTCCAAAGGAAGAATCATCTGGAGAGATAAATGACGCGAAAGCAATGAGCGCGCAAAATCGGAAACGGGCGATTGTGTATGCTTGCATACATCCAATCGTTCGTTTTTGATTTTACAGGGCGGCGCTGGAGCCGCAGTTAAAACAGGACGTTACAAGTTGACAAAGTGTCTAATATGGATTATACTTAATACACTTGCGATTTAAAGTGCTAAAGTGAGGAGATAAGGATTATGAAAGACATATCAAAGTTAATGAATTACCGTTCAGATATTCGTGTAGTGGATGCAACATTGCGTGATGGGGGTCTGGTGAATGATTTCTATTTTACAGATGAGTTTGTAAAGGCTCTGTATCTCACAAACATCAAAGCGGGCGTTGACTATATGGAGTTTGGCTATAAAGCTTCCAGAGAGCTGTTTGACGAGAACAAATTCGGAAAATGGAAATTCTGCAAAGATGAGGATATCCGCAAAATTGTAGGTGATAATGAGACTGATCTTAAAATTGCAGTTATGGCAGATGTGGGAAGATGTGATTATCAGACAGATATTCTTCCGAAAAATGAGAGCCCTGTTGATTTGATACGTGTTGCAACATACATTAATACAATTCCTGCAGCCGTAAAGATGATTGAAGATGCAGCATCAAAAGGCTATGAAACTACCTGTAATATTATGGCTATTTCCGGTGTGCGTGAGCGAGACCTGGAGGCAGCTCTGGAAATTCTGGGACAATCCCCGGTAAATTGTCTCTATATTGTAGACAGTTATGGCGCTCTTTATCCGGAACAGGTGCAGCGTATCGTGGATGCATATATGAATGCCGGGGAAAAATATGGAAAGAAAGTGGGAATTCATGCTCACGATAATCAGAAACTTGCTTTTGCCAATACGATTGAAGCAGTAGGAGACGGTGCGGACTGGCTGGATGCAACTTATGCCAACATGGGACGCGGTGCAGGAAACTGTGCAATGGAACTTCTGCTTGGATTTTTGAAAAATCCGAAATATAATATATACCCGGCAGTGCAATTCATTGAAAAGCATATGAATAAGCTGAAAGAAGACGGTGTGGTATGGGGATATGATTTCCAATACCTGATGACAGGACTTTTAAACCAGCATCCGAGAACAGCGATTTCATTTACAAAAGAAGGAAGAAAAGACTACTCGGAGTTTTATCGTGAATTGATGGTACAGGATGAGTAGACTGTTCTTGTTCTATGAAAAATTTTGACTTCATAAAAAATGATGTCTGCTTGACAAATGTTACTGAATTCGTTATGATTAGGATTAATGAAAAGGTTATGAGAAAGAGGAGTACATTCGTGGCCCTGTCAGAGAGGACGGTTCACCGGCTGAAAGGCTGTCCAAGGCAAACGCGGATGGAAGGTAGCTTTTGAACCGGGAATCTGAAACCTGATGAGAACTGTATCTGATCAGTAATAGCGCAGGAACAGTTTTGGCAGGAAAGTAGGATTTCACGTCTGATCCGCGTTAAGGATAAAGAGTTATAAATGAAGGTGGTACCGCGTAAATACGCCCTTCGCACGTTTGCCGTGCGGAGGGCTTTTTTTCGCGCAGACAATGAGCCGTGGCTCAAGATGGATAAAACTGCCAGCGGAAAAGCCGATTCGCAGGCGAAATTCTATCAATATCAGGAGGAGAAATTTATGAGCAAAGAACTTGCAAAGACCTACGATCCAAAGGGGTTGGAGGAAAGACTTTATCAGAAATGGATTGATAACGGCTATTTCCATGCAAAGGTAAATCCGGATAAGAAACCGTTTACAATTGTGATGCCGCCGCCAAATGTAACAGGACAGCTGCACATGGGACATGCTTTGGACAATACGATGCAGGACATCCTGATCCGTTTTAAGAGAATGCAGGGATATGAGGCACTGTGGCAGCCGGGAACAGACCATGCAGCGATTGCGACTGAGGTCAAAGTTACCAATATGCTGAAAGAGCAGGGGATTGATAAACATGAAATCGGCCGTGAAGAATTTATGAAACATGCATGGGCATGGAAAGAAGAATACGGCAGCCGTATCATTAATCAGTTGAAAAAGCTGGGAGCTTCTGCAGACTGGGAGAGAGAACGTTTCACAATGGATGAAGGATGTTCTGCAGCAGTAGAGGAAGTATTTGTACGTCTGTATGAAAAAGGATGGATCTACAAAGGCAGCCGCATTATCAATTGGTGTCCGGTTTGTCAGACATCTCTGTCTGATGCAGAGGTAGAACATGAAGACCAGGACGGCAATTTCTGGCACATCAATTATCCGGTTGTGGGTGAGCCGGGAAGATTTGTTGAGATTGCAACAACACGTCCGGAGACATTGCTGGGTGATACAGCGGTTGCTGTAAACCCGGATGATGAGAGATATAAAGATATCGTAGGAAAAATGCTGGAACTTCCGCTGACAGACCGTCAGATTCCGGTTATTGCAGACGAATACGTTGATAAAGAATTTGGAACCGGATGTGTAAAAATCACGCCGGCTCACGACCCGAATGACTTTGAAGTGGGAAAACGTCATAATCTGGAAGAAATCTGTATTATGAATGACGATGCCACGATCAATGAACTGGGCGGCAAATATGCGGGTATGGACCGTTATGAGGCCAGAAAAGCCATGGTTGCTGACCTTGAGAAGCTGGGGCTGCTGGTAAAAGTGGTTCCTCACAGCCATGCGGTAGGTACTCATGACCGCTGTCATACAACGGTAGAGCCAATGGTGAAACCTCAGTGGTTTGTAAAGATGAAAGATATGGCAGAGGCTGCAGTAAAAGCACTTGAAGACGGTGAACTGACTTTTGTCCCTGAACGTTTTGATAAGATTTATCTGCACTGGCTTGACAATATCCGTGACTGGTGTATTTCACGCCAGCTTTGGTGGGGACACCGAATCCCGGCATATTACTGCGAAGAATGCGGAGAAATGGTAGTTCATAAGGGCGGCGCTCCGGAAAAATGTCCGAAGTGCGGAGGTACACATTTCCGGCAGGATGAGGATTCTCTGGACACATGGTTCTCATCTGCTCTGTGGCCGTTTTCAACCCTCGGATGGCCGGAAAAGACACCGGAAATGGAATATTTCTATCCCACAGATGTGCTGGTAACAGGTTATGATATTATTTTCTTCTGGGTAATCCGTATGGTTTTTTCAGGGCTGGAGCAGACCGGAAAATCTCCGTTCCATCATGTACTGATCCATGGTCTGGTACGTGACTCACTGGGACGTAAGATGAGTAAGTCGCTGGGTAATGGAATTGATCCTCTGGAAGTAATTGACAAATATGGTGCAGACGCCCTTCGCCTGACATTGATGACAGGTAATGCACCGGGTAATGATATGCGTTTCTACTGGGAGAGAGTAGAGTCAAGCCGCAACTTTGCAAATAAGATCTGGAATGCATCACGCTTTATCATGATGAATCTGGAAAAAGCGGAAGTTTCCTGTGAAATGCCGGATAATCTGACGCAGGCAGACAAATGGATTCTTTCTAAAGTAAATAAACTGGCAAAAGATGTGACGGATAATATGGAGAAATTCGAGCTGGGTATTGCTGTACAGAAAGTGTATGATTTTATCTGGGAAGAATTCTGTGACTGGTATATTGAGATGGTAAAGCCGCGTCTGTACAATGATGAAGATACTACAAAAGCAGCCGCGCTGTGGACACTGAAAACGGTTCTTGGAAATGCGCTTAAAATGCTTCATCCTTTCATGCCGTTTGTTACGGAAGAAATCTACTGTACGCTAAATCCGCAGGAAGAGTCCATTATGATCGCCCAGTGGCCTGAGTTTGCAGAATGCTGGAACTTTGCAGCGGAGGAAGCGGCTGTAGAAACAATTAAAGAAGCAGTTCGCGCAATCCGTAATGTACGCACAGGTATGAATGTTCCGCCGAGCAAAAAGGCAAAAGTATTTGTAGTATCGGAAAAAGATTCCGTACGCAAGATCTTTGAAGACGGAAGAGTATTCTTTGCCACACTGGGATATGCAAGTGAAGTTGAAATCAAGGCGGACAAGAATGACATCGGAGATGATGCGGTATCCGCGGTAATCCATGAAGCGGTAATTTATATGCCGTTTGCAGAACTGGTAGATATTGAGAAAGAAATCGAACGTCTGAAAAAAGAAGAAGAGCGTCTGACAAAAGAACTTGCAAGAGTAAATGGTATGCTCAGCAACGAGAAGTTTGTCAGCAAAGCACCGGCTGCTAAAATTGAAGAGGAGAAGGGCAAGCTGGTAAAATATACAGACATGATGAATCAGGTTAAGGAAAGACTGGCACAGCTTTCCTGAACAACAGATATTGATATTGAGAGGAGCGGAGAATGTCCCTTCAGCTTATATTAGGTAACTCCGGAAGCGGGAAATCATATCAATTGTATAAGCAGATCATAGAAGCTTCGATACAGTCACCGGAAAAGAATTTTCTGGTGATTGTGCCGGAGCAGTTTACCATGCAGACACAGCGTAAGCTGGTGGCAATGCACCCCCAAAGAGGTTTGCTGAATATTGATATTTTAAGCTTTCAACGTCTTGCCCACCGCATTTTTGAGGAAGTGGGGGCCGACAGGAGGACTGTTCTGGAGGAGACAGGAAAAACGCTCCTTTTGCGTCGGACAGTCATGAAAAAGCAGAACCAGCTGAAAATCCTGAAAGGAAATCTGAAAAAGCAGGGCTATTTGCTGGAGATGAAATCTCTGATATCCGAACTGACACAGTATGATATTGACGCAGATAAGATGGAACAATTGCAGACTTTTTCGAAAGACAGACCATCGCTTTACTATAAACTGCAGGATATCGATATCATATATGAAGGATTCCAGGAAGAACTGGAAGGAAAATATATTACGGCAGAAGAAACACTGGAAGCTTTGTGTCAGGTTGTGTCACGGTCAGAGTTATTAAAAGACAGCATCGTAGCAATAGATGGATTTACCGGATTTACACCGATCCAGCAAAAACTTTTAAGGGAACTTCTGCAGCTTGCAGGACAGGTGCTGGTCACAGTCACGATTGACGCAAAAGAAGACTTTTACCGAATCCGGGGAGAACATGAGTTATTTTATCTCAGTAAAAAGACGATTCATTCATTAACGGGTCTGGCAAGGCAGTCAGGGTGTGAAATTCTGCCGCCGGTGATCATGCAGTGGAAAGAAATGCCCCGGTTCAAAAACAGCAGGCAGTTGGGATTTCTGGAGGAACATTTATTTCGCGGAAGGATATCCCGGGCAGAAAATGAACAGGAGAGTATTTTTTTGCATACAGCGGCAAATCCGGTGCAGGAGGCTCATTTTGCGGCCAGAACTATACGGCGCTATATTATGAAAGGATACCGTTATCAGGATATAGCGGTGATTGTAGGGGATTTGCCTTCATATAACAGTTATATTCCGAAAATTTTTCAGGAATATCAGATTCCATGCTTTATGGACAGTAACCGGAGCGTTTTTTCGAATCCGTTTATTGAATTTGTAAGGGCGCTGTTAGATATGATTTCGCAGAATTTTACATGTACGGCTGTCTTCCGCTATCTGCGTACAAATTTGTGCGCAATAGAGATGGAACATTTGGATATTCTGGAGAATTATGTTCTTGCCGCAGGTGTGCGGGGATTTTCTTCCTGGTCGGAGGAGTTTACAAAAATTCCGGACAGTATTCCTCCTGAGAAAGCAGAGCTGTGTGAGGAACTGCGAAAGCAGATTATGGAACCGCTTCATCCGGTGGTGGGTTGTTTGAAGTCATCCCGAACTACGGTAGCGGAAAAAACGAAAGTTTTGTACGAACTTATTGTTTTTTATGAAATTCAGCGGCAGATGGCGGTGAAGGAAGAAATGTTCCGAAAGGCAGGAAAGCCGGAGCTGCAAAAGGAATATGCCGGTATTTATGGAATCGTGATGGGGCTTTTGGATAAGCTGGTTCAGCTGTTGGGAGAAGAAAAAATAAGCCTGCAGGAGTATACACAGCTTTTGGAAGCCGGGTTTGAAGAAGCACGTGTGGGATTGATTCCTGCCAGCAATGACCGGATTCAGGTAGGAGATCTTGAAAGAAGCCGCCTCAGTGATATTAAAGTGCTGATTTTTCTGGGGCTTAATGATGGATGGGTTCCTTCCGGCGGTAACGGTGGGGGACTTCTTTCGGATATAGAAAGAGAGTTACTGGAAAAGTCAGGTATTGAGCTTGCACCCACAGCAAGGCAAAACAGTTATATTCAAAAATTCTATCTTTATCTGAATCTGACAAAACCGCGGGAGTACCTCCATCTTTCCTTTAGCAAGGCATCTACGGACGGAACACTCATGCGTCCGTCTTATGTGATACGTTCTGTGCAGAGACTGTTTCCCAATATGGAGGTTACAGAAGAGGATGTATATACCTCTTTTACAGACCGTATTTTCACGCCGCAAAATGGCCTGAGTTATCTTGTGGAAGGTTTGCAGAAAGTGAGAGAGGAGAATCCTGATGGCCAGTGGCTGGAACTTTACCGGTGGTATCTGGAACAGGATACAGAAAGAGAAAAGGTGGAAAAGCTGGTTAAAGCCGCTTTTATGACTTTTGATGGCAGGGGAATCGGAAAAGAAGCAGCCAGAAGATTATATGGAGAAATGCTTGCGGGCAGTGTAAGCCGTCTGGAGAAATTTGCATCCTGCGCGTTTGCTCATTTTCTGCAATATGGACTGAAACTGGAGGAACGGGAAGAATACGAGTTCCGTCCGGTTGACATGGGAAATGTTTTTCACAACGCAATTGAGCGGTATTCTGAAAAAATAAAAGAGAACGGCTATGACTGGTTCACGATTTCAGAAGAAGAGAGTAATGAGTTGATAGAGCAATGTGTGGAAGAAGTTGCCGAAAACTATGGACAGCAGATTTTGCGGGACAGTGCGAGAAATGAATATCTTATCCGGCGCATGAAACGTATTATGCACCGCACAGTCTGGGCTCTCCACCGGCAGATTTCGGCCGGACATTTTTACCCCGATGGGTTTGAAGTATCGTTTTCGCAGGCCCGGGAACTGGAAGCAGTGAACATTGCATTAACAGAAGAAGAAAGAATGCGTCTGCGCGGAAGGATAGACCGTATTGATGTCTGTGAGAAAGACAAACAGGTTTATGTGAAAGTAATTGATTATAAATCAGGAAACACTTCCTTTGATCTTGTAGCCCTTTACCATGGTTTGCAGCTCCAGTTAGTGGTGTATCTGAATGCGGCTCTGGAACTGGAAAAAAGGCTGCATCCGGATAAAGAGATCATACCGGCAGGTATTTTTTACTATCATATGAAAGATCCATTGCTGGATATGGAAGGGGTATCCACACCTGAAGAGATAGAAAAGCAATTGCTTAAGCAGCTCCGTCCGGACGGCCTGGTGAACATGGATCAGGAGGTCTTTTCAGAAATGGACAGAGGGTTTACAAAAACTTCGGATGTGATACCGGTGACTTTAAACAAAGACGGTTCCCTTTCAAAATTATCCAGAGCAATTTCAAAGGAACGTTTTGGACAAATGTCAGAGCTTGTTCATGAGAAATTGAAAGAGATTGGGTCAAGGATTATGGATGGCGAGATCGCACCGGTACCTTACCAGAGAAAACAGCAAACCGGATGCGATTACTGTATTTACAGGGCAGTATGTGCCCTGGATGGGAAAATTCCCGGAACCGGAGTTAACCGGTTGAAAGAATATAAAGCAGAGGAAATCTGGAAGAAGATGGAAGAGGACAGTGCATGGGAGTAAACTGGACAAAGGAACAACTTCAGGTAATAGAAATGCGGGGCTGTAATATGCTGGTTTCTGCTGCAGCAGGTTCAGGAAAAACAGCTGTGCTGGTGGAACGTATACTGTCCATGATCATGGACCAAAGACATCCTGTGGATATTGACCGCCTTTTGATCGTTACTTTTACAAACGCGGCTGCGGGAGAAATGCGTGACCGGATCAGAGAGGCAATTGAAGAGAAAATAGAAGAACTGGAACAGTCAGAAGACAACCCGGAGTGGCTTTTGGATCATTTACAGAGACAGACAGCTCTTTTGTCAAATGCACAGATAACTACAATTCACAGTTTCTGCCAGTATGTTATTCGAAATTATTTTCATACGATAGATTTAGATCCGTCCATGCGGATCGCAGACGAAGGAGAACAGAAGCTTCTGCAAAATGATGTATTAAAGGATCTTTTAGAAGAAAAATATGCAGAGCAATCAGAGGAATTCCTGAAAATGACTGAGTCCATGGCTCCCGGAAGGGATGACGGGGCACTGGTGGATATTGTATTATCGCTGTACAGCTTTTCTCAGAGTTTTCCGTGGCCGGAAAAATGGCTTATACAGTGCAGGCAGACGTATGATATCAGTTCAGCGGAGGAACTAAATGCGTCAGATTGGATAAAAAGTCTGACTGAGTTTGTCAGAGCCGCATTGCAGGACGTAAAACAGCAGATAGAGGAAGCCATAAATATTGCTGCAGAAGAAGATGGACCATGGTTTTATGAGGATGCACTTCAGGCAGACATGGCGGCGATAGAAGAAATTTTATCAGCCGCAACTTATTCTGAGCAGAGTGGGTGTTTTAGCCGGCTGCCCGGCTGGACGAGACTTTCAGTTAAAAAAGACAAAACTGTATCAGAGGAAAAAAAAGAGCGGATAAAAGCAATCCGTGAAGAATATAAGAAAACCGTGGGGGATCTGCGGGAAAATTTCTATTTTGCACCGGCAGACAGTGTGATACGGCAGATGAA
This sequence comes from Eubacteriales bacterium, assembly GCA_030539395.1. Lineage (GTDB taxonomy): Bacteria > Bacillota > Clostridia > Lachnospirales > Lachnospiraceae > Marvinbryantia. The sequence goes on from JAUNSC010000010.1 coordinate 69,637, forward strand.
AGAATGCCTTCCGGTTGTGGAAGAACTGACCAGGCTGACTGATGAGTTTTCCAGACGTTATCTGGAAGAAAAGCAGAAAAAGAATCTGATGGATTTTAATGATATGGAACATTTTGCGCTGAAGATTCTTGTGAACAATGAAGGGGAAAAAGAGAAACAAAGTCAGGTGGCTCAAGATCTGGCTGCCCGTTATGAAGAAATTATGATTGATGAGTATCAGGACAGTAATTTTGTGCAGGAACTGATACTTGGAAGTGTTTCCGGAATGAGGGAAGGACGTCACAATACATTTATGGTTGGAGATGTAAAGCAGAGCATTTACCGTTTCCGCCTTGCCCGGCCGGAACTTTTTATGGAGAAATATCACACCTATTCAGTGGAAGAAGGAGATTGCAGACGTATTGACCTGCACCGCAATTTCAGAAGCCGTCATGAGGTGCTGGATGGGGTTAATTTCATATTTGAACAGATTATGGAAGAGCGGCTTGGAAATATACAGTATGACGAAGCGGCGGCTCTTTATCCCGGAGCAGAGTTTGAGACCGGAGATGATCCGGATTTCCGGGATACGGAAGTATTAATGCTGGATTTATCTGCACAGGAAGGGACGGAAAGTGCGGAAGAATCAGACCGGGAAGCAGAAGCAAGGATGACGGCCGGCCGCATAAGGGAAATGGTCGGAAAAGAGCGAATCTGGGATAAAGAACGCAGGAAATACAGAACAATACAGTATGGTGATATTGTGGTTTTGTTAAGAACCGTCCAGGGATGGGCGGAAGTATTCAGTAAAATGATGACAGATTTGGGCATTCCGGCCAGCACAGGTTCAAGGACAGGCTATTTTTCAACGGCGGAGATACAGACGGTACTGTCACTGCTTAAGCTGATAGACAATCCGCTTCAGGATATTCCAATGGCGGCAGTACTTCGTTCGCCTGTTGTGGGACTTTCCGGAAAAGAAATGGCAGATATCAGAAGCCGTCATCCGGACAGATCATTTTCTATGGCCTGTATGGAAGAGGAGAAACTGACAGATTTTTTCGAAATGCTGAGGGAATTCCGGGTGATGGCAAACGATGTTCCCATACATGAACTTTTAATGTATATTTTAGAGCGCACCGGTTATGGGAATTATGCAGCAGCGATGCCGGGAGGGAGCCAGAGAAAAGCGAATCTGGATATGCTGGTAGAAAAGGCAATTGCCTATGAGCAGGGAAGCTACCGGGGGCTTTATAATTTTGTCCGATATATAGAAAATCTGCATAAATATGATGTTGATTATGGAGAGGCAAACGTTGGCGGACAGGAGAATGCCGTGCGTATCATGAGCATTCATAAAAGCAAAGGACTGGAATTTCCGGTGGTTTTTGTGTGCGGAATGGGGAAGATGATGAATCAGTCAGACGCCAGAAGCACAGTGCTTTCTCATGCAGAACTTGGAATCGGCTGTGATTATGTGAATCTGGAACTGCGTACAAAGAGCAGGACTCTTCTGAAGGAAATAATGAAAAAAGAGACTCATCTGGAAAGTCTGGGTGAGGAACTCAGGGTTCTTTATGTAGCTTTTACGCGTGCAAAAGAAAAACTGGTTCTTACCGGTACGATTTCCAAAACAGAAGATAAAATAAGAAAATGGGCTAATGTGTGCGGCAGAGAAGAAAAGGTGCTGCCATTTATTCAGAGGACCCATGCATCCACATACTGGGATTGGGTAATTCCTGCGCTTATGAGAAATAAATGCTTTACAGAAATACTGGATACGTTTGAGATTGTTCAGAATAGAAATCATCCTCTTTATGACAGAGAAATATTTGTGAATGTGCGTATTGTCTGGCCGGAGAGACTGGTGGAGCAGGAGATGGCACGGCAGGAAAATTATCTGTATACAGAAAAACAACTGCTGGAATTTCCTGTGCATCAGGTGATTGATGAGAAGATCGCAGCTGAGCTGGAGGAAAAACTGTCTTTTGGCTACGCATATGAAAAAGATGCCGAAATACCCGGAAAGGTCAGCGTTTCTGAGCTGAAAAAAATGTCCGCCCAGGAGAAAGAAGAAGGAATTTTTTCTTTATATGAGGAAGCTCAGCCTGTGCCTTTAATACCAGAGTTTTTGCAGGAAGAACATACTGTTTCGGGTGCAGCAAGGGGAACTGTTTATCACAGATGGATGGAGTGTGTGGACTTTACGCTGTTTGGAAACAAATCAGACGGCAGCAGGAGAGAGCAGGCCTTTGCCCTGGAGAAAGAGCGTATGTTACAACAGGGATATCTTTCAAAAGAAGAAATATCACTGATTGATATGAAAAAAATGGAGGCTTTTTTCAGTACATCTCTTGCAAAGCGGATGGCTGAGGCGGATTCAAAGGGCAATTTGTTCCGTGAACGGCAGTTTGTGTTAGATGTGCCGGCGGATAACATCAGAAAAGAATGGAATCCGCAGCAGAAGGTGCTGATTCAGGGAATTATTGATGCATATTTTATAGAAGATGGAGAGATTGTGCTTCTGGATTACAAAACAGATTATGTAAAAATGAAAGATGCATCTTCCCTCTATCGAAAATATGGAGTACAATTAGAATGTTATAAAAAGGCACTGGAAAGGCTGACTGGCCTTCCGGTAAAGGAAAAACTGATTTATTCGTTCTGCCTGGACAGCATTCTCTTAGAAGAAGAATAGTCCGGTAAGGAACAAGGAGTATAGAAATGTTTAATTTAATAAAAAAAATATATCAGAGACAGATTTTCCGTTACATTTTCTTTGGCGGATGTACGACTTTGGTGAATCTGGTAAGTTATGGCTTTCTTCGCTATCTGTTGGATGTCGATATTCTGAAAGCCAGCTTTATTTCTATCTTATTGTCCATATTATTTGCATATGTGGTCAATAAGCTGTTTGTGTTTGAAAGCAAAAAGAATAATATCCGGGAATTGTTGAAGGAATTTGGCAGTTTTACAGGCATGAGGCTTATCACCATGTTTGTGGAAACTTTTGGTACGATGCTTTTGAGCTGCGTTTGGAGTATTCCTGATATGTGGTCTAAACTGCTGATGCAGGTGGTGGTTCTTGTGCTGAATTTCATTTTCAGTAAATTGATTGTATTCAGCGCCAGAGACTGTCACGTGTATATGACAGAAAAAGAGCGGAAGGCCCAGCTTAGAAAAAAGAGATGTATCGGAATATCATTTGCAATACCGGCTGTGACAATGTTTATTGCCTACATTGTAAATGGGGTATACCCTTTTGGCGATCACGGAGTGCTGATTATTGATTCACTTCATCAGTATCTTCCATTTTTTACAGACTTTCATCAGAAACTGGCAAACAGCGAATCTCTTTTATATTCTTTTGGAGGCGGCCTGGGCTATAATATGTGGGCAACGATTGCTTATTATCTGGCCAGTCCTTTCAATTTTCTGATGTCGCTGGTATCCATGGACCATGTGATGGATTTTATGGCATATCTGATTCTGCTTAAGATCAGTCTTTCGGGTATGTTTTTTGCGTGGTATCTTTCAGACAGAAATAAGGGAAGTGACTATATGCCGATTCCCTTTGCCTGCATGTATGCTCTGAGCTCTTTTATGATAGGGTATTATTTCAATATTATGTGGCTGGACAGTGTGATGGTGCTCCCTCTTGTGATGAAGGGGATTGAGCGGATTACTCAGGGAAAGAGCGGAAAATTATTTGCGGGATCCTTGTTTTACGGACTGTACTGCAATTATTATATCGGATACATGCTGTGCCTGTTTTCCTGCCTGTATTTTCTGGCACAGTGGATTGCAGCGAAAAGATTTGTAATCCGAAAATTTATCAAATCGGGGCTTCGATTTGCCTGGTATGCCCTTCTTAGCGGAGGAATGGCTGCCATTTTGCTGGTTCCGGCATATATGAATCTGGGAATTACAGAGTCGGCAAATAACAGTTTTCCGACAAAAGTTAAGTTTTATACAAATACACTTGCTCAGCTCTCAGGCCATTTTGCGCTTGTTGAACCGATCAATATTTACGACAATCAATCGGGAGTAAATATTTACTGCGGTGTGATCATTTTGATTCTGGTCATTCTGTATATTCTGGATCAGGAACTGCAGTTTAAAGAAAGACTGTCAAAAGTGGTGTTGGCAGGTATGTTCCTTTTAAGCATGAATTTCAATATGCTGAACTATATCTGGCATGGATTTCATATACAGAATGGACTGCCTAACCGGTTTGCGTTCCTATATACAGGCATCTTACTTGTGATGGGATTTGACGCACTGCGGGATATTCGGAAGCAGCATCCCTGGAGACTTCTCTTATCCTGGATCATTCCCATGGCATTTGTGGCTTTTTGTCTGCAGAAGAACATTGGTGAGAGGGAGTGGTACGTATATGTAACTACTCTGGCTTTGCTGGCAGTATATGGAATTTTGCTGATGAGCATTCGTTGTTTGAAAAAGTGGTATCCGAAAGTGAAACTGATTTTGTTTGGAATGATGTCTCTTGAGATGGCGGTGACAGGCGTATACGGGATATGTCTGAACGGTACAGTGGGAAGAAGCACTTATGTGGATGAACAGAAAGCATTTCAGGCATTGATGCCCAGGCAGGAAGGCAGCGAAGAATTTTTCCGAAGTGAGATTGACAGTCAGCGCATGCGAAATGAAAATATGTTTATGGGAGCAAATGGTCTGGTTATGTTTTCATCAACTATGCCGGCGGCAACTGTGGATCTGTGCCGCAGTATAGGTATGGAGGCAAGGACGAATAAAAATGGTTATAATGGTGTCACAAAATTGTTTAATGATGTGTTTGGAATCCGTTATGTAGTCTCAAAACATGCATCGGGCGATTATCTCTATCAGATGGAAAAAGTCGATGATGAAGATCCGTTAAAGCTGTTCTATAATGATGGTGCGCTTTCTCTTGGATTTATGGTTTCTTCCAATATAAAGGAATGGGATATTAATGACAGAACGGCAATGAAAGTGCAGGATGATTTTGCGGAACTGGCCACGGGAGAACCCTTTTTCTATACGCTGCGGGAAGCTTATTCTCTGGAAGAAGGGCCGACTTATATTATCCGGCTTCATCCGGGAGAACAGACTTACATTGAGTTTACAGAGAATGTAAAGAGTCTGACTATCAAGACACCACAGTTTGAGAAGACCATTAATAATTATACAAAAAATGTGTTTAATCTTGGTCTGGTAACAGAGGAAGGCGAAGAGAGCAAAGCAAACATTACAATTACCTATAAAGAAAATAATGCGGAGCCGGTTCCGGTGCGGGTATATACCTGTACAGATGAAGAATATCAGGCTGTGCATGATAAACTTGCCGCCAATCAGCTGGAAAATGTAAAGGAAGAGGGGAACAAAGTATCCGGAACGATCCACGTGGATGAGGCGGGAACACTTCTTATGACGATTCCATATGACAAGGGCTGGAAGGTAAAAGTCGACGGAGTGGATACAGAAACGTACAGTGTGGGAGAAGCATTGACCGGAATTGATCTGGGAGAAGGGGATCATGAGATTTCCATGGTATTTACACCGGCAGGTTTGTGGCTTGGAAGTGCACTGTCGTTGATCAGTGTAGCCCTTTTTATAATCAGCTGTTATGTGGAAGCACGGATAATGAAGAAAAAAGCGGAGGAAAAGCATCATGAACATCAGGTTCTCAGAGAAGGTTAATATGTTTGATGCCGGCATTTTTGCCGTTTTAAATACAAAAAAAGAAGAATTGCTGAAACAGGGAAAAACGATCTATAATCTTTCAGTAGGAACACCGGATTTTGAGACTCCGGAACATATCAGAACGGCAGTATCGGAAGCTGCAAAGTATCCGGACAATTTCAAATACTCTCTGGTTGATATTCCCCCTCTTGTGGAAGCGGTTCAGAACTTTTATCAGAAACGGTTTGGAGTATCTCTGGATGCAGAGGAAATTATGTCTGTAAACGGGTCTCAGGAGGGGATGGCTCATTTTGCATGGGCGCTTTGTGATCCGGGAGATGTCGTACTGGTTCCGAATCCGGGATATCCCATTTTTAAGATTGGTCCGGAATTGTGTGATGCCAGGACAGTGGAATACCCGTTGTATGAAGAAAATGGATTTTTGCCTTTGCTGGCAGATATCCCGGAGGAAACAGCGAGAGCAGCAAAATTTATGGTAGTGAATTATCCGGCCAATCCGGTGTGTGCTGTGGCGAACGATGATTTTTACCGGGAACTGATTGCTTTTGCCAGGAAATATGAGATTGTTATTTTACATGACAATGCCTATTCGGATATTATTTTCGGTGGAAAGAAAGGCGGGTCCTTCCTTCAGTATGAGGGAGCAAAAGAGGTGGGAGTAGAGTTTTACTCTCTCTCAAAATCTTTCAATTATACAGGAGCCCGAATGTCGTTTTGTATCGGGAACCATCAGGTGATAGAAAAGTTCAGGGCGATCCGCACGCAGATTGATTATGGCGTGTTCCTTCCGGTACAGTATGGAGCAATTGCAGCATTGACAGGGCCTTTTGAGTGTGTGGAAGAACAGTGCAGAAAATACGAGAAAAGAAGCAGGGCGCTTTGCGGTGGACTGCGCAGTATAGGATGGCAGGTGGAAGACAGCGCGGGGACAATGTTTGTGTGGGCACCGCTGCCGGAGGGATATACAAATTCAGAAGAATTTTGTATGGAGTTAATGGAACGTTCAGGGGTTATCTGTGTACCGGGAAGCAGTTTTGGTTCTCTGGGAGAAGGATATGTCCGGTTTGCTCTTGTAATGCCGGAGGAAAAACTTCTGGAAGTAGTGGAGAGTATCCAAAAAAGCGGAATAATTGAAAGGAAATAGAGAATGGAACAGGCAATATACAACAAGCTGTGTGAAATAGCGGGTACTGAAAATGTGTTGATTGGGGAGCCGATGAAAAAGCATACTACTTTTCGCATTGGCGGACCGGCGGATTATTTTGTCCTGCCCCATACAAAAGAAGAACTGGCAGCTGTTATTTCGGTTTGTAAAAGAGAGAATGTGCCCTGGTTTATTCTTGGAAACGGAAGTAATCTTCTGGTTTCAGATGACGGAGTGCGGGGAGCGGTAATTCAGCTGTACAAGAATTACAATGACATTAATATAGAAGGAAATTGTGTGAGAGCGCAGGCCGGGGCATCCAATTCGGTGGTTGCACACAGAGCATTGGAAGCATCTCTTGCAGGATATGAGTTCGCAGCAGGAATCCCGGGAACTGTGGGCGGCGCTGTTGTTATGAATGCGGGAGCTTACGGCGGAGAAATGAAAGATATCCTGTTGGAGGTAACCGTTCTTGATGAGAATGGAGAGTTCCTTGTTCTTAAAAATGAGGAGCTGGAGCTGGGGTATCGTACCAGTATCATATCGAAAAAAGGTTATGTGGTAGTGGAAGCGGTATTCGGACTTGCGGCGGGAAATGAGGATAAAATACGGGGCCGTATGGAAGAATTGAAAAATCAGCGTGTGTCAAAGCAGCCTCTTGAATATCCGAGTGCAGGAAGTACTTTTAAGCGTCCGGAAGGGTATTTTGCCGGAAAGCTGATCATGGATGCAGGCCTCAGAGGATTTTCTGCAGGTGGTGCCCAGGTTTCAGAGAAACATTGCGGTTTTGTGATCAATAAGGGAGATGCAACGGCAGAAGACGTGATAAATCTGATAAAAGAAGTGCAAAGGATCGTCTATGAAAAATTTGACGTGCATCTTGAGACAGAAGTAAAATTTCTGGGTAAGTTCTAAAATATACCTGTTTGGCCTTCTGAAGCTGAATGCTTCGCACAGGCGGATTTTGTGCGATAAGGTATGTGACAGGATGAATGTACAAAGGAAGGGAAAAGTGAGAGATGGAGCTTATTATTGTTACGGGAATGTCAGGAGCAGGAAAAGCCAGTGCACTGAAAATTTTGGAGGATATAGGCTATTATTGTGTAGATAATCTGCCTGTTCCTCTTCTTCCTACATTTGCAGAGCTGATGCTTGCGCAAAACACAGAGATTACCAAAGCAGCCGTAGCAATCGATATACGTAATGGAAAACTGAAAGATACAGGAACATATCTGAAGCAGATGAAGGAGAGTGGCTTTCATTATGAAATTTTGTTTATGGATGCTTCGGATGAAACTCTGATTAAACGATATAAAGAAACGCGTCGTGTTCATCCAATGACAGGCGATCAGAGAATTGACAAAGGAATTGCAGAGGAAAGAAAACAGCTTGCTTTCCTGAAGAAAACAGCAGATTATATTATTGATACAAGTCAGCTTTTGATACGGGAACTGAATCAGAACCTGAATCAGATTTTTGTGCAGGAAAAGACATTCCGGAACATGGTAGTTACGATTCTCTCTTTCGGTTTTAAGCATGGTATACCGACAGATGCCGATCTGGTATTTGATGTGAGATTTCTCCCGAATCCGTATTACGTGGAAGAATTGAAACGGCAGACAGGAAATGATATGCCTGTTCAGGAGTACGTCATGGCCTGCGGACAGGCAAAAGAATTTCTCGATAAGCTGGAGGATATGATACAGTTTCTTATTCCTAATTATATTACGGAAGGAAAAAACAGTCTTGTAATCGGTGTGGGATGCACGGGCGGAAAGCATCGTTCTGTGACGATTGCCAATAAGCTTTGTGAGCGGATGAAAAAAGAATCAGAGTATAATATCAAAATAGAACATCGAGACATTATGAGGTAGAAATGGCACGGAGGCAGAAAATATGTCCTTTTCCGGTGATATAAAAGAAGAACTTTCCAGGCAGAAGCCTGGGGCAAGGCATTGCCGGCTGGCAGAAACAGCAGCGATACTCAGTATGTGCGGTGGTGTTTCTGTGTCGGAAAATGACAGGTTTTGTCTGAAAATTCAGACGGAAAATCTTTCTGTAGCAAGAAAGTACTTTACATTATTGAAAAAAACATTTAATATAAGAGTTGAGCTAACTATCCGACAAAATATGGGACGGAGAAAATCGCGTATCTATACGGTATGGGTATTGAAACATGAAGATGCAATCCGTATTCTGCAGGCAGTAAAGCTTTTGCAGGATAACAGGGAGAGCTATTTGGACATTGAAGACGGGCAGCGGATGTCGGATAGCCTGGTTGTACAGCGAATCTGCTGTAAAAGGGCATTTTTGAGAGGGGCTTTTCTGGTAACAGGCTCCATTAGTGATCCCAGAAAATTCTATCATCTTGAATTTGCGTGTACAACGCAGGCGAAGGCTGAACAGATTCAGGCGATACTGAAAGCATTTTATCTGGATGCCAAAATTATACTGCGTAAAAAGTATTATGTGGTATATTTAAAAGAGGGCGATCAGATTGTGGATGTGCTGAATATCATGGAGGCACATTCGTCTTTGATGGAATTGGAAAATATCCGCATTTTAAAGGACATGAGGAATACAGTGAACCGTAAGGTGAATTGTGAAACCGCCAATATCAATAAGACAGTGAGTGCGGCAGTAAAGCAGATCGAGGATATAAAATATATCCGCGATACAAAAGGTTTTGATGATTTTTCAGAAGCACTGGCACAGATGGCTGAGGTACGGCTGGCAAATCCGGAGGCGTCTTTGAAAGAACTCGGGATGATGCTGACACCTCAGGTGAGTAAATCGGGTGTAAATCATCGCCTGAGAAAATTAAGTGAAATCGCCAGTGAACTGAGAAATGATAAGGAGGAGAGACAATTATGATTAAAAAACCTATTACGATTCAGATTCCGAGTGGTCTGGAAGCCAGGCCGGTTGCACTTCTGGTACAGGTAGCCAGCCAGTACGAAAGCCAGATTCACGTAGAAGTAGAAGGAAAACGTGTGAATGCAAAGAGTATTATGGGAATGATGACACTTGGTCTTGAAACCGGGGAAAAGGTAATGGTAGAGGCCAATGGCACTGATGAAGAGGATGCAATGAATGATATCGAAAAATATCTGAGCACTCACTAATATAAATGAATACATACGAACGGCACCGGATTAAAATTTCCGGTGCTGTTTTTGTGTTAAATGGAAGAGTATTGCATTTGACTCCGGCGGTGTGGCAAGTGGCCCTATGACATCAACGTTTCTGCTGCCGCTGTGCATTGGGCCTGTGAGACTGTGGCGGAACCATTGTGCACAGCAGGCGCATCGGGAATAAAGAAGCAATCAGATTTTGGGGTATTAGAGAAATCAAATGTTTAAGTGGAAAAGTTTGAGTTGACAAATAATAAAAAAGGAGTTAGATTAATAAAAAATATATAATTTGCCAAAAGTCAGCGGATGTTATTGGACAAACTGAAAAGTACGCAGGAGAATACATATATGGGAAATATCTGGTTTATGTTTACACTTTTTTGTGTAGGCGTGGCTTTGTTTATTGTTTCGATAATATTACTTGTTATTAAATCTAATTTTTTAGATTTTATAATGATGATTTCCGGACTTGTGACAGGAATATTTGCATGGTTTGCCATGGATGTTCCCTCTCCGGAAATCTATCCCTTAAACAATGAGATTCCGCGAAATGGAGCAGTGGAAATTGAATTAAAATCAGAAGACAATCTTAAGATATACTATACAGTTGACGGTAGCAATCCGGCAAGTGGAGAAAAATATACAGGAAAGTTCAGATTGGATACTACTGCTACGGTTGCCGCCAGAACACGATTTATGTTTTTCTTCTGGAGCGATATTGAAAAAAGCCATTACACAATCGAACCGACGGAGGACGAAGAAATAACAGTAGAAGAAACTGTGGATGAAATAATAGAAGAGAAGCCTGTTTCATATACATCAACGGAAGCAGTGGAAGCTTTACAGGAAAATGCCGGACTGATTATGACACCAGAACATTTTATGATTTATGATGGTCATACCTATTTTATCTATAACATGAATCTTTTAATGATTGATCATTATTCCGCAGCTGAAGCGTTCTGTGAGAATTTGGGAGGACACCTTGCGGTAATGGATTCAAAAGAGGAAAACCAGGCAGTTTATCAGTATGTTTCGGGAAGAAACTGTCACCGGGCATATTTCGGGTATTCTGATGAAAATCAGGAAGAAAAGTGGGAATGGGTAAATGGGAGCGGGAGCACTTATAAAAACTGGGAGTATAAGCAGCCAAATAATGGCGCCAATAATGAAGACAAGGCACCGGAAAATTATGCACACTTTGTGAAGGACGGCGGAGGAGAGTGGAATGATGCAGAGTTTGGAGAAGTTTCGCCGTATTTCATTTGTGAATGGGACGATGAGATTGATGTAAGTTCTGTAAATCATGGACTGGAAAGCGAGCCGTTGGTTTATGATGGACATATTTATACAATTTATGACAGAAATATTTTAATGATTAACAGTTATTCTGAGATGGAAGAATTTTGTGAAAAAATGGGAGGACATCTTGCAGTTATAGAGACAGAGGATGAGAATAAAGCGCTTTACCAGTATGTTACAAAACAGAATTGTCACCGGGCATATTTTGGATATTCTGATGAAAAGCAGGAAGAAAAATGGGAATGGATAAACGGCAGTGAGAGTACCTATAAAAACTGGGCATATCCTCAGCCAAATAATGGCGCCAATAATGAGGATAAGGCGCCGGAAAATTATGCGCATTTTGTAAAAAATGGCGGTGGAGAATGGAATGACGCTGAATTTGGGGCGGTTTCACCGTATTTTATCTGTGAGCGGTTGAATTAGAGGGAGAATATATAGTACGGAGCCATTGTAAAATGGATGAGTAATCATCTGTGGCGCAATGGCTCCTTCTTTGTGTTTAAAACAGAAAACGGAATCCGACATTGCAATCAGTCGCAGAATAAAGAGTATAACATAGTAGAACGTCATTATAAAACGGAGAAGAGTAATCACATCCTGCGTGTTCCCAAGAAGCCTGAAGAAACGTTTAAAGCAAATAGTTATTATATCCATAAAAACTGTATTGAAAAATATATCAACCCTAAACTCCCATGCCCCGCAAATTGCGCGGCACAACCATAAGTGAAACAAGCAGGCTTTCTCTACTTTTTATTACATGTTATACTTGGGTGAGATGGGAGAAAACCTGGAGACAACTTCAAAGGGTTACCTGTTACTATTGTATGATTTTTAAGGAATCTTTGCTATAATAATTCATGGAAGGGAATAAGGAAAGCTGTATGGGAATGGGATACAGATAACAATGTATTCCGTTTGCCGGGAAATTGAAGTAGAGTATCAGGACGGAAAATTAAAAAAGGCACTTGGAAATGACTGGATTGAAAAATGCGGCGGGAAAATGGATGCGCAGGGATTTATCAGACAGATGGAGAGAATGAAAACAGGTGAAAGAACGGTTTGCCCATTCTGAGGCGGTATGGTGTCAATGACCGGGGCGGAAGAAGGGAAATATGAGTTTTCCTGCGATTCCTGTGATATGTATTTCATATCGGAGTGCAGATGACGAAAGGATGCTTTATTTTGAAACGGCTGGTTCACTGCGTCAGGTCCAGGGGTTTCTTCCGGGATACCATATGAATAAAAATAATTGGATCTCCATTCTTCTGGATGGAACGGTTGGTGAAATAAAGATTTTGGATTTCCTTGACAGGAGCTATGAGTTGATAGAAAGCAGGGCAGGAAAGTAAGCATGCTGAAGATGAGAAAACCGGGATTGGAAAGAGGGAGAAAATAGATGCTGTTAACAGTCAGAGGGGATATTACAAAGGTTGATACGGTCACTGCGATTGTCAATGCCGCGAACACGAGCCTGCTGGGCGGTGGAGGTGTAGACGGGGCAATCCACAGGGCGGCAGGAAAACAGTTATTGGAAGAATGCCGGACACTTCACGGGTGCCGGACCGGCGAGGCGAAAATCACCGGGGCATACATGCTGCCCTGTAAATACGTGATCCACACGGTCGGGCCTGTATGGAACGGCGGAAATCATGGAGAGCCGGAACTGCTGGTGAATTGTTATAGAAACTCTCTGCAGGTGGCTGTTGAACATGGGATTCGGACGATTGCGTTTCCGTCTATTGCCACTGGGGTATATCATTTCCCGGTTCAGCTTGCGGCACAGATCGCTGTGAGGACAGTAAGGGAATTTCTTATGGAGCATCCGGATAAGCTGGATGTGGTTATATGGGTTTTGTTTGATGAGCATACCGAGAAGATCTATCAGGCGGAAGTGGAGAAAGATGGAAAAGGTAAATGAGTGCGGAACGCGGATATATGTTGATGCGGATGCCTGTCCAGTGGTGGGTATTGTAGAAAAGCTTGCGAGAAAATATGGTATTCCGGTAACTTTACTATGTGATACCAACCATGTACTGGTTTCCGATTACAGTGAAGTAAAGATTATCGGCGCCGGGGCAGACGCGGTGGATTATGCTCTGATCGGGCTTTACCATAAAGGAGATATTGTTGTGACTCAGGATTATGGTGTGGCGGCAATGGCGCTTGGAAAATGTGCCTATGCGATTCACCAGTCTGGAAAATGGTACACGAATGAGAATATAGACCGGATGCTCATGGAACGCCATCTGGCGAAAAAGGCCAGAAGAGCCACGAAGAAAAATCACCTGAAGGGACCGAAAAAAAGAAGCAGAGAAGATGATGAGCATTTTGAGAATGCTTTGGATTTGCTGATACGAAAGGTACTGAGTAATAAAGGGTGCAGCTGGTTCAGTAATAGGTGCAATAATTACAAGATTTATTGATACAACAGCTTTACCGATTTGTATTTCAATTGGTATGATGTTGGGACTTGCTATTGGTTCAAATATAAAAAAGAGCAAATCTAACAAGGAGTAACTCAACCTGGTATTTGTAGGAGGTAAAGTATATGGTCATTGGATTTATTATATGGAGTATAGTTGCTGCTGTCTTTTTAGGAATAGGAATTAGTTGTCGCAAATCGACTAAAGCAGCAGGTTTCTTTACTTTTGTGAAACCGCCAATGGTAGAAGATGTAGAACATTATAATAATGCAGTGTCTATATTATGGTTTGCTGCGGCAGGTGTACTTGAAATTGCTGGGATTCTTATTTTATTTTTAAAGCAAAATTCTCCTTTATTTATTCCTATAATATTTGTGGTAATAATTTTACTTATCGTAATGATGATTGTGTATCTCAAGATTGAAGCAAAATATAGGAGATAGACAAATACATATTGTGGAGGTGATGAAATGCTTCTTTTGATAGAAAGTATTGTAATGTGTTTTGTTTTATTGATTGTATGTGTGATTGGAATTGCGAATGGACCTGTTGGATTAGTGGTATTGTATGAGGAAGATGTGCAGGAAAGAGTCATAGAATTAGGATATATTACAAGGGAAAAACTGAAAAAGAACTTTATCATTACGTGTATAGCGTTATTTGTGCCAATCTTGTTTTTTCCACCGCGTATGGTTTATGGTATTAATGGGGCAACAGGATTTTGGGATGGCTTTTGGCAGATGACCATCATCTTATGGGGTGCAGGATTGTTTGATCGTTTTTTTATCGACTGGTATTGGGTTGGGAAAACAAAAGCATGGTTTATTCCAGGAACAGAAGATTTGCTGCCCTATATTCCGAGAAAAGTAGTGATAAGAAAATGGTTTGGAACAATGATAGGTTATCCATTGATTGCTGCTTTGATTGCTGGCATTATGACGTTGATTTAGTCAAATTCTGGTTTTTAGAGTTAAGTAATTGGAATTTAAGAAGACAAAAATATGAGCGAGTACACATTTAGAACTTTAAGACAAAGACCTCAATTAAAAGAACAAGCCGCCGCATGGTTTCAGGGTAAATGGAAAGTATCACAGGAAGTCTATCTTGAATGTATGGAGGCTTATCTTAATAATGAAACAGAATATGGTTGGTATTTCTGCTTAGATGGGGACAAATGTAAAGGAATTGCAGGACATTTATTTGATATGGTCGTAGAGGATATGAAATCCAAAGGGATAACACCAATCTATTTGATTACTGACCATACAGGTTTTTATGAAAAATATGGATGGGAATTTTTATGCATGGTTCGAGAGGATGATGTCCCCGATATACTGTGCAATATGAGTTTGGCGGTATTTTTGATGAAAACGTCAAAATTACATTATAGGGATATAATATTGAAACAGTCATGGCAGAAAAAGTTGAAACGATTCTGAGCCGTGGCATATTTTCTACCAGACCAGGAGATTTTTACGATGTATATATTACTCGCAGCATAACTGCCCGTTAGCTTACGAAGTTCGCTCCTGCAAGCAGGCGAACTTCTTGTAAGCTATATTCTTGGAACTACACGGAAGTTTGATAGAGAAGTTTTTAAGGAGGCATTGAAAGCTACAGCGTTACATCGTGGCTCGCTGGAAAAGATAGCGGATGTGAATAGAATCCGAAAAACAGATTATTGTATCCAACCATGGAACTACCATGGATAAGATTGAACGTTTTGTTCATCTTGTGAAAGTAAGACAGGAAGCAGGCTGCAAGGTAATAGTGATAACGATTGACCCGCAGAATATTTCGCACGGCAGCCCGGAATTTTGCCAGGGACTTATTGATACAATGCAGGAAAATGGTATTCAGGTTATTATAAGGGATGAGGTT